>NZ_JBXWNK010000007.1:0-285796 GCF_059610325.1 Ruegeria sp. YTSA064
ATCCCCGATCACAGACCCTGCGATGCTCGCAACGACCGCTGCCACTCTGGGATTGAGCTTTGCAATTGGCAAAACGCTCGCAGCGTTCGGATTGGGTGTGTTCGGAGGGGCAGTTGCCAGCTTATTTGCCAAAGCACCTTGGTCATTGTACGCGCTTCGCAACAATGGTTTGGCACGCCAACTCAGCACAGCGCGACGTTGCAATGACCAAACCTTCGACCCATGGGTTTGGAGAACTCAAGCACGTCGGCATTCATTCAGAAAACAATTCTGGGCAACGGCACGGCTTATCTTAATCTGCCTGATTCCTGCCTTTGCGGCCGAATACGCGTTGAATGCTGCACTGACCCCAGGGGTACTTGCGGCTTATGTTGGAGAGGATCAATGGTGGGCTATACCCGCAGCGGTTTTTTTTGGTGCACCAGCCTATATCGATGGTTACGCCGCGCTCCCACTTACGCGTGGGCTAATTGACAACGGCATGTCTAAAGGTGCCGCCATGGCCTTTTTGGTTTCAGGTGGTGTGGTCAGTATCTGGGGCGCCATGGCCATCGCCCCGGTTCTCAAACTGAAGCCATTCTTGCTCTATCTTTTGCTTGCCATTTTGGGATCTCTCTCCGCGGGATACGCTTTTGGGTGGATCGCCTGACCGCGCACGAGAACTTAAGCAGGCATCAGCAAAGCACTATTCCAATCCGTAATTCGGCCATAGAACCGTTGCCGAGGAAAACGAAGGCTTTTGGCTCGTTCGGCTAAATCGAATAGAATGCACGTCACGGCCTTCCGCAGAATTTGGGCTTCAGAAACTGGTTTCCAGTTCCGCAATCTACCACAAGCGCTGACGAACATCGTCCTTCAGATAAGGGTTGAATTTTGCCGCCCAGAATGCACCTATGATTGAGAGATAGCCCTTTAAAGCTGAAGAAGGAGCGCGACAGCTGCCATCAATTGAGAGCGTTTTTCGAACCGCGCAAATTTGTGGGCAAATCGTGCAAGCTTATGCGCAAATACCGCGCAAAATTATGGGCGAACACAGCCGAATTTCCTGAATGTCTTCAATGAAGACAATGCAGCGTTATGAGAACACCTACATCTAGTGTAGGGACGCGCACAAACCTTCACGCACCCCATAAGTTTGCACGATTTGCCCATAAGTTTGCACTGTTTCACGATAATAGTGCGGAGGAGAACAAGTAAATCGCCTTATGCGGGTGCCGAAGGATAGATTTCAGTGTCTCAAGGATTGAACACCTGATCGCGATGCCAGATCAGGTTCTCCTTGTGCCCAGCAGTTAGACCAGAGATCCGCTTGGAATGTCCGGACAACGAGCTCATTGCCGGCGCGGACAGTTTACTCGAAAACCAAGGTGTCCCGTCGTCCTTGAAAGTCACCAACAGATGCCTGGCGTGTTTCTTGATCCATAGCCAGGCAGGGTGCCTGATAAACATCATATAATCAGATTTGGATAGCATCGTATTATTTGCATTCCAGATTTGATGAAATCAGTGAAAGACCATCGCGGCCAGCTATTGAGAGTAACTTTTCTTAGGTGCAGTCGTCGTCACCACTCTACCAAAGACTCATGTAAATCGTACCGATAGCTCGGTGTCCATAACGCCACCAAAACCAGCTGACCATTCTTCTCCCGGGGACACTGGCCATGCGTCTGTCAATGTGCCAGTTGTGACGAGCTCGCCTCCCTGAAGCTGGTCGGCTTCGGAGAGCAGAGACACAAGATGAGCCAGGACTTCGATTGGGCCGCCAAGCGCGTTTTCACCTTTGCCGGACTCGATGGCCTCACCGCCCTTGAACAATGCTAGTGGCACTTCAGCCAAGCCGGTCAAAACATCTTGCGTCGCCGCGATTTTGTCGCCGAGAACAAGGCAGCCGTGCAATCCTTGTGCTGCGATTGAATCTTCGACCGAGAATTTCCAGTCGGGATAAATCGATTGAACAATTTCAAACCCAGGGGCAACCCACTCTACGCAACCTGCCAACTGCTCATTGTTCATTTCAGCTGTTGGTGCATGTTTAAGGCCCACTACAATTTCTGGTTCAATCCTCGGTTCTGAATACCTTGCCAAGTTTACCGGCTGATCAGTCGAAAACAGCCCATCTGCGTAGACCTGTCCCCAAATGGGTTGATCTACACCATAAACAGGCCAAATCGTGCGGTTCGTGAAGCCGACCTTCCGGCCAACTCTCTTTTTGCCCTGAAGCTCTCGGACGCGACTTGCAATCGAATATGCTTCATCCAGCGTTAGCTGTTCGGCCTCTGAAGACAGTTTAGATATCTGCTGGGCAGAGGTCAGGGCATCAGCGATTGTCTTAGCGCTAGCTTCAATATCTCTTGTCATATTCGCATTATACCTGCCGAAGGCTGGATTGCGATGCAATAGAGGTCCATCAGGATTGGCTCAAGATTGGACCACTGGTCGCAGGGGTCGACGTAACCGATTTACTTCTGCGGATCACCTGTTCGGCTCTAGTCATGCACGCTAATCGAAACAGGATGCACAGTGTTGAACAAGGTAGGATATTCGCCTCCGGCATCGAGAATGCGCGCTTTGTTGGCCTTGAGACAGCAAACAATACGATGCCAGAGTATGATCCTGCTTGGCCTAAAGCCCTAGTGGAAATAGAGCATTTTTTGAATTCAATTTGAGCAGTGTACCCAGCTCAGAATGGGCAGCCAAATACGGAATATAGCAATTCAGAAAAATTGTGACTTCCAACCAGCGGCTACTCAATTGCAGTGCGAAATGTTGAGGTAAGTCGTTTGTTCAAACCGTGATGAGGCTCCGCAGAGGAACCGTAGTGCAACTCCGCCAAGGCAGCGATGTCATTGAAAATGACTACGGAGCCGCCCTCTTCATTCGCATAAACCAGTAGTTTTTGGCAAAAGGCATCCAAACCAATTGCCGGAAAGCCCGCCATTGCCACGCCACCGGGTGCTGGTCCGCCGAACAGCAAGAGAACCGTATCCGGCAGCGCCACCCCCTGTTGGGAAGCTTCCGTTGCAAAATCGATTTCCCCAAACCAGACAGTATCGTCCTGCCCCATTACGGCTGTACTGAGACGTTCGACTGCCTCTGGTACGCTGCGCTGAGATCGCAGTTCGATGACCCCATAGTCGGCAAACAATTCGCTGGTTGGCGCTGGTGCTGCATCCAAGCCGTTCAGAACTTCGAGCAGCTTGCTCTCAAATGTATTTAACGCTTGGGTGTCATTCAGACCATGCCGCACTTTGAGAAACTGAGAGTCTGTATAGGCGATCTGCGGGCGATCATCCTGATCGAATGAGAGAACGCGAAAAGGAAGGTCCAGACCTGCTCGTACGTTCTCTTCCAGAATGGGCGTGTTTATCTCTGGATCAGAGAAAATGAGTACACGTGATGCTGGCATTTCTACGCCTTCAGCTTTGGCCAAACGCGCGTGATCTATCGATGCGATTGGAGTAGCTCCCGCTTCGACAACGGCAGTCTCAAGCTCTAAAAAGTTTTTGTCCACCGCAGTCTGAACAGATGACGATTGTGCAAGACCGGAGGTCGAAACCGACGCGGTTGTAATCATCGAGAGAACAAAGAAAAACCTCAGCACTTTAACACTTCCTGTTTCATTGTACTTTTCTCAGGGAAACCGCCGCCAGAGCTGCAAAAGCTATCTCAGCCGCAAGAAAAAATAGAAGTACCCCGTTTGGAACTCCATCGATAAGAATGCTTAGCATGCGTCCAACTGCCAGTCCCGACATAAACAAAAAAAGAACCCAAAGCGCCGGTTGTTGTAAATCTGGTTTCGCCACAGCCGCTAACCAAAACAAAGCGTTTGCCAGATAAAGACCCATAATCGCTCGGAACACGTGGGTTTGGTTCGTCCCTTCCACAGGAAATCCCAGCAAAACTGGGATCGAACTGCCGGGCATCAGACCGTATGATAACGCAATTGGCACGAGGCCGACGGCAGCAAGCAAAAGTACCAATCTAGCACTCATGGAGGAATCCTTCTCGTAGAGGTTTCGCTCTTTTGCGAATTCCCAATCGGTTTTTTGAGGCAACCGATGATTCGAGCCGGATGCCCAAACAGCAATCAGAAAGGCATATTGTATGCCTCATTAACCTTCTGAGAGATGACACCTTCGGTTGATGTCTATTCTTCAACTTAACCTTGGTTGGAAACCAGCTTCCCACTCGGAAGAATTCCTCTAAGGTTTCTAGATGTGCCTTTACCAGACTGGCGCTACTGCTGCTTTCGTTTAACCGAGATAATGCATCCAGAGTGTTTTGGATGCCGTGCAGGGACATCTCGTGCCATAGCGTCCACGTTTCCGAGGTGCCGCAACGCTCCGTTGTTGAGCAATACGCCTCGCCCAGCATCATACCGGCGCTGTCCGAATCCGCTGGCAACACATTCCCAGTTTTCCTTGGCCGCCGCGTTGCGGAATCTCGGTAGGTCGTGCGGGTCATGCCGTCCCGGTGTCGCTGCGACGTGATCGTGTTTCTTTGAGTTGCTTTGGTGACTTAAGTAGTGGGTCACTTGTGTTGAGCCAGGTTGCTGAACAGCACCGGTTGTTGGCCTCGGCCTAGGGCGCATGATTGTCACGACACCTTGTGGATTCTTATGTCCTGGGACGGCTACGTGAGTTGCCATAGGTCTTGGTGTCAACTGTGGAACCTGGCCAGGAACCGCTATGGGAACCTGATTAGGAGTCGCGGTCGGGACGAGCGGTGGCACAGCAGTTTGACCGGAAGGCTGAGGCGGGACCTGACCAGGAACGGCGACTGGTATTTGGTTTGGTGTTGCAGTTGGCACAAGGGGCGGCACATCAGGCTGAGGCGGAACCTGGCCAGGGACAGCTATCGGAATTTGATTGGGAGTCGCAGTCGGAACTTGCGGCGGCACAGCAGTTGGCCCGGTAGCCAATGGCGGAACCTGATTGGGAACGGCTGTCGGAACCCGGTTTGGTGTCGGATTTGGCACCAAGGGTGGAGCTAGGGTTGGTGCTACGATCGGCGTTGGAACTTGACCGGGAACCGCTATTGGCGTTGCGATAGGAACCCGACCGGGAATTGCGTTCGGGACCGCGCCCGGCGCAAGGACAGGCACAACAACGGACGTGGGCGTTTGCGGCGTTCCCCTTGGTGGCAACTGATTTGCCACCGGCTGCGTTGGGCCGGTAATTTGATTGCCTACCCCTTGCCCACCGGCCTGGCCACACCCTTGGCTCGACTGGTGCGGATTCCCCACGCCACGGCACCACCCGAAATGATTTCCCTGCGCGACGACCTGCGTAGCGGCCAGTTCTGCAAACAAACAAGCTGCTGCAAGCAAAGCAATGCGGTTCCGTTTCATAACATCCTCACCAACTTGTTGTCAGAGCAAGATACGCGCCAGGATCGCCAGAGTCGGTCAAAGGGCCGTCTCTCAAAGGGACACCGACATATCCGGACAGGAATAGGTTTCGCTTAAACTCAATGTCCAAACCCAGACCTGTTGAGGCCAGTGTAGCATTATCAACTTCAAAACTCGCAGGGTCGTTGTTCGAGATGTAACCCACGTCGAAAAAGACAAATGGCGTTAAGCGATGAATGCTTTGCGAGCTCGGAAAGTAGGAGTGAGACACTTCGAAAGTCGCGGAAATCCCGGAATCACCGTCCACTTCGTCAAACCGATATCCGCGCAAAGCATAACGATCACCAAGGAAATACTCTTCGACAGATGGCAATCTGTCCGTCGTGTACTGCCCCCATATTTCTGTCCGCCACGCAGTGTTGGGCGATAAGGCTGTTAATGGGCTTTCGTATCCGACGCCGCCTCGAAGATGCCAGAACGAAGAGTCCCCGTCGTCAAAGCTTGCGTCTGTGGTGTCGTTTTCATTATCGCCAAAAGACAGCGTTAACCCTGCTTCCAGAGCTTGTCCTTTTGGATAGTTTTGCCCATAAAGATATGTAAGGCCAACGACACTCGCGTCACTAGACAATGGAACGCCGCCACTGACTGAGTCCGCTTCGGAAAGGCGATAATCCAGCAGCAGATAGCCATAGCGCGCCACATCTCGGATCACGGGGTAACCCAACGCGACGGTGAAGTTCTCGCCATCAATATCTGTTCTTGCAAAATCACCCGAGAGGTCACGTTTTGCGTTTATGTTCCCGTAGAAAATCTCACCATACAGACCATTGCTGTGCAGCGGTGTGCGATAGGTAACAGCGCCCCATAAAGAGTGTTCGTCGTCTTTGTCCCAATTGTAGTTACCTGACCCCTCAAATCGCAGCAAATCCCCGACGGTCAGCATCGAATAAAACTCTTGTACGACATAGAAGCTGAGCGCTTCTCCAAGCTCACGCGGAGGGTTGTCGAGTGTCGCGCTGCCGGCTTGTTTGCGCAGTGGCTCTCCCAATACTCTCAGCCGAGCACCAGCCTGATCCGGGTAGTCAAGTTCGGTCGACAATTCCAAGTCAGGTATGTCCTCGGCCAGCATCACTGCCCGCTCAAATCGTTTCAGCGTTATGGGATAGGAGGTGGTGAGGGGTTGAAAAATCTTCTCTAGTGTTTGGAACGTGCGAGTATCTACCCCTTCAATTTCGATGGTTTGAATGCGCCCTTCATCAACAATTATGCTCTGCCCATCGGGACCGGGCCAGGCCTCAGCCAAGAAATAACCGTCTTCTCGGTAGATCTGAGTGATCGTTGATGCGACCTCCACCGCTGTGATGCGCCCTGACCGATTAAAGGCCAACTGACCGGCAAACGTTAACAGCTCATCAGTATCATACACCGTTACGCCGCTGACAGAGTGCTGTGATGCTATGTCCCAAGTTTGTGCAATGCTGTATTTTGGCACTGAAACAATGGCCACAAAAGTGCAAATGATCGCAATTACAACCGAGTTGGTTACGGGCATTTTCTACAACCTTAGCGTGATTGAGCATGTTAAAACCCAATCCTATTACGAGGTTTGAATGTCTGAGCTTGCCGTTATTCAAATTTGATCACGACTGGTGCTTTCGAGATACACAGCGAACAAACTACAATGCGCCTTCGTCGCCCAGGAACTCGATACCAGCTGTCGCGCCATCACTGTAGGCAATGCAATTCCAAGGAGCACGATCCTCACCAACGCCTACAGTGACCTGTGTTCCCGCCTCGCTAAATGCCGATGAGAGCACCACGACTTGCGAATTGTTCGTGGTGTTGGCTACATCTCGCAAACATGCTTGCTGAGCCGGTGTGAGCTCGGCGGACGCGCTTGATGTACTCGTATCGTCACAGGCCGCAAGCATTGCGAAAAAAGTTGCGCCTGCAATCATCACCATCTTGTTGGTCATTTTCTTCTCCCTCGGGGTCCTTTGAAATTAACGAAATTGGATGCGCTTGTTTGAAGCTCTCGTGTCTGAGCACCCAACAGAACATGCTTCCATCCTGTGAATACCTTTCCCAAAACTTGCTGCGGCGGGCTTAGTCGGCGGAACAACATTTCGTTGACTATCGGGGCCGCCAACAACGTGTGAAGGCCGAATGACGACACTGGCGAAAGCTAAAGCAAACTCTGGAAAGATGGGGAGAGCGTTAGGTTCCAACATCGCGTCCTCCCAACGCTCGACCATTATTAAAGGCCTTCCGACCGCCAGCACTCACTCCAGCAGTCGGAAGGGCCCGACAAGTCGGGCGACAGCGACAACAACGGAGGTAAAATTAAAGTTGTGTCGAATTCGCATGTTTGAATCTATTTTTTCATAAATCAACATTTTTTCCGCGCGTAAAATTCTCTATGCTCTCGTATGATAAGCGTCTGCTTTCAAAAAAAAGGTAAGAGGGAGCACCCTTAGGGGCGAGTGGGTTCTCCTGAACGGCGAAGCGTTTGAGACCGCACAGAAAGTAAGAAAGGAGTGAAATATGGGATTTGGCGAAGCAGTAAAAACGTGTTTCTCAAAATACTTCCAGTTCTCCGGTCGGGCTTTACGCTCAGAATACTGGTGGTTCTTCTTGTTCGTAGTTCTCGCGAGCGCTGCTTTAGCTGTGCTGGATACGATCATATTCGGGACCAACCCCGAAACAGGGCAGGGATCTCGGGTTCTGTCCTCTGTTTTCCAACTGGCTGTTCTCATACCCATGCTGGCCGCCGGTTGGCGGAGGCTGCATGATACAGGACGACCTGGCTGGTATTTGCTGCTGCCGATGGCGCTCAGCATTACAACGCTCTTTGTTATGCTGGGTGGGGTGGCGTTCTTCTCGGTATTGGAGCAAGGAACCGAAAACCCCGATGCATTACGAGGACCCGCGGCAGTACTGGGCGTGACCGGTATTGTTGTTGTCTCAATTCTTCAATTGGTTCTGTCCATTCTGATGATCTGGTGGTTGACGCGCCCTTCGGAAGAAGGCGCAAACGAATACGGCGCACCTGTTTCCTGACCTGGTTGCCGGGGCAATTGGCCGGAATCTCTGGCTGATTGACAGTGCGAACCGTAACACCATGGAGAGAGAAAATGAGTTTCAAAACGATTTCCACTGGGACGCTGATGATGGTTATGGCGACCACAGCATCAGCGGAGTGGTCGTTCAACTCTGGGCCTAATCCCAATGCATTTATTCAGACCGGAAACATGACGCTGGAACTTCAGTGTGACCGTATCCGCTTTGCTCCGGCTGGATACGAGGACAGCCAGGACATTGTACAGAAGCAAGGGCTTTCCATTCGTTTCTTGAAGAATGGCACCACCGAAGTTGGCGCATTTCAGGTTGGCGCAGAAAACGCTGACGTGCAGGTCGTCGACAATTATCCTGTCGAGGTCAGTTTCAATAGTCAGCAGGATTATGGTTTTGTACTGGACCAGCTCGCGGCCAATGCATCCGTTAACCTGTCCATGATTGATCAAGATGTCAGCTACGGAATCTTTGACTTGAAAGGTTCCAGCGCGGCAATTCGGTCCCTTCGTTCCGCCTGCGATTCAGGTGCTAGCCAAGGGGCCTCCTACGAACCCCCAGAAGGCATCGTCTATTGTGGTGGCGGAGCGGTAGAGCGTGTCATCGAACCGGTAATTTTGGACAACCCGGACGGAGAATGGGACGCGCGAGTAACGGTCAACGGCGAGTCGATCAGAGCCATGACGGCCTATAGTTACTTCGGAAACTATGAGCCGCCGGCCGGATTTGTCGTCGCCCTGCTTGGGGAAGACAGGTCCGAGTTTCTGATTTTTAGCGAAGGCTCGTCAAACTGGCTGGAATACGGGGACTACAGGTATGATCAATGCAACTGAAGCCACCTTCCAACCGGCTTCCCAATTGGCAAACTACTTGAAACGTTTGGTATCTGCGATCCTGCTTGGTTCGGGCCTGGTTTGGACCTCACCAGTTGTCGCGGCTGACGTTTCGCAACTTCCAACCGGTTTGCGAGCAAAGGTTGATCTGGCGGCACGAGCATGCGCGGAGTTCAACAACGGTCAGTTTGGCTTAGATTGGGGCGCGGTCGAAAGGGTCGATCTCAACGGAGATCTACAACGCGACTGGGTTTTGAATGAGTCTGGTTTTGCGTGTTCGAGCGCCGCATCTCTTTACTGCGGAACTGGCGGATGCATGTCGCACTTTTGGGTTGGCGAAGAGGTGCACTCCTTGCTCAACCAAGGCTGGACGGTCGTTGATTTTGGGCGTCGACGCGTTGTCGTAGCGGATATTCATGGATCCAATTGCGACGGAATAAATCCAACGCCATGCGTCAGCGCCAGTGTTTGGGATGGCGAAGCCGACACTTGGCGCTCATCTGCTGGCGATTGGGAGTAAGCTGCATTTGGGCACCGCAGATAAGCCTGACGGCCTGTTATTCGATGAGTTCTCTTTAACATGCAATGAGGTCATTGGCCATGGATCTACCGAACCAATCTCTGCTTTGTGAGTGATCAACATCAACGCATTGGACAAAGCCAGCAGTCACTCTGTCCAGTGTTGGAAACTAGTACCGAGCGTGGGCTCTCATTTCGACGATCACGATCCTCTTCGTCTGACACTCCCGCAAAAAGACAAACAGTCCTGATCCTAAGATTAGCGTGACACCAAGCGGGATGGGGAGGTTTTGTATTTCTACCGACCGAAACTCCTTTCTCTGGTCACAATACGGACTGACCATTCCAAAAATTTCCTACCGCCACCTTGAATTTCTGGACCAATCATTCCAAATCATACGCATGAGCAAAAAAACTCTCCCAAATGGCGACATCAAATCATCCGCAGGTCCAGGTAGACCTCGTGCCTTTGACGAAGCTGAGGCGTTGGAAAAAGCCTTGTGCGTATTCTGGCACAAGGGCTACGAGACCGCGTCCGTGGATGATCTGACCAAGGCCATGGGTTTGAGTCGGTCCAGCTTCTATGGAGCGTTCGGCAACAAGCAGGCTCTGTTTCACAAAGCCCTCAGCCACTATTCAAGGCGTGGTTTGAAAGCGCTGCGTGACGTTGCTGACGCGGGAGGAGATGACCCTGCTGGTGCGATAATGGAAGCTTTGGCGAACCCGCAAGGAGGTCGTGATGGCTGCATGCTTATCAACTGCCTGACGGAACTTGCTCCTCATGATGATGAAGTGGCGGCTCTCGGGCGGCAGCATTTGGAGAATATTGACGAGATTATTGCGAGAGCGCTTGAGCCTTCGGATCCGGGACAGGCCCTCGATAAGGCACGCGCCTTTGCGTCCCTTGCAATCGGAACACTAGCCTTGCGCAAGGCGGGCGTTCCCGCTGAGCAGATATCGCAAACCCTGAAACAAGCCCGGTTGGTGATTTCGCCATAAGGCCTCCCGCCACCATAAGGAAATGAAACCTAAAACAAACTCAATCAAAAGACAGTGACCCTAATATTGGACTGATTGGTCCAATAATATCTGAACGAAGTTTACCAAAGAAGGAAGCAGCAATGGCTGATGAAAAACTGTTCTCCGGCATCAAAGCCGGTGCAATCGAGCTGAAAAACCGCATTGTCATGGCGCCATTGACCCGCAACCGGGCAAGAGCCGAGGATGACAGTGTCCATGAATTGCAGGCCAAGTACTACGCCCAGCGGGCGGGTGCAGGTCTGATCATCACGGAGGCTTCGCAAATCTCGCCCCAAGGCAAGGGCTATGCCTGGACGCCCGGCATATATTCCGAAGCGCAGATCGACGGCTGGAAAAAAGTGACTGAGGCCGTCCATGCCAAGGACGGGAAGATTGCAATCCAGCTTTGGCATGTGGGCCGGATTTCGCATTACAGCTTGCAGCAGGATGGTGGCGCCCCTGTTGCACCATCCGCAATTGGAGCCAAGGCCAAGACGTTTGATGGTGAGCAGTTTGTTGAAACATCTGAACCGCGGGCTCTGGCCATCGAAGAAATTGCTGGCATCGTTGCGGACTACCGGAGGGCTGCGGAAAACGCCAAAGAGGCCGGTTTCGACGGTGTCGAGGTCCACGCAGCCAACGGATACCTTATCGATCAATTCCTGCGGGACGAATCCAACAAGCGTGAAGACGAATACGGCGGTCCTGTCGAGAATAGAGCACGGTTCCTGAAAGAGGTCATGGACGTGGTTGTCGATGTCTGGGGCGCCGACCGCGTTGGTGTCCGCCTCAGCCCATTCTCGGACGCCAACAACATCTCCGACAGCGACCCACAGGCGACATTCACCCATGCGGTCAAATTGCTGAATGGCTATGGGCTGGCCTATCTCCATCTCGTGGAGGGACAGACCGGCGGCCCGCGCGATATTCCGGAAGGTGGCGATCTGAAGGCGCTCTATGAATTGTTTGACGGTGCGAAAATGGGCAACAACGCTTATGACCGGGAAATGGCGGTTGAAGCGGTTGAAACCGGAGCCGTCGATCTGGTGGCCTTTGGTCGGCCGTTTATTTCCAACCCGGATCTTGTCAACCGGCTGGAGAAAGACGCCGCGCTGAATGAGCTCGATCCAACCACTCTCTACGGCGGCACTGAAAAAGGGTACACCGATTACCCGGCACTGGAAGAGGAAGCGGTTGCCGCAGAGTGATACATCGCTCTTAACTCCGTAGTGACAAGCAAAACCAAGCAAAGTGAGCGCGTCGGTTTGAACGCGCTCACCTAGCAGTTACGGAAATGCCCATTCTTGAAGCGAGGATCTATCACTAGCCTGCGAATTAACTGCTTCCCTATGATCAGGGTTGAATATTTCCAATCAGAATGCACTCTTGATTGAGAGGCGCCCGGTTTTAGTTGAAGAAAATGTGCGGTGACTACTATCAATTGAGCGCGTTTCTTGAACCGCGCAAACTTATGGGCAAATCGTGCAAACTTGTGCGCAAATGCCGCGCAAAATTATGTGCGAACACAGCCGAATTTCCTGAATGAAATCAATGATACTAATGCATCGTTATGAGAACACCTACAGTTGTTGTAGGTGCGCCCAAAGCTTTGCATTTCGCCTAAAGATTTGCATCTTTGGCCCAAAACCTTGGGCGCACTAGCCACCCATTAAATTTCGAATTCAAAGCTAATTTCGCACAGCGCAAATTTTGGTTGGTCCCATGCCATGGTCGTGGCCCCCGTGAAGCTTGAGGACTGCCGCTTCCAGCGCAAAGCGGACCTTCCAATCCAAGCATGATGACTTCCGAGATGCGGACCAAACCGCTATTCGCTTTCATCCGCGCAATGCCTGCATCCGGTAGCGATATTCTCTGAGGAAAGGCTCAACTATTTGGGAAACAGAAAGGTAGCCACAAGTCTCGCGCCCCAACCGTCGGGCCCACTATCGGGGCCGTCGGCCCAATAGCGTACTCCTCCGCCTACGCTGATAAGTTGATCACCGAGTTGGGTAACTTTGGTGACAACACCGTTGATTGGCGCAGACCATTGATCGTTTTCCCAATCGTAGGTGGACTCAGTGTTTAAAGTGAACGTCCACGCGTTCGAATTTGTGTAGGAAATAAATGGCTGTAAGAACGTCTGGTTAATGTCGGTGTCACCATCAATGTCCCAAATGTGATTTGTCAGGCCACCATATGTCCAAAGACCCTGCTGTTTGAGAGCCACGCCGGTAACTCCGGCACCCCACTCTCCGAGACCTAAGCTGTTATCTGTCGACGTTGGCAGCAGAAAAACGGGTCCAGCCCCCCAAATCCAACCGCCCGCACTTGGTTTTTGGGCGAAAGGAATAAGCTTTGAACAGTATCTCCTAGCCCGGTCTCGGATTCAGAACCCGGTAGGCCACTATCTATGGAGGCAATTGGAAGAATTGTTCGGGATATGAGGTTCCAATCATCCGTAAGATCAAAGGGAACAACCGGTTGTACGTTTAATATCCAACGCGAACCATTTCCGTCGGCACCCGAATTCTGATCATAATTCAGCTGGAATGGTACACTAATGAGAGCGGCCACTGGGTTAGCAAGTTGCTTTGCTAGTTCTTCTTCCTGGGACTCTGCCCACGCAGTACCAGAAAGGGCACTAATCCCGGCAAGTATGGAGCAGCGTTGCAACCTTAGGTTCATAGGCGGTTCCCTTCAGCTGGCCGTTTTCTCATGGGTGGCTTGCACTTGAGATCGCCAGGTTGGCAATGACATCAATGGCGCACTCAAAGTCCGCCGCCGCCGAACTGTATGAAATTGTCCAGCACGGTTGACTTATAGCCAAAATACTTGGTCGAAACTGGCCTTCAGACTGTCTCCATAAGCGTGTCCGAAAGCACATCCTTGGAGAGCGCCCCCGGTGCGCCTATTGCGACAAGCCTTGTTTCGGGTTTGCGGTCCCCCCAAGCACCATCTCGTGCGATGTCCATACGTTTTCCGACCACCTGAACAAGAATGCGATGATCTGGATCCTCCTCACTAAAAACAAAACCCTTAAGACGATAAACGTCGCCGGGAAGCTTCCGAATAGCACTCCGGAGGGAAGATAGGCTTATTGGGCGTTCAGCTTTCATCATAGTTGTTGAGAAGCTGTCTGAGTGATCAGTATGATGACAACCACAATCTGGTCCATGTTCATGGTGATCAGGTATTTCCGTTTCGAGTTGTTCGGCGGCAAAGCGGCCGACAGAAAGAAGTATGTCGAGTGGGACGTCTGCGTTTACAGCTTCGACCAGGCGATATCGACGGAAGTGAGACCCGAGCCAATCATGCACCTTCTGAACTGTGGCCCTGTCGACAAGATCAACCTTTATCAGAATTACCATGTCCGAAAATGTAATTTGACGGAGCTTCAGTTCCATTTGTTCCGGCGCGGCAAATAACTGTTCCGCATCGACAAGACACATGAGGCTGTCTAAGCGGATCATGTCCCGGAACCGATGATCCGTAAACGTCATCGCGATTGATGATGGGTCCGACACGCCGCTTGCTTCAAGGACGATGTATTCCGGTTTCTCAGGCCGAGCGAGAACAGCTTCTACCGTTTCAATCAGATCATCTCGTATCGAGCAGCAAACGCACCCATTAGCCAAGCTCATCACATCATCTTCGAGGCCAACCACCAAGTCGGCGTCTACGTTTATTGATCCAAAGTCATTCACCAGGACTGCCACTCGTAATCCGTGATTACCGGTGAGGATGCGGTTCAGAAGCGTTGTCTTACCGGCTCCTAGAAAGCCGGTAAGGATCGTTACGGGGATCGCAGAAGTCGAACCAAATTCAATCATTGTTCGATCTCCTCTCAGTCTTCATCACGCGAGCCGATTACATCCGAAACTTTGATGGTAAAGTCCTGCGGCCAGTCCCCGCCGGGTGCTCGGAAAACGTCAGTTGGGTAGTATTCGCGTGGATCGATCTCCATATCACGGTACTTCTGGTCTTGCTGATCTGCTCGGGTGAGCCTCGGATTCGGTAATGTGATTTCATCCGGAAGCTCAATACGCCCGGCCTCGGCTGCCGCAGCCAGTTCACGAAATGGTGGCACAGTACCGGATTTTCCGGGCAATGCAGCTTTCCTGTACCAGATTGCATCCTTGGTCACGTTCACAACGGCTACATCGAGACCCCATTGGAACAGACCGTCGTAGTGGGCGCGAATACCAGCCAGCATTTCAGCGTTAATGTCTTCGTCCTGGGTATAGTGTGTCACCATTCCCTAACGCGGCCTTGTGTCAGCAAAGAGCTTATCCACGGCATAGTGGGAGGTGTGATGCGTATCGATAGTGTAATTAAAGAGATCCTGTGGGATACCGTATTTGTAAGTCATCAACTGACCAATATCCTGTCCCGACATTTCGGTTACAAAGACATCAACGCCTTCGCCGTATTTCGGTGAAAGCTCATCCGGGCGTCCATCGCCGGTCCATACAAAGCTCAGACCGTTCCAATCGAGCCGATAACCAACTGCGCCGTCCTTGGCATGACTGCGCGGCCAGGACCGAACAGTCACACCGTCTTGGTCATAAACGATGCCACCTTCTTGGCGGAAATCGAACTCGTTGACCTCGATCTCATAGCCGTCCCCAATCGGGAACACATCAAAGGCCTCCAGATGCCATTTGAGCATCTGTTGCATGCCTTTGACCAATCCAGCTGTGCCAAGTTCGGGCATCCGACCAGAGGGACCATGGATGCGCAATGGTGTATATCCAACATCACGATCAGACATGCCCACTCCGCGCTTATCGAAGAAAATAACTCGCGCGAACCGACTGATTTTGGTCAGAAATCGCGCATAGTCCGGGCTTTCCCAGGCAAATTCGATATGGGTTGCCCAAACTTGCGCCCATAGCAGATCAATGGGTCCGGTCCCGAAAACTTGATAAGCGATGTGAATATCGCCCGCCTTGGCATAATGTGTCCTTGGCCGTTCCATGACTTAAAATCGCGCGCCGCACCTAATGGGTCAATAGGTTGTTGGAGGCTGGCTTCTGCGAGAGAAAGTTAGTCGAAACTGGCTTCTTTTATAGCGCTGCACCGCCCCACTGGACCGGCGTGTTGAGTGTCCGGTTTGGGCTGAGGGCAGTCATTTACTTGGAGTACAGAGATGGACGGTTATGATCCCTGCGTTAAGCCAACTATCCCTCTGCTGTTTCAATTTTCCAAGCCGCTAGCAGCCTCGGAAGCACAAGATCCCAATCCATAACACCTGTCTGTTTGGCCCAGTTATTGTATTGACTAATCAGGTGTGCCTCCAATTCGGCGTTGCTCCCTCTCAAATCAGTCAACTCAGTGCGATCCGCTTCGATGTCATAGAGTTCCCAATCTTGCCCATGCTGCCTGACAAGTTTGAACTGACCCAGCCGTACTGCCGAATTTCCTTCATGTTCGAAAAAGATAGGCTCATCTCGCGCCCAATCTTTGCCGCGGAACAGGTCCATCAACGACTGCCCTTGCATAGGCTGAATCTCGTGACCACCTACCTCACTTTGATACTGGCATCCCGTTGCCTCCAAAATAGTGGGTAACACATCAACGACATGACAGGCGGCGTGCGCGTTTGCTTCTGAGGCAAACCCATTGGGCCAGTGCGCTATTAGCGGCGTCGATATACCGCCTTCATGAACGTAGTGCTTGAACAACCGAAACGGCGCATTCGAGACATTCGCCCACGGCTTGTCGTAGCTCTGGTATGTCTGGGCACCGCCCGGCATCACGTCGGGGCGGTTTCCCATTTCAATGGGGCGGCCGTCATTTGTGGTATCCGGGAAGAACTTTGCCCATCCGTCTTCCGCCATGAATTCAGCGCAGCCACCATTGTCGGACAGGAAAAAAATCAAGGTGTCTTCGAACTGCCCCAAACGCTTTAACGCAGCGATAAGTCTACCGATAGATTGATCCATCCGGTCTACCATTGCAGCATAGGTGGCCATCTTTCGTGCCTCCCAATCGGTATTCTGTTCGGCCTCCCAGGGGTGAACGGCAACATTACGTGGAGAAATTTCCCAGTTTCTATGAAACAGGTTCATGCTGTTCATGGTTTCGTGCCGTGCGGTACGGATTGTGTCCCAGCCGCCTGAATACACCCCGTCATAGCGAGCGATGTCCTCGGGATGGGCATGCAGGGGCCAATGTGGTGCAGTATGCGCGAGATAAAGAAAAAAAGGCTGGCCGTCGGGTGTTTCCTCGATCATTTCAATTGCGTTGTCCGTGATTGCATCTGTGAAATAGAAGTCATCCGGGAATGTCATGACACGGCTGTCATCTTCGAGCATGTAATGCGGCGAGAAGAAGTGGGTGACGCCATCGACGATCCCATAGAAGCGATCAAAACCACGCTGTCTCGGCGTCGGATGCTCAACATCACCAACCCGCCAGCTGTCAACTTCGCGCGCCATGAAATCTCCGGCGACATGCCATTTGCCTGACATCAATGTCCGATAGCCACCTGCACGTAGGTGTTCCGCTATGGTGGCGCTGTCATTACGTAAAAACCCCTGGTATGCGGGCGTGCCCAGGTCGGCCCCCATGTGACCCACGCCGGCGTTGTGTGGATACAACCCGGTCAAAAGAGATGCCCGCGTAGGACAACAGCGAGCGCAGTTATACATTGCTGTAAGCAGCACACCATCTCTTGCAAGGCCATCGATATTTGGGGTGCGAATTTCCGATCCGGTGGCACCCAAATCTGCAAAACCCAGATCATCAGCCAGGATCAGTATCACATTCGGTCGTTTTCTTGTCGGCATTCGGGGGCTCCATTGCTGCACTTATGAGCTTACCTCACTATCGGTGATGATCTTGTCTCCAAGCGACGCGACGATAGTGGGGAGAGGGAGGTTGCCGACCACGGCAGTCGGCACAGTGGCTTAGAGAGCGAGAATGGAAGCGGCTCCTGATACACGTCGCGGATATTTGAGCGAACCGCCGTGTCGCAAAGCGACGTGACCTATTCTTTGACCCATGGTAGTGGCCCTGTGAAAGGGCACTTCATGACAGCGGAACAAAAACTACATAACCCGACAGCTGGTATTGTGTTCGTGCTGATCGGAATATTGGCGATTTCTATCAATGATATGCTGATCAAATTCCTGTCTGGCGGTTACCCCTTGCACCAAATGGTGTTTACAAGATCGTTGATCGGGATCGGGTTCAGCTTTGCCCTTGTCCAGATGGAGGGCGGTTGGCGCATCCTGAAAACCGATCAGCCGGGACTTCACCTTTTGCGGGGCCTGCTGATTGTCATTGCCAACCTGACATTTTTTACGGCCCTGGCGGTAATGCCGCTGGCAGAAGCCACCGCTGTTTTCTTCGTAGCCCCCTTGATGATCACATTGCTGAGTATCCCATTGCTTGGCGAAAAAGTTGGGCCGATGCGGATTGGTGCCGTGCTTGTCGGATTTTTGGGCGTAGTGATCATGACCCGTCCATGGGAGGCCGGTGGAGAGCGTGAAGTTGGTTTGTTGATGTATGCCCTACCGG
Organism: Ruegeria sp. YTSA064; assembly: GCF_059610325.1. Taxonomy (NCBI): domain Bacteria; kingdom Pseudomonadati; phylum Pseudomonadota; class Alphaproteobacteria; order Rhodobacterales; family Roseobacteraceae; genus Ruegeria; species Ruegeria sp. YTSA064. Next base: position 18,319 of record NZ_JBXWNK010000007.1, read on the forward strand.
TTCTTGCTGCTTTCACCTATGCCCTCAACAACGTGCTAACCCGTTTCCTTGGCGCAAAGTCCAAGGCCTCAGCAATGGCTGTTTACATTCAGGCGTGCTTTATCGTTGTCAGCCTTTTGTTCTGGTCAGTGGCAGGAGATGGGCGCTTTGCGAACGAGTTCGAGAACGAAAGCTTGATCTTTTTGCTGCGGGCTTGGGTTTGGCCCGAAGGGTCTGATCGCTGGTTGTTTATCGGCTTAGGATTCAATTCTGCTATCATCGGGTATTGCCTTGGCCAGGCTTACCGCATGGCAGATGCAGCTACAGTGGCACCGTTTGAATATGTCGGACTTCCCATGGCCATTTTCTGGGGATGGGTCATCTGGGGCGAGCTCCCAAACCTGCCTGTCGCTATCGGTATCGCACTGATCTTGGGGTCAGGATTGTTTGTCTTTTTGCGTGAGCGTCAGAAAAAGAGGCATGTCATTACTGAAAAGAGAGTGCACCGTCGGTATTAGGTGCCAAATCAAATCTGGCCAAATCCCGCTCAAAAATACCTTGGGATATTGAATATCAATTGTAATTGAGCGCTGATGAATCTTGTAATTAATGAGATGAGAATTTTGATGCGATACACAGTCATTCTTGCCGCGCTATTTATTACCGCTTGCGGCAAGGAACCCGCAGAGCCAATTACCCGACTTTATCCCGGTGAGACCCCTGAGCTGCGTATGATGATCGACGAAACTGCGGACGCAAACGGAGTACCGCGCAGCCTAGTACACCGTGTGATCCAACGAGAAAGCGATTATCGTCCCAATGCTCGAAATGGCCCATACTACGGCCTGATGCAGATTCTGCCTGCGACAGCGCGCCAGATGGGATTTCGCGGGCAGCCTTCCGACCTCTTGGACGCTCAGACCAACCTGACATACGCCGTGAAATACTTGCGCGGAGCTTGGATGGTTTCAGATGGAAACGAGCCCGAAGCGGTCATGTGGTATGCTCGCGGGTACTATTACGAGGCGCGAAACAGATGCATGCTTGTGGACACCGGGTTAAGGGATACTGAGGTGCGAAAGTACTGCGGATGAAGCCATTCTCGTGGGAACTGCATAGAGCTTCAATTAACCGCAACCAAGCTCCTCCAAACAGAGTGGGCTCGCACTACGGAGCCATGTATTTGCGCGTTTTGCAGAGCTGCTGCAAAACTTGTATGTCGCCAAAGTGCTAGCTGGCTGCCTGCGAGAAGACCGACCGAGCCGCGCTACATTGAAAGTGATCTACCATAACCTCGCAATTGAGTTGTGTTGTTCAGTTTTGGATTGAATTCTTCCAAGAAGAATGCACTTTAGATTGAGTTTGGTGTGTCCAAGTTGATCGAGCCACGTTACGACAATCGACAATTGAGCGCGTATAGTGAATCGTGCAAACTTATGGGCAAATCGTGCAGGCTTACGCGCAAGTGCTATGCAAAATTATGGGCGAAGACACCCAAATTTTCTGAATAAAATCAATGATAGGAGTGCAGCGTTAAGCACGCACCTACATTGCTTCTTAGACGCGTCCGTAGTCGTTCGCGGGTGGATCTACAGCAATTCAATTAGTTGTGGCAGGCTACATGGCCTCTAACGTATGCGCGAGGCCATTTCGGATATGATCCACTAGTAGCTTCTTGGCTGTATCCGCGTCTCTGGCCAAGGCGGCATTGAACATGCCTTTATGCTCCTCGACGGCTTCTTCGCCGCGATAGGTTAGTACAAGCATTTGATAGCGCAGGTATTTATCGTAGATGATCGAGTGCAGCGTCAGAAGGTTTCTGGAGTTGCACGCCGCGATCATGGCTTGGTGAAACTCCCAATCATACCGTTTCCAGGTTTCTTTCTCAGAGTCATCTCCTTTTAGCAGCTGCTGTTCCATCAGGTGCAGCTTATGGTGCGCGGCGACAAGGTTGCCTTCCCAATCCGTGTCGCCGTTTGCAATCGACAATTCCAATGCGTGGCATTCCAACAGGGCGCGCAGCTCTGCGATCTCGGTCAGGTCTTCACGGGAAACTGGCGTAACCAGAAATCCCCTTTGCTCGGGAGCTTCGACAAACCCGTCGCTGGCAAGCCTGTTCAGCGTTTCACGAAGCGTCGAAAGGCTTGCTGAGTACCGCTCTTTCAAAGCGTCCAACTTAAGTTTCGAGCCGGGCTGCAACTCTCCGAAAATGATATCCCGTTTGATGCGCTGATAGGTGCTTGCGCCTATCGTAGACGGCTGCTTCGCCATGCATTTCACCCGATATTCTTGGTTTCCTCGTTCATCTATCATTTTTAAAGGTCATCAGCAATCCAAACTGATGTATGGTAAAAATAAAAATATCATACATTATTGCGGAATCGGGAAAACCCCAATACGGTCGTGTTCAAATTGGGCGATGCAGCCTAGTCGCAAACATCGGATCCAGAGCTTTTTTGGATCCTCCGGAAGGAACCAAAGTGTCTCAGAACTTTCGCATTGCCATCGTCGGCATTGGCCTTGTTGGACGTCGCCACGCAGATGCAATCCGTGCGTTGCGTCATGTCGATCTTGTTGCATTTGTCGACCCCAGCTACGAAGGCCGCGCGTATGCTGATGAACATGGGGTTGCGTGTTACGAGACGCTTGAAGAAATGTTCGCCAATCAGACCCCGGACGGCGCTGTGCTGGCGACCCCAACGACACTTCATGTCGAGCAGGGCCTCACTTGCATTCGGCACGGTTGCCCCATACTCGTGGAAAAGCCGATCGCCGTAGAAGCTGCCGCGGCACTAGAGCTTGTTCAAGAGGCGGAGAAGGCAGACGTACCGCTTATGGTTGGACACCATCGCCGGTACAATCCACTGATCAAATCGGCCAAGGAGGCGATTTCGGATGGGCAGATCGGTGATGTTCGTGCAATCCATGCGAATTGTTGGTTCTATAAGCCCGACGAGTATTTTGACACTGCGCCCTGGCGAAAGAAACCTGGCGCGGGACCCATCTCGGTTAATCTTGTCCATGACGTCGATCTTCTGCGGTATCTGGCCGGAGAGGTCGTAACCGTTCAGGCGCAATCGGCTGCATCGCAGCGCGGCTACGACAACGAGGATGTTGCTGGCGCGTTGCTGACGTTCGAAGGCGGGGCCATTGGCACCATAAGCGTGTCTGACAGCATCGTCGCGCCATGGAGTTGGGAGATGACGTCTCAGGAATATCCAATCTATCCATCAACCACTGAAAGCAGCTACATGATCGGTGGCTCTCATGGGTCGCTATCCGTCCCTGACCTCCGGCTCTGGAGCTATCGGGGTGAGCAAAGAGATTGGTGGACCCCCATTTCGTCCACAGCGCTCAAGAAGGGCGCCTCTGACCCGTTGGTCAATCAACTTAGGCATTTTGTTGAAGTGGCCCGGCACGAAGCCGAGCCGATCGTATCGGGATGGGAAGGTTTTAGAACGCTTCAAGTCATTGAGGCTATTCAGAATTCTTGCAGAACAGGCGAAACGATCAGGATAGAAAGGTTTCAGCAAGCACCGATCGCAAATGTTTCGGTTGTATAAAATATCAGATATTTTGTAAAAAATCTTGCAAAATGTCCAAAATAGGTCAAAACTTGGAATCGTCAAAAAAGAAGCATCAATGATGTCTCAGGGAGGAAAAAAGTGACTTTCAAACTTACACGCCGGGCTGCTGTGTCAGCCCTGGTCGCCACCGGTGTTCTGTTCAGCGCAACAAGTGCAGCGCTGGCGCAGGATAAAGTGCAACTTCGCCTCGCAACCTCGGGGTCGGAAACCGATCAGCGTTCGGTTGCCATGGCCGAAGTTTTCGCACCGATGGTCGCCGATTTCGCGAGTTATGAGCCCAGCTATAACGGCACCATCTTTGCACAAGGTACCGAGTTGGACGCGATCAGCCGCGGTAACCTGGAAATGTCGATCACCTCGGCGCAGGAACTGGCACAGTTCTTCCCCGAGTTTTCGATTTTCACCGCAGGCTATGTCCATCAGGACGCCGCGCATCAGGTTGCTGTTTTCAACGATCCCTTGATGGATGCCTTCAAGCAGAAGGCCGAAGAAGAGCTGGGCGTCAAATTGCTGTCGGTGATGTATCTGGGTCGTCGCCAGGTAAACCTGCGCCAGCCCAAAGATGAATTGACGGTTTCGACACCGGCCGACTTGGAAGGTGTGAACCTGCGGATGCCCGGCACTGATGCATGGCAGTTCCTGGGTAAGGCTCTGGGTGCGGCTCCGACACCAATGGCGTTCTCGGAGGTCTACACTGCGTTGTCGACCGGTGCTGTTGACGGTCAGGACAACCCGCTACCGACCGTTGTGGACGCAAAGTTCTACGAAGTGACCAACCAGATCGTTCTAACGTCACATCTGGTGGACCTGAACTATATTGCCATCGGCAAAGAGGTTTGGGACAGCCTGACCCCTGAACAGCAAGCTAAGGTTCAAGAAGCTGCAGATGCAGCTGCTGAATCGGGTCGCCAAAAGCAGCTTCAGAAAGAAGAGGATCTTGTAAGCTTCCTGAAAGAGCAGGGCATGGAGATCTACGAACCCGATCTCGCAGCGTTCCGCGATCAAGTGCAATCCATGTATCTGGACAGCGAATTCGCCGGTTCGTGGCCCGAAGGCGTTTTGGATAAGATCAACGCTCTGGGCAACTAAGCCTGCATTGCAAGGGAGGGAGAACCGCAATGAAAGACTTCATAAAGGGGTTCTCCCGACTTACCGAAGCGATTGCCGGCGGGATGCTGGCGGCAATCTTCCTGATCTTCCTACTGCAAATCCTGCTGCGGTACTTCTTTACCCCTGCAGGATGGACGCTTGAATTGATCGGCATCCTCTGGGTCTGGGTGATCTTTTTCAGCTGCGCTTTCATCGTGCGCGAGCGGGATCACGTAAAATTCGACATTATCTATCTGTCTGTGCCCCGACGCGTCCGTCAGATCTTTGCAATGCTGGCGGCTGCAGCAATCGTGGTTGGGATGCTCTACAGCTTTCTGCCAACTTGGGACTACATCGACTGGATGAAAATCCGCAAGACCGCGACCGTTCGCAATCCCTTCTCGGGTGAGAAGATACCTCTGCGCACCGTTTTTTCGATCTATGCCGTGTTCATGCTGGTCGTAGCTGCGCGGTATGCATGGCTGTTCTTTGACATCATGCGCAACGGCCCACCAAAAACCGAACTTGAAATGGTCGTGGGATACAACGTGGTCGACGATCACCCCCGCGTTGATGTGGAAGACGACGAGGACGCAAGCAAATGAGTTTTGAACTTCTTTCCTGCCTGCTAACCCTTTTTGTTCTGGCAGGCATCGGGACCCCTATCGGCTATTCCATCCTTTTGGCGTCACTGATGTATCTGGGGGTCGCTGGTCTGGATGTCGCGCTGGCGGGTGAAAAAATCCTGCAGGGCTTCTACAAAAGCACGATCCTGCTTGCCGTGCCTTTGTTCATAGTCGCCGCCAATATCATGAACGCGGGGTCGATCACCGACCGCTTGCTGAACTTCTGCGTCGCTGCGGTCGGGCGGTTCAAGGGCGGCCTCGGACACGTCAACGTGGTTGCGTCATTGATTTTCTCAGGCATGTCTGGCTCGGCTGTCGCGGACGCGGCAGGCATCGGCAAGATTATCATTGAGATGATGACCAAAGATGGCCGTTACAGCCGGGGCTATGCAGCCGCAATCACTGCGGCGTCGGCGACGATCGGCCCGATCATTCCGCCCTCGATCCCGATGGTTCTTTATGCGCTGGTCTCCAAGGCGTCTATCGGGTCGTTGTTCCTAGCTGGTATTCTGCCGGGCCTGATCATGGGCGTCGTTCTGATGGCGATGAACTACTATCTGGCTGGAAAGCGAAACTTTGCCCTGGAAGAACCCATTCCTCTGCGCGAGTTGCCTGCAAAAACCGCCAACGCGTTTCCTGCGCTGTTGATGCCCGCGATCCTGCTCTACGGTATCTACGGGGGTGTCACCACACCTACCGAGGCCGCCGCGGTGGCCGCATTCTATGCCCTGCTGTTGGCAGCGTTCTTCTATCGCGCCCTGTCGTTCCGTGGTCTCTATCAGGTCTTTGTTGACAGTGCCCGTTCGTCGGCAGCTGTTGGAGTTGTGATCGGTGGTGCGTTCATCCTGAATTTCATCGTCATTCAGGAGCAAATTCCACAGTCGATCTCGGCCTTGCTGGAGGGATCGGATGTCAGTCCGATTGTGTTCCTGATCCTGGTTAACCTGCTGATCCTTGCGCTGGGTTGTGTGTTGGATGCAACAACGATCATTCTGGTGATCGTGCCCCTGTTCATTCCAACCTGCGAAGCGCTTGGGATTGATCTGGTGCATTTCGGAGTGCTGGTTGTCGTGAACTCGATGATCGGTCTGATCACGCCGCCTTATGGCATTCTACTCTTTGTGATCAACGCCGTGACGGACATTCCGCTGCGCGAAATCATCTCGGAAATTTGGGCCTTCCTCGCGGTTCTCATCTTCGCTCTAGTGATAATGATGCTAATGCCGGATCTGGTCCTGTGGTTGCCGCGCATGTTTGGGTACCAGGGGTAATGTGCCTGTCGGTTTCGACAACATCCATCCCCGGCGATTTGGTTGAGAAACTGCATGCCATAGCCGGGACCGGATTTGACGGGGTTGAACTGCGTGAACCGGATTTGACTGCCTTTGACGGGTCACCATCGCAAATCCGGGACATTGCCTCAGACCTCGGATTGAAAATCTGCCTGCTGCAACCGTTCCATAACCTTGAAGGTCAATCTGGCGGCGGTAGACAGCGCGCTTTTGATCGGTTGAAACGCAAACTCGATCTGATGGGTGAGTTGGGCACAGAACTACTGCTCATTGGTTCAGCTTTTGAGGTGGAGGCCGACGCCACCGAAGATCAGGTGATCACTGACCTCGGGGAAGCGACCGAGATTGCAAAGGCGATGGGTGTACGTCTGGCCTATATGGGCTTGCCCTGGTCCGACCTCATCCACTCGGACGCGCAGGCGCTGCGCATTGTCGAGGCGATTGACAGCCCGCATTTCGGGTTGGCCTTAAACTCCTTTTTCTCGCTGGCTGACGGGTCCAAGCCCGCGCGCCTTCGAGACATTCCCGGAGAGCGCCTGTTCCATGTGCAACTGTCCGATGCACCCCGGCTTGAAATGGATATCCGCAGGCTCAAGCGGCATTTCGGGCTCTTGCCGGGGCTTGGATCGCTGAACCTAGCGGGCTTCGTACGGGTGCTGTCCCGCGCCGGATACACGGGGCCTTGGTCCATTGCACGTGTCAACGAAGCAGCGCCGCAACCCGGTGGTCAAACGCTGGCGCGTGACTGTTACAGATCGCTGGTGAACCTCCTGGATGAGGTATCCCGGACCGAGCCGGGAACCGACTACGGCATCCCGGATCTACCGGAACGCGTCTATGCGTCAGGCTTTGAGTTCGTCGAATTTACAGCGGATGAAACAAGCGGCGCGCAGCTGGCAGACATGCTGTCAGCAATGTGTTTTCGAATGGAGCGAAAACACGTCACCAAGTCCGTCGAGCTGTGGCGGCAGGGCGCGATAAACATCGTTGTGAATACCGAAAAGGAAGGTTTTGCCCATTCGGCGTTCCTGGGCCATGGTCCCTCGGTTTGTGACATGGGATTGCGCGTCAAAGACGCGGATCAGACGGTTCAGCGCGCGACCGCGCTGGGCGCTCCTGATTTCTCTCAGCCGGTGGGGACCGGAGAGTTGGATATCCCAGCCATCCGAGGTGTCGGTGGCAATGTCGTTCATTTCATCGATGAGAAATCCGATCTGCATCGGGTATGGGACATCGAGTTTGAGCCGGTTGCGAAAACCAAGGCGACCCAGCCTGCTGGTCTGCGCCGTATCGACCATCTGGCACAGACAATGCGCCATGATGAGATGCAAAGCTGGCTGCTTTACTACATTTCAACTTTTGAGATGGCAAAGTCTCCTATCGTGAACGTCGCCGACCCGTCCGGTGTCGTGCAAAGCCAGGCTATCGAAAGTCCCGAAGGCGAAGTGCGCCTGAACCTGAACGGGGCCGTTGGGCGCAGAACTCTGGCAGCGTCATTCCTTGAAGATGGATTTGGGGCCGGTGTTCAGCACATCGCCTTCCAGTCGGACGATATTTTTGAAACGTCGGATCAGCTGCGTAAATCCGGCTTTCCCAGTTTGACGATCCCAGAGAACTACTACGCCGATCTGCAAGCGACCTTCGGATTGGATGATGATCTGATCGCCCAACTGCGAGAGGGCAACATTCTCTACGACCGGGCAGCGGGTGCAGAGTATTTTCAGATCTATAGCCGCCCGATCTTTAACGGCTTCTTCTTCGAAATCGTTGAACGCCGTATGGGCTATGCTGGTTATGGCGCGCGCAACGCGCCCATTCGCCTTGCCGCGCAAAGCAAAACCCAGACGATGAAAGAGGTGCAAACATAATGACGAGCGACGAGCAAGCTGTGCGCCAATGGTGGCGCACCTCAATCATCGACATGAAGCCCGGCCAGATCGCGTTTCGTGGCCATCCCATCGAGGACCTGATCGGGAACGTTTCCTTCCCTCAGATGATCTGGCTGATGGTGCGGGGCGATCTGCCCAGCGACGCACAAGCGCGCCTGTTCGAGGCCGCTTTGGTCGCAGGCGTGGATCACGGTCCACAGGCCCCCTCGATCGCGGCGGCGCGTATGGCCGCCACCTGCGGCCTCGGTCTCAATAATGCTATGGCGACTGCGGTGAACATGCTGGGCGATGTGCATGGCGGAGCAGGCGAACAGTGCGCCGAGCTTTATTATGATATTTCAGAACGCATGGATGCTGGGGCATCGCTGAATGATGCTGTACAGGACGGTCTGGGCAGCTGGCGCGAGATGTACGGCAAGATCGTCTCGGGCTTTGGCCACCGTTTTCACAAGCCCGTCGACCCACGCGCACCACGATTGATGCAACTTGTTCGTGATGCGGCGACAGAAGGCACAGTTTCTGGCCGCTTTGCCGATATCGGAGAAGAGGTTCAGGCCGAGCTTGGCCGCCAACGCGGCGGTCGGCCGATTGCCATGAATATCGACGGCGCGACAGCCGTGATCTTCTGTGAACTTGGCTTCCCTGCGCCCTTGTCGCGAGGGTTGTTCTGCCTCTCCCGCTCGGTCGGAATACTCGCCCACGCGTGGGAACAGATGGGGCAGGGCGGTCGCAATAAAGGGCCCATGCCCCCGAAATACCTACCCCTCTACGAAGACAGGAATGATGACACGTGAGACATCGAAATCCTTCCGGGTCGGCCTTATCGGCTGTGGTCGTATCAGCGATATCTATCTAAAAACACTATCAAAATTTTCGAACGTAGAGGTTGCGGCATGTGCAAGCCTTGATCCTTCGGAAAGCCGCGCCAAGGCGGATCAATATGGCATAGCCAAGGCCTGCACGCCGGATGAGGTGTTCGCTGATCCGACGATTGACTGCGTTCTGAATCTGACAATTCCGGCGGCGCATGCGGAAATCAGTTTGCGCGCGTTGGAGGCGAGCAAACATGTCTATTCCGAAAAGCCGCTGGTCATGAATCGAACGGATGGCAAGGCGATCCTGCACATGGCCACTGAAAAGGGGCTGTTGGTCGGTTGCGCGCCCGACACCTTTCTGGGCGGTCGTTGGCAGACCGTTCGGCGTTTGATTGATGAAGGCGCCATCGGCAAACCAACAGGGGTATTTGCCCATGTCGGAACACACGGCACGGAACGTCATCACCCCAATCCGGATTTTTACTACAAGGCCGGTGGTGGCCCTTTGCTGGACCTTGGACCTTACTATCTGACCGCCATGATTTGTTGTCTAGGGCCCGTTGACCGGGTCGCCGGAATGGCCCGTCGCACCTTTGACAAGCGGATGATCGAAAACGGTCCACGCAAAGGAGAGTGGATGGATGTCGAGGTCGACACGCATTCCCTGAGCCTGCTTCAGTTCTCATCCGGCGCCATCGGGTCAATGACAATGAGTTTTGATGTCTGGGACAGCGAAACACCCCGGTTCGAGATCTATGGCGAAGACGGAACCATCAGCATCCCTGACCCTGACCCGGTTCATGGTGCCAACATCTTTCAAGGCGATGTCTGGCTGAAAACGCGGGACACCTCGCGCTGGTCTCATCAGCCTCGTCCAACCGGTCGCGAAGGCTGGCAGGTGGTCGAAAACAAACATGGGTTCAATGAAGACAGCCGTGGTCTCGGTCTGTTGGATCTTGCCCTGGCGGCACAAGAAGGACGCCAACCGCGTGCAAGTGGAGCACTTGCCTACCACGTTTTCGAGGTCATGGATGCGATTGAACAGGCACCGAAATTCGGAGCTTATCAGACAATCGCAAGCCGTTGCGAGGCACCCGAGCCTTTACCGGTTGATTTTCTGATGAATGAGAGGAAGGAGCTGGCCCATGCCGGTTGAGACACTCGACTTTGCCGAGCCATTCTTTCGCGTCCAGCACATCACCGATGAAGACGGGATATCTGTCGAGGGTCGCGCAATTGTTCTGAACCTTGGGGGACGGGACCTTTCGGTCGAGGATCAAACCGTTGCACCGCTTTCGTCCGTTATCGTGCAAGCCAGTATTTTGAACAACGTGGAGCGCGCGGTGATAATCCGCGACTTTGACGCACACGGTGATGACGACGCGCTGTTCGCAAAGGCAAAGGCTACGTGGCCTTCTGCTTTTGATATCCGCCAAGAGGAGCGTCTGCGCGGTGTCAGCCATTACATGTCGCCGAAGGTATTCGTGGGCAATGTTGGACTGACCATGTACCATTCCGGTTCGGTTCCGCTGAATGTCGGATTGCATAAGGATCATCCGTTCTGCCCTGTGCCGGGGTTCCGCGAAGTGCATACGCAGATCGTTGGCTTTGGCAAAATGCAGCAATGCCGGGAACGGGATGTCGAGACCCTTTATCTCGAAGAATTCATGGCCCCGGGGACGACGCACAAACCGATGTATGACACCGAAGGCAACTATCCCTGGCATCAATACGAGACGATTACCCCCAGCATCTTCATGGCGGTTGAAATCCTGCCCGAGGGCGCACTGGTCCCGGAAATGGAGGTTCAGAATGGCTGAGAGACTTTTACCCGAAGACCTGAACTTTGACGGCCCCTTTCCTCGCTTGTCTCGCCGTTTGCGGCTGGGCGTTGTTGGTGGAGGACGGATCTCGGTCACGCAAGCAACGGCTGCTCGGATGACCGACCGGTGGGAGGTCGCCGCAGGCGCGCTCAGTTCTGACGCTGCGCGCAGCAAGGTGCGCGGGGCCGAATGGTTCTTGCCGGCCGACCGGTGCTATGCGTCATTCGACGAGATGGCACAGGCCGAGGCGGCGCGCCCGGATGGCGTAGATGCCGTCATGATCACGACCCCAAACCACGTTCATTTCAAAGCGGCCAAAGCGTTTCTGGAGGCGGGCATTGACGTGATGTGCGACAAGCCCCTGACCAACGAAGTCGCCGAGGCCGAGGGGCTTGAGGAGATCACCGCGCGCACGGGGCAGGTCTTTGCCGTCGGATATGCGATGTCGTGCTTTCCAGTGATCCGGCAAGCCAGGCAGATCGTTGCAGAAGGCGGCATCGGCAAGATCAACCAAATCCATGTTGAGTTTATGCAAGACTGGATGACGCCCGAAGATGTGGCCGATGCGCCTCATGTAAAGTGGCGGCTGGACCCAGAGATTTCTGGCCCGACCAGTTGTGTCGGCGATATCGGCACCCATGCCGCGCATCTTGCAAGTTTTGTCTCGGGCCTGCCAATGACCGACCTGAGGGCCGAGTTTCATGTCTGCGGCGCGCCAAAGCCTTTGGAAGACACAGTTTTCATGTTCACCCGTTACCAAAATAAAGTTCCGGGAACCCTGATGGCGACGCGCCTTGCCCCCGGAAATCGGGGTGGGTTGCGGTTGCGGATATTCGGTAGCGAAGGAGGCCTCGAGTGGGACTTGGAGAATTCGGAACAGCTGAAGTTCAATCGGTTCGGTGAGCCGGATCGTATCATCAGCCGAGGTCACGGGCATGGCATCGGCCCCGGTGCGGAACGTCTGATCCGTACGGCGCGCGGCTTCCCCGAAGGGATTATCGAAGCCTGGGCAAATCTCTATACGGAATTTGCCATGGCCGTCGCCGCGCGTCGGGATCGCGTTACCGTTCCGGCCGATTGGCTCTCTTATCCCAGTGTCGATCAAGGCGCAGACGGTGTTCGATTCATTGATGCCTCTGTGCGCTCTCACCAGTCCGGAGGCGACTGGGTCACTATCTAAAGCTTTGCCAATACGAAGGTTAAGCACGCTCGGGCTAGGGCCCGGGCATTTTCATTTCCTGCTCAGTATTAAAAGTTGATATTTTAAAAAATATCAGATATTTTTTACTACGTGTGATGAATTCTAGATTCGCAGACACGTGGAGCTGTCGTTCATGGTGAAACCCGAAGAGGCTGGCGCAGGCCCCTCTCTCTATTCCTTGGCGCATCTGACGCTGATTGGCTGTACGCCGCCCGAGCTGGTCTATATCGCCGCGCGGGCCGGTTACGATGCCGTCAGTCCCCGGTTCATTCCGATGCATGTGCCCGGTGAATTCACCCAATCCCCGATCGACAAGGCGCAGGTGCAGGCCACCAAGACGGCTCTTTCGACAACCGGCCTAAAAGTCCTTGATGTTGAGATTGCGCGCATCACCGAAGACGTGGACCCGCGCAGCTTTGAGCGCTCGTTGGAAATCGGCGGGGAACTCGGCGCCAAACGCATGATCATGAGCGCGTGGACCAACACCCGCGATGATCGTGACTTTCTGATCGACGTCTATTCTGAGACCTGCGAACTGGCAGCACCCTATGGACTGACGGTGGACCTTGAGTTCCCAAGCTTTTCCCGCCTTCGTACTCTGGATGAGGCGCTGGATATTGTCCGCGCCTCTGATCAGCCGAATGGTGGTATTCTGGTCGACACGCTCTATCTGCACCTCAGCCGAGTGGATCTCGGGGAGCTTTTGCACGTCCCTTCGGACCTGTTTCACTTCCTGCACATCTCTGATTGCCTGCCCGGCATCGCTGATACGCGCGAGGGCATGATCCAACTTGCCCGCGATGCGCGGCTCTATCCTGGCGAAGGCTGGATTGACTTCACCGGCATCATCGAACGGATGCCTCCCGTCGATTATTCTATTGAACTGCCCAACCAAAGTCGCGTTGCCGAGTTGGGGTATGAAGAACACGCGCGTCGCTGTCTCAGCCACGCCAAGCGAACATTCGGCGAGGCGCGGTCACAGCGCCGTATGCCCGATGCAGCAATTCCAAAACACCAAGAGGATTATCATGGGCAAAGAGCTCACTGAAAACGACCGCAATATGGCGGCCGATATGCTGGCACGCGCCCGCGCTGCCATGGCCGAGATCGAGGATTGGGATCAGGACAGGCTGGACCGCCTGTCTCAGGCCATTGCGTGGTACGCAGGAAACGAGAAAACCTTCACGCGTCTGGCCCAGCAAGGCGTGGACGAGAGCGGTATCGGAGATCGTGCGGGACGTCCAGCAAAGCGGTTCAAGATTCACATGGTGCTGCGCGATGTTCTGCGCACGCCATCGACCGGTATCGTCGAAGTCGACGAAGAAAAGGGCCTGGTTAAATATGCCAAACCTGCCGGTGTGATCGCGTCTCTGATCCCGATGACCAATCCTGCGATGACACCACCGGTGACCGGCGTGTCCGCCGCGAACGCCAGGAATGCCGTCATCTTTAGCCCGCACCCGCGAACCGCCCATACCACCTTTGAGATGGTCGAGGTCATGCGCGCAGCCTGCCGCGCCGCCGGTGCCCCCGAAGACCTGTTCCAGTCGATCCGCAAACCGTCGATCCCGTTGACGCAGCATCTGATGGAAATTTGTGATCTAACACTGGCAACGGGTGGCAAACCCATGGTCAAAGCGGCCTACAGTTCAGGGCGTCCGGCCTATGGCGTCGGCGCGGGCAATTCGTCCATTGTCATCGATGAGACAGCCGATCTAGACATCGCCGCGCAGAACACTCGCATCTCTAAGACCTCTGACTTTGGCTCGGGTTGTTCGGCCGACGGTAACATCATTATCCAGCGATCGGTCTACGACGATATGGTCAAAGCGCTGAAGGCCGAAGGCGGGTATCTGTGTTCTGATGAAGAAAAGGCCATGCTCGAAGCCGCCATGTGGGATGAAAAGGGCAACCGCACGTTCCCGACCATCGCCTGCCCGCCGCAGCAAACGGCCAAGGTTGCCGGGTTCTCGATTCCCGAGGACCGTAAATTCCTGATGGTTGAAAACCAGGGGCAAATCGGGCCGCAACACAAGTTTTCCAAGGAAAAGCTGACCACGCTGATGGCGCTGTATCACTTCGACACATTCGATGACGCGCTTGAAACAGTCAGCCAGATTTACAACACCGGGGGCAAGGGCCATTCCTGCGGCATCTACAGCCACAATGACGATCATATCGATCGGCTCGCGCGTCTGGCTCCGGTCAGCCGAATGATGGTGCGACAGCCTCAGTCCAAAGCCAACGCAGGTGCCTGGACCAATGGCATGCCCATGACCAGCAGCCTTGGTTGCGGCATCTGGGGCGGCAACATCACCAATGAAAACGTCACAATGAAACATATGATGAACTACACCTGGGTCAGCCGCCCGATCCCCGAGGATCGCCCCTCGGAACCGGACCTGTTCGGTGAATTCTACGGACAGGAGGTCGCGTGATGGACGGAGCGAAATTGGAAGGTAAAACCGTTGCCGAACATATCGTTGACTTTCTCGAACGCCGTGAGGTCAAGCACGTTTTCGGCCTGTGCGGCCACACGAACATCGCGGTTCTGGCTGCGCTGGCGGAAAGCCCGATTGATTTCGTCACAGTACGACACGAACAAATCGCCAGCCACGCGGCGGATGCATATGCCCGCGTGACGGGCAAGGCCTCGGTGGTCTTGTCTCACCTCTCCCCAGGTTTGACAAACTGCGCCACGGGGGTCGCCAACGCGGCGCTGGATTGTATCCCCATGGTCGTGATCGCAGGTGACATTCCCACGCATTACTACGGCAAGCATCCGCATCAGGAGGTGAACCTGCACGCGGACGCCGCCCAGTGGGAGATCTATCGCCCCTTCGTGAAACGTGCATGGCGGGTGGACCGGGCAGACTTGATGGCCGAAATCCTGGAGAAAGCATTCCATCTTGCCGAAAGCGGCCAGCCCGGACCGGTGCTGGTCAACGTGCCGATGGACATCTTCTCCGAGGTGATCCCCTCGGACAGTTTCGACCGTATCCGCGACAATACACGCGCGCTCAAGAAACCGTCGATTGACGATGAATCAGCACGAGAGATTGTCGAAGCACTGGCGAAGGCCGAAAACCCGGTTGCCTATGTCGGTGGCGGTATCCTGTTGGCGCAGGCGAGCGAGGAGTTGCGCGAGTTTGTTGAACATATGGGTCTGCCCGTCGCGCATTCCCTGATGGGTAAAGGTGCGTTGCGAGACGATCATCCGCTTGTACTGGGTATGACCGGGTTTTGGGGCACCGAACTGGTCAACCAGTCCTGCCTGAATGCGGATTACATCTTTGCCGTGGGCACCCGGTTCAAAGAGGCCGATTGTTCCAGCTGGTATCCCGGCTACACGTTCAATATTCCCGGTTCCAAGGTCATTCACATTGACATCGAACCGCAAGAGATCGGCCGAAACTATCCCACCGAGATCGGTGTCGTCGCCGACGCTAAAGCCGCGCTTCGTGTGCTCAATCGGGTGGCCCGTGAGATGTATCCGGACGGTTTCAAGCGCCCTGCGCTGGAACAGAAAATCGCTGACTTCCGAACGGACTTCAAAGCGCGTAACTTGGAAATGGCGATCTCATCTGCCTTTCCGATGATGCCTGAGCGTATTCTGGCGGATACCCGCAAGGCACTGCCTGAAGATGCCATCATCACCACTGATGTTGGATGGAACAAGAACGGAGTTGGGCAACAGTTCGATATCCTGACTCCCGGCTCGATCCTAACACCGGGCGGGTTCGCTACGATGGGTTTTGGACCCCCGGGTGCGATCGGTGCGAAACTGGCGGCACCTGATCGGGTGGTGCTTAGCCTGGTCGGCGATGGTGGGTTTGGTCAAAACCCGTCAATGCTAGCAACAGCTGTCGAACTTGATCTGGGCATCATCTGGCTTGTGATGAACAACAACGCGTTCGGGACCATCGCAGGACTGCAAAAAGCGCATTACGGCCTGACCTATGGAACGACCTTCCCCGGATCAGCCGAAGCGCCCGCAAACGGGCCGGGCTATGCCGACATAGCGCGGGCCTATGGTGCAGAAGGACACAGGCTCAGCGCTGCTGACGAGTTGTTGCCCGCATTGGAGGCGGCAATCGCCAGTGGCAAGCCAACGGTTTTGGATGTCCCGATGATCAACAACCCGACGCCAACAACCGGACATTGGAACATCTTGGATATTTATTCGCCGGACAAAGACGTTTCTCACGTCGCTACATAAATAGGCTGCGCGCGGCACACTCCATCGAGGGTTCCAGTTGACCCGCTAAGAAATGGTGCGGACTTGCTGCCACCAATTGCAGATGGCGAATAGCAACGCCACTCGAATGCGTCAGCAGTGCCGTTCTGCAAGTGGTGATACCCGCTCCACCGTTGCCAGATAGCGCGGCCCCGGTATCGAGATGCAGTGACCGCCTCATTTCGGGCAATAGCACAGGCGGATGTGGGGTTCCATGGCTTGGAGTTCTTGCGTGGCGGGATGATGGCGTGGGCATTGCGGGCGACAATCGCGCCGTAGCATTTGCGCGCGTCGTATGCCTCGTCTGCGGTCACTGACCCGATGTTCTGATCTAGTGGTTTTGATCAAGCAACTCGGGAAGTAATGGCGCGTGTCCGGCGTTGCTTTTGGTAACTTCAACGGCGTGCACTTCCAGTGTTTCCTCGTAGATGCCTACGTGTATTTTACGCCAAATGTGCCGCTTAGGGTTACCATGCTTGCGGGAATTTCTTTCTCCTTCGCCTTCAGATTTGATGCCGGTGCTGTCGATCAGCAGATGCAGCGGGCCGCATCCGCCACGATACGGAAGGCTCACGTTCAACGTTCTTTTACGGCGGCACAGGGCACTGAAATCAGGCACGGCCCAGTCCACAAGCCAGTCAGCCGCAAGAGACTGCCCACGAAGCCTGCGGTTTGCCTAAGCCGCATCCCGAACAGAACAGGGTCAGACACGCTTGGATCACGGCGTCGCTGAAACTCTGGTGACGGCCGCGCCTGGCAGAAGGTGGCGGTGTCCAATCCATCTCAGGATCAAACCAGATCGAAAGCGATCCTCGTTCTTTCAATGCGGTATTGTACGAAGGCCAGTTCCCGGTCTTGTACTTCGTCCGGTTCCAACGGGTCGTGTCTCTCGGCTATCATGCTGGATTCATGAGGTGAATCCTTCAGTCCATTTGTGCAGCAAAGCCGCCGGGCACCGCAATTAGCGGCCCGTCAGTTGGGAAAGAATCACGGATCTGGCCATTCAGATTCCGTTAAGGAATCGGGCCAATTTGCGGCAAAGAACCGGCCAAACTGCCAAATCTTACAATCTTGACGTGTATTTCTCCGTGGTTTGGAGGATGCGGCGCCCTGATGGCGGGACCTAACCTTGTGGAAGGCTCCGTCCGTATGGGGGGGTTAGAACGCCGCGAATTTGGGCGGCATCCATGAGTAACTAGTGAGTTAACTAGGAGAGTAAAATGTTGAAGCTTTATGTAATGATGAAGACCATGGCACGCGACGAAAGCGGCGCGACCATCGTGGAATACGGCGTCGCCCTGACCATTGTCACGGCGATTGCAGTGGCCACTCTGACCGCTTTGGGCGCCGACGTTAACGGTCAGTTCACCAACGCGGAAACCCTGATTCCTTAATTAAGACAAAGCACGCGGTGCACCCGGCTCCGCGTGCTTATCGCCCAGGATAAATTTTTTGATCCGCTGGCAAAGTGCAACCGTTCAGATCGGTTCATTCGAAAAACGCCAGGAAATAGCTGAAGGAGCACCAGATGAGACTCTCTGCCATTTTCACTGCATTGACGGGCCTGGTCGTAGCCGGAGGGTCGGTTTACGTCGCTCGGGATTACATTCAATTTGACGCTCAGTCCGCAAATGTCGAGGCCCAGAGCGAGATGGTGAGCGTGGTCGTCGCATCGCGCGATATTTCGTTTGGTGAAGAAATCGAGCCCGGCGCGCTGACAACCATTGACTGGCCCCGTGGTGCTGTACCCGCGGGCGTCTTTACAGATTACGACGACCTGATTGCGGCGGCCAGCATGCCGACCCGTCGCGCTCGTCGCGCAATTGCTCAGGGTGAACTGATCCTGAACAGCAAGGTTTCCGACTTTGGTGAAAAGGTCACCATCGTTCAGACGCTGGGCGCAGATCATCGCGCCATGGCCATTGAGGTTGATGCCGAAACCGCCGTAGGGGGCTTTGTCACCCCCGGTGATCGGGTCGATGTAGTAATGACCACTGGCGAAAAAAGAGACATGCACGCCGTCACAATTTTGCAAAACATCAGGGTCATTGGTGTTGATCAGGAATCTGACGAACAGACCGACCAACCCGTTGTTGCACGTACGGTTACTGTTGCCGTTACCCCGGATCAGGTCCAGCGCCTTGCTCTGGCGCAACGTGCCGGTCGGCTGAGCCTCACCTTGCGGTCTATTGATGACACCGAGGACAAGACGCTGACCATGACGCGACTTAACGATCTTCTGATTGATGAGCCGGTTGTTGCGCAGGACATCAAAGAACCGGTGCGTAAAACCATAGTCCGGGTCCGCCGCGGCACCGAAGTGACAGAATCCATCATCAACTGAATCGACCAACGAAGGTTTCGACCGTGTCCCTCGCTCAATTCATACGTCAATTCCGTAGCTCCGAAGACGGCGCGATACTGGTCTTTGTTGCGGTGGCCCTGTCGGTGATGCTCGGAATGGCCGCCCTTGCATTCGACATTGGTCGGGTGACCACCACTCAGTCGGAATTGCAGAGCTTTGCGGACAATGTTGCCCTTGCGGCTGCGGGGGAACTTGATGGTCGCCCGGATTCCATCACCCGCGCCACGAATGCGGCTGCAAACATGATCCGCGATCGTCAAAGCTTTGGCATTCGCAACAAGGATCAGCTGTTGTCCGGTGCAACGGATTACCAGCTGCGGTTTTACGAAAACCCGCCGACCACTGCAACCGATCCCGCTCAACCCGCGCAATTGCTGGATTCGACCGATCCTGCCAGCGGGCCGATTGCGGCATTTGTTCGGGTGACCGTCGATACGCACGAGGTCAGTACTCCGCTCGCAGCGGCAGCGGCGGCTTTGCTGGGCAATGCGCAGCCCTTCTCCAGCGTCAATGCCGAGGCTGTGGCAGGGTTCACCCTGATGGCTTGCGACATCACCCCCATGTTCATCTGCCTGCCGCAACCCAGCCTCGATCTAACCGAAGGGCAGTTGATCAGAATGGTAAGTCAGGGCGGCAATGGCCATTGGGGTCCCGGAAACTTTGGTTTTTTGTCTTCTAATCAGAATCTGGCCATCGACGCGTCTGGTGCCTGCGAACCTGCACCAAACGGTCAGGAAGATTCATGTGCTCTGGCCGCATCGCGCGCGGTATCCATGTGCTTCAGCCAAAGAGCCGTTGAAACCAGACCGGGTCTGAGCGTGGGCAACATGGTGGCTGGCTTTAACACACGTTTCGACCGATTTGAATCCAGCGCCAGGCAGTTCAGCAACGGCTCGCGCTACGACGTCGACAATTTCGCTTCTTCTCCACATGTCCTGGACGGTTGGATCACTGCGAGTAACGGAAACAACTGCACCAGCCAGCTGTCGCCCACTTATGATGCGAACGGGATCCCTGATCCGGCCGCGACCGTTGGGCTGCCACTTGATGATTGTTTTGCCAGCGGCACTTGCCCGACACCTCGCATAGGCAATGGCGTGTTCGCTGGCGGCCTTACCGAGTATCTGACCATCAACTACGGCGCTGATTTCAGCGGTCCTCTTCCAACCGGTATTCCATCTTGGTTCCCGACCGGTGGCACCCGCTATGACATCTACAATGCAGAGGTTACCAACCAGGCCGCTCTGGAAGCTATCCTGACCGCCGGTGGTAAAGCTGAAAGCAGCATGCCTTCGTGCCAACCCCCTTCAGCCGGTCGTGCCGATCCTACGCGCCGTGTCATCACTGTCGCCGGTATCGATTGCGCGACTTTTCAGGATGAGCTGAACGGCGGGTCGGGCGCCATTCCGGTGACAAGTTTCATCGAGATGTTTCTGATCCGCCCCTCGGAGTCCGGCAGCACCGGTGCCAACGCGGTCATCTATGGTGAGGTCATTCAGACCGTATCGGATGGCATCGGCGGCGCCGGAGTTGGCGGCATCGTTCACGATCTAGTTCAGCTTTACGAGTAATGATCATGTTTGGTGCCTCCCATCATATCAGCAATACCCTTAGCCGGTTCCGCAACGATCAGTCCGGCGCGGCGTTGGTCGAGTTTGCGATCCTTTTGCCAATCCTGTTAGTGACATTTGCCCTGATCGTCGAAGGGGGGCGGATTTTCTGGTCCTATCAAAATGCGATCACAGGGGTTCGGGACACTGCCCGTTATGTTGGCCGGATCGCCCCGTCGGACTTGTGCACTGCCTCGCCAAGCGCTGCTATCGGCGATTTTCAAACCGCTGTCTCAAATACACTGACATCGCTTTCAACCACTGACATTGCTGTTGGTCTGGACTCTCTGTCCCTCGAATGCGTTGGCAACGCAGGTGAATACCGCGTTTCGCCCACACCAGTGGCCGTCCTGACCGCGTCACTGACAATTTCAAATCTGCCATTCACGCCCCTGTTCCAACTAGTAGGAGGTTCGGCGACGGCGCAAATCCAAACCACGATCACAGATCGCAGCCGGGTGTTTGGACCATGACCCGCCGCATTCACAAGATAACCCGCGAAATGTCGCGACTTGGCCGTCACGAAGATGGGTCGACGGTCACTGAGCTTGCCTTTGTCCTGCCGTTGTTCCTTTTGATTTTCCTGGGCCTGATAGATTTCGGCAGATTGGCCTTCCACTATGTGGCTGCTGAAAAAACAGCACAGGTCGCCGCTCGGATGGCTGCAGTGATGCCACCCGCATGTGGCGGTGTTCCGACAACCAACAGCCGCGGCACCTATACCGATATCACCGGCCCGCGATTCGGAACCAATTGCAGTTTCGCCGCTGGCGTCTGTGTCGAACCTGCCACCACAATATGCACCGGTGCGGCACCCGTGAATGCAGCGGCCCAGACCACCGTGACCGACATCTGGAACATGCTTCAGTTTGCCGTTCCCAACGATCCCACCGCAACTTTTGACGAAAGCAACATCACGTTCACTTACGACTTCGACCCGGAAATGAATTTCCTGGGTGGCCCTTATGTACCGATGGTCACAGTGACAATCGAAGAACTTCCGTTCCGGTTCGTCTCTCCGTTGGGTTCGATCGCAGCGCTGGTTTTGGGCGGCTCAACGCCAGAAACCGATGCACTGACCACCGCGACAACGGGCTTCAAAATTTTTTCCGACTTTAGCGCAACCCTTCCTGGCGAAGACCTCGCCAGCGGAGTCAACGGTTGAATTTCTAATCATGGGAGCTGAAAAATGACTCAAAAATCATTAGCCCTAATCTCTGATAATGAGGCGATTAAGGATTCAGTCGCCCAGGCCGTCGACCGGTTCGACGATCTTTCGCTAGAGACACATTCCGGGACCTTGTCTTCGGTAAACGGTCGCGCCTGTGATCTGATGGGTGAAAATGACCTGCTGGTGTTCAGCTTTTCAGGCGAATTGAATCTGGAAACTGTCAGCGATCTTCGTCGTAGCGCCGGTTCGCGCGGCACCTTGCTGGCACTTAGCGACCGTGACATCTCATTGACCGAAGCGCGTGCGCTGAACAAATCGGGCGTGGACGAGATTCTGCCCTATCCCATCGGGCAGGACGAACTGGCCGAACAGATTCAGCGTCTGATGGTCGACAAATCCTTGCTGCCGACAATTTATGCGCCGCAACCGCAGCGACTGGGGCAGATTATCAGCGTATGCCCGGCCCGTGGAGGCATCGGCGCGTCGACACTGTCCATCAACCTGGCGGACCAATTGCAGGGTTATTCCGGCATCTTCCGGAAAAGGACGCGAAACAAGGTCGCTATCGTAGATCTGGATTTGCAATTTGGCACGGTCGCGACGTCCTTAGATTTGCAGTCTTCCTCGGGGCTTTTGAGAATGGCCCAGGATGGTGTCACGCCGGACCGGACTTTCCTTCAGCAATCTTTGGTGCAACATGCATCCGGTTTGGAAGTCCTGAGCGCGCCCGAAGAATTCATTCCTCTGGATGTTCTGACACGCGAACAGGTCAGCGCGCTGATCGAGACTTTGCGTCTGGAATTCGACTTTGTTGTTATCGATCTGCCACGTGCGCTGGTCGATTGGCTTGGCGCAGTAGTTACCGCGTCAGACAGGATGCTGATGGTGGGTGACAGCTCAGTCTCTTCGGTGCGCCAAGCCTGCCGTTTGATCGAATTCTTCACAAAAGAGCGGCTCGAACCTCCGGTTGAGATCGTCATCAGCCAGGAAACGAAACCGACATTCCGGTCAAGCCAACATGTCGAAGCCCAAAAGGCGCTGGAACGCGAATTGCGCTTCTGGCTGCCAAGCGACGCGCGCCACGCAAAACAGGCGCTGGATCGGGGTCAATTGCTATCGCAAGCCTCAGGCAGCTGTGCCTTGTCCAAGGCGATCCGCACGATGGGTCGGAAAATCATGAATGAAACAATGGTCGGCAAAACCGGCCTGAGAAACAACGCAGCCTAATTGGAGTCTAAGGGATGTTTGAAAAGTTTACACGCGCCGGGCGAACCAATGAGGCCGAAGTAATCCAGCTTAACCAGCATGCAGAGCAACTGGCCCAAGAAATTCAGCCTGAGACCACAACAGAAGATACCGAACTGGCCGACTGGCTTGAGCTCAAAAGCACTTTGCACGAGGCTTTGCTGGAACGGTTGAACCTTTCGGTGATCGAAAAGGTTGAAAAAGACGTGCTGCGGCGCGAAGTCGCCGGGGTTGTTGGCGGTGCGTTGTCCCAAACCGGCAGGCCGCTGAATACCGAAGACTTCAACCGCATCGTTGAGGAACTTCTGGACGAAATTCTGGGTTTTGGCCCATTGGAGCCATTGCTGGCCGATCCGACTATCAACGACATTCTGGTTAACGGTTATCAGACGGTCTATGTCGAACGCTCTGGCCTGCTGGAGCGCGTGCCGGTGCGGTTCCGCGATGAAAAGCACCTGCTGCGGGTTATCGACAAGATCGTCAGCAAGATCGGGCGTCGTGTCGATGAACGGCAGCCTTGGGTGGACGCCCGGCTGGAAGATGGCAGCCGTGTCAACGCAATCATCCGCCCCTGTTCGATTGATGGCCCAAGTGTTTCAATCCGTAAATTCGCGCAGTCAAAACTGACGATGGAAAAGCTGGTCGCAAATGGCGCTCTGAACGATGCCGCCGCGCGGTTCCTGCAATCGCTGGTATACGCGCGCCTGAACGTTCTGATCGCCGGCGGGACGGGATCGGGTAAGACAACGATGTTGAACGCCTTGTCTTCGTATATCGACCATGGCGAGCGTGTCGTCACCATTGAAGACGCAGCAGAACTGCAACTCCAGCAGGAGCATGTTGTGCGCTTGGAAACACGCCCGCCATCCCCGTCCGGCGACGGCCAGGTCATTCAGCGTGATCTGGTGCGCAACGCGCTGCGTATGCGCCCCGACAGGATCATTGTCGGTGAGGTTCGCGGAGCGGAGACTTTCGACATGCTTCAGGCCATGAATACGGGTCATGATGGCTCGATGACGACTGTACATGCGAACTCGGCGCGCGATTCATTGGGCCGCCTGGAGCAGATGGTCACGATGACGGGTATCGAATTTCCCGCCGCAGCCATTCGATCCCAGATCGCATCGGGGCTGCACTTTATTGTGCATCTGTCGCGGTTGGCGGATGGGTCGCGCCGCGTCACCAGCATCTCGGAAATAACCGGGATGGAAGGTGAGATCATCACCATGCAAGACATCTTCGTGTTCCAGAAGAAAGGCCGCGCAGAAAGCGGCGAGGTGCTTGGTCAGTTTGTTCCCACCGGAATTCGCCCGAAATGCTATGACATGCTCACAGCTGCTGGCGTAGATCTCGAACCCGAGACTTTCCGAGTATCAGGAGGCTGAGGCATGATCAGTATTAACACAGCCGAACTTCTTAACTATCTGACGCTGGCTTGCGTCTTCGTCGGAATTTTCATGCTGATTACCGGTGTGTTCCACTTTGCCCGTCGCGGTGAAAACCACGCCGAGGCTCGCAACCGCCGAATGCGCATGGTCCGGCAAGGCGTTACTGATGAAGATCGGCTCGCCTTGCTGCTTCCCGAGACTCAGACAGGGTTTTTTGCAAAGATCCCGTTTTTTGGGAACTTGCCGGACACGCTAGTTCAGGCGGGACTGCATGTTTCAGCGAAGAATTTTGTGCTGCTTTGCCTGTTCGGCACCTTGGCGATCGCAATCGCCGGTATGATGTTTCTGCCGCCCTGGCAGGCAGCCCCGATCGCACTCATCCTGGGTGTGCTTATGCCTGCTTTGGTGGTGAAATCGCGGCAGGCTGAACGCCAAAAAGCTTTGACCAGTCAGTTGCCCGATGCGCTAGAGCTGATGGCGCGTGGCCTGAAAATTGGCCACCCGGTCAACACCTCGATCAAAGCCGTTGCGGACGAGATGCAAGATCCTATCGGGTCCGAGTTCGGCATCATTTTCGACCAGATCAGTTTTGGCGACGAATTGCCCGACGCGGTTCAGGATTTTGCAGACCGGGTCGGCTCGGAAGATGCGCAGTACCTGGCGGCAAGTATGGCGATCCAGCATGGCACCGGTGGCGATCTGGAGCGGATCGTGTCCGTTCTGGCCACCGTGGTCAGACGGCGCATTGCATTGCGTGCGCGGATCAAAGCCATTTCCGCAGAAGGGCGCCTGTCCGGGTTTCTTCTGTCGATCATTCCTCTGGTGATCATGGGGTTAATGACGATCAACGCGCCTGGATATTACACCGACGTCAGTGACGATCCCGCATTCATCAAACTTGCAGTGTTGGTTGTCGTTCTGATGGTCTCGAACGTCATCATCCTGCACAAACTTGTCAATTTCCGTATCTGAGGGCAGTTTCATGGAAAATATTCTGGAAATTATGTCGCTTCGTTTCGGGCTGCCAGCCGAAACAATTCTGCTGACCGTGTTTGGTCTTGGCGTTTTGCTGGTGTTCGTCGCTGTAACCTCGGCGTTAAGCCGTCGCCATCCAGCGGCTGTCCGTATCGCCAATCTGCGCGCCCAAAGGTATGAGGCCCGCAATGACCGCGGACTGTTGCGCGAAACTCTCGTCACCCCTAAAGGTCTTTTTAAGGCCGCACTGCCCAGTAGGGAAGCTGAGCGGCGCAAGATCGAGGATCAGCTGATTCAAGCCGGGCTGACCGGTCGAAATGCCCTGCGGATCTACACACTGACTCGGGTTTGGCTTGGGATTTTCGTGCCGATGATTGTGGGTCTGCTCATCGTTGCCTCAAGAACGCCTGGCATCCCCGTTCCCAGCGCGATTACGGGCATTTTTGAATCCATCAGCAAAGCCAACGCTATTCAGCTTATCGGTTTGCTGACGGCCGTCGGATATTTTGTTCCCGCGGCCTGGCTGAAGCATCGCCGCAAAGAACGTCAGCAGCGTATCCGCGATGCATTCCCAAATGCTCTCGACCTGCTGCAGATCTCGCTTCATGCTGGGCTGGGCTTTGATGCCGCTATGACACGGGTCGGGAACGAACTGGCGCTGGCCTCCCCTGACCTAGCGTTTGAGTTTCTGAACACTCAGCACGAGATTCAGGCCGGACGACCCCGCGCAACTGCGCTGTCTGACATGGCGCGGCGTACAGGGGTTGATGAAATCCAGTCCTTTGCCACGGTTGTCCAGCAATCCATACGCTACGGGACCAGTATGTCCGAAGCTCTGACTACCTATGCGTCTGAAATGCGGGACTCACGCGAAACACGGGCACAGGAACTGGCAAACCAGCTACCGGTAAAGATGTCCGCTGTTCTGGCCGCGCTGATGCTGCCGACGCTGATCATCATTACCGCCGCACCTTCGATGATTCGATACTTCCGGGGCTTTGGGGCGTAGAATTCCCGCCCGTATCCGCCGTAATTGCGTGTTCGGGCGGGTCATGTTTCCAAAACGAGGACAAACGGGTGTCTAGTTTCGGCAGATTTTGCCCAGTTTAGAGAGAAAAGAGTAGGCTTTTAGGTAGTTAAGTGGAGTCCGGCCACACAAAAAATCGCGACGCAATCGACGGGTGGGGGTGTCTGTCGAAAGGGTTGATCGGGTTTCGGTCAATGTTAAACGGTATGAATAGTTTGTTTTCGGCGCATCGTTTCGCGCCCGGTGCAGGGGCACCAACGTCAGAACTTCTAAAAGTCGTAGCTGTCCTTTGCCAGGCGACTCAGGGGAAAGTCCCACTGCTAAATGCACTGCGCGAAACAGCTCGCGCAATTGATGCGGAAGTCGTTTCAATCAGCCGGGTGGACCTGCACGGCAATCAGAATTCGGCAAAAGTGCTGAGCTACGACGCCAATCACAAGACGCGCGACAGTTTCAGTGGTTTCGATATCTGCATCGCGCCTGCCATTTGCGGAAACAACATGAGCGGGGCCAAACTGGGGTCGGCTTGGTTCGGTGGACAGGATGACCTGTCCGAATACGAACATCTGTCAGAGTTCTATGCTTTCCGCAGGTTTTCCGAGTCAGTTTCCATTCTGCTGGAACGACAAAATGGTGTCGCCGACTTTCTGGAATTGCATTTCAGCCACCCCATCTCTTCGGCCGCGGTAGATATTCTGAGCGTTCTGGGCCCTGTTCTGTCGGATTGCTGGAAGAAAAGATCTCTTGGTCGGTTTTCCGAAGCGAAGCTGAAAAACACGCGCCGAAAGCTTATCAAGAAAGAACCAAAAAGCATTTTGTCTATGGACAACCCTTGTCGGCTGAGTCGCTCGGAATATCGGGTTTGCCTGTTATTGGCGCGCGGATTGAACAACAACGCCTTGTTGTCCGAGTTATCGATTTCAATTTCGACACTGCGTACGCATCTTCGCAATATCTACGTCAAAACAGAAACGTCATCTCAACCCGAATTGATCCATGATTTGCTGACCCCGATGGTCAAGCGCCAATCGCTGAATGCGGGTAGCGAATATGTCGCCTGAAGTCGCGCAGTTCGTCCCTTTGATCGTCATTACTCCGCTTTTGGCTGCAATGGCATGGAATGACCTGAAGAACCTCAGGATATCCAATAAGCTGGTGCTGATAATGCTCGCCGCTTTTGTCCTCTCCGCGCCCGTGTTTCTATCCTTCCACGAGACGGTATACCGCGCGGTATTCGGCGTCGGCGTATTTGTCGTTGGTTTTCTTGGTTTCACGCTGCGCCTGTGGGGTGGAGGCGACGTAAAGGCAATCGCCGCGCTGACATTGTTTGTGCCCAGCTACTTTCTGTTGCTGTTCTTTTACACTTTCACCATGTCCATGGTCGTGGGCATGCTGTTTGTGATCACTAGCCGCTCGATAATTGGATTTCCGGAATGTCGCTGGCTCGCATTGCGACCAAAAGCCAGCTATCCGATGGGTGTATCGATAGCCATGTCGGGTGTATTATTGCCCTTGGTTGCGATGGGTTTGGGGTAGTACTTCCAGGGTAGTCTTAGGCCTTGCCCGATACTTCTATGTGCTTTGTTATTGTGTCGCCGCACACTGCAAGACGCCGTGCAAGAGTACCAGCCTCTTTAGGGCATCTAGTACGCAACGACACCCGGAGAGACCTACGTTTGGTGTTTGCTCTAGTGTGGGGTTTTGGTCTTGTGTCGGGCAGTGGCCAACGGAAGTAATAGATGCCGTGTCGGGACAGTGAGAGGTACGCATGCAGCTTCATTTTGTGTCACACCTGTGTGTCACACCGCTCTAATGCTTGCTATCTAGTTGTATTGTTAGGTTTTGGTGGAGCCTAGGGGAGTCGAACCCCTGACCTCTTGCATGCCATGCAAGCGCTCTCCCAACTGAGCTAAGGCCCCATACAGGTACCGCCAAAGCGGTGGACGGACGTTTATGAGACGTCGCCGTAGAGTGCAAGTCCAAAAATCGGATTCGGTGAAAAAGTGCGAACCAATCCGGTGGACTGGGATGAGGCAGCCGGGCTGCCTCGAAACCCATCAGTTTTCGTCTTCTGACGACATGTCCTTGATATCGTCCAGCGAAACGTTGTCGCTGTCGTCATCATCGTCCAGCAGATCGTCATCCAGTTCGACATCGACGTTGTCGTCATCATCCAACACGATATCTTCGTCCGACGAAGCTTCACGTGCTTTAACCGAAGCCGCATCTTCGGCATCTGCCGCGATCATCCGGCTTTTGCCGGTTTCCAGTTCAACGATCTCGCCGGTATAGGGGCTGACGATCGGGTCCTTGTTCAGGTCGTAAAAGCGTTTACCAGTGGTCGGGCAAACACGCTTTACGCCCCATTCTTCCTTGGGCATATCAAATCCCCTTGATATCAGGTGAATCTCATCAATGATTCTGGTCACCTGCCATAAGCGGCAGGCACTGTCAAAGCCTTTGCGCGAAGGAGATCGGCCCATGGGGCGACATGCATTGCCTGGAACCCCTCCGGTGCCGCTGACATTGCGCAAATCTGCGCAGGCAAGACGGATCAGTTTAAGGATTTCCCAATTGGATGGGCGGGTTACGCTGACCTACCCGAAAGGTGTCGCCGAAGCCGAGGCTTTGGATTTCGCGCATCAGAAAGAGGATTGGATTCGCGGTCATCTTCAGGACGGGCCAGACCAGGAAACCGTTGAGTTCGGTCAATCCATATCAATAGAGGGAAAAGCACGGCGAATCGTTCAAATCTCAGGTCGGCGGGTGCTTCTGAAAGGTGACGAGATCGGTGTTCCTGCCGGGGCGGAGGCGCGGAGACTCGCCCGGTTTCTCAAAGAACTTGCCCGCGATCGTTTGACCGGAGCGTGTGATGACTATGCCGCGATGTTGGGTCGTTCGTTTCGTAGCATTACGCTGCGTGATACGCGTTCGCGTTGGGGATCCTGCAGTTCTGCTGGTGCGTTGATGTTTTCATGGCGACTGATCCTCGCACCGCCTGAGGTGCTGCACTATGTGGCCGCTCATGAAGTGGCGCATCTGATCGAAATGAACCATTCTCCCGCCTTCTGGGCGCAGGTCGAGCGGATATTTGGCCCGTACAAAGAGGCCCGCCGCTGGTTGCGCGACAATGGGGCTGAACTTCACCGCTATCGCTTCGAACCCGCCGCTTGACGCCGGGAAAGTTTGTGATCACATAAGCTCATGCTGACCACACGCCCCGCCGAGTCCCACACCGCGACCCATGATCGAGTGTATCGATCACTCAGGTCTCGTATCATGCATGGTGAGATGGCTCCGGGGCAGGCGTTGACATTGCGCGGTATAGGCAAGGAATTCGGTGTGTCGATGACGCCTGCGCGCGAAGCAGTGCGGAGGCTTGCAGCGGAAGGCGCGCTGTCACTGTCCACCTCGGGCCGCGTGTCGACCCCTGAACTGACACGGGATCGGATCGAGGAGTTGGCCGCATTGCGTGCGCTGCTTGAGGTTGAATTGGCCAGTCGTGCCCTGCCGCGCGCGCACATGGCACTGATTGACCGGCTGCAAAGCATCAACATGGCCGTCGCCGAGATGGTCACTAAACGCGACGCGGTTGGCTATATCCGTTCCAATCTGGAATTCCACCGGACGCTTTACCTGCGCGCACAGGCCCCCGCGATGCTTGCAATGGCCGAGACCGTTTGGCTGCAGCTTGGTCCCACGATGCGGGCACTTTATGGCCGGCTGCGACGAACTGAGCCGCCGCATTACCACCGTTTGATCATCGCAGCGCTCAAGGCTGGGGATGAACCAGGTCTTAGATTGGCGGTGCGCTCGGACGTGACGCAAGGATTGCGCCTGCTCGTAACCTGAGCGGCTTGTTGCCCATCTCATTGACAGGTTGGTTTCAGATGCTGCTCTGCTGGTCTGAACGGGCGGGCTGCGTTATCCTGAAAGCAAATCACAACAAGAGCAGATTTCAATCATGATCAATCGAAGAACTTTTTCTATCGGGCTTGGGGCGACGCTGTTGGCAGCCTGTTCAACTGGCAGTGCACCAACCAGTGCTCCAGCGTCGCGAATGCGCGCTGTCCCGAACGCTGGATGGGATGCGTGGGTTGCTGGTTTCAAAGGCCGGGCAGCGTCGCAGGGCATCTCTCAATCTACGCTAAATCGCGCCTTTCAGGGGGCGGGATATTTGCCCGATGTGATCGAGCGCGACCGCAATCAGGTCGAGTTCAAGCGCTCGCTTGAGGATTATCTGGCCATTGCCGCGTCGGACGAGCGGATCAGCACCGGCAAACAGATGCTCGTGCGGCACGCAGGGACTCTGTCGCAGATCGAAGCGCAATATGGTGTCGACAAGGAAATTGTTGTCGCAGTGTGGGGACTAGAAAGCCGCTACGGCGCACGGCGCGGTGATGTGCCGGTGATCTCGGCGACCTCGACGCTGGCCTATGATGGGCGGCGCGGGGCGTTCTTTGAAAAGCAACTGGTGGCGGCGCTGAAGATCATTCAAGAGGGCGATACAACCCCGGCCAACATGACCGGCAGCTGGGCCGGAGCGATGGGACACACCCAGTTTATCCCTACCTCTTATCTAGCCTATGCCGTTGATTTCACCGGTGATGGACGCCGCGATATTTGGTCCGAAGATCCGGCAGATTCGTTGGCCTCAACCGCCGCGTATCTGTCGCGCGCCGGTTGGGTGCAGGGTCAGCCTTGGGGTGGGGAAGTCGGTACAGTCTCGGGCTCTCCGGTGGCAGTGTTACAACCGCAGACGCCCGGACCACGCATTGCGGTGTTCCGCAATTTTCAAGTGATCAAGCGCTATAACAACTCGGACAGTTACGCGATTGGTGTGGGCCATCTTGCGGATCGGATCGCGGGCGGGGCACCGTTCCAGGCCTCATTCGGGCCGGATGCAACCGGGTTGACGCTTGACGATCGTAAAGAACTACAGCGCCGCCTGACATCTGCGGGTTATGACACGCAAGGCGCAGACGGAGTGATCGGAAAAAACACTGAGGCTGCAATCAGCGCTTATCAACGCGCCAACGGGCTGTCCGTAACCGGTCAGCCTTCAGTGGCGTTGTTGCAGAGTTTGGGAGGTTGACGGGTTAAGCCGCCAGCCCTTTTGAGCCGATATCCAGGAATTTCTGACGGCGGTCCTTGATCAGGGCCGCCGCATCTTTTCCGTCGAGCTCTTTCAGCATCGAAGCAATTGCAGACCGCACGGATTCAACCGCTGCAGGGCGGTCGCGATGCGCCCCGCCTTTGGGTTCTGGAATGATGTGGTCACAGATACCCAGTTTGTGCAGGTCCTGAGCCGTCAGACGGAGCGCCTCGGCGGCTTCACGCATCTTCTCGGCATCCTTCCACAGGATCGAGGCGCAGCCCTCGGGCGAAATCACCGAGTAGACCGAATGCTCCAGCATCGCCACGCGGTTCGCTGTTGCAAACGCAACGGCTCCACCCGATCCGCCTTCGCCGATGATGACAGAAACCAGTGGTACGCCGATCTTCAGGCACATCTCGGTTGAGCGTGCGATGGCCTCGGACTGGCCGCGCTCTTCCGCGCCTTTGCCGGGATAGGCGCCTGCTGTATCGATCAAAGTGATCACCGGCAGACCAAAGCGGCCCGCCATTTCCATCAGTCGAACGGCTTTGCGATAGCCTTCGGGGCGGGCCATGCCGAAATTGCGCTCGATCCGCGATTTGGTGTCGCTGCCTTTTTCATGGCCAATCACCATCACCGGTTGATCGTTGAACCGCGCCAGACCGCCAATGACCGCCAGGTCATCGGCAAAGTTCCGGTCGCCGGCCAGAGGTGTGAATTCGGTGAACAACGCATCTACGTAATCGTTGCAATGAGGCCGTTCAGGGTGCCGCGCGACCTGGCATTTCCTCCACGGCGTGAGGTCTCCATAAAGCTCGTCCAGCAGTTTGGCGGCCTTGGCATCCAGTGCGGCGGCTTCTTCGGCCACGTCCATCTCTTCATTTGCGCGGGCCAGCGCGCGCAGCTCTTCAGCTTTGCCTTCGATCTCGGCCAGCGGTTTTTCGAAATCCAGATACTGGGTCATGACGCCTCACTCGCGTGAATTTTCCTAGCTATATGCCGTTGGCTGTCTTCAGATGCAACAACAAGGGGCATTTGAGATGCTGAGCATGCTAAAAGTAATTGATCATGCGGTTAAATTCATCGAGGCGGCGTTTCGCGGGGCTGTGTTTTTGTTGTTGCTTTCCCTGACAGTCGTCGCTTTCGGGGTGGTCTGGTTCGTCGCTCATGTTTCTTGGGGGATTTATCAATCCAAAAAAGAAGAAGCTGAGCGGATTGCGGCATGTCATTTTGTGTCTGAATTGGTAGTCCAGATCGGAAATCAGTTGCTGACCTTGAAAGCAAGTTCTTCCCTGCAGGTGAACCCTAAAGAAGGCCCTCGAATTGTTGGCGAACTGATTTTGCTTGGTGGCGAGACAACGCAGGTATTCTGCATGTCGGATACCAATGCAGACGTTCTTCCGGCATTTGGGTTTCTTCGCCTTAACGCCGAGGGTTACAATAATTTTCTGCTTCGCAATGGGTTTGATACAACGAAACTGAGAAATTTCAGTGTTTACTCATTCGATCAAAACTTGGCCATCAAACGACCATTCAATTTGCCATTTGAAACCGATGGCCGGGTAGTTATGAGCGTAACAGATATCCGCGGCGACTTGCTAATAACGAAGGTCCTACAGACCAATGCCATCAACGAAGATGGTTTCTGGTTCACCTCTGATTGTAGCAAATTGGATGATCGAAGCTATTGGATCTGCAGGATTTGGGTCGAAGATCACGATCTTGAATTCGGTTACAAACTTGGCACTTTGGTGGTTGAAGGCGAGCAAGGCTTCTGGATTGACGCTGATCGAACTTACGAAGCGATCTCCAAGTAGGCGCTGAAAATAAGAGCAATTGTCTCTGAAATGATTGTACCAAAAAGCTGAGCGTCTCTTCCATCGAACTCAGCAAGATTTGTGGTCGTGGAATATGTCACGACAGATGGGCAATGAGAAGGAAGGATACCGATGGTCGCCAGCTATGAAGATCGCGTGTTGCGCGTGTTGGCTTATATCCACGATCACCCCGCTGGGGATTTGTCGCTGGATGCTTTGGCCGATGTCGCGGCGATGTCACGATTTCATTGGCATCGCGTGTTTCGTGCCATCACCGGTGAAACCTGCGCGCAGGCTGCGCGCCGGATCAGATTGCATCGTGCCGCCTGTTGGTTGGTGCAGTCGGACAGGCCTGTTGCGCAGATAGCGACCGATATTGGTTATCCGAACCTGAAATCTTTTGCACGAGCCTTTTCCGAGGCCTACGGCAGCAGTCCCACCGCGTTTCGCAAGGCGGGGCAGATTCTGCCGGCTCATCCAAAATTCAAAACCGGAGAATACCCCATGCATCCTGTGACAACCCGCACAGAACCGTCCCGCCGTGTCGTAGCACTTCCGCATAAAGGGGCTTATGCCGAGATTGGCCGCAGTTTTGAGGCCTTTGGTGCCCTATGCGAATCCCGAAAACTGTGGCCGCAGGTCGGCCCGATGATCGGGCTCTATCTCGACAGCCCCGAAGACGTTCAGGAAGATGAATTGCGCAGCTTTGCGGGGGCTCAATTCTGCGGCAAAGATACACCGGAGGGGATGGAAGACCTCAGCATCCCAGGCGGCAAAACGGCAGTTCTGACCTACAAAGGCCCGTATTCCGGCATATACGCCGCCTATCAGACGCTGTTCGGAAATTGGTTGCCCGATTCTGGCGAGGAGCCTGCGGATCAGCCTTGCTATGAAATCTATCTGAATGATCCGCGTGAAACTGCACCCGAGGACCTGCTGACCGAAATCTGTCTACCGCTCAAATGACTTATTGCGGCCAAAGAACAGGGTAGAGCGATGCAACCAGTAGCACAGCCATCGTCCAGTTAAATATCAGCAAGCGGCGCGGGTTGGTCAGGACCCGTGCCATTTGTTGGCCCAGAACCGTCCACGCGCTGACCGATGGCAGATTGATCGCTCCGAACACCAGCGCAACCAGTATGATGGCTTCGAGCGTTTGTCCCGGCGCATATGCTGCAGTCGCCGTAAGCGCCATGGCCCAGGCCTTTGGATTGACCCACTGAAAGCTGGCAGCCTGAAGGAACGTCATCGGCGTACCGCTTGCTGCTTGCCCCTTCACAGGCGCTGCATGTGCGATCTTCCAAGCCAGATACAGCAGGTAAATGACGGATGCGATCTTAAGCACCGTATAACTAACCGGGAAACGGTCGAAAACCTGAACCAGCCCTGCGCCCACCAATAATACCATGAAGGTAAAGCCTAACCCGATACCCAACATATGTGGTATCGTTCGCCGGAAGCCAAAATTCGCGCCTGACGCCATGAGCATGAGGTTGTTTGGCCCCGGAGTTATCGAGGACACAAAGGCGAACACGATCAGGGCCATCAAAATCTCGTATGTCATGACCGCATTTTCTCGCCGATCTCGGCGAATGAAATTGCTTTTTTGTGCGGTTATTGAATATTGTTAACAACAAATGGCGAAGATTGATCGAATAAATCAACATATATTGCGCGAAGTGTCGCAAGATGGTCGTATCAGCAACCTCGATCTTGCCGACCGCGTTGGCCTGTCGCCGTCTGCCTGTCTGCGTCGGGTGCAAGAGTTGGAGCGCGCGGGTGTAATATCGGGCTATCGCGCAGTTCTGAACCCGGCTGCCTTGGGCATAGGCTTTGTTGCCTATATCGGCGTCGGGCTGGGTGAGCATACCAAGGCCGCCCAAGAAGGATTTGAAGAAGCACTGCAGCAAGCGCCCGAGGTGGTCGAATGTCACAATATCACAGGCACGATCGAGTACCTTTTGCGGGTCGAATGTGCAGACCTCGCATCCTACAAAACCTTCCATACTGAGGTATTGGGAACGCTTCCGCATGTGACCTCGATTACCTCATACGTGGTAATGGGGTCGCCCAAGGATATGCGCGCGTAAAGGCCAAAAAAGTGAATTCTAACCACCTTGCAGGTCAAAAATTCACAGCCTAAGGTCTTTGCAACAGTGTCGTCGGCAGGGATTGATCCCCAAGCGGGCGCGAATTCAGGGAGAAGACCATGAAATTTTTCCGGACCGGAGCGCTTGTTGCAGTCATAGCAATTCTTGCGGGTGCGGCGGCGGCTGCACCTTTGAAGTTAACGCCGGCAAATCCTCAACCCAGTCCAAAAGCGGGGTTGAATGCAAAGTATAGCTGGGAAGGTAATCCGCCTCGCAAAATCCAAAACCTCGCCAAAGTTAAACAACTTTTGAGGAAGGCCAAGCCGGGCGCGCCACTTAGAGGGCTGGACTACCGTGATACGAATGAGGGCGATCCTGTCCTGACTTTCAACGAAGCCTTCAATGTTGCCGCGGAAATCACGGGTTATATTCGTTTTGATTCACCCGGGATATACGAGCTTGAAACCTGGTCAAATGACGGGATCGATGCGTGGGTCGGTGGCCAGCAAATTGGATATGTTAATGGTCGCCAAGGCTGTGAGGCTAACCAACGGACCGAAGTCGAAGTGCCGAAAGCTGGTTGGTATCCTCTCAACATCAAGTACTTTCAGAAATACGGTACGTCTTGCTTGATGATGAAATGGGGTAAACAGGGTCAGAGAATTACCTGGACACCCAACGACGTTTTCGGCCGCTGATTACATAAAGTGAAAGGCGCTCGATCGAGCGCCTTTTCTATTTGTGCGCTAGCCGCCTGCCGCGATCAGTTCGGACTGCGCTACGATGACTTCGGCCTGCTTAATCGAGGCGATATCCACCAAACGTCCTTTGTAGACGGTTGCGCCTTCACCGTTAGCCTTTGCCTGTTCCATTGCGGCTAGAATTTCGCGCGCTTCGGACACCGCCTCATCTGACGGGGTGAAAACCTGATTAGCCAATGCAATCTGCTTGGGGTGGATGGCCCATTTGCCGACCATTCCCAGAGTGGCCGAGCGTTTGGCTTGCGCGATATATCCCTCATCATCAGAAAAATCGCCGAACGGGCCATCGACCGGCAGCACGCCATGGGTGCGGCAGGCGGCGACGATGGCGGCCTGCGCCCAATGCCACGGGTCGGACCAGTGCTTTTCGCCTTCGCGCAGCATATAGTAGTTTTCCTGTGTGCCACCGATGCCGGTTGTCTGCATGCCCATCGAGGCTGCAAAATCCGCGGCGCCAAGGCTCATGGCTTGCATACGCGGAGATGATGCTGCGATCTCTTCGACATGCGCCAAGCCAGCGGCAGACTCGATGATCACCTCGAAAGAGATGGGCTTGGTTCGGCCCTTGGCCCGCTCGATGGCAGTAACCAGCGCGTCCACCGCATAAACATCTGCCGCACACCCGACCTTGGGGATCATGATCTGATCCAGCCGATCGCCTGCCTGTTCCAGCACATCGACCACGTCGCGGTACCAATAGGGCGTATCCAGCCCGTTGATCCGGACCGACATATATTTGTTGCCCCAATCGACCGTATTGAGCGCTTCGATGACATTGGCGCGCGCGGTATCCTTGTCGGACGGGGCCACCGAGTCTTCCAGATCCAGGTTAATGACATCCGCTGCCGACGCGGCCATCTTGGGAAACAGCTTGGTGTTCGAGCCTGGGCCAAACAGTTGGCAGCGATTGGGTCGGGCCGGAGCGGCGGGTTGAATGCGGAAGCTCATCTGGACCTCTTGTGAGTAAGGAAGTTGCGTTCTTTGCTGGTGATGGGATATTAAATTGCGCAGCGCAGCGCAAGCGTGATTGTGCAGCTGCGGCAATGCGCGTGCAGAATGAACAAAATTTGAAACACAAAAGGATGCTTAAACTTTGATCAGTTTGAAAACTTCGAAGATTTTTGCGCATATTTGCTTCAGGGCACGAAATTATCCTGCCGATAGGTGGCTTGGAAGGAGAAATCGAGAAACCCTCGTCAATTCGGTTCTCTAGCTTAGGCCAGAATCAAAGGAGTGCAGCGCGATGATCGAGACACCGTACCTATTGTTTTTGGGCGATGCGCCCGACCTGTTGGCGGCCAAAGTGGCTATTGGCATCCGGGACTGGCGTCCTGAGAATGCTGTTGGTCAAATCAGGCTGGAGGGTTGCAAGGCCGACTTGGGCCTGACGGAAATGTCACTGGCCGAAGGTAAAGCCGCTGGCGCCAAGACACTTGTCATTGGTGTCGCAAACCGAGGTGGGATCATCAGCGAAGCTTGGAAAGAAGTTCTGATTGAAGCGTTGGAAATGGGCTATGATCTGGCATCTGGCCTGCACAACCTGCTGCGTGACGAAGGTGATTTGGTTGCGGCTGCGCAGACCCATGGATGCACCTTGCACGACGTCCGTGTGCCGACTGTTGGTTACCCGATTGCAAACGGCCGCAAGCGTACCGGCAAACGGTGCCTGGCCGTTGGAACCGATTGCTCTGCCGGTAAGATGTATACGGCGATGTCGATGGATGCCGAAATGCGCAAGCGCGGTATGAAATCCACGTTCCGTGCTACAGGTCAGACGGGCATTCTGGTCACGGGGCAGGGTGTACCGCTGGATGCCGTTATCGCGGATTTCATGGCAGGATCGGTCGAGTATCTGACACCGGACAATGATCCGGATCACTGGGATCACATCGAAGGGCAGGGTTCCCTGTTCCACGTGTCTTATTCGGGTGTGACCATGGCGCTGATCCATGGCGGGCAGCCCGATGCGCTGATCCTGTGCCACGAACCTACCCGGACCCATATGCGCGGACTGCCTGAGTATTCACTGCCGACGCTGGAGCAGTTGCGTGACACAGCACTGCCGCTGGCGCGCGTGGCAAACCCAGAGTGTCAGGTTGCAGGCGTGTCGATCAACACCCAGCACCTGAGCGAAGAAGATGCGCTTGCCTATATCACTAAGGTTGAGACCGAGATGGGCATCCCGGCGACCGATCCCTACCGCTTTGGAGCCGGTAAACTAGTGGATGCGCTGGCCACACTGTGATCTAAGCACTCTCGCTGGAGGCGGAGCAGTCCGTCGCCGGCGGGCGTATTTGTCAAAAAATAGAGGAGCAGGCGCGTGCAAATTGAAGTTTCTCGCGATGTGTTTCGATTGGCGCAGGTATTCACCATCTCGCGCGGCTCACGTACCGAGGCAAAAGTTTTGACGGTCCGTATCTCGGACGGTGTGCACCATGGTTGGGGCGAATGTGTGCCTTATGCCCGATATGACGAAACACTGGAGTCGGTCGAGGCCGAGATAGCCGGGCTACCCGATGTGTTTTCGCGCTATTCCCTGATGGACCTGTTGCCTGCTGGCGCGGCGCGGAATGCGGTGGATTGTGCACTTTGGGATCTGGAAGCGAAACGCACGGGCAAACGGGCATGGGAGCTTGCTGAAATCGCTGCGCCGGGGCCTGAAATAACAGCCTATACGCTGTCATTGGACACGCCCGAAGCGATGCGTGCTCAAGCGGCCGAGAACGCTTTCCGCCCCTTACTTAAGATTAAGCTGGGAACACCCGATGATATGCCGAGACTCGAGGCTGTCCGGGCTGGGGCGCCAAAGTCGAAGATCATTATTGACGCTAATGAAGGCTGGTCTGCCGAAGTCTATGCAGATCTTGCCCCGCATCTCGTGCGCCTGGGCGTGGCTCTGGTCGAACAGCCCTTACCAGCTGGTGAGGATGATGCCCTGATCGGGATGGATCGCCCAGTGCCGGTTTGTGCTGACGAATCCTGTCACGATCGGGCAAGCCTACCTGCACTCAAGGGCAAATATGATGTGGTGAACATCAAACTGGACAAGACCGGCGGTCTTTCCGAGGCGCTAGAATTGCGCAAGGCTGCATTGGCTGAGGGCTATGATGTTATGGTTGGCTGCATGGTCGGAAGCTCGCTTGCGATGGCCCCGGCAACACTGGTGGCGCAGGGGGCGATGGTTACAGACCTTGACGGGCCGCTTCTGTTGGCCGAAGACCGCGAAACACCGCTGATTTTTGACGATGCCGGAGTACACCCGCCCGAAGCGGCGCTCTGGGGGTAAGGAACGGGCGAAGCCCGGAAACAAAAGGAAATGACATGACCCGTACCGTCTATGTGAATGGCGAATACCTGCCTGAATCCGAAGCAAGTATTTCGATCTTTGACCGGGGTTTCCTGTTTGCGGATGCCGTGTACGAGGTGACTAGCGTGCTGGACGGCAAGCTGATCGACTTTGAAGGCCACGCCGTACGTCTGAAGCGCTC
Organism: Ruegeria sp. YTSA064; assembly: GCF_059610325.1. NCBI lineage: Bacteria > Pseudomonadati > Pseudomonadota > Alphaproteobacteria > Rhodobacterales > Roseobacteraceae > Ruegeria > Ruegeria sp. YTSA064. Next base: position 57,892 of record NZ_JBXWNK010000007.1, read on the forward strand.
ATTGGATGAACTCGATATCGTTCAGCCTTGCAGCATGGACGAATTGTTGGAAATCCACCGCAAACTGGTTGAATTGAACGGAATCGATGAGGGGTTGGTTTATCTGCAGGTCACTCGTGGCTCGGACGGGGATCGGGATTTTGTTTTCCCAGCCGCTGATACAAAGCCAAGCCTTGTTCTCTTTACCCAGAATAAACCGGGTCTTGCCGACAGTCCGGCAGCGCAGAAGGGTGCCAAGATCATCTCGATTGATGATATCCGCTGGGGCCGTCGTGACATCAAGACCGTGCAGCTGCTTTACCCTTCCATGGGCAAGATGATGGCCAAAAAGGCAGGTTGCGATGATGCGTGGCTGGTTGAAGATGGCTATGTGACCGAAGGCACCAGCAACAACGCCTATTTCGTCAAGAACGGTAAAATCGTCACCCGTCCGCTGTCGAACGACATTCTGCACGGCATCACCCGCAAGGCGGTTTTGCGCATGGCGGCCGAGGCACAGATGGAGATCGAAGAGCGCCTTTTCACCATCGACGAAGCAAAAGAAGCCGATGAGGCCTTCACCACTTCGGCCAGCGCATTCGTTATGCCGGTGGTTGAGATCGATGGCGTTGCGCTGGGCGATGGCACACCGGGTCCGATCGCCAAACGTCTGCGCGAGATCTATCTGGACGAAAGCCGCAAGGCGGCGATCTAGAAGAGGTAGTTATATCTAGTCTCGTTGTCAGCAATGGTATGAACTCAAATGCGACGCGCGGCGCAATTTGCCGTTATTCCTGCACCCTCGCAAAATATTGCGAGGGTGTTGTGGTTTCACGGGATGTTGGTGCCGTGAACAAACCGTCATGTTGGGTTTTTACGGATCACTGAGGTGTCACTGATTATGAACCCGTATTCGAATGATCAGCAAAATCCCCGGTGGAAGGTTTACACAGAGAAGGCGGTTTCTTCCGGCGTCGAGCGTCAGCTCTTCTTCGTCACATTCTCTTCAAACGCAACCTTGAATGCGGCCTGTTTTTCGGCGCTGGCATCGGTCTGATAGTTGGCCTTCCATTCATCCATGGACATGCCATAGAAAATCTCGCGCGCTTCGTCCTTACCCATTTCAATGCCTTTTGCATTAGCGGCTTCCTGATACCAGCGCGACAGGCAATTGCGGCAAAACCCGGTCAGATTCATCATGTCGATGTTCTGGACGTCTGTGCGGTCTTTCATCAGGTGCTGCTGTAAACGACGGAACGCAGCGGCCTGAAGTTCGATTTCGGTTTGCTTGTCCATATTCTGGCTCCGAGTAGGTGTTTTTACATTCTGAGGCTGAACTAGCAATCCGCAGGCTTCGATACAATGAATACAAAGGCCTTTGAATTGGCCGATCCGGTATTTAGGAGAGTTTCAGTGCCAACCATGGCACCAGGCAAAAAACCAGGGTCAGGATCTTGTAGTTCGCAAGATACCGGAAGTAAGCGCGTTTTATGTCAGCACGTTCCATCTGGAACATTCTACCATGCACATCTGCAATCCAGTTTTGCAAAGCCAAGACCATCATGGTGCTGAAGAGCAAAACACCGATGTTCAGAACCGTCATCCAACCGAAGACAGTCGTCAGGAATTCCTGCGTCATATTCGTCTCCTTTCGCCTAAAATATGGGTATTGGCCAAAGCGCTCCCAACATTATGGGGAACAAAAAACAATCTGCTACGTCACTGTGTCACAGCCTGCTTTCGACGAGCGCGTCTTGTAGTGCAACGGCCAGACGGTTGGCCCAATGGTGCTGCCCCTCGTGATCCGCAATCAGATCGTTGCGCAGCTCAATCAATGCATTGGGTCGACCGAATGCTGTGCAATGTTTGTCGATCGCATCACCGGGTAGAACGCCGGTATAGGGTTCATTTACACCGACGCACAGATCACTCTCGGCATTCAGTCGGTTGATTAACGGGCGTGAGAACCGCTCATCCGGAGTGTGCAGGACGCCGATATGCCAGGGTCGGGGATCGCGACCGCGTAGCTGGCGCGTAAAGGAGTGCATTGAGACGATAACCGCATGAGGCAGGCCTGCAAGCTGTGCCAGCGCATCGTGATAAGGACGATAGCACATATTCAGGCGCCGCTCCTTCTCAACTGGATCGGCGTGGCGATTGCCGGGGATGATCGAACCATCATAAAGCTTCATCAGAAGCGTCGGATCATCCTCACCGCGATTGGGGTCGATCACCAAGCGCGAAAAATTGGCTGCGATAACTGGGGCGTTCAGAATCTCGCCCAGATGCTTCGACACCTCGTAGGCGCCCACATCGTAAGCGATGTGCCGTTCCATGTCTTCGCGCGGCAGTCCCAGGTCCCCGTCATTGATATCGGGTGGGACCATGTTGGTTGCATGGTCGCAAGTTATTAGCCAACGCGACGGCCGATCCGCGCCGTGAACAAAAAACGGAGAATAAGTCATGAGCCTGTCATCTTGTTTGTCGCAGGTGTAGGACAGTTGCGTTGGAAAGGGAATTGCGCAATAAGCGGCCCAAGCAATGTTTGCGGTAACATTCGTGCGTTTAAGGAGAGCCTGATCAATGCGACGCCTGAGAAATGTGAAAATCGTGGCGACGCTGGGACCGGCGTCTAACGACTATGACACCATCCGCGCTCTGCACGAGGCAGGGGCCGATGTGTTTCGCCTGAACATGAGCCATGGCAGCCATGATGAAATCCGCGAACGGCATCGGATCATCCGGCAGATCGAAAAGGATCTGGACAGCCCGATTGCAATTTTGGCCGATCTTCAAGGGCCGAAGCTGCGCGTTGGTGTGTTTGCCAATGACGCAGAAGGGCTGGAAGAGGGCGCAGCGTTTCGTCTGGACCTTGATCCGGCAGCGGGGGATATCAACCGGGTCTGTCTACCGCACCCCGAGATTTTTGCTGCTTTGGAGCCGGGTGCGCGCCTGCTGGTCAATGATGGCAAGATTCGTCTGATCGTGCAGGATTGCGGTCAGGATTTTGCCCACTGCACAGTCGAAGTAGGTGGCACGATCTCAAACCGAAAAGGTGTGAACGTTCCGGACGTGGTTCTGCCGCTGGCGGCGCTGTCTGACAAGGATCGCGACGATCTGGAATTTGTCTGCCAGTTGGGCGTGGACTGGCTGGCGCTCAGTTTCGTGCAACGTGCCAAGGACGTTTTCGAAGCACGTGCGCTGGCAGATGGTCGCGCATCGATCCTGTCCAAGATCGAAAAGCCTGCCGCAGTGGAAGCCTTTGATGACATCCTTGATGCCTCGGACGGGATCATGGTTGCACGTGGTGATCTGGGCGTAGAATTGCCCGTTTCTGCTGTGCCGCCGATTCAGAAGCGTCTGGTGCGCAAATGTCGTACTGCAGCGAAGCCCGTGATTGTTGCAACACAGATGTTGGAAAGCATGATCGAAAGCCCGATGCCAACGCGGGCCGAGGTTTCGGACGTGGCAACCGCCATCTATGAAGGCACCGATGCAATCATGCTTAGCGCTGAATCCGCGGCTGGATCCTATCCGATCGAAGCGGTCCAGACCATGAATAAGGTCGCCATCGAGGTTGAAGCGGATCCAACCTACCACCAGATCATTGCGGCCTCACGAACTGCCAAGGGCACGACCATCGCGGACGGAATCGTGGCAGCCGCGCGCGAAATCGCGGAGAAGACGGACATCAAGGCCATCTGCTGTTTCACTCAAAGTGGTACAACCGCGTTGCTTACTGCACGCGAGCGTCCCGGTGTGCCGATAATTGCGATGACTCCGGCCACTGGCACCGCACGCAGGCTTTGCTTGAGCTGGGGCTGCCATTGTGTTCTGACCCCCGAGCAGGAACGGTTCAAGGGCGCGGTGGTCAGTGCGGCTCGCGCGGCTCGTTCGGGTGGCTTTGCGGCCGAGACTGATCAGATCGTGGTCACCGCTGGCGTGCCGTTTAATGTCCCTGGAACGACCAATATTTTGCGTATCGCTCCGTGTGATGAACGGCTGATTTACAACACCGATCCGGGTTAAGTTGCGACCCAATATCAACAATTTATTTTGATACCTTACGATCTGCCTAAAATTTAGGCTGAAATAAATTAGCAATTTCAACTAGATGATCGATTGTTGGTTGCATTTCAAAATTACTTCTCTGTTTTTCCGTGTTTTTGGGGATACTTGCCTCTAGGGCAGTCTACTCAAACAAGTTCCAGGTTCCGGCTGCTCTGCCGGGGGCACGGGCCCCGGTCAAACAAACCACAACGGAGGAACGACATGACAACGAAAATTGTCATTGGACTGGACGGGACAGAAACCGGAGAACGCGCGATCGCCTTCGCCAAAGACTTGGCCGGACGTATCGGAGAATGCGAGCTGCTGGTTGTTTATGTCATCGAATGGTCGCCTTTCACATTCCAGACACCGGAAGAAAATGCTATGCGCCACAAGAGGCGCGAGGAAGAGGTAGAGCTGGCTACATCGCGGATCATCGCGCCAGCGGTCGAGGCGCTAAAGGCAGCAGGATTCGAAGCCCAAGGTATCGTGCGTCACGGAGATGTCGCCGAAACACTGAACACGATCACGGTCGAAAACGGTGGATCACAGATCGTTGTTGGTCGGGCTTCGGCTGACGGGTTCAAGAAGCGCCTGTTTGGCAGCTCCACGCAGAACCTTGTCATGCATGCCGACGTTCCCGTCACGGTCGTGAATTGAGGGGAGAGTAGATGATGAGTATTCAAAACAAACTTGGTTTGGCTGCGCTTGCCGCTCTGGCTGCGAGTCCTGCCGCCGCTCAGGAAGCGGTTGGGCTGGACGACAAGATCAATCAGGCATTTGCAGACTTCACCGGGCCATTTGTAAGTTTTATTTTTGCACCTTTCCCCGGGACAGGTTTCCCCTGGATCGTGGGATGGCTGGTTGTAGCGGCGACTGTGTTCACACTGTATTTTGCCTTCGTGCAGTTGCGCTTTTTCAGCCATGCGATCAGCCTGGTGAAAGGCGACTACTCTGACCCGAACGATGCGGGTGAGGTCAGCCACTTTCAAGCGCTCGCTACAGCCTTGTCCGGTACGGTTGGGCTTGGCAACATCGCCGGTGTTGCGGTTGCCGTCGGCATCGGCGGGCCGGGTGCGACTTTCTGGATGATCGTCGCGGGTCTGTTGGGTATGGCGTCGAAATTCACCGAATGTACGCTGGGCGTGAAGTATCGCAACGAATACGAGGATGGCACCGTTTCCGGTGGTCCGATGTATTACATGTCCAAAGGGTTCAACGAACTGGGCCTGCCGGGTGGTAAGATCCTTGCGGTTCTTTTCTCGATCTTCTGTATCCTCGGTGCCTTGGGCGGGGGCAACATGTTCCAGGCCAACCAGGCGCACCAGCAGATCGCAGGCATCGTTGGAGACTATCCCGGTTGGATCACCGGTCTGGTGTTCGCGGGCATCGTGTTTGCAGTGATCGTGGGTGGCCTGAAATCTATCGCACGCGTGACCGAGAAAGTCGTGCCCTTTATGGGCGTGATGTATGTGGCTGCGGCGCTGGTAATCATCCTGATGAACGCGGATCAGATCGGGTGGGCCTTTGGCCAGATCTTCGCGGGTGCCTTCACTGGTCTCGGCGTGGCTGGCGGTATGGTCGGTGCGCTGATCCAGGGCTTCCGTCGTGCGGCGTTTTCGAACGAGGCAGGCGTCGGGTCTGCAGCGATTGCACACTCTGCTGTTCGGACCAAAGAGCCGATTACCGAGGGCTTTGTATCTCTGCTTGAGCCGTTCATCGATACGGTCGTGATCTGTACCATGACCGCGCTGGTGATCATCATCACCCAGCAATTGATCGTTGATCCGGAAACCGGCAATTACATGCTGAACGAAGCGGGTAACGCGATTGCAACTGTTGATGGTAACACCGGTGTCAGCCTGACCTCGGCAGCCTTCGGCAGCGCGTTCAGCTGGTTCCCGTTCATTCTGGCTATTGCCGTGGTGCTGTTTGCTTTCTCCACCATGATCAGCTGGTCCTACTATGGCCTCAAGGCCTGGACCTACCTGTTCGGTGAGGGCCACACGAAGGAACTGGTGTTCAAGGTCATCTTCTGCATCTTCGTTGTCATTGGCGCTGCGGCCAACCTTGGTCCGGTCATCGACTTCTCGGATGCGGCGATCTTTGCGATGGCGGTTGTGAACGTCTTCGCGCTCTACTTCCTGATGAAAGTGGTGCGCCAGGAGCTGGCGTCCTACGCAGAACGGTTGAAGAGCGGCGAAATCCGCAAATTCGAACATTAAACCATACCACCGGGGCGGCGCGCGTCGCCCCGGTACTCAGTCTGCCCGTGAAAATCGCAGATTCTGACCCAAACCCCCTTGCCAGTATGACCGAACTTGCGTAAACGGCGCTTCTGATCGCGTGACCGGCCGAGATGGCATGCCGAGTCGCGTCTGAAACCGAACCCGGAAAAGGAGACGGAAATGCCTAAGATGAAGACCAAGTCGAGCGCCAAGAAGCGCTTTAAGGTGACTGCGACCGGTAAGGTCCTTGCTGGCCAGGCCGGCAAACGTCACGGCATGATCAAGCGGACCAAGAAATTCATCCGCGATGCCCGTGGCAACACCACCCTGTCCGCCCCCGACGCCAAGATCGTCAAGGGCTACATGCCCTACGACCGCTAAGAGGAGATTTGAGAGATGTCCCGCGTTAAAGGTGGAACCGTAACCCACGCCCGTCACAAGAAGATCATCAAAGCCGCAAAAGGCTATTATGGTCGTCGCAAGAGCACATTCAAAGTTGCGTCTCAGGCCGTTGACAAGGCCAACCAGTATGCAACCCGCGACCGCAAGAATCGCAAGCGCAACTTCCGCGCGCTGTGGATCCAGCGTATCAATGCTGCTGTGCGTTCGCATGACGAAGCACTGACATATTCCCGCTTCATCAATGGCCTGAACCTGGCCGGTATCGAAGTGGACCGCAAAGTTCTGGCTGACCTGGCCGTGCACGAACCGGAAGCGTTCGGCGCGATCGTCGCCAAAGCTCAGGCAGCCCTGGCCGCCTGATCCTCGTCTCAGAGACAGTGAAATCAAAGCCGCTCCTGCAGGGAGCGGCTTTTTTGGTTTAACAAACCGGGTCGTAAGCCCAACCGCCTCACAAATTTTTATCGGAGAATGGGTCCGATGGCGTGTTTAGCCGAAGATGTCGCATGAATGCGCGGGCGATTCTAGGAACCGGCCTTTGATCCGAAATGACGAAGTGGCCACGATATCGCATGGGCGCTTCAAACGGGACAAAAGTCAGGTCCGGTGATCGATACATGTACACCGGAAAGGGATTGATCACAGCCAACCCAAGGCCCTCCCGAGCCATATCGGCTGCTGCGAATGAGGTCGAAACCTCGGCGACAATTCTGGGTTCCGCTCGTACCTGATGCAGTAATCGATCAAGCTGCCCGCGTCTGCCGTGGCGATATGTCAATGCAATCAGATCTTGTTCATGCAGATCTGCGGGGGCGAGCGCACTGCGTTGGGCAAGTGGATGTTCGGGTCGCATTACGCAAACTGCTGGCGATTCCCTGAACGGTATCAGTTTGATCCCCGCGCGGCTTTGCTCAATCCCGGTTACCGCCAAATCGAAGCGGTTTTCCAATACGCCCAATGTCACCATGTCTGAGGTCGTCACCTCCAGGTTCACAAAAAAACCCGGATTTCCACGTATGAAACTGGCGATGAGCGTGACGATATAGCGGTGGGCATAACTTGGAGGAGCGACAAGGCGTAACGTTTCCTGGACGGTTTCACCCGGTCCATCGATCCGGTCGAGAGCTTCGAACAAGGGATCGAGACGCATGTTCAATCGCACGGCCTCTTGCGTCGGGCGTAGTCTGCCCGCATCCCTTTCAAACAGTATTTTCCCAAGCCGGGATTCAAGACTGCCAACAGATCGGCTGACGGCTGATTGAGACAGGCCCAGTTGTCGTGCAGCGGCGGCAGTGGTTCCTGCCTGCATGAGGGCCCGCAAGGCTTGATACTCCGGTAGTGAGTGCCAGTTGCGTGTTTTCTTCATCGACTTGCGCCCTCATGAATCCGACTAGCTCTATGAGTAAAACTCATTGAATTTTTTTACAATCATGACGATAACGTCTGTTAGCGTGTATCGGATTGATACTTAATTCGGGTGATACGGCTTTGAACACCTTCCCACTCATTTTCGATGGGCACAATGATGTGTTGTCCAAGTTGGCTTCGACCGGTGGTGTTTCAGAAGCGGGCCAATTTCTGAGCGGCCTGGAAGGCGCAATCGATCTGGTCAAATCCAAAGAGGGTGGGTTTGGCGGCGGGTTCTTTGCCGTGTGGGTGCCGTCGCCAATGGATGTCGACGCCAAGATGGAAGAGATGGTCCAGCCCAGATATGACCTGCCGCTTCCCGATCAGATAGATGCTGAAGACGCCTTCCCGGCAGCACTGAGCCAGATTGCCATATTGTTGGAACTGGAAAGGCTGGGCGCGTTGAGTGTTGCACGCTCAGTCGCAGATATCCGGGATTGTCTGGCGCAGGGTCGGATGGCAGCGATATTTCATATCGAAGGTGCCGAAGCGATTGATGCCGATCTGCATTCGCTCGACGTTTTTCATGCTGCGGGGCTGCGCTCGCTTGGTCCGGTCTGGAGCAGGCCAAACATTTTCGGGCACGGTGTGCCGTTCAGATATCCATCAGGGCCAGACACCGGTCCGGGGTTGACCGATTATGGTCTGCGACTTGTCCAACGCTGCAACGCGCTTGGGATCATGCTGGACTTGTCTCATCTCAATGAGAAAGGTTTTTGGGACGTTGCGCGATATTCAGATGCGCCCCTGGTAGCAACGCATTCGAATGCGCACGCCATTTGCCCGCACGCTCGAAATCTGACAGACGATCAGCTTCGCACAATCGCAGAAAGCGACGGGATGGTCGGACTGAATTTTGCCGCCGCGTTTCTGCGCGAGGATGGGCGAATGCTTTCTGACGTGCCGCTGACACAGGTTCTGAAGCACCTAGATCACCTGATCGGGATCTTGGGTGAGGACCGGGTCGGGCTTGGGTCGGACTATGACGGGGCCGTGGTTCCAGACGATGTGACCGACGTAGCGATGCTGCCCCGATTGAGAGATGCCATGGAAACCCATGGATACGGCGAAGAGCTCATTAAGAAGCTCTGCCATGAAAACTGGTTGCGTGTACTTGAGAAGACTTGGGGATCGTAACCGTTAGTGAATAACTTGATGACAGAGAGGACAAAATGAACGCATTTAATAGATTGCTTACCGGTGCGGCGCTGGGATTGGCGCTGGCTGTGACCTCGACTTCGGCAATCGCGGAAACGCCGCCAAACATGTTGGTGATCGCGAACCGTATTGACGACATCACAACACTGGACCCCGCTGAAAGCTTTGAATTTGCCGGATCGGACGTCAGTCGGAATGTCTACCAAAAGCTCGTCAACTTCGACCCGCTTGATCTGGATGCTGGCTATCAGCCCGACGTCGCAGAAAGCTGGGATGTATCTAAGGATGGCAAGTCCATCACATTTAAGATCAGGGAAGGGCTGACCTTCCATTCCGGCAACCCGGTGACTGCTGAGGATGTACAGTTTTCGCTGCGCCGTGCGATCATTCTGAACAAAACTCCGGCCTTTATCCTTACCCAGTTTGGGTTCACGCCGGAAAACGTCGAGCAAACGATTGTTGCGGATGGCAACACTCTGACGATCACAACCGACAAGCCCTACGCGACATCCTTCGTTCTGAACTGTCTGACCGCGACCATCGGTGGCATCGTCGATAAGAAGACTGTGATGGAACACAACAAGGACGGAGATCTGGGCAACGAGTGGCTTAAGACCAACACGGCGGGCTCCGGTGCCTACAGCTTGGTGAGCTGGAAGCCCAATGAAAGCGTGACCCTACAGTCCAACCCTGATTTCTATCTGGGTGCCCCGGCGATGGAGCGCGTCGTTGTCCGTCACGTTCAAGAAAGCGCTAGCCAGCGCTTGCTGCTCGAGCGTGGTGATATCGACGTTGCCCGCAACCTGAACCCCGAAGACGTTGCAGGAGTATCATCAGTTGCTGGCGTCAAGATTTCAGACGAGTTGAAGGGCCGTCTGATGTATGTCTCACTAAACCAGAAGCACCCAGAGCTCAGCAAACCTCAGGTCCGTCAGGCCTTCAAATACCTGATCGACTATGAAGGGATGCGCGACAGTTTCCTGAAGGGTCAGTACACAATCCATCAGAACTTCCTGCCGCAAACCTATCTTGGTGCCTCCGATGAGAATCCCTTCAGCTTCAACGTCGAAAAAGCCAAAGCGTTGCTGGATGAAGCTGGTGTAAGTGGGCTTGAGATCGAAGTTGGCGTGCGCGAAGCGCAAGAGCGGATTGAGATCGCTCAGTCGCTGCAAAATGCGCTGGGTCAGGTTGGTATCACGATGAATATTACTGTCGGTACTGCCAAACAAATTCTGGCGCGGTATCGCGCACGGGAACTGGACGTCTATCTTGGCGCATGGGGTCCGGACTATCCTGATCCGCAAACCAACGCGGGGACGTTTGCCTATAATCCTGACAACTCGGATGCGGCCAATGCAACTGGTCTGTTGGCGTGGCGGAATTCGTGGGATACCGGCGGGCTGACAGAGAAAACAGATGCGGCTGTGGTTGAGAATGACACCGTGAAACGTGCCGGTATGTACAAGGAAATCCAGGCTGAATTCCGTGAGACATCACCATTTGTCGTGATGTTCCAGCAAATTGAGCAATCGGCATTGCGTGAAAACGTAACGGATTTCTCGACCGGTCAGGCGATCACATCGGCGTCGTATTGGCAGGTGACCAAGTAAATGGCTCTGGCCGAAAGACCATCTGAGGGGCGCCGCTCGGCGCCTCTTATCCATTGGATCAAGAGTATCCTGAAAACTCTTGGTACCATTGCAATCACGATGTTGGGTCTGCTGTTCGTGACCTTCATCATCGGCCGCGTCATGCCGATTGATCCGGTGCTGGCGATCGTAGGTGAGCGCGCCTCGCAATCGACTTATGATGCAGTCTACCAACAGCTTGGCCTCGATAAACCGCTGCTGGTGCAGTTTGGGTATTATCTTTGGGACGTCCTGCACGGAGACTTTGGCAACTCGCTGCTGAATGCGCGTCCGGTTTCCGAAGACATCGCACGTGTCTTCCCTGCCACGCTGGAATTGGCGACTTTGGGTGTGATGATTGGCATCTTTCTAGGTGTTCCACTGGGTGTGATTGCCGCCGTGAAGCGGGGGTCCTGGATCGATCAGATCGCCCGTGTGGTCGCGCTTGTTGGCTACTCAATGCCAATCTTCTGGCTGGGGCTTATGGGGCTTCTGGTCTTCTACGGAATTCTTGGCTGGGTTGGGGGACCGGGTCGGTTGGATATCTTCTACGAAGATATTGTGCCCGCGCGTACCGGTTTGATCTTGGTGGATAGTGCCATCGCCCAGGATTGGGACGTCTTCCGCAACGCGCTGTCTCACATCATCCTGCCCGCTGCTTTGCTGGGGTATTACTCACTGGCTTACATCAGCCGGATGACGCGATCCTTCATGTTGGAACAGTTGTCAGCTGAATATGTCATTACCGCCCGCGTCAAAGGCCTGTCAGAACGGCAGGTGATTTGGCGTCACGCCTTCAAGAATATTCGCGTACAACTCATTACGGTCATCGCACTGAGCTACGCCAATTTGCTTGAAGGCTCGGTTCTGACCGAGATCATCTTTAGCTGGCCGGGGATCGGCAGCTACATCACGACCGCTTTGCTGAGTGCCGACATGAATGCCGTCCTCGGAGGAACAGTCGTGGTCGGGCTGATCTTTATCTGCCTGAACATATTCTCCGACCTTCTCTACCGTTTCTTTGATCCGAGGTCGAAATGAGCGACATGACTTTGCGTCAGTGGCTGCTGACCGACGAACCCACATCCCGACGCCACGCCAGACTGGCCAGCCTGTACAAAGGCTGGCTGACACTGCGATCAAACTCGATGGCAATGGTTGGGTTGGCGATCCTAGTTATCCTCGTGCTGACTGCGGTTTTTGCTCCTATCATCGCACCGCAAGATCCTTTTGTTCAGGATTTGTCCAGCCGACTGCTCCCTATCGGCGCCGAAGGACATTTGCTGGGGACCGACAGCCTAGGGCGAGATATTCTTTCACGCTTGATTTATGGCGCGCGGATAACGCTGTACATTGTGGCGTTGGTGGCGCTTATCGCTCCGGTCGCGGGCCTTTTGGTCGGAACCGTCGCGGGATATGCTGGCGGATGGGCAGATGTGATCCTCATGCGCATCACCGATATCTTCCTCGCCTTTCCGCGACTTGTTCTGGCATTGGCTTTTGTAGCCGCGCTCGGGGCAGGGATCGAGAACGCGGTTTTGGCGATCTCGCTGACTGCATGGCCGCCATACGCGCGCATGGCGCGGGCAGAAACGCTTACGATCCGGTCGACCGACTATATCAATGCGATCCGGCTTCAAGGGGCTGGGCCACTGCGGATCATCACCCGGCACATCTGGCCACTTTGCATTTCATCGTTGATCGTAAGGGTCACACTCGACATGGCCGGGATCATTCTGGCCGCAGCCGGCCTTGGGTTTCTGGGACTAGGGGCGCAACCTCCAAGCCCGGAATGGGGCGCCATGATTTCCGAAGGGCGTAGGTTCATCCTTGATCACTGGTGGGTTGCCACGGTGCCAGGGCTTGCAATCTTCACAGTTTCGCTGGCCTTTAACCTGTTGGGGGACGGGCTAAGGGACGCGCTTGATCCAAAGGACGGTGGGCAATGAACTTACTCGACATCGAAGACCTGTGGGTTCGCTTCCCTACCCGTCAGGGCGTGTTTGATGCGGTCCGCGGAGTGTCATTCTCGTTGGGGCGTGAACGGCTGGGGATCGTTGGCGAAAGCGGGTCCGGTAAGTCGATGACAGGGAGGGCCATCCTGCGCCTGATCCGAAAGCCCGGTATCGTCGAAGCCAACCACATCGGTCTTGAGGGACGTGACCTGTTGCAGCTCACCGAGCGCGAGATGCGCAGCGTGCGCGGCAAGCAGATTTCCATGGTGATGCAGGACCCCAAGTTCTCTCTAAACCCGGTGGTCACGGTAGGCGAACAGTTGATGGAGGCGTATCTTCAGCACAATTCCGGCTCTAAATCGCGCGCCAAAAAAATGGCGATCGAAATGTTGGAGAATGTTTCGATCCGCAATCCCGAACGGGTAATGCGGGCATACCCGCATGAAGTGTCAGGAGGTATGGGGCAACGCATCATGATCGCGATGATGCTGATTCCGAACCCTAAGATCCTGATTGCGGATGAGCCGACCTCGGCGTTGGATGTCAGTGTTCAGCGGCAGGTGCTAAACATCATGGACGGATTGGTCAAAGAACGGGGCATGGGCCTGATCTTCATCAGTCATGACCTCAACCTGGTGTCCGAGTTTTGCGACCGTGTCCTCATCATGTACGCGGGACGGATTGTCGAAGTCTGCGAAGCAGATAAGCTGCACCAGGCGCAACACCCATACACTCAGGGGCTGCTGAATTCGCTCCCGCGTCTTGATGAGAAATGTGCGCATCTGAGTGTTCTGACCCGCGATCCCGCCTGGTCAGACGCGCCCAGCGTGAGGGGTTGAAATGACCGCATTAGAAATCAACGATCTGAACGTCTGGTTTGGTCACGCGCATGACCGCGTAGATGCGGTTAAGGGTGCTTGTCTTAGTGTTAACCAGGGTGAGAGCTTTGGTCTTGTGGGTGAAAGCGGCTCGGGCAAATCTACCATCCTCCGCGCGATAACCGGTCTGGCGCCTCAATGGTCTGGTACTATCCGAGTCGAAGGTGAAGCGTTGTCCGGGGCCAAGCGAGATCGCAGGTTTTTTAGAACCGTGCAGATGGTTTTTCAGGATCCATACGCCTCGCTTCACCCGCGGCACACCGTCGATCAGGTGCTCAGTGAAACTCTGCATCTGCACGGACTAGATAATATCGATCAAAGGGTCAAAGGTCTGCTGAACGATGTTGGGCTCGGGCAGCGCTTCCGGTTTCGGTATCCACATCAGTTATCCGGAGGGCAGCGTCAGAGGGTCGCTATCGCCAGAGCGTTGGCAGGCGAGCCGGACATCCTGCTGCTGGATGAACCCACATCAGCTCTGGATGTCAGCGTTCAGGCAGAAGTATTGAACTTGTTGACGGATTTGCGAAGACAACGCGGGCTGACATATTTGATGGTATCCCATGATCTTCCAGTTATCGCGCATATGTGCGATCAACTGGCAGTTATGCGAAATGGTGAGATCGTTGAGGTCATGTCCTCTGAAACGCTGCGTGTAGGCACACCTGAACACCCGTACTCGCAAGAATTGCTGCAGGCCTCGGTCGCCGTTTGACGAGATACGAACGCTGGTTGGCGTACATCTATCTGGCGAAGTGCTTTGAGCGTATTTGCGGCTGATTTCACACGACTTCTCGGAAACCTAAAGGGTCTTGATTGTCGTGTAGATTATGGCGGAGACGAAGGGATTCGAACCCTCGAGACCCTTCCGGGCCTACTCCCTTAGCAGGGGAGCGCCTTCGACCACTCGGCCACGTCTCCGCCGACGGGTATATCCTTGCAAGCGCCGGGAATACAAGGCGAAATTTCCATTTTGTGCCTTACTCCGACAAAATTGGTGAACCCGTTGAAATCACGGTAAAACACACCGACTTACGTGGATTATGGGCAAGAATTGGATTTGTTTTCTGAAGCAATTCCCAGCGACACACCACTCGACCACCAGGTTCGAAACTCCACAACGCATCGAATCCCCGTTCGGCATCGCCGTGTCTGACGTCAGCGCCCATGGGACAGATTAGGTTGATTTGATAAGAGAGGGTTTTTTGCCGACAGCGATATCGTCTCGGTCCATATGCGCCTGAAACCGGACGCGCAAGGTTTCATAACCGCAGCGGATTTTGCGCAGATGCACCCGGGCGTGCTGTTCGTTAACACGTCGCGGGCCGGGTTGATCACTCCAGGTGCCTTGCTTGGAGCGCTCAACGCCGGTCGCCCTGGCAGAGCCGCATTTGATGTGTTCGATACCGAACCACTAACCGACCCGAACGATCCGTTGTAGGCACATCCCAGGCTGATCGCGACGCCGCATATCGATTTTGTGACCGAAGATGAGTTCGACCTGCAGTTTGCTGACATCTTCGATCAGCTAAACGCTTATACAGAAGGCGCGCCGATCCATATGATCAACCCCGAGGTTTGAACCAACGCAGAATGAGATTTGCGGCGATGGGCGCACCGATGATCACCAACACGATCCTTGTCAGATGGTGAGTGATCACAAAGCCCAGATCCGCGCCTGAGACGATGGCCAGAACCGTCATTTCGGCCTGCCCGCCGGGTGCGAAGGCCAAAAACGCCTCGACCGGTTTGCCAAACCCCAACGTGGTGACAACAGCTGTGAAGGCCGCTGCCAGCACGGCCAGCACAACCACGTAAGCGCAGCCCGCGGCCACGACCTTGCGCAACTCTACCCAGGTAACACCGACAAACTTCACGCCAATTCCGCAACCAATGAAGAATTGTGCGGCCAAGATGGCCTCGCGCGGTGGTCGTGTATGGATGAAGTCCCCGAGAGACAAAGCAGCCGTCAGGATCATCGGCCCCAGGATCGATGCGCCGAACAGGCCAATACGCTCGCCACCCTTCCAGCCGATAAAGGCGGCCAGCACCATCAGGGCCAGTTCGTGCAGCGGCAGGTCGCGTGCGGGTTCTCCGATCGGGTTTGTCAGTTCGGCGCCATAAAACACGGTCAGAAACAGCGGGGCCAGCGTCACAATGATCAGCACGCGCGTGCCATGGATCAGCGACAAAGTGCGCGGGTTGGCTCCAGCTTCGGTCCCAAAGATGATCATGTCCTGCAAGCCGCCGGGCATGGCGGCATAGAATGCGGTTGTCCTATCGAAACCCCAGACCCGGCGGAAGAATGGTACGCCGATCAGCGCGATCAACAGGATGAAAAATGGGACCAGTGCAATCGACGCGGCCATTTTAGGCAATTCTGCAAATAGGGCAGGTGTAATTGATGCGCCCACCGCCACACCCAGAATGGTGCGCGCTGCCACTGACACCTGCCCGAACCCTTCCATCGGCGCATGCGCGAGGGCCGCAATCAGACAGGCGCTCATCGGGCCAAACAGAAAGGGCAGCGGCAGATTCAACGTCCAGAAAACTCCGGTGCCAATAAGTGCAAGGCCGAATGTTACAGCCCGCTTTGTCAGAAGAGGCAGTGTGTTGGTCTGCGTGGGCACGGAACGTTTTCCAGCGTTATTGACTCGTTGTGTATTCAACTGTATACAGCAGGATGCAATAAGACAAGTGAGCCTAATGTGACACTACAGGACGACCCCTTACAGCCCGGCCCGCAAGGCTATTCCGCGTACCAACGTCTTTTGGACGATATTCGCGAAGGCAATCTTCTGCCGGGTGAACGCCTGCGAGAAATAGAGTTGTCTGAACGATTGGGAGTTAGCCGCACCCCGGTGCGAGAGGCGATCCGTCAATTGGAGGCTGACGGATTGGTGACCCATGTTCCACGGCAGGGCGCAACAGTGCGCAGTCTGGATTATGCGGAGGTGATGGAGCTCTATGAAATGCGCGCGGTGCTTGAGGGGACAGCTGCCCGTTTGGCCGCCCGCGCTGCGTCAGGTGTCGAACTGGATGAGCTTGAGGTTCTGAATGATCGACTGGCGGAGGCAGGCACGGGCCCAGACGCTGTGCGGATCAACCGGATTTTTCATGCGACGCTGCTGGATGCAGCCAAGAACCGGTTTCTGGCAAAATCAATGTTATCCTTGCAAAAGGCTCTGCTGGTCCTCGGGCCGTCTCAACTGTTAGATGGTGACAGGGCCGAGGCTGCGGTGGCCGAGCATCGGCGCATTATGGCGGCTTTGAACGCTCGCGACGGTGCGGCTGCTGAGACGGAGATGCGTGCGCATATTCAGGCCGCACAACGGATGCGCATCCGTGCATTGCAGGAACGCGACCGCAGGAGAGACGAAACCCAGTAGGTAATCTCGATATGGCCGCTCAAAACGAAGCTTGCGGCATCGCTTTGGTTGAGAGTGTGAACGCAGCTCTCTGCGATGCGATGACAGTCGCCGAGGCAGGGGCCGGGCTTTTGATCCTCGAGACAGCACCGAAACGCTATCGTGGTGGCAATACGCGCTACACATTCTAATTTCTCGACGCGCACTCTGGACCGCTGGGGCCTCTGACCGAGGAATACAACGAGCACGAATTTCTGTTTGATCTGTTGAAGGCCACTGACGGGAAAACTAACGAGCATCTGGCCCGCCTGGCGATCTGCGTGTCCGAGGAATGCCTGTCGTGGGTTGAGGAGCGGGTTGTCCGGCTCCAACCTTCGCTGTCTGGAACCTTATCATTGTCCCGGAGCAATACGTTCTTCATGGGGGGCGTTAAGTCTCTGGAGAATGCAGATTACCGGACCGCGGTTGGTCTGGCGGTAGAAATTCTGTGTAAAGCCACTGTCCCGCAGTTGGAGCTGGCTGACGATAAAATCCAATGGGTGGATTACACCTAAGTTGGGGAATCCCACCGGATTTCGCCAAAGGCCGTGATCGCTCTTTGGGCGGTTCTCAGGCGGATACCAACTGGTTGATCCGCGTATGGGGCGAGCCTGCAAAGAACTTCCTGATCAAGGGAACGGCTCAATGCTGCGGCGTGGTATTGCCGACCTTCTGGGTCAGGGCGTGGAAAGTGTAGGAGACTCGGCCCAATGACACGCCGTTGCCATCGACAGGCGCGCGCCAATGTTCGCCGGAGGCATCGTCACCGCCTGGACAGCATGCCGATTTCCATCGTCGTAAACAAGCACGCCCAGCGGTTCTATGACCAGGTCGAGAATGTCTGGCCCAAGCATTGTGCGATCTGGGGATGTCTTGCCGCTGCACAGACGTGACACCGTACATTTTGCGGCTGAAAAGTTTCTCTGAGAACCGTTGATCAAATCCAATGATGTGGCTGTACCGAGCCTTGGATAAGAGATTTCAAAACGCGGGAAACGCAGGCAAATACCCCGATGCTTGCCAAATGCACCGGTTTGAGCGCATATTTGTCTAGATTTAATGGGTTGAATAACTAATCAGATTTAGCTCTCTGAGGCGACAGATATCGGGCGAGGGGTGATTTAACATCCCAGTGGGTACCTTTTGGGGGAGGGGGACTTGGGTTTGGCCTGGTTAAGATTGTTTTTTGTTTTCATGGTTCTGGCTGCATTACCGGCATCGGTTACTGCCTCTATCGGAAAGGTATTGAGTGCCAAGCAGGGTGCCGATGTAGTTCGCGCTGGCAAAAAGATACGTCTGCGTGAAGGGATGGAAGTTGTTTCCGGAGATACCATTTCTACCGACCGATCCGGCGTCGTACAGTTGTTGTTCGTAGATGATACCAAGATCGCAATCGGCCCGAATGCGCAAATGGTGCTGGATGTCTCAATGTTGCGCGGGAAAAAGAAAGCAAAATCTTTCGCGGTTCAGGCCTTGGGTGGCAGTTTTCGATTCATTTCGGGTAAAAGTAAGAAAAGAGCCTATTCCATACAAACCCCCACAGCGACCATGGCCGTTCGTGGCACAACCTTCGACATGTGGGTTGTCCCGGGTAAGCAAAGTGCCATGCTGGTATTGGAAGGTAAGGTCCGCATGTGCAGTCGATCGGGTAGGTGCCGCTCGACCGGGCGCCAGTGCAGCCTGTTCGCGACTTCACAGGGTGGAAATGTTGGTCGCCCCGTCGACCAGGAACAATATGAGTTGGCACTTAAGAATGGCTTTCCATTCGTTCAGTCGCAAAGGGATCTGCTGAGTCCGCTTCAGGTCGATTTTGGCGGATGCGCTAGGGAATCTGTTCCTCTTGCGATTCGGCAATCAGACATTCCGGTTCAACGAAGCGCGGCACCTCAAAGGGTCATCCAGACCCAAGTGGCGAGGGTGTCCAGAGCTGAAACTTCTGAACCGGAACCTGAACCTCCGGCACCGGAACCCCCAGCGCCAGAGCCTGAACCAGACGTCAGCTCAAATCGTTCTGGCCAAGGGGACGGTTCAAATCCTGCTGGTCGAACCGGACCTTCAGGCGGAACAGGGAACCCTGGCAAAGGCAAAGGTCCCGGGCATGGCAAGGGGAATAGTGGTAGCCCGGGTGATAGAGGCAACGCGTCCGCAGCCGCAAACAGGTAGGTGAAGACATCGCAAGCCTATTTTTCCCCCAGCGCCAAGGAGGCGAATGTGGCGGGTAAGATCAAAGCCAGAATTGGTCGACGACTGGGTTTTCGCCTGGCTGGTTTGGCGCTGATCGTGTTGGGTTGCTTTATAAGAATTCTGGACCCCTACCCCGTACGTATGTCTCGCCTGATCTACTTCGATGTGCTTCAGCGCATCTCGCCAAGGGAATACAACCCCGAATTACCGGTTAAGGTTCTGGATATAGACGAGCAGTCATTGGCTAACTGGGGTCAATGGCCCTGGCCGCGCACATTGTTGGCGCAGATGGTTCAAAATCTAGGTGAAAACGGCGCGGCGGCCATAGCATTTGATATGCTGTTTGCCGAGCCTGACAGGTATTCCCCCGCGCGATTGCTCAATGACCCGGCGCTTGCAGGGGTTCTGACCGTTGAGCGTCATGCGCAAAAAGCCGACTACGATGTCATGTTTGGGCTAGAGGTTGCTCGTTGGCCAGTCGTACTGGGCACCGCCGCCCGAACATCCCAGGAAGGTAGTCAGATCAGTTCCAAGGCCGGCATCGTCGAGATTGGAGAAAACCCGACGGCGGGTTTGGTCTCGGTGCCATACTGGACACCAATTGCACCACCTCTTGACCGCAGCGCCGCGGGAATTGGCGGTGTTAATGTTTCACCGATTGGGGGGATGGGCGTCGTGCGACGTGTCCCAGCCTTGTGGGGTGGGCCAGACGGGGCGCTGCCGGGGTTGGGCATCGAAGCTTTGAGAGTTGCTTTGGATGCCCCTTACATTCTGGTCGAGGGCTCTTCAGAGGAAGAAGGGATCGTACTTGCGGTCGAAATCGGAGATTTTCGACTGCCAACAACTGAAGATGGCGAGGTTTGGGTCAGGTATCGAAAAGATCAGCCAGATTTATATCTGTCGGCAGATGCAATCATGCAAAACCCTGATGATCCGGCGCTTCGATCAGAAATCGAGGGTCATATCATACTGGTGGGCACGTCTGCGGCCGGTTTGTTCGATATGCACCAGACAGCGTTGGGTGAGTCCGTACCAGGCGTTTCGATTCACGCGCAGATTATCGAACAGATTTTAGTTGGTGATTTGCTCAGCAGATCTGATGTGACCGCCGCGCTGGAACTGGTGGCATTTGTGATTCTTGGCATTGTTGTCACCGTGGTGATGTCCAACTTTGGAGCGGTTGCATCATTTGTCACAGGCGGCGTAGCGGCAATGGTGGTGATCCTTATCAGCTGGCTTTCATTTCAGAATCAATCGGTTTTGTTTGATGCGACCTTCCCTTTGGCCGGAGGAATGGCAAATTTCGGGTTGTTGGCAGGCTACCTGTTTATCTCAACTGAACGGGAAAAGCGGGTGATCCGTCAAACCTTTTCGCATTACGTAGCGCCCGAGATCCTCGATGAGATGGAGGCCAATGGGCATCAACTGCAATTGGGTGGAGAAACTCAGGAGATCACAGTGATGTTCTCGGATATTCGAGGATTTACCCCCTTGTCCGAATCGGTATCCGCCACAGATTTGGTGGCTTTGCTAAACGCGCTTTTTTCTGAAATCGGGGACCAGATTCTTGTCGAACGCGGAACCATCGATAAGTTTATCGGCGATGCGGTCATGGCCTTCTGGAATGCGCCACTGCCGGTCGATGATCATCCGTGTCGCGCTGCATTGGCCGCATTGAAAATGCGGGTGGCGTTAGAGAATTTTAACTCTTCCTCCATTATGCGCGATCGTCCTCCGATTGCCCTCGCCACCGGGTGCGCGACCGGAGCCGCCTGTGTCGGCAATATCGGTTCGCGGCGTCGTTTCAACTATACGGTTATCGGGGATGTGGTGAATGTGGCGGCGCGGATCGAGCAGAATTGCCGACATGTTGATTACGACATACTTGTCTCGCACTCGATACAGCAGGCCACAAACTCTGATCTGGCACTGCTTGAGGCGGGGTTTGTTGACCTGAAAGGCAAAAGTGAACCAGAACCAGTTTACGTACTGGTCGGTGATAGGCAACTGGCGGGCAGCGCAGAGTTTAAAGCGTTGGAAGCTGCACATTTTAGGCTATTGGAAGCCGTTCGATCGCGGGCGTCACAGTTTGACGTTGCGAACCTAAGCAAAGAATGTGCGGCGCTCGCTGCGACAATCGAGCCGGGTCTGACATCATTCTATGGCACATTACCCGGGCGTACTGCGGATTTTCGATCGGAGATGGTGCATGCGCAACCGGTATTCAGTCATCATAATGGCCTGCGCGAAAGCGCCACATAGAATCATCACCCGATTACTTTGGAGAAAGAACGAGGCGCAGCTGATTTTCAACTGCGCCCCGCCAGAAAGATCAATCTCGCCCCCTCGAATACTATCTAAAACAAAAACGGGCTAAAACTTTCGATATATTCGAGACCGACCTTCCATCCTCATTGGAATAAACTCATATTTAGACAATCCAACAGAAGATACAGTGAAGAAGTTCACATTACCTTGAAGTTGTATATATTTTTCCCTTATCGCCAATCGAAGAAACCTGGACCAGCTTGTTTCAGAAGAGATGCTGCCATGGACTGGCCCAGTTCGATCCCGTCATCGACCGATGCGGTTACCTCATCGTTGATGGCCTCGGACCCATCCGGGCGCAGAACTTCGCCGCGCAGATGCAACCGGCCATCTCGGATTTCAGCCAATCCAGCTATCGGAGTTTCACATGAACCGTCCAGCCCGGCCAGCAAGCTGCGCTCTGCGGCGAGCCGCTGGCTGGTTTCAACGTGATGAATTGCGGCCAGCATTTCTGCAGCGCGCGTGTCATCGCTGCGTCTTTCAATGCCGATCGTGCCCTGAGCAATAGCAGGTAGCATGTCGACCGTGGAAATGGCGGTCGCTGGGACGTCCTTCATGTCCAATCGGCGCAAACCGGCCATAGCCAGAAAGGTGCAATCGGCCACGCCATCGGCCAGTTTCTTCAACCGGGTTTGAACATTGCCGCGAAACTCAACCACGTTCAGATCGGGCCGACGGTTCAGCAATTGCGCCCGGCGGCGCAGCGAAGACGTCCCGACAACAGCGCCTTCGGGCAGTTCGTGAATCGAGCTCAATGACGGCGAGATAAACGCATCGCGCACATCCTCGCGTGGCAGGAATGTATCCAGCGCCAGCCCGTCAGGCTGTTCCACCGGCATGTCCTTGGTCGAATGCACGGCGATGTCGATCTCGCCTTTTAGCATCGCCTCTTCGATTTCCTTGGTGAACAGACCCTTGTTGCCAATCTCTTTCAGCGGTCGGTCCGCGTCGATCATGGCGCGGTTGTCACCGGTCGTCTTAATCACCACGATCTCGAACGCGTCCTCAGGCAGGTCGAAAGCGGCACCAAGCCTCTGACGGGTTTCATAGGCCTGCGCCAGTGCCAGCGGGGATCCACGGGTACCGATTTTCAGAGGCGATGCGGGGGTAGGCAATATCAGACTCATGTGCACAGCTTTAGTCGCGTCACATTGCCCTGACAATGGGGGCAGAGCTTGACAAATTGCCACTGAGGGCCGACCCGTTGCACCAAACCGGAATACTGGGGGCACGAATGGCCGAGACAAAGAAAGTACTGCGGGCGCTGGCGGGTGAGGTTCAGGAAGTGCCGCCGATCTGGATGATGCGGCAGGCCGGGCGGTATCTGCCCGAATATCGCGCCACGCGTGCACAGGCCGGTGATTTCCTGTCCTTGTGCTATAATCCCGAGCTGGCCGCCGAGGTTACCCTTCAACCCATCCGCCGTTACGGATTTGATGCTGCGATCCTGTTTGCCGATATCTTGCTGGTGCCACAGGCGCTGGGCGCGGATTTATGGTTTGTCACTGGTGAGGGGCCGCGTCTGTCCACGATCACGCAGCAATCGGAATTCGATGCGCTGAAGCCGATTGATGCGATCCATGAAACTCTGTCTCCGGTTTATGAGACCGTGCGTATTCTTTCGCGTGAGCTTCCTTCTGAAACCGCATTGATCGGATTTGCAGGCGCGCCCTGGACAGTGGCGACCTATATGATCGCCGGACGGGGCACCCCGGATCAGGGGCCAGCCCATACGCTGCGTGAAGAAAACACTGCGCTGTTCGAGTCGCTTTTGGATCGGATCACTGCTGCGACGATTGAATACCTGTCAGCTCAGATCGAGGCCGGGGCCGAGGTTGTCAAAATCTTTGATAGTTGGGCAGGATCATTGAAAGGCGAAGCGTTTCAGAAATACGCTGTTGAACCCTGCCGCGTGATTACCGCAGCCATAAAGGCCCGTCACCCGGGCATACCCGTCATCGGGTTCCCGCGCGAAGCGGATCAGGGCTACATCGGGTTCGCCAAAGCCACCGGAGTGGATTGCGTCGCACTGGACAATTCTGTGTCGCCCGAATGGGCTGCTGCGAATGTACAAGTCGATGGGTGTGTGCAGGGCAATCTAGCCTCATTGCATATGGTCACGGGTGGTCAGGCGCTGGTTGATGAGACACGTCGAATTGTTAAGGCCTTTTCGAAAGGGCCACACATCTTCAATCTGGGTCATGGTATTACACCGGATGCCGATCCCGAGAACGTTCAATTGATGATCGATACGGTGCGCGGGCGGTAAGTTGGGCTAAGGGGCCAGCCCCCTCTTGGCCTTCGGCCAATTCACCCCCGAGATATTTTTAGCCAGATGAAGCGGGCGGGAGATCGTTCAGAATTTCATCTGTGTGCTCTCCGCGTTTTGGGCTAGATCGAGGGTGCCAATCGTAGGTTGAGAATCTTGGTGCCGCTGCGGCTTGACGTGTTTCGTCGTGGTCGATCCATGTTTGGCGGGCCGTGTTCATGGGGTGATCTAGCGCTTCTTGCGGGCTTAGGACCGGGGCAACGCAGGCGTCTGTATCTTGGAACAGCGCCGCCCATTCATCGCGAGGTTTCTGGGCAAATATTTTGCTCAGGCGTTCCGTCAGGCCCGGCCACGCAGCTTGGTCATATTGCCGAGCGAATTCTGCATCATCGCCAAGCCCGAGGATATCCAGAAAGCAGCCGTAAAACTTTGGCTCCAGACATTGAACTGAGATGAAGCCACCGTCTGCGCACGTGTAAGTGCGGCTCCAATGTGGGCCGTCCAGCAGGCTTTCACCCCGAGTGTAGGACAGGTTGCCAGTCTGGCGCAGGCTCATCAGAAGATTCATCATATGGGCTGAACCATCGTAGATGGCAGCGTCCACCACCGTGCCTTTTCCTGTGCTTTGGGCATTCAGAAGCCCGGCTAGCAGACCTGCGATCAGATACAGTGCGCCACCGCCGATATCTCCGACGAGCGTTGCAGGTGTTAAGGGTGGTTGGCCAGGTGGGGAAGCGTAAGACAACGCCCCCGAAAGCGCGATATAGTTAAGATCATGGCCTGCAGTGTTGGACAAAGGGCTTTGCTGTCCCCAACCAGTCATTCGGCCATAGACCAGTTTCGGGTTGATCTGATGACAATCCTCAGGGCCCAGCCCAAGCTTTTCCATCACGCTAGGGCGAAAGCCTTCGATCAGCGCATCAGCGGTTGCGATCAGACGTTTCGCTGTCCCTAATTCCTGTGGGTCCTTGAGATCCAGCGCAATGGATCGCTTGCCTCGGTCCAGAAGGGAACGCTCAGGCATTCCCGGTGTGATCGCAGATCCTTTACGGTGAATAGTGATGACGTCCGCACCCATATCCGCCAGCAGCATGGCTGCGAAAGGGCCCGGGCCAAGCCCTTCGACTTCGATGATACGAATTCCGTTCAGCATGGTCCCTCCTGCGACGCAGGGTTTCTGCGTGGCGCAGCGAATGCAAGCGAAGAGTTTGTTTTGCCCCTGCAATTGGGTTGCTTGCATCGACAATTCAGGGCTAGGTCTATGTCGGTCTGCCGTAGGTATGAAAGAGGTTCTCAGATGCAGCTAAGCGATACACGCGAAATTCAGGCGTCACCCGCCGAAGTTTATTCTGCCCTGCTGGATCCTGAAGTGCTGAAAGCCTGCATCAGTGGTGCACAAGGGATTACTGGCGATCCGACTGAAGGATACCATGCGACCGTGGTGCAAAAGGTCGGCCCCGTGAAGGCGACCTTCAAAGGGACCGTTACCATGTCTGATATGGTTGAACCGGAACGTCTGACCATCGCGGGTGAGGGCAAGGGTGGGGCCGCAGGCTTTGCCAAGGGCAGTGCAAATGTAAGTTTTGGGCCAAGCGAGTCTGGCGGCACGCTTCTGATCTACGACGTTGATGCCAAAGTGGGGGGCAAGCTAGCGCAGTTGGGAAGCCGCCTGATTGATGGATTTGCCAAGAAGATGGCGGATCAGTTTTTTGCCAATCTGCAAGAGCACTTTGAAGGGCCACCGCCGGAAGACGATGACGCCGAGGAAGAAACTAAAAAGGGTTGGCTAGGCCGTTTGACAGGGCGAGATTAAGCCCCTGCATACATGCGCATGAGCATGCGCGGAATTGGACTGTTCCAAGATGGTCCCCCGCGATAGGTTGCAGGGCCAGAACGAGGGAACGCATGACCACCATTTTGTCCATCCGCAATTTGCGGAAATCCTATGCCGATGGTTTTGAGGCGTTGAAAGGCGTGTCTCTGGACATTGAAGAAGGTGAGATTCTTGCGCTGTTGGGTCCGAATGGTGCTGGTAAAACAACGCTGATTTCCACTGTTTGCGGCATTACTACTCCGACATCAGGATCGGTTACCGTGGGGGGGCATGACATCCAGACCGAGTTTCGCGCGGCGCGAAAGATGATAGGACTGGTGCCGCAGGAGATCGCGCTGGAGCCGTTCGAGAAGGTTTGGAATACTGTTCGCTTCTCACGAGGGCTGTTCGGCCACGGGTCTGACAATGCCCGGATCGAAGAGATTTTGCGCAAGCTGTCCCTTTGGGACAAGCGCCGCAATTCAATCAAGGAGTTATCTGGCGGCATGAAGCGCCGCGTATTGATTGCCAAGGCTCTGGCGCATGAGCCACGGGTGCTGTTTCTGGATGAACCCACCGCTGGCGTCGATGTCGAATTGCGCAAGGACATGTGGGAGATCGTGGCCGAGCTGAAACAGGCTGGTGTCACCATCATCCTCACCACTCATTACATCGAAGAGGCCGAGGCGATTGCGGACCGTATCGGCGTCATCGATAAAGGTGAGCTTTTGCTGGTCCAGGATAAGGACACATTGATGGCGCAGATGGGTAAGAAACAGATCGAGGTCATGCTTACCGAACCTGTATCGGCCATTCCTGATAGCTTGTCCGAGCATAACCTGACTTTGAATGGGGCAGGGGATGCGTTGATCTATACCTACGATACCCATGCTGAGCGTACCGGGATCACCACTCTTCTTAATGATGTGGCGCAGGCTGGTCTGGTGTTGCGCGACGTTCAGACCCGTCAGTCGAGCCTTGAAGAGATATTTGTGAACCTCGTATCCGGAGAGCCCGCATGAATTGGTCTGCAATTGCCGCCATCTACCGGTTCGAAATGGCCCGGTTCTTCCGTACGCTCGCTCAAAGCTTTTTGTCGCCAGTGCTGTCGACCTCGCTTTACTTCGTGGTGTTTGGCACCGCGATCGGCAGTCGCATTCAAGAGATTGAGGGCGTTTCTTACGGCGCTTTCATTGTGCCGGGTCTCATCATGTTGTCTGTGGTGATGCTGTCGATCTCGAACGCATCTTTCGGCATATATTTCCCGAAGTTTCTGGGCACGATTTATGAGCTATTGTCGGCGCCGATCAATTTCATTGAGATTGTGATCGGATATGTGGGGGCAGCCGCAACCAAGGCGTTGTTCGTCGGCCTTGTCATTCTGGCCACCGCGACCTTCTTCGTCGATATACGCATAGAACACCCCTTTGCCATGGCGGCTTTCCTGATCCTGTCCTGTCTCAGCTTTTCGTTGCTGGGCTTTATCGTGGGTATCTGGGCCGGGAATTTTGAGCAGATGTCGTTGGTCCCTCAACTTGTCGTGACGCCCCTGATCTTTCTGGGCGGAACGTTCTACTCGATCTCGATGCTGCCGCCTCTCTGGCAAACGATCACGCTGTTTAACCCTGTGGTCTATCTGATTTCAGGCTTTCGCTGGTCGTTCTATGGAATCGCCGATGTACCCATTTTCTGGAGCCTTCTGGCCATACTTGCCTTCACCGGAATCTGCCTTGCAATCATCGGCTGGATCTTCAAAACCGGCTGGCGCATCCGCAGCTAGGGCGTTGCATTTTTGCCCATCAGGTGTGTGAAATTGGTTCACGTCGCGTTTATGGCGCTTCGGGTCTCTTGTTTACAGCCTCGGCGCCCTCTACATCGGCTTCCATGAAACTCAGCCTGCCCTTCCTGAAAAAGCAGCCCATGGTGGCCGTTGTTCGTCTGTCCGGTGCCGTCGGAATGGCAGGGCGCGGGTCGATGAATGCCACCGCCTTGGCGCCGGTACTGGAAAAAGCTTTTCGCAAAGGTAAGCCTGCTGCCGTAGCACTTGAGGTCAATTCACCGGGTGGATCGCCTGTTCAAAGCTCGTTGATTGGCGCGCGTATCCGGCGGCTGGCGGAAGAGCTTGATATTCCGGTCTATGCCTTCGTCGAAGATGTGGCCGCTTCAGGCGGATATTGGCTGGCAGCGTCGGCAGATGAGATTTGGGCTGATGACAGTTCGGTTTTGGGATCAATAGGCGTAATCTCATCTGGGTTCGGCGCGCATGTATTTCTGGCACGCCAGGGTTTTGAAAGACGTGTGCACACAGCGGGTCAGTCGAAATCGATGCTCGATCCGTTTGCCCCCGAAAAGAAAGACGACGTTGCACGGCTCAAAGTGCTGCTGGGCGATATCCACGAGAATTTCATTGATCACGTAAAGTCTCGCCGAGACGGCAAGCTGGATACCAGTGCTGATCTGTTCAATGGCGAGGTTTGGCTGGCGCGGCGTGCGCAAGAGTTGGGATTGATCGACGGGATTGCGCATCTGAAGCCCAAAATGCAGGAGAAGTTTGGCGATAAGGTCAAATTCCGCCGTTACGGGCTGCGCAAACCGATCTGGTCCCGTTTTGGGGCGACGATTGCGCAGGATGCCTTTGCCGGGCTTGAGGAGCGTGCTGCCTATGCGCGTTTCGGGTTGTGACGTGATCATCAAAATAGTCACACTGTTTCTGGTTGCCATGGGTGTTCTGGCGATGTTCGGAAAGCTCCGCTTTCCGGGTCAGAAACGGTTGGGTTCTGCAAAATGTTCACGTTGTGGGCGGTTTCAGATCGGTAAAGGCCCCTGTCCTTGTGAAACAGGAGGCCGTGGATGAGCGCGTGGCTGTTCTCTGGCCTTGGATTGCTGATCTTGCTGTTGGCAGGTGATGCGCTGGTCCGCGGGGCCGTGAACCTCAGCCTGCGATTGGGTGTGCCTGCGCTGATTGTCAGCCTTACGATCGTTGCCTTTGGCACCTCGGCACCTGAATTGTTGATCGCGATCAGTGCGATCAAAGAAAATGCTCCGGGGATAGCGCTGGGCAATGTTGTGGGGTCGAACACGGCGAATATTCTGTTGGTCCTAGGGCTTCCGGCGCTTTTGGCGACGTTGCACACAAGCGAATGTGACAGCAGAAAAAACTATATCTTCATGCTGCTCGCTTCGGTTCTGTTTATCGGGCTGGCATTTTGCGGGGTCTTTAATCTGCTCAGTGGGGCGATCTTGCTGGCAGCTTTGGCTCTGGTTCTCGCCAATGCCTTTCGCGAGGCGCATGCCCACCGCAAGGCCTGTGGTGAAGCCTGTGCTGATGACGACGAGTTGGACGGTCTGGAGGAAGCAGACCCCGACATGCCTTATTGGAAGGTAGCGGTTTATTTGGTCTTGGGCCTGATCGGTCTGCCAATGGGTGCCCATTTGTTGGTCGACAATGCAACCATCATCGCCCAGAGCTATGGCGTGAGCGAAACTGTGATCGGCTTGACCTTGATCGCGGTTGGCACATCCTTGCCGGAACTGGCGACTACGGTCATGGCGGCATTGCGTCGGCAGGCAGATGTGGCATTGGGCAATGTCATCGGATCGAACATGTTCAATCTGCTGGCCATTGTCGGTATCGCAACCCTGTTTGGGCGTATCCCGGTTGATCCTGAGTTTCTGCGCTTTGATCTCTGGGTGATGCTGGGTGCGTCGCTTTTGCTGGTCCCGTTTGTTTTCTTCAAAAAGGACATCACCCGGGTCTGGGGTTTGGTCCTGACGCTACTTTATGTGATCTATGTGGTTAGCCTTCTGGCCTGATCAGACCTGGGGAGAGAGCCCATGACCCAAGCACTGGTGACCGGAGCGGGAAAACGTCTTGGCCGCGCCATGGCACTATACCTGGCGCGGCGCGGGATGGATGTGGCTGTGCATTACGCAAGCTCGGAACGGGAAGCGCTGGACACAGTGAATGAAGTGCAAGCGCTGGGGCGAAAGTCAGTCGCTCTGCAGGCAGATCTGCTTGACGAAGCTCAGGTCAGTTCGTTGCTGCCCCGCTCGGTCGACGCGCTTTGCGGGCCGATAACTTGCCTCGTCAACAATGCCTCGATCTTTGAATATGACAATATTCATTCCGCTACGCGCAACAGTTGGGATCGCCACCTCGACAGCAATCTGCGCGCGCCATTTGTTCTGACGCAGGCCATGGCCGCACAGGGATTGCAGCCGACATTGGATGAACAGGGTGAGCCCCAGGCAGTGGGTCTGATTGTGAACATGGTGGACATGCGCGTTCGTAAACTGACGCCCGAGTTCATGTCGTATACGATCGCCAAGATGGGTTTATGGACCCTAACCCAAACCGCAGCTCAGGCATTGACACCTGCGATCCGCGTAAACGCAATCGGCCCGGGACCGACGATGCAGGGTCATCGACAAAGCGAAAAGCACTTTAACGCTCAACGCCGGAACACGATTCTTAAACGCGGCGCGAATCCTTCAGAAATCACTGCCGCGCTTGGCTATTTTCTGGATGCGCATTCGGTCACCGGTCAGCTTTTGTGCGTGGATGGCGGGCAGCATCTGGGCTGGCAGACGCCGGATGTACTGGGCGTAGAATAGGTAAAACTGCGGTAAGTTTTGCACCGCTCTCATTTACGTTACATGCACGTTACAAAAATGTCTTAATTTTCATACACTTGTCTCACATCAGAAAAAGTATCGTTTGAAAACAAATAGTTAAAATACTGCCTATTTTTTGTGCAGATTAACGAATAGGCAATGATTCAAGGGAAAATCACGATGCCCCAAAAGTTATCTGCATACTTATCCACAGAAGTCGTGGATTTGTTTTCTCTTGATCTAAGGGGCTCAAGATTGCAGCCATGGTCAGAGAATCATATCTCAGAGCCATGACAGCCAGCACCGACCCCGATTCATCAACACAAGCCACCGGCTATGCCTGCATTCAGCGCTATGTGAAAACGCTGGACAGCTCGCCGGGTGTTTACCGGATGCTGGATGCGGACAGTCGTGTCCTGTATGTCGGCAAGGCGCGGAATCTGAAGGCGCGGGTGTCGAACTATACGCGCCCGGGTCATTCGGGTCGGATCGAGAAGATGATTGCAGCGACTGCCTCGATGATGTTCCTGACCACGCGGACAGAGACCGAGGCACTGCTGCTGGAACAAAACCTGATCAAGCAGCTCAAGCCAAAATACAATGTGCTGCTGCGGGACGACAAAAGCTTTCCCAATATTTTGGTCGCCAAGGATCATGCCTTTCCGCAGATCAAGAAGCATCGCGGGGCCAAGAAGGAAAAAGGCGCCTATTTCGGGCCATTCGCCAGTGCTGGAGCCGTAAACCGGACGCTGAACCAGTTGCAGAAAGCATTCCTGCTGCGGAATTGTTCTGACTCAATGTTTGATAGCCGCACGCGGCCTTGCTTGCTCTACCAGATCAAGCGTTGTTCTGGGCCATGTGTTGGGCTGATTTCCGATGCGGACTATCGTGAAAGCGTAAAGGACGCCGAACGGTTTCTATCTGGCAGATCCACCAAGGTGCAGGAAGATTTGGCCGATCAGATGATGGCCGCGTCCGAGGCGATGGAATTCGAGCGCGCCGCTGGTCTGCGCGACCGAATCCGGGCGTTGACGCAGGTGCAGACCAGCCAGGGCATCAACCCGCGCGGTGTGGCTGAGGCGGATGTGATCGGCCTGTATATGGACGGCGGGCAGGCCTGCGTACAGGTGTTCTTTATCCGCGCCAATCAAAACTGGGGGAATAAGGACTTCTATCCGCGCGTTGGTGCGGACGTGTCTCCGGCAGAGGTGATGGAGGCGTTCCTGGGGCAATTCTACGACAATAAGGAACCGCCGCGTCAGTTGATCCTGTCTGATGCAATCGAAAACGCCGATCTGATGCAACAGGCGCTAACCGAAAAAGCCGGCCGTAAGGTTGAAATCAATGTGCCCCAGCGTGGCGAGAAACAGGAATTGGTGGCTGGTGCCTTACGCAATGCGCGTGAATCACTGGCCCGACGGATGTCAGAAAGTGCCACGCAGGCCAAATTGCTGCGGGGTGTGGCCGAGGCATTTGATCTGGACGCACCGCCGAACCGGATCGAGGTTTACGATAACTCTCACATACAAGGAACTAACGCAGTAGGGGGCATGATCGTCGCAGGTCCTGAAGGGTTCATGAAGAACGCTTACCGCAAGTTCAACATTCGTGGCGACGATCTGACCCCGGGTGATGATTTCGGCATGATGAAAGAGGTCCTGACCCGCCGTTTCACTCGCTTGCAAAAAGAAGACCCGGATCGCGATAAGGGGCTATGGCCTGACCTGCTGTTGATAGATGGCGGAGCCGGACAGGTGAGTGCTGTGCACGAGATCATGCAGGCGCATGGGGTCGAAGATATTCCAATGATCGGTGTCGCCAAAGGCGTGGATCGCGACCATGGCAAAGAAGAGTTCCATCGCATCGGCCAACGCCCCTTTGCCTTGAAACGCAATGATCCCGTATTGTACTTCATCCAGCGCCTAAGGGACGAGGCCCACCGCTTTGCCATCGGGACGCACCGTGCGAAACGGGCCAAAGCGGTTGGTGCTACGCCCTTGGATGAAATTCCCGGCGTCGGAGCTGCACGCAAACGTGCTCTGTTGGCTCATTTTGGCAGCGCCAAAGCTGTAAGCCGAGCCAATTTGGCAGACCTAAAAGCTGTCGAAGGTATCTCAGCCGGGCTGGCGCAGAAAGTCTATGATTTCTTCCACGACAAAGGTTAGGCTTTTCGCCCGCGCCAGAGAATATAAAGGCCGGAGGCCACGATCAGGGCGCTGCCAATCCACATTGTTTGATCCAATTGCTCTTTGAATAAGAACACACCCAGACCGATCCCGAACAGAAGCCGAGAATACCTAAAGGGTGTTACAGCTGAAACTTCGCCCGTCCGCATTGCTTTCATGAGTGACGCATAGGCGATCGTCCCAATCACTACTGCGGTCGCAATGTAGGCACCAGTACTGCCCGTCAAGGCTACCATCGGCGCGCCCTCGTAGAATCGATAGGCGATACCAGCAACCACGACCGAGAGGAACCCGTAGAACCCCAGCACGTCTGCACCCAGTGTCGCGGGCGCGGCGCGGCTCGCCAGATCGCGACCCGCAAATCCCAACATCCCGAACACCGCCAGAAGTGACAGCATCGTAAAACTATCGCCTGTTGGTCGGATGATGATGACGACACCGACCAGACCAATTGCAATCGCGCTCCAGCGTCGCCAGCCGACGGTTTCCCCAAAGAAAAGCGCCGCACTAGCAACCACGACCAGCGGCGTGGCCTGCAAAATCACTGTCGCAGATGAGAGTGGCGTCAGAGCGATTGCCAGCAAATAGAACATCCGTCCGAGGATCTCGAAAAAGACGCGAATTTTCATGGGCCGAGACAAGACATCGGGATGGAATAACCGCCCGCCGCGTAAGGTTGTGACGAATGCAAAAATCATTGATCCGCCCGTCCCAAACAGAAGCAAAACCTGCCAGATCGGCAAGTCAGCCGATGCGCCTTTTAGCAGCGCGTCTTCGATCGCGAACAAAGCCATGGCGGCGATCATCCAGGCGCTACCGATCAGGTTCGACCGGGGGTCGGTTTGGATCTGCGGTGTCATGTGGGGTTCAGGTACTTTCAGGTCGGACCATCCGCCAATCTGACTTCAATGTCTTGCGATGCCAAGATGAATCTGAAGACTTCTCTACTGTTGCGACTCTGTGACGTGCCACGTGCCAAACGCTTGTGTGCTGTGAGTTTTTCGCGACCTCATCTTTTATGTCTCGGGTCGGCGATGTAGGGTCCAAGCCATGAAATGGAACCTGCCGAATATTCTGACCGTCCTGCGCCTCGTGGCTGCGCCGGGTCTTGCCGTGATGTTTCTGTATTTCACGCGCCCCTATGCGGATTGGTTTGCGCTGATCCTGTTCCTGACTGCGGCCATCACTGATTGGTTCGACGGCTATCTTGCGCGGGCTTGGAAACAGGAAACCAAAATCGGGGCCATGCTGGACCCAATCGCCGATAAGGCGATGGTTGTGATCGCGTTGATGATCCTGGTGGGCTACTCGACCGAGCACTGGACGCCATGGCTGGTGCTGCCCGCAACGGTGATCCTCTTTCGCGAAGTCTTTGTTTCAGGTCTGCGGGAATATCTGGGTGATGTGGCCGGGACGCTAAAGGTCACAAAACTAGCCAAGTGGAAAACCACGGCGCAGATGGTGGCAATCGCGATCCTGTTTTCGCAGGGCATATTCGAACACCACTTCGTGATGGCCACGTTCGGCATGGACGCCACGACCATCGATCAGGTGTTGACCGGGCAGGTAGAGGATCTGGGCCACATGCGCTGGCATCTTGAAGGCATGTTCTGGTCTGGCCGTATTGGTCTGTGGCTGCTGTGGATCGCTGCGACGCTGACATTGATCACCGGCTATGACTACCTACGTAAAGCCATGCCCCACCTGAAGGAGAGCTAAGCAATGGACGTGCTGTATTTTGCCTGGGTGCGTGAACGCATCGGTCTGCCGAAAGAAAAGGTTGAGACGCAGGCCGCAACGGTGTCTGATCTGGTCGCCGAGCTTAGCGCGCGAGAGGACCGCTATGCGGCGGCCTTTGCCGATCTGTCTGCGCTGCGGGTGGCTCTGGATCAGGAATTGTCAGATTTTGACGCGTCACTGGCGGGAGTGCGCGAGGTCGCGTTTTTCCCACCCATGACCGGTGGTTAAATTGCGCATCTCGGTTCAGGAAGAAGAGTTCGATCTGGGTGCCGAGGCCAGTGCTTTTGCCGCCGGAGATGACGCCAATGGGGCCATCGTGACCTTCACAGGCGTCGTCCGTGATCTTGCTTCGGGCGATCTGGACGTGATGGAGATCGAGCACTACCCCGGAATGACCCAGCGCGCCTTGACCAAGATCGCCGAAGAGGCGCAGAAACGCTGGTCTTTGGGGGATGTGCTGGTGATCCACCGCCATGGGCGGCTTGCGCCGGGCGACCGGATCATGATGGTGGCCACCGCTGCACGGCACCGCAAGGATGCGTTCGAGGCGGCGGAATACCTGATGGACTACCTGAAATCCCGCGCTCCATTCTGGAAAAAGGAAATCACCTCGGACGGGGCCGAATGGGTCGCGGCCAAGGATGAGGACGAGGACGCGCTGACTCGGTGGTAAAGACTGGGTCCGGCACCCGTTGCCGGATGCCGAGATTGGGTTGATCGACTTAACTGCTTTGTTCCGTGTTGCAGGTCCGAGCAGCTTCGATCGCTTTCAGAGTGCCATCAAGGCTTACGGTGAATCCGGTTTCTTTTTCCGGGAAAACCGTCATCTCATATTTCTTCATGACGTCTTCGACAAATTGCGGATTGTTGGCCAGAATGTAGCCCCCTGTGTATCCTTCAGCGAGGTGCTTTGTCTTCTTGCGCGCTTCGGCCGAGTAAACGTTGCCGTCCAGCGATAGGATGATTTCCTCCTTTTTGCCTTTCAAGCCGATGTCGTTTTGTGTGAAGACGCCGAGATAACCCATCTCCTGATCTTTTGTCAGTCCCATCTGAACGACGTTGCTGTTACCGTCGACACGCTCGATCAGGCAGGACCCACGGGTTTCATCCACATAGATGGTCCAACCGGACTCTTCACCCCATTTTGTAAAGGTGTCATTCTCTGACGGGATCACATCGCTTGAGGCGACTGCAGCGGTCGTCACAAACATCCCAAGGATTGCGGCGGTCTTAAAAGTTGGTTTGAAAAACATAGTACACTCCAGTTTCTTGGATCGTGAACAGTTCAGTGCGCAGGCAAAAACACACCAATTCATATTATTGAATAAGTTGTGGAAATGAAGACAGTGCTCGCCTATCGGCCAAAATACGCCGATCTAAGCGTAGAAACAGGATTAGCTTTCTAGGTTGCCAAGATCAGTCTGCGTTGTTGATCCTACCACGCAGCTCTTCAGCCTCTTGCCGCGCGGCACGCAATCCCTCCATCGCTGCACTCAGTTCGGCTTCGGTCTGCGTTAGCTGGTTGGTCAGCTCCGCTTCGCGTTGCTGCAGATAGGTGATTGCTTGATCGCGCGTTTCCTCGGCCTCGTGCAACTCCTGGCTCATGCGATCCAGATCAGCCACGTCGCTTTGACGGACGCGCGACAGTCGATGTGCCAGCCAGTTCGCAAACCAGCCCATGCAGAAGGCAGCAAACAGGATGATAGCGGTGGCGATAACGAATTCGATTCTGTTCACTTTATTGGTCCTCTGAGCCTGCATCCTGGGCTTCGGCGTCCGGTGATTCTGCTTCTACGGCTTCAAGCCCGGTCTCAGTATCTGGCACAGGTTCAGGCCGGATCAGATGAAACTTGATGCGGCGGTTTATTTCACGGCCTTCTTCGGTGTCATTGTCCGCAATTGGCTGCGTCTCGCCATATCCGACCGCTGAAAAGCTTGAGGTGGGGACACGCCGACCACGTAGTTCGTTCAGGATAGATTGCGCACGCGCCTGGCTGAGTTGCTGGTTCATTTCCTCGCGACCCTGACTGTCGGTATGGCCCTGTATTTCCAATCGTATCGGGCCGCATTCGCGCAGGATGTCCGCGATCTGATTCAACGCATCGCGCGAGTCGGAGGCGACTGTCGCCGACCCTGGTTCGAAGGCGATTTTACTATTGCTTTGAACTTCGGCGATCTGTTCTTCGCAAACCTCCGGATCTGGCAGCGCATCTTGAGGCGCTGGCGGTTCAACATAGGTGATCGACAGGTTGAAATCCTGAGCGTCGCCCAGCTTGTCCGATAGCAATCCAGCGATCCGCGCCTTTGCATCGGGATCGTGGCTGACCCCTGTCAGCGAAACGTCGTCTGGCGTTACAGTCAATGCTCCGTTGTGTAGATGAGATAAGGCATCGAGCCCGGCCAGAACCCGAACGGGCCAATCGGTTGGCAGGTCCTGAACCACACGGGTGGCGGTGTAAACCTGCGTTGATCCAAAGGCGGCGCGGGCGAAACTGTCGGTCATGTCGCGTAAGGTCTCGTCACTGACACGGCCACGCAACTGCACCAGACCTTCAGGGCTGAGGGTGGCGTTGAATTCAATCGGTCCAGCGGGATCGTCGGGCTCGGGTTCAGGCAGTACTGCATGAAGGGCGAATACGTCGGGAAGCGCGTTTTCCAATTCCCCCACAACACGATCAAACAAGATGGGGCTGGTATCTTGGGCCGCTACCAACGTGATGTCGGCATCCGACATGGTGACCGACCCCTGTCCAATCTCGGCCAGTGCCAAGATGCTTAGCTGTGCAGCATTAGACCAGCGAGGCGAAGGAACCCCCAGCCCGATTGTACAGGAATATTGCCCGGTCAAACCAGCCTCGCGCGCGGTGGCGACGATCAGCTCCCGCGCGTCTTCACTCTGAGCAGAGCAGGCATCAAACTGTCCGCCGTTTTCATCTATCAGATAGCGGAGCGTAAACGGCGTGATAACGGGGCGGGGCGCCGAGATGGAAAGGCCGATTCGCAGTCCGGGCGGTGCGGCACGGCTCAGGTCTTGTTCCAGCCTGTCTTTCTCCTGCTGGCTATCGGCGATGGCGGTGATACGTACCAATCCAGGGCTGGCGGAAATCTTGGCACGGGGCAGGCCAGAAAGTGCCACGATCGCATAATCTATGGCTTGATCCCATCCCTTGGGTTCGGCGTAGTCCGCGCTTTCCATCAGATCAGAAACGGATGAGTTCTGATCAAGTCGCTGCAACCTGTCGATCAGGTCGTCGCGATCCAAGCTCGCGGGCACGAGGCCGATGATTGTTATGCCGCTGTCATTGCGCAATATCTCGGCCGAAAAACGGGGCGGGGTCAGGTCGGCGGTGGGCGCGACCTCCATCTCATCGATTACACGCGAGGTATCAACTTCGGTTCCGGCGGCGGTCAGTGCGTTGAACCGGGTAGCTTCATCCGGGGCAGTACCAGTCAATACAACACGCAACCCATCGGATTGGACCTCGGCCCAGTCATGGCCCTTGAGATTCAAAGCCCGACGTACTGCAAACTCCGATGCATCTTCTATCTTTGTCACTGCATAGCTCGCCGCCACCAGAGACAGCACGGCGGTCACCGCAAAGATCAACGCAACGGCAAGAGCGTAAGGCATGCGCATAGGTGGGATCGAAACTCCTCGGGCGGTTGGTTCCGGACTCATACAGAGCCCATCACGGAGGTGCAATCAGAGCAAAAGGGCGACGCAGAGGAAGATCAGCGGAATCAAGCCGGTGTCGCGATTGGCCCGAAACAGTTGCAGCAATTTGGCGTTGTCTTCCGTGTCTAACCCCCTCAATTGCCAGGCAAGGTGCCATCCC
The DNA here is from genome assembly GCF_059610325.1 of Ruegeria sp. YTSA064. Taxonomy (NCBI): domain Bacteria; kingdom Pseudomonadati; phylum Pseudomonadota; class Alphaproteobacteria; order Rhodobacterales; family Roseobacteraceae; genus Ruegeria; species Ruegeria sp. YTSA064. Next base: position 95,948 of record NZ_JBXWNK010000007.1, read on the forward strand.
ATCGCCCAAGGCCCGCTTAGCGCTACGACCAATGCAAGGACCGACGCCTCCGGCAATGCCGCATCGATAATCGCAAGTCCCATCAGACTGACCGTTCCTATCAGAAAATATTTGAGCCAACGCGCGGTATCGGTTCCGAACAGTCGGGCAGTGGATTTGATTCCGATCAGTTCGTCGTCCTCTGCATCCTGATGGGCATAGATCGTGTCATAAAACAGGGTCCAGGCAATGCCTGACAGATAGAGCATGATGGCGGGCCGGCCGACCGTTCCGGTATGTGCTGCCCATGCCAGCAATGCGCCCCAGTTAAAGGCCAGCCCCAGAAAAATCTGTGGCCACCAAGTAAACCGTTTCGCAAATGGATAGATCGTGACGGGAAGCAACGATAAAACACCCATTGCAATGGCGGCCTGGTTGAAAGTCAGAAGAATCGCCAGTGCCAACAAGCATTGCAACACCATCCAGAACACTGCCTGACGCACACTGACCTGACCCGATGGTATTGGGCGCGAGCGGGTGCGCTCGACCTTCCCGTCGAACTCCCGATCGGTGATGTCATTCCACGTACAGCCCGCGCCGCGCATCAGGAAGGCTCCGATGGCGCAACCGATGGCGATCCAAAGATCCTCCCATCGGGGTTGCCCGTCGCTGAGGATGGCCAGTGCCAGACCCCACCAGCAGGGAATCAGCAACAACCATGTGCCAATAGGCCGATCAGCCCGGCTGAGCCGCAGGTAAGGGCGCGCAAAGGTGGGTGCGTACGTGTCGACCCAGTTGCCGGTCGCGGCATCGGCGACCTGACCGTCTGGTGTTGGGGCATTGCCTTGCATATGTAGGGTCTCATGACTGCGAAGATCAGATTGTATGTAGAGCACCCTTTAGGTCCGGGGCAATCGGTTCCTTTGACGCGCGAACAGGCCCATTACCTGTTCGGTGTCATGCGCTTGTCGGTTGGCAGGCAGGTTGCCCTGTTCAACGGGCAGGATGGAGAGTGGCTGTCCGATGTCGCCGAGGCGAGCAAACGTGGCGGCCTACTGTCCTGTGCAGAGCAAACGAAGCCGCTGCAACTGCCGCCCGATCTGTGGCTGCTCTTCGCGCCGATTAAAAAGGCGCGGACCGATTTCATCGTTGAAAAAGCAGCTGAAATGGGCGCTGCGCGGATTATGCCGGTACAGACAGGGTTCACCAATTCCGAGCGTATTCGGCAGGATCGGCTGCAAGCGCATGCGGTGGAAGCAGCGGAACAATGTGGCGGGACCTTCGTGCCAGAGGTCACTGAATTGCAGCGACTGGACCGCGTGCTTGATGCATGGCCTGAAGATCGTCAGTTGATGTTCTGTGACGAGGCCGAGGTTGGCTCGGCCCTGCGATTGGCCGAAAACGAACCAGGTCAGCCATGGGCCATCCTCATTGGCCCAGAGGGTGGTTTTTCCGACCACGAACGCAAGCGACTGAAGGCGTTGCCCTATGCTCATGTGGTCAGCCTCGGCCCCCGTATCCTGCGTGCCGATACGGCCGCTGTTGCTGCGATGACCATGTGGCAGCAGGCACTGGGGGATTGGTCTTGATGTGGCGGCCGGCACAGGAAACGGACCTGCCGGATATTGACGCATTTCTATCCCAGCACATCCAGACATCCATGTTTCCGTTGGCTAATCTGCGAGATTTCGGTCTGCGTAAATTGCATCCCCGGTCGTTGAAAGCCTGGGTGCTTGGCGATCCGTTTCGCGCTGTCTTTGCCATCACCAACGAAGGTATGATCCTGTCACAATGTCCGAACTGTTCGGATGATGAGCTTGCTGAGGCCATAAGCCTGATCCGAGGGCACGCTCTGTTTGGCATTGCCTCGGAAGCCACGCAGGCGCGGTGCCTCATGCAGCTTGGTGGCTGGGAAGACCGGCCCGCGACGCTTAACAGTGATGAGCCGGGGTTTTCGCTGGAGCTGGATCAGCTTCGCATTCCAGACGTTTCAGGCGCCCGTCTGGTTCCTCTGGATGAAGTCGACAGGGCAATCACCGAGAACTGGCGGCACGACTATCTGATCGAGGCCATGGATTTTGCTCCCGACAGGGCAAAAACACAGGCAGGCGAAGATTTCGAAGCTTATTGCACGCGCGATTCCCACCGGGTTCTTCTGGTCAACGATCGGCCCGTCGCCATGACAGGCTTCAATGCGCGCCTGCCCGAGATCGTACAGATCGGAGGGGTCTACACGCCACCCGAATTGCGTGGCCGTGGTTATGCGCGTCTCGCTGTTGCCTTGCATCTGTCCGAGGCGCGGGACGCTGGAGTTTCACGTTCAGTTCTGTTTGCCGCTTCCGATTCCGCCGCGCGTGCTTATATGGCTATTGGGTTCCAACCAGCGGGCTATTTCTCGCTGATCTTGTTCACAAACCCGGAGGACACAGCATGAGTTTCATCCGACCAGAAGCCAAACTGGCCATGTGGCGCTGGCGCGAAGTGCTGGTTGCTGGATTTGTCCTGCTGCTGGGCCTGAGCTGGATCAACGGACCCGGTGGATTGCTGGGCTGGTTGGGTTGGATTTTGGTGGTCGTTTCGATTGCACTGGCCGTAATCGGATTACAGCGTGCGCGCTTTCGCACCGGTGCAGGTGGTCCGGGTGTTGTGACCATCGATGAAGGCCAGATCACCTATCTTGGCCCTTTAGATGGCGGGATCGTTGCTGCGCGCGAAATCGAACGACTTGCGCTGGACCCAACCGCGCGCCCAGCTCTTTGGGTTCTGGACCAGCCGGGGCAACCGACTCTTCACATTCCGGTGAACGCCGAAGGGGCTGAGGCTCTGTTTGATGTGTTTTCGAACCTGCCAGGGTTGAAAACTGAACAAATGCTGTCGGAACTCAACGGTGGATCAGCGCATCCTGTTGTGATTTGGGAACGGACGCCCTCGCGCCCGGCTCATCTCAGGCTGCATTGACACTGGCGCGGTTTGCGCTCAGGACTGACCTTCAAGACAGACATATCAGGATCGGAGCACGGGTAACATGTCCATCCCCCAGTCCGGCGGCGGACCGATCGAACGCCATGAGCAACTGGCCGAATATCTGGAATCGGGCTGCAAGCCCAAGGATGATTGGCGCATTGGCACCGAGCATGAGAAGTTCGGATATTGTAAAGACACGCTGAAACCGCTGCCGTTTGAAGGCAAACGGTCCATCGTGGCTGTGCTGGAAGGGTTGCGTGATCGTCATGGTTGGGCCGAGGTGCGCGAAGCCGGGCATCTGATCGGGCTTGAGAAGGATGGTGCGAACGTCAGCTTGGAGCCGGGTGGCGCGTTGGAGCTGTCGGGTGCTCCGCTTGAGACGATCCACGAGACCTGCGATGAGGTGAATATCCACCTGCGTGAGGTGAAGGATATAGCTGATGAGATCGGCGTAGGATTTATCGGTCTGGGTGCGGCTCCTATCTGGACCCATGACGAGATGCCGCTGATGCCCAAAGGCCGTTACCGGCTGATGAACGACTATATGGAGAAAGTCGGCACCATGGGCCGCGCCATGATGCGGCGCACCTGCACGGTTCAGGTCAATATCGACTTTGGGTCCGAGGCGGACATGGTGCAGAAACTGCGCGTCGCACTGGCCCTGCAGCCGGTGGCGACGGCGCTGTTTGCGAATTCTCCGTTCTTCGAGGGCAAGGTGAACGGCCAGAAAAGCTGGCGCAGTTATATCTGGCGCCATCTGGATGATGCGCGAACCGGTATGCTGCCCTTTGTGTTCGAAGAGGGTTTCGGGTTCGAACGCTATGTACAATATGCGCTCGATGTACCGATGTATTTCGTCTATCGCGACGGGCAATATATCAACGCGCTGGGCATGTCATTCCGCGACTTCCTGCAGGGCAAACTGCCTGCACTGCCCGGTGAGACGCCGACTCTGTCCGATTGGGCAGATCACCTGACCACGGCCTTCCCCGAGGCGCGGATTAAGAAATTCATGGAGATGCGCGGTGCCGATGGTGGCCCATGGCGCAGGCTTTGTGCGCTGCCGGCCTTCTGGGTCGGTCTGACCTATGACCAAACCGCGCTGGATGCCGCTTGGGATCTGGCCAAAGGCTGGGATGCCGAAACGCGCGAAGCGCTGCGGGTTGAGGCTGCCAAGGATGGTCTGCAAGCGCAGGTTGGCAACATCAACATGCATGATCTGGCGCGCGAAGTGGTCTCGATTGCCGAGGCCGGTCTGGCGTCGCGCGCGCGCCCCGGCGCAGGTGGTCTGGTGCAGGACGAGACGCATTTCCTGAACGCGCTAAAGGACAGCATCGATACGGGCAAGGTTCCCGCTGATGAGTTGCTGGATCACTACAATGGCGACTGGAATGGCGATCTGACCCGGATTTATCCCGAATACAGCTATTGATCCCCACCGTCCCGCTTGCATTCGCGGGGCGGGGCCGATAGCAGGTTGGCGACCAAATTCAGAGGGCGTCATGGACGATCTTAAGGCAAAATATCTGGGCCAAATCGCCGAAGCTGGCGATGAAAACGCGCTTGAGGCGATCCGCGTCGCTGCCGTGGGCAAAAAAGGCGAGGTCGCGCTGAAGATGCGCGAGCTGGGCAAGATGACGCCCGAGGAACGCCAGGTTGCTGGCCCAGCGCTGAACGCCCTGAAGGATGAGATCAACTCGGCCCTGTCGGCCAAGAAAGCAGCGCTTGCTGATGCGGCGCTGGATGAGCGTCTGCGCACCGAATGGCTGGACGTCACCCTGCCGACCCGCGCGCGCCGTCAGGGTTCGATCCACCCGGTCAGCCAGGCGACCGAGGAATTGACCGCGATCTTTGCCGAACTGGGCTTCTCGGTGGCCGAAGGGCCGCGGATCGAGACCGACTGGCACAACTTTGATGCCCTGAACATCCCCGGCCACCACCCCGCGCGGGCTGAGATGGACACGTTCTACATGCACCGCGCCGAGGGTGATAACCGTCCGCCGCACGTGCTGCGCACCCATACCTCTCCGGTTCAGATTCGCTCGATGGAGCTGCAGGGCGCGCCGATCCGCGTGATCTGCCCGGGCGGCGTCTACCGCGCCGATTATGACCAGACCCACACGCCGATGTTCCATCAGGTCGAGGGGCTGGCCATCGACAAGGACATCTCGATGGCCAACCTAAAATGGGTTCTGGAAGAGTTCGTGAAAGCGTTCTTCGAGGTCGACGATGTCGAACTGCGCTTCCGCGCCTCGCACTTCCCCTTTACCGAGCCGTCGGCCGAGGTCGATATCCGCTGTTCCTGGGATAACGGTCAGCTGAAGATCGGCGAGGGCGACGACTGGATGGAGATTCTGGGCTCGGGCATGGTCCACCCCAAGGTAATCGCCGCCGGTGGCATCGACCCCGAGGTCTATCAGGGCTTTGCCTTTGGTATCGGCATCGACCGTCTGGCGATGCTGAAGTACGGCATTCCGGATTTGCGGGCGTTTTTTGATTCAGATTTGCGGTGGTTGCGGCACTACGGATTTGCAGCGCTGGATATGCCGAACCTGCATGGTGGTTTGTCGCGGTAGGTAGATCATTGGACGACTGGCTGACGTTATATCGTGATTGGTGGAAGCTTAGGGTTTCCAAACAGCCGCTTCATTGGTTCATATGTTTGTTCTTCGCGGTGTTTATTCCACCAACACTTGTATCTTGGGTGTGGGAAAGTTCATCGACAGCAGTCTTGATTGCTTTTGTAGTCTCAGCAATTTTGTTTCTGCCGGGACTACTCGTTGCTGGGCTCGAATTTTTGCTGCCCGGTGCTTTTCAAGTGCGAGATCGACTGCAAAGAGACAAAACCTTAGACCTAATCCAAAAACGGAATTCTAGTTTTTGGAATTGGTGGTAAGACTTGTACCTGTTCAGCATTTATCTCGCTAAGTATTATGACTGGTCCTATTCGTTTTCCAGCCGTCACCGTCGGTGGGTTGGACTTGCGATACTCTTCGCGTGGTATTGGGTATTTGTTGGAATTGTTAGTTTACTTCCAGGTTGGGTTGCTGGCTTAGCTTTACTCATATCCGCGCCATTCTCGGGCCTGTTCATGATTGCGCATCATCGCGTTTGGGAAAAAAGAGATGAAAGCACGCGTGATCAACAATCTCAGTTTTGGAAAACCAAGAAACTCATTGATCGATTCGAGAGGTAAGTGCGGAGCAAAGGCCGATAGGCCGCCGCGCTATCGCCAGACCGCCCGCACGGGCTGGCGATTTGTCTCCGTTAACGCTCCGTTTGAGCGTTTCGCGGATTTGGCTGGCATAAAGTGCTCGGCACAGCCCGAGGATCGCCACCCCCGCGGTCTGGCGATAGCGCGGCTTTGTAGCTTGATCCGGTGTAGGGTGGGGTTTCACCCCACAGTGGGGCGGTTGGTGGGGTGAAACCCCACCCTACACCAATATGTTATGTGACAGCGCGGCAGACGTCGCTAGGCTCCGGCCTATGATCTATCGACTGCTTTTTCTTCTGCTGACCGCGACTCCGGCCTTTGCGATGGGGCCATGGAAATCTGACTGCCATGGCGATACCGCTTGTGAGGTCGGCGACCGTTCGTACCATGTGCTGGAACCTGAAGACTGGGATGGCGAAGCGCCTTTGCCGGTGCTGATGCATTTCCATGGCTGGGCGCGGCAGGGCGATGTGGTGGTGAACCATGAACGCATCGCCGGCGCGACGAAGCTACGGAATGTGTTGCTCGTGGCCCCGAACGGGCTGGGCAAAAGCTGGAACTTTTGGACCTCCGACACCCAGGATGTGCCATTCGCCGATCAGGTGCTTGAGGATGTGGCCAAACGCTATCCCATTGATCCCGCGCACATATATGTCTCGGGCTATTCCTTTGGCGGCGCGATGGCGTGGCGTTATGTGTGCCAGTCGGGCAATGATATCGCCGCCCTGCTGGCTGTTGCGGGCTCGATCCGCCAGACCGAGGACTGCCCTGAGGCTCCGCGTGAGGTGCGCCACGTGCATGGGCTGGACGATACGGTGATGGATTTCCCTTTCGGGCCGGACGGGGACACGACTTATCCGGTGGCGCTGTGGAAGGCCAAGTTCGACTGTAACGGCGCGACTCCGCGCGGGGATTGGAGCGTAAAGCCGTTTCTGACGCTCAGCCGTATGGAATGGACCGATTGCGCGCAGGGGCAGGTCACGTTGGACACCCATCCCGGTGGGCATTTTATCCCCCATGGCTGGATCGGTTGGCAGCTGGATGAGCTTTTGGGCCGAAAGCCAACCTATCCGTAATCGTTGACATTGCAACGGCGGCGCGATCACTTGCCAGAGCACAATCATAGGAGACGACCCGTGAAACCGCTTCTGCTGGGCGCAATGATCCTTGCCGCCACTTTCGTTCAGGCAAAGGACACATACCCGCCGGTTGAATTGCTGTTGCAGACCGATACCTCGATCATCGGCGAGCCACTGGAATATCCGACAGGGCAGGCTGAAATCACTATGGCGATCGTCACCATGCGACCGGGACAGCAGACAGGCGACCATCGACATGATGCGCCGTTGGCGGCCTATGTCCTTGAGGGCGAGATCACCGTTGACTATGGCGATGACGGTACGCGTGTCTACAGAACCGGGGATGCCTTTGTCGAAGCCTTCCGCTCGACCCATACCGGGGTGAATACGGGTAGCGGGATCGCGCGTATTCTGGCTGTATTTGCCGGGTCGGACGCTGTTTCGAACACGGTTGCCGAAGACTAGGCCAACGGCCTCTTTCCCCTGTGTACAATATCCGCTACATGCGGTCTGACCCGAGATTTACTGGCGGATGACGACCGATGAAATTCACTCTTTCCTGGCTGAAAGACCACCTCGATACTGACGCTTCGGTGGTTGAGATTGCCGAGGCGCTGACCGACCTCGGACTTGAGGTCGAAGATATCGTCAATCCGGCGGACCGGCTGGCGGGCTTTACGCTGGGCCATGTGAAACATGCCGAGAAACACCCCGACGCCGACAAGCTTCGAGTTTGTACGGTTGAGACCGACGAGGGCGACCTGCAGATCATCTGTGGCGCACCCAACGCGCGCGAAGGCATCACTGTCGTCGTGTGTAAGCCGGGCATGTATATCCCCGGTCTGGATATCACCATCAGCGTTGGCAAGATTCGAGGTGTCGAAAGCTTTGGCATGATGGCGTCCGAACGCGAGCTGGAGCTGTCGGACGAGCATGACGGAATTATCGAGCTGCCTTCGGGCGAGATCGGTGACAAGTTTATCGACTGGCTGGCCGAGAACGAGCCGTCGAAGGTTGACCCGATGATCGAGATTGCGATCACGCCAAACCGCCCGGATGCGCTGGGTGTTGAGGGGATTGCGCGCGATCTGGCTGCTCGTGGTTTGGGCACGCTGAAGGTGCGCGACTATGTGCCGGTGCCAGGTGATTTCGAAAGCCCGATCAAGTTGTCGATCGACGAGGATACGCTGGACGGCGCACCGCATTTCACCGGTCGGCTTATCAAGGGTGTTAAGAACGGTCCTAGCCCGCAATGGCTGCAGGATCAGCTAAAGGCGATTGGTCTGCGTCCGATCTCGGCTCTGGTGGATATCACCAACTATATGACCTTCGATCACAACCGCCCGCTGCACGTATTCGATGCCGACAAGGTGCAGGGTAACCTACGCGTTCACCGTGCCAAAGGCGGCGAGAAGTTGGTTGCTCTGGATGAGAAGGAATACACACTACAGCCCGGCATGATGGTGATTTCGGACGACAAAGGCCCGGAATCAATCGCCGGTATCATGGGCGGTGAGGAAACCGGCTGCACCGAGGAGACGGTGAACGTCTTCCTTGAAAGCGCGTTCTGGGATCATGTGCAGATCGCCCTGACGGGCCGTGCGCTGAAAATCAATTCGGATGCGCGCTATCGCTTCGAACGTGGGGTCGACCCGGAATACACCCGCGAAGGGTTGGAGCACGCGACGCAGATGATCCTGGATATCTGCGGCGGTGAAGCCTCGAACGTGGTTGAGGCGGGCAATGCGCCGAACCACGCGCGGGCCTACAAGCTGGATGCGGCGCGAGTGCAGTCTCTGGTCGGGATGGAAATCCCGGAAAGCGAGCAGCGGCAAACCCTGACCCGTTTGGGCTTCCGTCTGGATGGAGAGATGGCGCACGTGCCCAGCTGGCGACCAGACATCATGGGGGAAGCTGATCTGGTGGAAGAGGTCGCGCGGATTGCTTCACTGACCAAGCTGCAGGGTATTCCTCTGCCACGCACCACGGCGGGTATCCCCAAACCGGTCATGACGCCGACGCAGCGCCGCCAGTCGATGGCGCGACGGACTTGTGCCGCACTGGGGTATAATGAATGTGTATCCTACACCTTCATAGATCAGGCCTCGGCTGCGCTGTTTGGCGGTGGCGACGCTGCAACCATGCTGGAAAACCCAATCTCGTCCGAGATGAGCCATATGCGCCCTGATCTGTTGCCTGGTCTGCTGCAGGCGGCGGCGCGTAATCAGGCGCGGGGTTACGCAGATCTGGCTCTGTTCGAGGTCGGTCCGGTGTTCCACGATGGCGAGCCGGGGGATCAGCAGACGCAAATCACCGGCCTGTTGGTTGGGCGCAGCGGCCCCAGGGATGTGCACGGTGCGTCCCGCCCGGTTGACCTGTTTGATGCGAAGGCCGACGCCGAGGCGGTGCTGGCCGCAATTGGCGCGCCAGCTAAGGTACAAATTCTGCGTGGTGGCGATGCCTGGTGGCACCCGGGTCGTCACGGCAAGATTTGCCTTGGCCCGAAAAAGGTTCTGGGTGTTTTTGGTGAGTTGCACCCTCGCGTCTTGCAGGCCATGGACATCAAGGGTCCGGCAATGGCGTTCACCATTTGGCCAGATCAGGTTCCGATGCCGCGTAAATCCGGAGCAACCCGTTCCGCCTTGGAACTGCGTGACCTGCAGGCGGTTGAGCGTGACTTTGCGTTTGTCGTTGATGCCAATATCGAGGCGTTAACGCTGGTGAATGCAGCTGCAGGGGCCGACAAGGCACTGATTGAAGACGTTCGGGTGTTTGACGAGTTCATCGGGGGTAGCCTTGGTGAAGGGAAGAAATCCCTGGCCATTACCGTTCGGCTGCAGCCATCTGACTCGACCCTCAAGGAAAAGGACATCGAAGAGGTCAGTGCAAAGATCGTCGAGAAAGTGGCGAAAGCGACTGGTGGCGTGCTGCGCGGCTGAGGATGTTTCCACCCAGGGTGGGACATATATGATATCACGAAGGGGCGGGCGCGCCCCTTTTTTGCGGGAGGAATAGGTCATGTTAAAAGTTTATCTTTCGGGTGAGATTCACACGGATTGGCGGGAACAGATTATCGCAGGTGCCGGGGGGCTGGACATAGAGTTTAGCAGCCCAGTGACAGATCATGATGCGTCGGATGATTGTGGCGTCGCGATTTTGGGGGCAGAGCCAAACAAGTATTGGCATGACCACAAGGGTGCGATGGTGAACGCGATCCGAACCCGCAAGGGGATTTCAGACGCTGATGTGGTCGTTGTACGCTTCGGGGACAAATACAAGCAATGGAATGCAGCCTTTGATGCCGGCTACGCGGCGGCCTTGGGCAAATCGATCATCGTGTTACATGGAGCCGATCATCAACACGCTTTGAAAGAGGTGGACGCGGCCGCGCTTGCGGTGGCGGAAGAGCCCGCGCAGGTTGTCGAGATTCTGCGTTACGTCGAGACAGGCCGATTGCCAGGCTGAACGGCCCAAGGGCGTGCGGCTCTTTGGCGCCGCCGCCCTGTGATTCAAGTTAATCTCGAGGCGGGATGGTCAGGCCCTTCTGAACTGCAGGCCTTTCCAGAAAACGGTCGAGATAGGCCGCTACATTGCTGTAGTTGTCCCAACCGAGGACCTCTTTGACGCCATAATAGTCGAGACCACGCAGCCAGGGTGCGATGGCTATGTCAGCGATCGAATAATCTCCGGCGATCCAATCCTGGCCGTTCAGCTGTGTTTCGAGGACGTTCAGCAAGCGTTTGCCCTCGGTCACATAGCGTTCGCGGGGGCGGGGGTCTTCGATCTCGCTGCCAGCGAATTTGTGGAAATACCCCAGCTGACCGAACATCGGCCCAACGCCGCCCATCTGGAACATCAGCCATTGGGTGACTAAATGTTTGTCCGCCTTGCTCTGCCCCAGCAGCATGCCGCTTTTCTCGGCCAGATACAGCAGGATCGCTCCGCTTTCGAAAAGCCCCATCGGGACCCCATCGGGCCCGTTCGGATCAATGAGAGCCGGGATCTTGTTATTGGGATTTAGCGACAGAAATTCGGGACTTTTGACATCCGCATCTGCCAGCGTAACTAGATGTGCCTCGTAGGGAAGTCCGGTTTCCTCCAGCATGATCGACGCTTTGACCCCGTTGGGCGTTGCATAGGAATAAAGTTGGATGCGATCAGGAAATTGCGGTGGCCATTTGGCCATGATCGGGAATGAGGTGGTGTCCAGCATGATATGCTCCTGCAACAGGGTTATAGGTCTCAATGTGGTGGCATGAGCGCAGATTGTCAGGTGTTTGAGTGTGCAGGACCGGACAGTGACTGTTTGCTGGGGAACAGCAGGGGGAAAACTCGGAAATCCCGCACCTAGACCTGAGCGCAAAATTAGCCCAGACTTTTTAGCAATCCCGCGCCAAAGGCGCGGGTTTGCTGTTGGCGCAAAGGAGAAACGTGTGGAAGATGTCGTAACACAGGTGGGCGCATTTGGTCCGCTGATCATGAGCGCGATCAAAGCGTTGATCGTTCTGGTATTGGGTTGGATCGTCGCCGGAGCCATAAGTGGTCTGGTGCGGCGGCGGATCAACGCGACACCGCATATCGACCCGACTTTGGGGAATTTTGTTGCGAGCCTGGTGAAATGGGTGCTGTTGGCGATAGTCTTTGTCGCCGTACTGGGCATTTTCGGTATCGAGGCGACCAGCATTGTGGCCATTCTGGGTGCCGCATCTTTGGCCATCGGTTTGGCGCTGCAGGGAACACTCAGTGATTTAGCCGCAGGCGTGATGCTGGTCGTGTTCCGGCCTTATAAGTTGGGCCAGTATGTCGATATTGGTGGCACTGCAGGTACGGTGAAAGACCTGAACCTGTTCACGACCGAGCTTGTGACGCCGGATAACGTACAGATCATCGTGCCAAACGGTCAGGCTTGGGGTTCGGTGATCACAAACTACTCCGCCCATGACACGCGCCGGGTCGATCTGGTGTTCGGCATCGACTATGGCGACAGCGCGGATGAGGCGATGAACATCATTCAGGATGTGGCCAAGGCCGACAGTCGTATCATGGCTGATCCTGAGCCTTGGGTGCGGGTGACAAACCTTGGAGATAGCTCGGTTGATCTGACCGCTCGCCTGTGGTGTGCGGCGGCTGACTATTGGGATGTGAAGTTTGAACTTACCAAAGCGATCAAAGAAGCGTTTGACGCCAAGGGCGTATCCATCCCGTATCCGCATTCAGTGGAGATACACAAAGAGGCGTAAGCCTCCCGCCCGTCGCTCGGGCATTGAATTGCCCTCCTCCGGTTGGGCCGCGCACCGCGCCAAAGCGCGGTGTACTTTTTTTGTGTGACCGTTGGTTCAAAAACAATAGCGCCGCGCTTTTGGCGCGGTGCCAGGCCCAAGTCTGTAAAGCGTCCTTTGGAAAAGGACGCTTTCAGAGGCGGGAGTACTCTTAGTTCAGCAGAGTTGCCGGATCGACAGAGTCGATGTTGAGGGCAGTACCTACCGCTTCGTAAGTCAGCTTGCCGGCGTGGACGTTCAGGCCTGCCAGCAGGTGTGCGTCGTCCTTGCAGGCCTGCTTCCAGCCCTTGCTTGCCAGCGACAGCATGAACGGCATTGTTGCGTTGCCCAGTGCTATGGTCGAGGTCCGGGCAACCGCACCGGGCATGTTGGCGACGCAGTAGTGCATGATGCCGTCAACTTCGTAAACCGGATCGGCGTGGGTGGTGGCTTTCGAGGTTTCGAAGCAGCCGCCCTGATCGATCGCAACGTCTACCAGAGCCGCGCCGGGCTTCATGGTCGACAGTTGTGCGCGCGAGATCAGCTTCGGAGCTGCCGCACCCGGGATCAGAACCGCACCGATGACCAGATCGGCATCCTGGATCAGTTCAGCGGTGGCACCAGCTGTCGAATATTGGTTCTTGAACGTTCCGCCGAACACATCGTCCAGATAGCGCAGACGCGGCAACGAGCGGTCCAGCACGGTTACATCTGCGCCCATGCCCGCTGCGATCTTGGCAGCGTGGGTACCAACCACACCGCCACCAATGACGATCACCTTGGCAGGACCAACACCCGGAACGCCGCCCATCAGAACGCCACGGCCACCGTTGGCCTTCTGCAAAGTCCAGGACCCGACTTGCGGTGCCAAACGACCGGCAACTTCCGACATTGGGGCCAGCAGAGGCAGGCCGCCGTTCGCGTCGGTGACAGTCTCATAGGCGATCGCAGTACAGCCGGATTCCAGCAGGTCGTGGGTCTGGTCTGGGTCGGGTGCAAGGTGCAGATAGGTGAACAGCAACTGACCTTCGCGCAGCATTTTACGCTCGACCGCCTGAGGTTCCTTGACCTTGACGATCATGTCGACGGTGGCGAACACCTCTTCTGCAGTGTCGACGATGCGAGCTCCTGCCGCGACGTAGGCATCATTGTCAAAGCCCGAGCCCATCCCGGCACCCGTTTCGATGATGACTTCGTGACCACGGGCCACAGCCTCGCCAGCCGCGTTCGGGGTCATCCCGACGCGGAACTCCTGGGGTTTGATTTCCTTGGGGCAGCCGATTTTCATGTGAGACTCCATTCATAAACTGCCTAAATTATGGGCATTATGCTGTGCAATTTTTGTGAAACCCTGCTTGCCAAATGGTAGAATTGTAGGAAATTATCCGAAGATAGTTAAATACTACGCAATGGATGTGCGCCGATGATGATAGATGCGACCGATCGAAAGATTCTGGCAGCCCTTCAGCGCAAAGGCCGGATGTCTAATTCAGAGCTATCCGAACAGGCCAACCTGTCACCCTCGGCGTGCCACCGCCGTGTTCAACGGCTTGAGGCAGAAGGTTATATCAAAGATTACGTTGCATTGCTGGATGCACGTAAAATGAATGTGCCAACAACTGTGTTTGTCGAGATTACTTTGCAGGGACAAGCGGAAGAGGTGCTTGAATCCTTCGAAAAGGCAGTCGCCCGAATTCCCGATGTACTAGAATGTCATCTGATGGCCGGAACAGCGGATTATATTTTGAAGGTGGTTGCTGAAAATACCGAAGATTTCGCGCGGATACATCGGCAGTACCTTTCTCGCTTGCCCGGCGTGGCGCAGATGCAAAGCTCTTTTGCTTTGCGCACGGTTTTCAAAACGACGGCCCTGCCAGTTTGAACTCTTCCGCACCCGATGGCGGCGTTTCGTCCTGACCGCTTGTATCTGCCTTCAGACCGGTTCAAAATCTATAGTTCTGACCATAAGTGAAACATTGGCAATGCGCGCTGACATCCGATGGTTACACTGGCCCTGTATGGTCCGAACCCGAAGACGATAAGGAGCAGACCTTGGTTTACGAACATGACAGCACCCCTAAAGATTGGCTGGAAGCCGAACTGGAAGATTCGCTGGATGAAGATTTCGAGATCGAATTCAGCGAACCAATGCTTTCGGTCGAGGTGCGTAAGATCTACAAGGATCAGCATCCCGATATGCTGGATCGCAAGGTCTATTTTCGTAACCTTTTGCGTCTGCAGGCCGAACTTATCAGGGTACAGGATTGGGTGGTTCACACCGGGGCCAAGGTTTGCATCCTGTTCGAAGGCCGCGACAGTGCTGGCAAGGGTGGGGTGATCAAACGCATAACACAGCGCTTGAACCCGCGGGTCGCTCGCGTGGTCGCCTTGCCTGCGCCTAGCAGACGGGAACAAAGCCAGTGGTATTTTCAGCGCTATGTGCCCCATTTGCCTGCGGCGGGTGAGATCGTGTTCTTCGATCGGTCCTGGTACAACCGAGCGGGTGTGGAACGCGTGATGGGGTTTGCCAACGAAGATCAGGTTGAACAGTTTTTTCAGGACGTTCCCGAATTCGAGCGGATGCTGGTGCGGTCGGGGATTATTCTGCTTAAGTACTGGTTCTCGATTACAGACGAAGAACAGCAACTGCGATTCCTGATGCGCATTCACGACCCAATGAAGCAGTGGAAGCTGTCGCCCATGGATCTGGAATCCCGCATCCGGTGGGAGGCATACACCAAGGCCAAAGAGGATATGTTCTTTCGCACCAACATTTCCGAGGCGCCGTGGTATATCGTTGAAGGCAATGACAAAAAGCGCGAACGGCTTAATTGTATCGAGCACCTGCTAACCAAGATCCCTTATGAGGATGTGCCGCAAGAAAAGGTCAATTTGCCGGATCGGCGCTATAATCCCGAATACGAACGGCGCATTTTGCCGGATGAGCTACACGTGCCAAAGATTTATTGAATTGGCAGTCATGTGGTGCGGGAGAGCGATCCCCCGCACCTGAACGGTTTGATTAGCCCCAATCAAATCCGCAGTTCATTTCGAAAACGAACATGCCACACATGTCGTCATTCATGTCTTCGACTGTGGTTTCAACAGTTTCAATCATGTCGTCAGCGACGTCGGTGTCGAACACAAGATCGAAATCATCCATTTCCGGAGTCGTATCGGCCTGTTGCACCGGAGACCATTCGAACTGGTCAAAATGGGCCTGCAGTGCGTTAACAAACGCTTCGATCCCGGCAAGGAAAGCCTGAACGTCAAAGCAGTCCGCGCCTGGTTCACCATTGTCAACGACAACTTCAGGTGTTTCAGGCTCTGGTTCTTCGACCTCGGTGACATCGGTATCCGGCACTTCAGGTTCCGGGTCTTCAACTTCAGTCACATCGGTATCAGGCGTTTCCGGCTCTTCGGTTTCGGTGACGTCAGTTTCCGGAGTCTCCTCGACTTGGTCGTCGGTCTCAGTGACGTCAGTGTCCGGAGTTTCGTCCGTTGGTTCTTCGGTTTCGGTGACGTCCTCGTCCGGGGTCTCCTCAGCCGGTTCATCGGTTTCAGGAACTTCCGCCACCGGAGTTTCGTCAACTGGTTCCTCAGTCTCTGTGACGTCGGTATCCGGCACTTCAGGTTCGGTCGGAGTGGTAACTTCCTCTTCCGGTTCCGCAACCTCTTCAACCGGAGGGTTCACTGGCGGGGTGGTGCCGCCGTTATCAAGATCGACCTCGCCTTGTGTCGCAGCAAAGTTCTGCGTCACCATGACTGCATCGAACCCCTGCATGTCGCCTTCTTCGATCCCGATGCCGATATACTTAAAATCGGGGTTCAGAATGTTGGCTCGGTGGCCGGGGCTGTTCATCAGGTTCTGGTGCAATTGCGCGACATCATCGCTGATGCCCGGTGCGCCGCGCTCGGATTGCCAAGCGATGTTTTCTCCGGTGCGCCAGCTGCCGGACAGGTCAAACCCTGCGGCTTGCATCCGTTGGGTTGCAGATGAGCCTCCCTGCCCGGTGTGGCTGAACCGGTCGGTGTCAAGCATCCAGGTGCTGTGGTCCTCGGATGATTCATTCAGGTTGCGTTCAAGTTCTAGGGGATCAAGACCGCGGGATGTGCGCTCTTGGTTGATCAGCGCCAGCATTTCGCGCTCAACCGTACTTGCTGTCGACATCAGTGCCTCCGTTTTTGGTTATGTCTGAGTGGACGGCCTCACTTACAGACGATCAAAGAACGCTGAACAGGGTAGGTACGGGGTTGGGTGATTTTCGGCGGCAGAATGCAACCGAGCGGCGATTCGCTGCGCTGTAAAATGCCGACATAGGCGATTGCATCAAAATCGGCAGGTTGCCGCGAGGGTAAAGCCGGGAATGGGCGAGAATATCCGCCCTAAAAAACGACAAACCCCCGGGCGGGGCCTCGGGGGTCGTCAAATAGTGTCATCCAAAGCTGGACGAGTCGCGGTAGGCTCTTAGAGCAAACCTTCGCGCTGTGCTTTCTTACGTGCCAGTTTACGGGCACGGCGGATCGCTTCAGCTTTCTCGCGCGCTTTTTTCTCGGACGGTTTCTCGAAATGTTGCTTCAGCTTCATTTCACGGAACACGCCTTCGCGCTGCAGCTTTTTCTTCAGGGCACGAAGCGCCTGATCGACGTTATTGTCGCGAACACTAACCTGCATGTGGTTGTCACCACCTTTCTAGATAGAGTTGCAAGGAAATTGCAGGAAGTGGCCGTATAGCAAAGCGCGCCTAACTTGTCTAGTACTGGACCCGCAGCCTCGGAGAGCCGAAATGACCGCTACCTATGAAGATACCAAAGAACAACTTCTGAACGCGATTCTCGACCATGTGCCTTTTGACGGTTGGTCGGAAACAAGCTTTCGCGCAGCGATTTCCGATTGCGGTCTGGATGCCGGACTGGCCCGCGCCATCTGCCCGCGCGGCGCTGTCGATCTGGCACTGGCCTTCCATGCGCGCGGTGATGCGGCAATGCTGGATCGTATCAATACTGAGGATCTAAGCGGGCTGAAGTTTCGTGACAAGGTCGCCGCCGCTGTCCGCTTTCGTTTACAGGCAGTCGAAGACAAAGAGGCCGTGCGCCGGGGTGTGACTCTATTCGCGCTGCCGATCTATGCCGCAGATGGGGCCAAGGCGGTCTGGGGCACCTGTGACCAGATCTGGACAGCGCTTGGCGATACTTCGGATGACGTGAACTGGTACACCAAACGTGCCACTCTGTCGGGCGTCTATTCTTCAACACTGTTGTATTGGCTGGGCGATGACAGTCCGGATTATCAGGCGACATGGGAATTCCTCGATCGCCGGATCGAGGGCGTGATGCAGTTCGAAAAGCTCAAGGCGCAGGTGAATGACAATCCGCTGCTGAAGCCGTTTCTGGCTGTGCCCAACTGGCTTGCGGGTCAGGTGAAGGCTCCGGTGAAGATGCCAGACAACTTGCCCGGTTCGCTGTCATCGGGGAAATAGTCGCAACGTTTCCACTTGTTGCTGGGCCTCTGCGCTACTGACTGCTAGGCAAGAGGCAAAGGAGATATGACCATGACCCAGACGATGCGCGCTGTTGAGATTACCGAAGCGGGTGGCCCGGACGTTCTGCAATTGACCGAACGCCCGATGCCGGAACCGGCGGAGGGTCAGGTGGTTCTGAAAGTAGCCTATGCCGGGGTGAACCGTCCTGATGCACTGCAACGGGCGGGGGCCTATGATCCGCCTCCGGGTGCGAGCGATCTGCCGGGTTTGGAAGCCTCAGGAGAGGTTGTCGCGATTGGCACGGGTGTTGAGGGGCTGGCGACTGGCGATCAGGTCTGCGCCCTGCTGCCAGGCGGCGGTTATGCCGAATATGTAGCCACTCCCGCCGCGCATTGCTTGCCTGTTCCTACGAGCATGGGTTTGAAAGAAGCTGCCTGCTTGCCAGAGACCTTCTTTACCGTCTGGTCCAATGTATTTACGCGGGGTGGCCTGAAAGCGGGGGAACGTTTTCTGGTCCATGGTGGTTCAAGCGGGATTGGCACGACCGCGATCCAGTTGGCCAATGCATTTGGCGCTCGGGTTTTTGCCACGGCCGGATCGGCTGAGAAATGTGCGGCTTGTGTCGAATTGGGGGCTGAGAAGGCGATCAATTATCGCGATGAAGACTTCGTGGCTGCGATGCGTGCGGAGGGTGGCGCAAACCTAATCCTCGATATGGTGGGCGGCGATTACATCCCGCGCAACGTCAAAGCGCTGGCCGAAGATGGTCGTTTGGTTCAAATCGCATTCCTGCAAGGTCCGGTGGTCGAACTGAACTTTGCGCTGATGATGGTCAAGCGTCTAACCCTGACCGGCAGTACTCTGCGTCCGCAAAGCGATCTGGCGAAGGCACGCATTGCGCAAGACTTGCGTGAAGCCGTCTGGCCCTTGCTTGAGGCCGGGAAGGTTGCGCCTGTGATGGATTCCGAATTCGATTTGGCTGAAGCCGCCGCTGCGCACGCGCGGATGGAAGGATCGGGCCATATCGGCAAGATCGTTCTTAAAGTCTCCGGCTAAGCTGACGCCGCGCGGTCAGGCGACCGCCCGGCGATACAGATGCCAAGTGGCGTGACCCAGAATGGGCATCACTACGATCAAGCCCAGCAGAATCGGTATGGCGCCCAATATCAGAAGCGTCGCCACGATCGCACCCCAAGTCAGGATCACGCCCGGGTTTTGACGCAAGACCCGAACCGAGGTCACCACGGCCACTGGAACGCCCACTTTGCGATCAAGCAGTAATGGAAAGCTGACCACGCTCAGCGCCAACGCGACCAGTGCGAACAGGAAGCCGATGGCGGTGCCGATGATGATCATGCTCCAGCCAGCTCCGGTGGTGAATACCTCGGTGATAAAGGCTGTTGCCGAGGCTGGGGGCTCTGGCCCAAGTGTCTGCGCGTAGATTCCTTGCGCTACCATCAGCCAGATCAACAACAGCATGACCAGATAAAAGCCCAGTGCCAATATCGCGCCGAAGGAAGGCGAGCGGAACACGCCAAACGCATCCAGCCAATGGACGTCTCCGCCCTGTTCCCGCTTGCGACTGATCTCATAAAGCCCAACCGCGGCGACAGGTCCGATCAGGGCAAAGCCCATGACCAGCGGGGCCAGCAAAGGCACCATGTCTTTGTTGAGCCCAATACCGAACATCAGCAGGCCTGCGATCGGATAGATCAGAACGATAAAGATCGCATCGGCTCGAGTTTCGAGAAAATCGTTATATCCGGCTTTCAGGCATTCGCGCAGATCCTGCAGGGTCAGCGTGTGCACTGTTGGCAGGGTGCGGACATCCGCGCTGCCGATTTCGGATACTGATTCCGACACATGATCGCTGGTCGCCCGCAGATTACGGGCGACCCAGGTAATTGGGTTACCGATTGTCTTGTCCATGTTCATCCCCTTCTCTGGCGTGGGTGCGCCGCGGGATGCATCCGGTAAGGCAAATTCGTGTGACCGGATCAGCCGGCAACGTCTGCCCATTTACAACGTCCACCCGCATTATAGCACATATTGCAAAATCTTGCCCGAACATGCTTGAGGGATAACAAAGATTGCCCTGTCGAACAGGCATGTTAGCTTTGTTTCAACAGGCAACGGAGGGTATCATGCAGCAAACAGCGCGCACTGTCGTCATTCACGAACACGGCGGGCCAGAGGCCCTGCGGATTGAGGATCGTCCGCTTGGGGATCCGGGGCCGGGAGAAGTACGCATTCGCCACCATGCCTGCGGATTGAATTTCATTGATGTGTATCAGCGCACCGGTCTCTATCCGCTTGAATTGCCTCACGCATTGGGGATGGAGGCAGCCGGCGTGATTGAGGCTGTGGGCGAAGGTGTCACGCACCTTTCCACTGGCCAACGCGCGGCCTACGCTGCAGGCCCGTCCGGGGCCTATTCCGAAGCGCGTGTGATGCCTGCCGCACAGGTATGTCCGCTGCCCGAAAGTATCTCGTTCCGTACCGCTGCGGCCATGATGCTGAAAGGCATGACGGTCGAGTACCTGTTTCACCGCACAACGCCTTTGCGTCGGGGGGACACCGTTTTGTTTCACGCCGCCGCTGGAGGCGTCGGCCTGATTGCCTGCCAATGGGCGAAATCCGAAGGCATCAAGCTGATTGGCACCGCGGGAACGGACGAAAAATGTAGCCTGGCGCAGTTCAACGGCGCGTCGCATTGCATCAACTACCGAACAGAGAACTTTGTCGAGCGAGTCGCCGAGATCACTGGAGGCAAAGGGGTTGATGTAGTGATGGATTCCATCGGCGCAGACACGTTCGAAGGGTCGCTGGATTGCCTTAAACCCTTGGGTATGATGATTTCATTTGGCAATGCATCGGGACCAGTACCACCGGTTGACTTAGGCATGCTTGCGCAACGAGGATCTTTGAAGATCACCCGCCCAACCCTGTTCACCCATATCTCGGATCACGCTACTTGTCAGGCAATGGCGCGGCGTCTGTTTGGCAAAGTGGATGGGCGCGAGGTTAAGATCCACGTCGATCAGGAGTTTCCGCTGGATCAAGTTGCCGATGCACATCGCGCATTGGAAGCGCGTCAGACCACCGGCAGTACAATCCTGGTGCCCTAACAGGAGAGGCCCGGCAATGACTGCCGTACCCGTACATTTGTTTAGAACCGGTACGCGACACGCAACTGGAGCGTCGTGGCATCAACATCGACGCCCGATGAATTGAAATCATCAAACTCATGATACAAAAGTTCGCCGCCTACGCTGATGTTGGGGGCGACGATCTGTTCATAGCCAGCACCAATAAACCAGCCATTGTCGCTGCCCAGAGTGTTTGTGTCCGCGTCGGCATAACCAGCGGTTCCGTATAGCAGACCCTGTGGGTTCACCTTGTAGCCAGCGCGTGCTTTGATGCGCCAGACCTTCTCGACTGTGGCGGCGCTACCCAGGTCGATGTCGCTCCAGTCATAGTCAAAGCCACCGCCAAAAACCCAGTCGCCCAGATCATAGTCATATCCAAGGATGATACCGCCAATCGCACCATCCCCGTCTACGCCTGAGATGTTGGTGTCGATATCCGCATAGCCGATCTGTGCACCGCCGTAAAAGCCGGTCCAGCTGCCCGAGGATTGTGCCATCGCTGAACCCGCCGCTAGCGTCACGACAGAGGTGAAAAGTGCAAGTTTACCCGTCATCTTCTGTTTCCTTTCGCTCGAGATCTGCTGACCGGTCATCGGTTGGCAGCCTTATGCCTGGCACTACGAACCAGCCCAAAAGCCGGATCAGTGATGCTTTATCTATTCCGAACCATCCTGGTGGCTAGCCGGTGTCCCCGGCGCGGGCCCAATTGATCTGGGCGCTTGTCTTTGATTCTAAATAGGCCGCGGCACGGCGCCTTCAAACGAAGATCGGCGGCAGATACGATCTGCCGCCGATATACAAAGGTCTTGTCAGCGAATTATTGCTGCAGTTCAGCCGGGTCTTTGTCGGCGATGTCTTCCCAGTTTGCGCTGGCTTGCTCAACAAAGCCCGGAATGTCGCCTTCCCAACGCTCCTGAATGTCCTGAGACAGGTTCAGGTACAGCTTGTTGTCGACGATTTTCCAGTAGTTAGGGTCACCATCGAACTTGAAGCCCATTGCGGTGCCAAATGCGCAGTAGCCACCGTAAGCGGGCAGGTATGCCTCAGGGTTGGCTTCAAAGGCGGCTTTGTTCTCTTCCGATGCGAAACGGTACAGCGCGTCGTTGTGCAGGGTGGAAATGCGGTAGTCGCCCTTGGTGGCTTCACCAACGGTGAAATAGGCAACTGGGTCATAGCCCTGCATTGCCAAGCCGGTTGAGCTTGCATTGATTTCAACACCTGCCGCCATGGCCGAGCTTGCAATGGCAACAGACAGCGCGACTCCGCTGATTATGGATTTGAACTTGTTCATGACTTCACCTTTCGTGAATAGGCTCGCTTAAGAGCACGGTAATTTTGCCCGGGCGATCCGGATTTGATTGTCGCGACGCCGGTAATTGGCCGTCACAAAATCCCAGTTGGGGAATGGTCTGTTCACGTTCAAAGCAATCAATTGTGATTGTGCGGTCACAAAGACCTGTTGTTCATTCCTGCACGTCAGGCACGAGCGCCAGAACAAAGGCAACCACTTTCTCAGCGGGCATCTCACAGGGGCGCAGCAGCGCACCGCTCTTGCGGGTGAGATAAAGGTTTAAGCTGATATAGTCCGGTCCGCCCAGTTGATAGGCCACGAGCTTGTGTGATTTCCCACCTGCCATGATCTGATGCGAAACCAAATATCTACGCGGGCCAGCGGCCCCCGTGAATGTGCCGATGGGCAGATCATCGATCGCCTTCAGGAAAGCGATGGACGCCGTCACGATTTTCCGATTTTTGGCTCGGTGCCCGCCTTAATCCGCGCGAGGTTGGCGCTGTGCCGCCAGTAGACCAGTAATGTCAGAGCAATCCCGAGGAAAAACGTACTGCCATCAGTCAGGACCATAATCCATGTTGTGGACAGAGCGGCGGCGGCCAGCGCCCCAACAGAAGAAATGCGCCAGATCAGCGCCGCAACCAGCCATGTCAAACAACAGGCGACACCCACGCGCCAGTCAAGCGCGAGCCAAAGGCCCAGAAAGGTTGCTACGCCTTTGCCGCCTTTGAAGCCCAGCCAGACCGGGAAGCAATGACCAAGAAATGCGGCAAGCGCTGCGATTTGCGCAGCATCTTCACCGGCCAATACGCGCGCCAGCAAAACGGCAGCGGCGCCTTTGGCCGCATCAAACAGCAATGTCAGCGCCGCCGCTCCCTTGTTCCCGGTGCGCAGGACGTTGGTTGCCCCGATATTGCCCGACCCGATTTGCCGCAGGTTTCCCAGACCCATCACGCGCGCGACGATCATGCCAAATGGTATGGACCCAAGCAGGTATCCTAACGCGGCCCACAGGATGAGCTGAGTCATTGTGCTATCGATCAAGGGCATCAGGCTCTCCGGTACACTTCTTGTCCAGCGACATAGGTTGCGGTGACCTTACCCTGCATCCGCTGGCCGTCAAACGGTGTGTTCTGCGATTTCGATTTCAGCGTAAAGCGGTCCAGAACAAAGGGAACATCCGGGTCGAACAGGACCAGATCAGCGGGCGCGCCTTGGGATAGGCGACCACTCTCCAAGCTCAGCCGTTTGGCCGGGTTCAGGGCCATGGCGCGGAACAGGGTCGGCAAGTCCAGCTGTTCGGAATGGTATAGGCGCAGCGCCGCAGGCAGCAGCGTTTCCAGCGCCACCGCGCCCGAGGCCGCCTCTTCAAACGGCAGGCGCTTGCTTTCCTCATCCTGCGGGGTGTGCATGGAGCTGATCGTGTCTATCAGACCGGTTCGCACTGCTTCGATCACGGCTTGCCGGTCATCTTCGGATCGCAGTGGGGGCTTGATTTTGAAGAAGGTGCGATAATCGGACACGTCCAATTCGTTCAGTGTCAAATGGTGGATCGACGTGCCTGCCGTGATGTCCAGCCCGTTGCGCTTGGCGCGTTTCAGTGCGGGCAGGGCGCGGGCCGTGGTGATCTGATCGGCGTGATAGGCGGCTCCGGTCATTTCAAGCAAGGCGATGTCACGATCCAGTCCCATCCGCTCAGCCATAGGCGATACGGCGGGCAAGCCTCGCAGAGCGGCGAACTTGCCGCTGGTGGCTGCAGTCCCAGCGCTGAGCCCCGGCTCCTGCGGATGCGCAAGGACCAGTGCGCCGCAGGACTTAGTGTAAGTCAGAGCACGAGAAAACACCTTGGTGTTGGTCACGACATGATCGCAATCGGTAAACGCCACGGCGCCTGCGTCCTGCAGGAACCCGATCTCGGTCATCTCACGCCCTTTGCGTCCTTTGGTCAGGGCGGCCATCGGCAGGACGTTGACCGGAGCGTCCGCTTGCGCGCGGCGGGTGGCAAACTCCAGCGTCTCGGGTGTGTCGACGGCAGGTAGGGTATCAGGGCGCGTGACGATGGTTGTCACACCCCCTGCGGCTGCTGCAAGACCTGCAGATTTATAGCTTTCCTTGTGCCGTTCACCGGGCTCGCACACCTTGACGCCAATGTCGACAATGCCGGGTGCAAGGCATTGCCCACCGCAATCGACCACCTGAGTGTCAGCGTCTGGGGCCGCGCCTTCACCAAGCGCCGCGATCCGACCGTCGGCAACCTTCAGCCAGCCGATGCTATCTGTGTCCGCTTCGGGGTTGATCAGGCGGGCATTGGTGAAAATCAGATTGCTCATGCCATGGCCCTTTCGATCGCGGCTTTGGTGGCGGCGGGGTCCGCCTGGTATTTGATAAGGTGTTTGTCGCCGCCTTTGGTGACGATCTGGACAAAGCTGCCAATCGTGTTGACCGCCTGAATCTGGTTCAGCGCCACCTTGCGCGAACCGGGACCGGTCAGAGTGGCGTCTGTCATTTCCCACGTGGCGACCAGTTCTTCCGAGGCCAAATACCACGCGCGGATCCCGATGGCAGCCAACCCGGCAGGCGCGCCGGTCCAGACGTAGGGATTGCCGATCAACCATAGCACGACCATCGCGACCGCCATTGCAAAGGCGGCGAGCCATGCATTGGTGCGGACATAAGCGCCCTTGTCCGAGGAGAATGTCACAGGATCAGCCACAAGGCACCTCCGATGGCGATCAGAATCAGCAAGGCAATGACCGCTGATCCGATGCGGCTTGGTTTGGTATCCGCTGGCGGGCTTTGCGGGGCCGAGTATGGCTTTGCGCTTTCCGTCTCGATCACGTCGCCGGTCCAGTTCGTGGCCTCTTCTGTGAACAGGCCAATCAGATGCAGGCGTGGATCGGGTGAAAGGGTTACTGATCGATCGCCGAAAGCCGCGCTGCGCAGGACCATCACCCAGCCTTCGATGGCCTCCAATTTCGTGCGGTCTAACTGGTCTACCGAGACACCGCAGCCTTCGCTGAGATAGCCATAAAGCCCAAGGTCTTCGAGGTCGGATACCGGAAAAATGTCGATCTGTGCGCGGTCCAGCCCTTCGACACCAAGTACCTGATCAACAGCCCCCGGTTCGCGCAGGAATTTCGCTTCTTCCGGGCGCATATCCAGCGAGAACAGGCGGATCACGCCGCGCTCATGGGGGGTGATGATCAGATCGTTCATGCGGCTTCTCGCACGTTGCGCGCCAGCAGGTCCATGGCGGCCATGCGGACGGCAACGCCCATCTCGACCTGTTCCTGAATGACGGACCGGTTGATGTCATCGGCCAGAGTGCCATCGATCTCGACCCCTCGGTTCATGGGGCCGGGGTGCATGACGATGGCGTCGGACTTTGCAAGCGCGAGTTTCGCGGCATCCAGCCCATAGCGGTGGTAGTATTCGCGCTCTGAGGGGATGAAACCGCCGTCCATGCGTTCTTTCTGAAGGCGCAGCATCATGACTACGTCGACGTCTTTCAGGCCTTCGTTCATGTCGTCATAGATTTCGGCCCCGAATTCGGCGAACTGAGACGGTACCAGCGTCGGCGGGCCGATCAGGCGGATACGGTTTTCCATCTTGCCCAGCAGGATCAGGTTCGACCGTGCGACGCGCGAATGCGCCACGTCTCCGCAGATCGCAATGTTCAGCCGGTGCAGACGGCCCTTGGCCCGGCGGATGGTCAGCGCGTCCAGAAGGGCCTGTGTCGGGTGCTCATGCCGCCCGTCGCCCGCGTTCAACACGGCGCAGTTTACCTTCTGCGCCAGCAGGTCCACCGCGCCGGAATGAGGATGCCGTACTACAAGCAGATCGGGATGCATCGCGTTCAACGTCATCGCCGTATCGATCAGTGTCTCACCCTTTTTGATCGAACTGGCCTGCATAGCCATGTTCATCACGTCAGCCCCCAACCGCTTGCCCGCCAGTTCAAAACTGGCCTGCGTGCGGGTTGAGTTCTCGAAGAACATGTTGATCTGGGTCAGGCCTGACAGCACATCGGAATGCTTCGTCGATTGCCGGTTCAGATCGACATAGGTTTCGGCCAGATCGAGGATAGCGGTGATATCGGATTGCGACAGATGCTCGATGCCAAGAAGGTGACGATGGGCGAAACGCATTGGGCGGGCTCCTGTCTGACAATCGGACCGCTTATAGGAAGCCATGCAGGCCAAGGCAACCTAAGGTTCCGACCCTTCAAGCAGTTTCTCGCATCCGCCTTCGGGCAGGCATTGTTCGCCGGGTTTGCACCACTTGCCATAGCCGCAATCGATAGCCTTGATCGGCACGCAGCCCTGATGAGCCGAGCATTTAAAGCCGGGTCGGCATTGCGAACCGGTTTCTTCACACAGAAACCAGCCGGGGCGTGAGCATCCGCCGCCCGGCAAGCAGGATGAGCCGGCTCCGCAGGTCCGGCCATCCGAGCAGGTTGTGGATGGAGTTGGGATCAAATCCGGTCTGCTGCGCTCGCATTCCCCGCGCCCGTTGCAGAAGCTGCCACCTGGGCAATCCAGACGCGAGGTGCACTTGTTCGCCCCCGCCGGGGCGCAACGGGTTCCTCCTGCCACGCAGCGCTCGAACGGGCCGCAGGTGCGTCCGCCTCCACAATAGGTGTGCCCGGGCGGGATACAGCGGCCATCAAAGCTGCAGCGCTGGCCTGCGGGGCAGCAACTGCGTCCGCATTGCAGCTGTCCGGGGCGGCATTGAGTATTCCGGTCAAACAGCTGTGCGCTCGCCGAACCGCCAGAGGTTGCCAGCAAAAGAGCAATCAGAAGGAATCGCAGAAATGACAGCATGACCCTGCCATGGTCGGTGCGACCCTGTGCCATGGCAAGGTCTATTCGCTTTCCCTCGGTCAAAAGCTGGTTAGATTGAGGGTTATGGAATCGGGCTTGGACCATCATACCGCGCGGGCGCTGCTGGAATGGCAGATCGAGCTGGGCGCAACCGAAGCGATCGGCGATGCGCCGGTGGATCGTTATGCGTTGCCGGACAAGGTGTCCAAGGCGAAGAAACCCGCTGCGGCTGAACCTGCGAAAAAGCCTGAACCCGTCGATGCCGCAGCTGTTGCGAAACAGGCGGCAAAGACCGCCGGATCGCTCGTCGATTTGCGTGCGGCGATGGAGGCGTTTGATCTTTGCGACCTCAAACGCGGCGCGCGACAATTAGTGTTTGCCGACGGCACACCGGGCGCACGGGTAATGATCATCGGCGAGGCGCCCGGCCGTGATGAGGATCGCGAAGGCAAGCCCTTTGTCGGGCGCGCTGGGCAATTGCTGGACCGGATGCTGGCCGCGATTGATCTGGATCGGCGCGAGAATGTCTACATTACCAACGTGCTGCCGTGGCGCCCTCCGCAAAACCGCGATCCCAAGCCGGAAGAAATAGGCATGATGAAGCCGTTTCTGGAACAGCATGTGGCCTTGGCCAAACCCGAGGTTCTGGTGGTGATGGGCAATATCAGCTGTCAGGCCGTGCTGGGCAAACGAGGTATCACACGGCTGCGCGGGAAATGGGATCAGGCGCTGAACCTGCCGGTCATCCCGATGTTCCACCCGGCCTACCTGCTGCGTCAACCGCAGATGAAGCGACAGGCCTGGGCCGATCTGCTGGACCTGCAAGCGCGGCTGAGGGGCGGGTCATGAGGGTGCTGGCGTTCTCTGACCTGCACATGGCGCGCAACCGCGCCTCCGACTTGGTGGCCGCCAGTGCCGAGGCTGACCTGGTCATTGGGGCCGGCGACTTTTGCAACGCGCGGCGGGGATTAGATGAAGCGATGCAGATGCTTTCGGGCATTGCGGCTCCGCTGGTTCTGGTGCCGGGCAATGCGGAAAGCGCCGAGGAACTGACAGAAACCGCGCCTGATGGTGCGCATGTTCTGCACGGGACAGGCATGACACTTGACGGTCTGCGCCTGTTTGGGCTGGGCTATGGCGTGCCGGTCACACCTTTTGGCGATTGGTCTTGCGACCTGACCGAGCCTGAGGCCGCAGAACTGCTGGATCGGTGCGAGGCCGCAGATATCCTGATCGTGCATTCTCCACCCAAAGGGCATGGCGATACTACCTCGCAAGGCCAATCGGTTGGCTCAGTCGCCGTTCGAGACGCAGTCGAACGGCTTCAACCCAAATTAGTCTTTTGCGGGCATATCCATGACAGCTGGGGTTACCGAGGCACCATCGGCCGTACACAGATAGCCAATCTGGGGCCCAAAGTGCATTGGTTCGAGGTGAGTTTATGATCGACACGGTAACGCTGCTGGCTTTTATCCCGGCAGCGCTGGCGCTGAATTTCACACCCGGCGCGGATATGATGTTCTGTTTTGGTCAAGGCCTGCGCGCAGGTCCGCGCCCTGCGATTGCCGCAAGTGCCGGGGTCTCTGCAGGCGGTATGGTGCACGTTCTGATTGCCGGTCTCGGCCTTGGCGCGGCGGTCGCAACTTTGCCGTGGCTGTTCGATGTGATCCGCTGGGCCGGAGTGGGTTATCTGCTTTTTCTCGCATGGGGTGCGATCAAGAATGGTGCAGTCGCCGCCGACGCACCGAACAGACCCACCCGTTACGCGTTTCGGGACGGGATGCTAGTCAACCTGACCAATCCCAAAGTCATTCTGTTCGTGCTCGCCTTCATCCCGCAATTTATCGATCCAGGGAAGGGTTCGGTATTGGCGCAGTTCCTGATCTATGGCGCAATTCTTGGTGTCGGCGGGTTTGTAGTGAATGGGCTGGTCGGCATTTTTGCTGGCGGCGCAGGTCGGATGCTAATCGGCAATCCGCGTGCCTCGCGTATTCTAGGTTGGGTGTCAGGGGGGATCTTCACCGCTTTGGCCCTCCGGCTTGCTATTATGGAAAGGGCCTGACACCGCATGTCACGCATTGACGAAAGCAAGAAGTTCATTCCCGTCCGGATCGCTGTCCTGACTGTTTCTGACACGCGGTCTCTGGACGAGGATCGCTCGGGCCAGACGTTGGTGGATCGGATCGAAAAAGCGGGCCACTCAGTGGCGGATCGCAGGATTATACAAGATGAGCGCGCTGAGATAGCAAAACAATTGCGTGCTTGGATCGCTGATCCCGAGATCGACGTTGTGATCTCGACCGGCGGCACAGGTCTGACGGGTCGCGATGTGACAGTCGAGGCACATCGGGATGTTTATGAAAAAGAGATTGAGGCGTTTGGCACCGTGTTCACCATCGTGTCTATGGAAAAGATAGGTACTTCTGCCGTGCAGTCCCGCGCCACAGGCGGTGTGGCGGGCGGAACCTATCTGTTTGCGCTGCCGGGCAGCCCGGGCGCGTGTAAAGACGCGTGGGATGCGATTTTGGAGAAACAGTTCGATTATCGCCACCGCCCCTGCAATTTCGTGGAAATAATGCCCAGATTGGACGAACATCTGCGACGGAAGTAGACTGGTCCTGCGTTTAACGCATCATAACCGCTTTGTGGCTTGGCATTTTTTGCGACCCGGCTACCTTTGCGGAAGGCAGCATGTGCGACCATAGGTGAGTGACCGATGCGATTTCTGCGGCAAAGCCTTGTAGGTGTGTTCCTGGCGTTTCTGACGCTGGGCCTGTTGATCGTGGCTGTACAGATGATCTCGGGCGCGGTGCAGGATGTGCTGACGCGGGACAATCAGACCCCCGAGGCGCGGGAACGCATATTCGCCGTCAGTGTCCGCGCCGCCGAACCAGAAACCGTTACGCCCTATCTGGAGGCATTTGGTCAGATCCAAAGTCGCCGTCGGCTGGAGCTGCGCGCAGCCTTGGGTGGACGCGTTGTGTCGCTGGCGGATGATTTCGAAGATGGTGGCACCGTGACGGCTGGTGAGTTGCTGGTTGAGTTGGATCCAGCTGATATGCAGTCAGCCTTAGACCGCGCCAAATCCGATCTTCTGGATGCCCAGTTTGAAGAACGAGATGCAGAACGCTCGCTTCTGCTGGCGCAGGATGAATTGAAATCAGCCGAAGCGCAGGCCGAGCTACGCGACCGGGCTCTTCAGCGTCAACAAGACCTACAGACACGAGGCGTTGGCGCGGCAGCCAGTGTTGAAGAGGCGGAACTGGCTGCAACATCTGCTCATCAGGCAGTTCTGGCGCGCAGGATTGCGTTGGCGCAGGCTGAGTCTCGGGTCGATCAGGCCACCACACTGTTTGCCCGCGCCCGCATCGCGCTGGAAGGAGCCGAGCGTGATCTGGAAGACATGACGATCCACGCCGGATTTGACGGGACGTTGACTGAGGTCACTTTGGTTGAAGGCCGGTTGGTCGCGGCCAATGAAAAGCTGGCTGAACTTGTGGACCCTAACGCGCTTGAGGTCGCGTTCCGGGTCTCGACCGCGCAATATGTGCGATTGTTGGACGCTCAAGGCGGCTTGATTTCCGCACCAGTCACCGTATCGCTAGAGGTCACTGGGACCGATCTGATCGCCAAGGGCCAAATCAGCCGCGACAGCGGGGCTGCGGGTGAAGGGCAGACCGGGCGTCTGATCTATGCCCGCCTTGATGACGCGCCAGGTTTCAAACCAGGGGATTTCGTCACCGTTTCGGTTGAGGAACAACCGCTGGAGAATGTTGTGCGTCTGCCGTCCTCTGTTCTGGATGCAGCGGGCAACGTGCTGGTGCTTGGTCCGGACGATCGGTTAGAGCCTTTGGCCGTACAACTGATCCGTCGTCAAGGAGATGAAGTATTGCTGCGCGGTGAAGGTCTGGAGGGTCGAGAAGTAGTGATCGGACGGACGCCTCTGTTGGGTTCGGGCGTTCGCGTCCGGCCTCTGCGGGTTGAAGCCAGCACCGAAGTTGATCCCGGCATGGTCGAACTCTCCGACGAAAAGCGGGCTCAACTTGTCGCACAGGTCGAGGCCAGCGATGGGATGTCACAGGCGGATAAGGCCCAGGTATTGGGTCAACTGAGCGAGGCAAAGGTACCTGCCGCTCTTGTACGCCGTCTTGATGACAATCGGGCCGGGGGTTAGGCGCCATGATCCGCGAAATTCCCAGCGCGGCAGGCGGTATCCTGAGTTATTTTACCAGGCATCGGACAGCGGCCAATCTGTTGCTGCTGGTCATGTTGGTGTTGGGCATCGCGGCGATCCCCAACATGCGGGCGCAGTTCTTTCCTGATGTGATTCTTGAACGCGTCGATGTGAATGTCGAATGGGAGGGCGCCGGCCCCGAGGATGTCGACAATGGCATAATCCAACTGCTCGAACCTGCGCTATTGGCTGTCGAGGGTGTGGCCAGTACCGAATCAACCTCGCGCGAAGGATCGGCACAGGTCCGGCTGGAATTTGAACCAAACTGGGATATGTCCCGCGCAGTCGAAGAGGTTCGGACGGCCGTCGACAGTGTCACCAACCTGCCCGAAGACGCCGAGGAGCCGACAATTCGGCGCGGGGCCTGGCGTGATCGTGTCACAGATGTGGTCATCACTGGCCCCATCGAGGCCGAGCAATTGGCTAAGTTCACCGATGAACTGATCAGCCGCCTCTTTGCCGCCGGGGTCACGCGCACTACGATCCGCGGCTTGGCCGCACCGCGCGTGGTGGTCGAGGTGCCCACAGTACAGCTGATCGCCAATGACATTTCACTCTCGGATATCGCGGCGGCCATCGCTGCCGAGGTCACGGCTAACCCTGCAGGCGATGTCTCGGGCGCCAACGCGCGCATCCGAACGGGGGTAGAAAAACGCACCCCGGAAGAAATTGAGGGCATCGCCCTACGCAATTTCGCAGACGGCTCAAAGCTTGTTGTAGGGGATGTGGCTGAAATCAGGGTCGAGGGCGTTACGCGCAATCGCAGCTATTTCGTGGGTGAAAATCCTGCAATGTCGATCCGCGTAGATCGTTCCAATCTTGGCGACGCCATTGGCATCCAGCGCGATGTTGAGGATGTAGTGGCCCAGATGCAGGCGAGCCTGCCCGAAGGCATCACGATTGAGCTGATCCGCACACGGGCGCAAGCCATCACCGACCGTCTGGATATTCTGGTGGACAACGGTCTGTTGGGCCTGGGACTGGTGGTGTGCCTGCTCTTCCTGTTCCTCAACGCGAGGATCGCTTTTTGGGTGGCCGCCGGCATTCCGGTTGCGATGTCAGCGGCTATTGCTCTGATGTATCTGGGCGGGCTGTCACTGAACATGGTGTCTCTGTTTGGTCTCATCATCACGCTGGGCATCGTGGTCGATGACGCCATTGTGGTGGGCGAACATGCCGATTTTCGTGCTCGCCGGCTGGGCGAAGCGCCGATGGTCGCTGCCGAACGCGCAGCCCGGCGCATGGCGATGCCGGTGTTTGCCGCAACCGTCACAACCGTCATCGCATTCTTTGGACTAACCGCGATCGGTGGCCGGTTCGGAGAGTTGATCCGCGACATTCCGTTCACCGTCATTGCGGTCCTGATTGCCTCATTGATCGAGTGTTTTCTGATTCTGCCGAACCACATGGCCCATGCCATCGCACATTCGGCCAAGGAACATTGGTATGACTGGCCAAACCGGGTCGTAAACAGGGGATTCCGCTGGGTGCGGGATCATTTGTTCCGCCCGCTGGTCGCGTGGGTGATCTGGGCGCGCTACGTGGTGGTTGCGTTGATGGTTGTCGTTCTGGCCAGCCAGATCGCTCTGTTTATCCGGGGGGATGTGAACTGGCGTTTCTTCAATGCGCCAGAACGCGGCTCGGTCACCGGCAATTTCATCATGGTTGAAGGTGCCACACGTGCCGAGACGCTTGAAATGATGCACATGGTCCAGCGGGCCACCGAAGAACTGGGCCAGATCTACGAAGAGCGTCATGGCCGCAATCCCATCGATTATGTTCTGGCAGAAGTAGGTGGATCGGCCGGATGGGGGTTGCGTGCGGCGGATGGGAAGGACAGCGATCTGCTGGGCGGTATCTCGATCGAGTTGATTGATGCCGACCTGCGCCCCTATTCCAGTTTTGAGTTTGTGGGTGAGCTACAGGACTTTGTCCCCCGCCATCCGAAGGTCGAATTGCTCAGTTTCCGCGGCTGGCGCTCAGGCCCCGGTGGCGATGCAATTGACGTGCAATTCTACGGCGCCGATGTGAACACGTTGAAATCCGCGTCCGAAGATTTGCAGGCGGCGCTGTCGAAATACACTGAAGTTTCGGCGCTTGAGGATAATCTGGCGTATGACAAGGAAGAGTTCATTCTGGATCTGACGGCACAGGGCCAGGCGCTGGGTTTCCGCATCGAAACACTTGGCCGCGTATTGCGAAACCGACTGAACGGGATCGAGGCCGCTACTTTCCCGGATGGACCGCGCAGCACCGAGATTCGGATCGAACTGCCTGAGGGCGAACTGACAGCTGATTTTTTGGAACGCACGCTGATGCGGACGCCCGATGGTGTCTACGTTCCGCTGGCCGATATTGTCTCGGTCGAGCGAAAGTCGGGGTTCTCGACGGTCCGGCGCGAAAATGGCCTGCGCGTGATCTCGGTGAACGGCGACATTTCCGAGGATGATCCGGCGCAAGCTGCCGAGATTGCTCGGGCGATGCAGGAGGAAATCCTGCCCAACATTGCCTCCGAACGTCAGGTTGAATGGCGCATGGCAGGTCTGAGCGAACAGGAGGATGAGTTCCTTTCGGAGGCGCGCACCGGGCTAATCCTGTGTCTGACCGGGATTTATCTGGTTCTGGCATGGGTCTTTGCCAGCTGGACGCGGCCATTGGTGGTCATGGCGATCATACCCTTCGGCCTCGTGGGCGCGATTTGGGGGCATTACCTTTGGGATGTGCCGCTGAGCATGTTCACCGTTGTCGGTCTGCTGGGTATGACCGGGATCATCATCAACGACTCGATTGTGTTGGTGACCACGATCGATGGGTATCAACAGGAACGTGGGTTGGTACCGTCGATTGTCGAAGGCACCGCAGATCGGCTGCGACCGGTGATGCTGACCACCTTGACCACTGTGCTGGGCCTGACGCCTTTGATGTACGAAAGCTCACAACAGGCACAGTTCTTGAAGCCTACCGTGATCACTCTGGTCTACGGGCTGGGCTTCGGGATGGTGCTGATCCTGTTGCTGGTACCCGCTCTGCTGGCGATCCTGAACGATGTCTCACGTCCGATGACTGCAATGCGGCGTGCCTTACGAGCGCCGGATCGAGTGGTGCGCACAGCCGTTCGCGCAACAGGCGCAGCGCTGGCGGTTTGGTTAGGGGTATCAATGATCTGGCCTGCCGTTACGGGTGAACCGATGGTGCTGCTTTCAGACTTCTACCCAACCCCGGATGGGCCAATTGTGTTGCAATTGGGCTTTGGCGTCTTTGCCGCCGGAGCGACGGTGATCCTGTTGTTGGGAGTGCTGCTGTCGAGCTTGTTATACGCACGATTGTCAGGTCGCGCCGAGGCTTGATCGCAAGACCGCAAGCTGCAGCAAGTCGGGTACGCGGCTACTCATGGGAAGGTCACGGGCTTTGATCTGATCGACGGGGAACCACTGCGCGTCCCGCGCGTCATCTGCAGCAACAGGCGTACCCGAAGTGTAGCGACACGCGACACCAACCAACAGATAATGCGCCCGGATCAGCCCTTCGCCGTCGCGCAGAAGCAAATCCAGATTATCGAGATACTCTATCGGTTCGGCAATCACGCTCGTCTCTTCCCGCAGCTCACGGGCGGCGGCGGCCAAAACAGTTTCACCCCATTCCACATGGCCACCGGGAAAACCCCACAACCCTGCGTCGGGTTGCTTGTTGCGCTGAACCAACAGCACCTGATTTTCATGAACAACTACGGCCAACGCGCCAATCTTAGGAGTTTGACTCATCCGATCAGCCTGCGCTGCATCCCTGTATGTCTACAGCGTGGTTCGCCCCGAGCACAGTGATTCGCACTTCAGACCGATCCAGCGCAAACGGCCCACCCGAGGCGCTGATGACCTCGGAACTGGTGATTAAGGTTTTGCCCTGGCGATGTGTTTCGGGTTGCGAAGCCCAGAGCATCGGGTTTCCCGGTTCGATTATGGCGAATTCGGACCCGCCTGCAGAGGGCATGGTGATATGCGCTTCGATCCGCATTCCATCCGAAGTGGGTGTCAGGTGGCAGGTTGCGTTCACCACGCCAGCCTCACGCTCGGAAAACGGGCGCTGGGCAAGGGCTGCTGCTATAGCCGGATGGCGACCGGCCTTTGCATCCAGTGTGTGGTCAAAATCCAGCTTACCCGGTACACAGACATCTTTGCAGACACCCAAATCCATCTCACCGCGCAAACGAACGGGTTTTGCAGGGTTCTTAGGTGTGATCTCAACGGGAAGTACCAGTTGATCCTCATACCCGACCGAGCGCAGCCCATTTTGATCGAACACATGCGGTGCGGGCCACGTGATCGCGATATCCGCTATGTTGCCAGAGCCTGTCCAATTGAACTGCGGCGGAATGCCCGCATCACCCGGCGCACGCCAATAGGTTTTCCAGCCTTCCTTCAGCGTCAGATGCAAAGCGCCTTGATAGGTGCCCTTGGCGGTCCGGCCACCGTCCAGAACCTCAAGCTGCACCAGGCTACCAACCCCTTGAGCCATCGCAGGCAAGCCAAAGCAAAGAGTGGCCGTCAGACCGGCTGCGGCGGATTTCGAAAGCAGTTTCATGTGCAGAACATGCGCATTCTGAGCTTAAATGCCAAGTCACGTTCCGGTCACTTAGGTGAAATGCCCAGAAATCCCAGCTGGTCCCTTGCCATTCCCCGGCATGCGGGTTCATTCTGGTGTCATCCTATGGCGCAAGAGAAGTTTGCTGATGGACCTTACGGGAAAACTGTTGATTGCTATGCCCGGCATGGGCGACCCACGATTCGAACATTCGGTCGTCTATATCTGCAGCCATGGCGAAGATGGCGCGATGGGTTTGATTGTCAACAAGCCTTCAGATTTGCGGATCAAGACCTTGCTGGAACAGCTCAACATCCCGTGCCGCATTCCGGTTATCGGGGAGCGTCTGGTTCAATTCGGCGGCCCGGTCGAGATGTCGCGTGGCTTTGTGCTGCACAGCGCGGACTACGATGCGAATCTGCATTCGATGCAAATTGCGGAAGATTTCAGCATGACCGCAACGCTCGATGTGCTTGAAGATCTGGCATCAGGCAAGGGGCCGCTGAATTCGATGCTGACTCTGGGCTATTCTGGTTGGGGGCCGGATCAGCTTGAGGATGAGATCGCCATGAATGGCTGGTTGACGACCGAAGCGTCCTCGAAACTTGTTTTCGATGTTCCGGATGACGAGAAATGGGAGGCCGCTTTGGCCACGCTGGGAGTTGACCCTCTGACGCTCTCTGCCAGCGCAGGCCGCGCCTAATCGCGGGGGGCCGCCGCGCGGCGAAGGCGGTCGTTGATGGCTGCACCCAACCCATGATCTGGGATCGGTGAAACAGCAATCGGTCGGCCTGTTGCATTCAGCTTGTGTAGCGCCGCGAACAGGTTGGCGGCGGCTTCGGCAAGATCGCTGCTATCTGAAAGGTTCAGATCACAGGTGACATCTCCGAATCCCAGCAAAACTTCGGCGCCTTGTGTGGCTTGTGCGTTCAGGCGAACGGGCGCATCCGGCGCGTAGTGGGATTGCAATTGCCCCGGCGCAGTCAGCAGATCACCCAGCTGGTGATGATGCAATTCCGTTTGCAAAATCTCTTCGATTCGTTCCAGCGCCACACCACCTGGCCGCAGCAGAGCAGGGGCTCCGGCCAGACCGACAATGGTGGATTCAAGCCCAACCCCGCAGGGCCCATCGTCCAGAATGGCAGCGATGCGCCCCTCCAACCCAGTTCGGACATGGGCCGCTGTGGTCGGGCTGATCTGCCCAGACGGGTTAGCCGAGGGGGCCGCCACTGGGCCATCAAATGAGGCCAGCAAGGCGCGTGCGGTGCGATGGGCGGGCACCCGAACGGCCAAAGTATCCAGCCCCGCCGTGACGAGTGATGAAATCCCGTGATCATCCTGCAAGGGGAGAACCATTGTGAGTGGACCGGGCCAGAAGGCTTGCGCCAATTGCTCGGCCTGATCGGTCCATTCAACAAACCTTTTTGCAATTTCGGTTGAGGCTACATGGGCGATCAAGGGGTTGAAGCTGGGCCGTCCCTTGGCCTCATAGATTGCGGCCACGGCTTCGCCGTTCCGCGCATCGCCGCCTAGACCATAGACAGTCTCGGTCGGGAAGGCGACCAACAGCCCCTGCCGCAACAGGTCGGCGGCCTTGGCGATGCCGTCGGCTTCTGCTGATAAGTCTTGAGTGCCGAGAAGGGTCATAGGTCGTGACGCCGCGTTTTGGTTGCTTGCAGTTCAGGTCACGGTAGGTAATCGTGCCAGCCCAGATGAATACCGGCGTGGGGCCGGGATTCCAACCCCACGCTGACAAACTGCCAGACTCAGAGGGAAACCATGCCCTATCGTGCCCCGATCTCAGACTATGAATTCCTGTTTCGCAACGTGATCGGTTTTGACCAGATCGCCGCGACCGAGAAATTCTCGGAGGCCAGCGATGACGTTGTCAGCGCCATTCTGACCGAGGCCGGGAGAATGTGCGAAGAGATCATGGCCCCGCTGCAGCGACCAGGTGATCTGGAACCCGCCCGGTTGGAGAACGGAGTATTGCGAACGTCTCCGGGCTATGCAGAAGGCTGGAATGCAATTGCCGAAGGCGGTTGGATCGGGATGAGCGGCGACCCCGAATATGGCGGCATGGGCCTGCCGATGACCATGACCACGGCTGTGAACGAGATGATGAGCGCGGCCTGCCTGTCGTTGCAACTAGCACCCCTGATGACTCAGGGCCAGATCGAGGCGCTGGAGCACCACGCGAGCGACGAGTTGAAGGCGCTCTATCTGCCCAAGATGATGGCGGGCGAATGGTCGGGCACCATGAACCTTACCGAACCACAGGCCGGATCGGATGTGGGCGCGCTGACTTCGAAGGCCGAGGATAATGGCGATGGCACATATTCGGTGACCGGCCAGAAGATCTATATCTCT
Source organism: Ruegeria sp. YTSA064 (assembly GCF_059610325.1). Taxonomy (NCBI): domain Bacteria; kingdom Pseudomonadati; phylum Pseudomonadota; class Alphaproteobacteria; order Rhodobacterales; family Roseobacteraceae; genus Ruegeria; species Ruegeria sp. YTSA064. Next base: position 134,370 of record NZ_JBXWNK010000007.1, read on the forward strand.
TGGGGCGACAACGACTTTGCCAAGAATGTTTGCCATCTGGTTCTGGCCCGTCTGCCGGACGGTGTGCCGGGGACGAAGGGGATTTCGCTGTTTCTGGTGCCGAAATACATCCTCGATGAAAATGGCAATCCTGGCGTTGCCAACGATTTGAAAGTCGTCTCGCTGGAACACAAGATGGGCCTGCACGGGTCCCCCACCTGCGTGATGCAGTATGACGGTGCCAGAGGCTGGCTGGTCGGCAAAGAACATGGCGGGATGGCCGCGATGTTCACCATGATGAACAACGCACGTCTGGGCGTTGGTGGTGAGGGCGTCGGTGTGGCCGAAGGGGCCTATCAGCACGCGCTTGCCTATGCGTTGGAACGCAAGCAAGGCAAGACGCCCTCGGGTACGATCATCGATCACGCGGATGTACGGCGGATGCTGATGTCAATGCGCGCGGATGTATTTGCCGCGCGAGCAATCATGCTGGCCAATGCAGCTGCGATCGACATGGCGCAGGCCACGGGTGAGGCCGATTGGGCTGCAAGGGCCGCTTTGCTGACGCCAATCTGCAAGGCCTTCGGGACGGAAACCGGGATGCGCGTGTCCGAGACCGGCGTTCAAGTCCATGGTGGCATGGGCTTCATCGAAGAAACCGGCGCGGCGCAATACTACCGCGATGTCCGCGTGACCGCGATCTATGAGGGCACCAATGGCATTCAAGCCATGGACCTTGTGGCACGCAAGATGATGGATGGGGGTGAGGCGGCTTCGAACCTGCTGGATGAGATTGAGGATCAGGCCGAGAAAGCCCGCGCCACGATGCCCGAGCTTGCCGGTCCTGTGTGGGAGGCATCTGAGTCACTGCGTGAAGCCACCGAGTGGATCGTCGCGCAATCAGACATGAATAACCGCTTTGCCGGGGCGTCAGCCTATCTCAAGGCCTTTGCGCGGGTGCTGGGCGGGCATTACCACCTGTCGGCGGCTTTGGCCGACCCCGACGGACCGCGCGCAAAACTGGCGCGCTACTACATCAACGCGCTGTTGCCCGAGCATTCAGGCTTGCTGGCACAGGCGCAGAACGGGGCTGATGACCTTTATGCGCTCAGCGCAGAGGAGTTGGCGGTTTGATGGATGGCGAGGGGCCTCAGGTGATGCGTTATCCGTGGGCTGAACCGCCTGCACCCGGCGAATGGGTCGAGGTTGCAGAAGGTGTTCTGTGGATCAGGCTGCCTTTGCCCATGGCGCTGGATCATGTGAATGTATATGCGCTGGATGATGGCGACGGCTGGACAATCGTCGACACCGGGCTTTCTTCGAAGAAAACACGTGCCATCTGGCAGACCCTGATCGAAGGGCCTCTGGCCGGAAAGCCCGTCCACCGGGTTGTGGTCACGCATCATCATCCTGACCACGTCGGCAATGCGGGCTGGTTCCAGTCCGAACATGGCGCCGAGCTTGTGACCAGCCGCACCGCTTGGTTGTTCGCCCGCATGCTGACGCTGGATGTGCAGGAGAACTGGCCGAAGGAAACGCTCGATTACTACCGCAGCGCCGGGATGGATGCGGATGTGCTGGCGGGCCGGATGGCTGAACGTCCCTTCAACTTTGCCGACACCGTCTACCCCATGCCGCTGGGCTTTACCCGTGTTAAACAAGGCGACGTGATCCGCATGGGCGGGCGCGACTGGGATGTTCATATGGGCAACGGCCACGCGCCCGAACACTGTACCTTTTGGAGCCGCGACGACAATCTGGTGTTGACCGGAGATCAGATTCTCAGCTCGATTAGCTCGAATTTGGGTGTCTATGCGACCGAGCCGATGGCAGACCCGGTTGCTGATTGGCTGGAAGCCTGCGAACGCCTGCAACCTTTGGCCCGTCCCGATCATCTGGTTCTGGGCGGGCACAAGCTACCCTTCACCGGGTTGCCGATCCGGATGCGTCAGCTTATCGACAACCATCACGGCGCGCTCGAACGTTTGCTAAGCGATCTAGACCAGCCCAAGACCGCAGCCGAGTGCTTTGCCCCGTTGTTCAAACGTCAGATCAAAGGCGACGAATACGGCCTCGCGCTGGTCGAGGCGGTTGCACATACGAACCATCTCTACCACATTGGAGCCGTCACCCGGACGCGCCGCGCGGACGGGGCGTGGGAATATCAGCGCAAAGGGTAAAGCAATGGACAAGATCGAAACATCGGCCGAAGCGGCGGAATCCGCAGCATTACCCCGTTGCTATGAGGTGCATGCCAACCCGGAAGAGGCATCGGGTAACAAAGATTTGCCCAAGCCGTTGCAAAAGCCGGTCGAAACCAAGAGCCCTGCTCAATGGGCCTATGAGCGGCTGATCATGTATATCCAGAATTTCGAAAAGACGTTGGATGGCGATCACGAGGTTGCCATGGGCTTTACCGGGGGCGACGCGGGTGTCATGCGGATCGAGGGCATGGGCTACTTTGATCCCGATATCATCACCTTTTATGGCTCGGACGGCGGCGGTGCCAAAACCCAGCTGGTTCAGCATGTCAGCCAGTTGAATGTGATGCTGCGCGCATTGCCCAAGACGGTCGAAGACAAACCGGCCAATCGCATCGGATTCCGGCTGGCGGCTGATCTGGAAGACAGCTAACGCGCACCCTTGCAATTCACGCTTTCGCAGCCTTGAATGAGTTCACCATTCAGGAGGGCGCCGCGTGACCAATTTCTCAGCCGTAACAACCGCCTATCGCGGCGCTTGGGCCCAGCGGCGTGTCTTTGTGCCTGTCTATGTTGCCGTGCGGTTGTTGCTGGTTGCATTGATCGCCCCCGGCGTTGCCATTGCCGTCAATCTGGCCGTTTCACTGTCGGATCAATCCGCATTGACAGACCAGGACATTGCTATGTTCTTGCTGTCGCCTGCAGGGTTCATCGCGGCGGTTGCGGTGCTCAGCCTGTTCCTGCTTGCTGAAGTCTTTGTTTTCTCTGTCATGGCAGGATCGCTGCGAATGGGTGAGAACGACCCGTGGCGCGCGGGCAGCGCTTCGATCCGCCTGATCTTGACGCGCGTACCTGCGCTTTTCGGATTTGCTGCGCGGTTTATTCTGAGGGTGCTCTTATTGGCTTTGCCGTTTGTAGTTGTGGCCGGTGTGATCGCGTGGTGGACGCTCACGGAATACGACATCAACTATTACCTCACCTTCCATCCGCCTTCGTTCTGGGTGGCGGTGGTTCTGATCGGCTTTGTGGTGCTCTGCCTGGCCTGGGTTCTGATCCGCAGGCTTTCGGCCTGGGCGCTGGCTCTGCATCTTGTGTTGTTTGAAGATTGCGAACCTGCCGAAGCCTTCGCGATTAGTACTGATCGGATGGAGGGTAAACGCGGCCGCCTTAAGATTGAACTGGCCCTGTGGCTTGCGATCCGTCTGTTCATTGCGGCGCTCATCGCGGGTGCCGCCGGGGTGCTGTTTGATCTGGTGCCGTTGCAAGAAAGCGCGAACCTGCGTTTTGCGCTGATTTTCAGTTTTATTGTCGCGGGCTTGTGGTCATTGGCAGGGCTTGTGCTCGCTGCAATAGCACTGGGTGCACTGGCGGTATTGTTGGATGGGTTCTTCGAAACGCAAGCCAACGAGGTTCCCCACCCGGAGCCGGGCAACCTACGCGCGCCGCTCTATGCGGTTGTGGGTGGCGCAACTATTGCTTTGCTGATCGGCCTATGGTCCGGGCAGGAATTGCTCGAGCGTATTCAAGCGCCCGACCATGCCGATGTCATTGGCCATCGGGGCGCGGCGGCGATACGGCCGGAAAACACCATGGCTGCGGTGTTGAAGGCGATCGAAGATGGCGCCGACTGGGTCGAGATCGATGTTCAGGAAACAGCAGACGGTGTGGTTATCATCGCGCATGACAGTGATTTCATGAAATTGGCCGGTGTGCCGCTCAAGGTCTGGGATGCGACGATGGAGGATGTGGCCGAGATCGATATCGGCAGTTGGTTCGGCCCGGAATACGCCTCGGAACGGACGCCGACGCTGTATGATGTACTTGAGGCTGCCAAAGGTAAGTCCAAAGTCATTATCGAGCTGAAATACTACGGCCATGACGTCGATCTGGAAAACCGCGTCGCTGCGATTGTCGAAGAACTTGAGATGCAGGACGATATCGCCACCATGTCCCTGAAGTATCCTGCGGTGCAGAAAATGAAAGCGCTGCGCCCGGGTTGGCGCGCAGGAGTATTGGCCGCCACCGCGATTGGCAATTTGTCGGGGCTTGAGGGCGATTTTGTAGCTGTGAACGCAGCAACGGTGTCTCCGGGTCTGATCCGATCGGTCCACGATGCGGGCAAGGATATCTATGTCTGGACGGTGAACGACCCATTGCAAATGTCGGCCATGGCCTCGATGGGGATCGACGGGCTGATTACCGACCGTCCCGCGATGGCCCGCGAAGTGTTGCGCGTCCGCGCTGAAATGGGGCCGGGGGAGCGGTTGATGTTGTGGCTGGCAACGACCTTTGGCCTGTCGATCGAAACCTCTGAGATGCGCGATGCAAACCCATAGACTCGCCGCCCTTTTGGCCTGCTGCGTGCTTCCCGCCAATGCGCAGGACTTGATGCGCAGCGTTGAAATGCCCGCGCACAGGGCGTTGGTCGAGTCAATGGAAGGCGCTGAGTTGACCCCGTTTGAAACCGATGGCTGCTCGGGTGGATTATCGTCAAGTTGGCGACTAGTCGCTGAGACCTTCCCCAAGTTCAGCTTGCTGTACGAAGAGCATCCTCCATGGGAGTATTGCTGCGTCATACATGATCGCGCCTATCATAACGCGGGTGGTGCGTCACAGGCCGAAGCCAGTTTTGATGCGCGTCTTGCTGCTGATGAAGGACTGCGCCTTTGCGTCGAAGCCCACGGTGATACCCATGCCGAGGACTATGCTGCGCGCTATGATATGACGCCGGATCAGATTCGCTCGGTCCATTCGATTACATCCGAGGCAATGTTCCTTGCGGTACGCTTTGGTGGTGGTCCGTGCAGCGGTCTGCCCTGGCGCTGGGGGTTTGGTTATCCCGGCTGCACGATCTTTGGTCCAACTGCGCGCGAATGACGTCGTGACAGGCCCTGATTTTTACATTATTCAGCATTCCAAACACGCGAATTGGGATTCTTTGAAACATGGCTGAACATAAGCACGGCGAGATGGACATCACCGTTCAAACCAAAACCTTCGACGGGTTCATCAAATTCACCACCTGGTTTGTGGTGGCATGTATCTTCCTTTGTATTTTCCTGGCGGTATTTGCGGCCTGATCATTTTCTGCGGCGTACCACCCATGTTCAGGATTTTGATAGCCTGTCTGCTTGCGGTGACAGTTGCTGGGTGCGCTGGTTCACAGCGCCCGCAGGCAGAGTCCTTTGAAATCGTATCCCGGTCTTATCGTGATCCGGGGCCATCGACACTGACGCTCTATACAATGATCAGCACGCGCACCGGGTCGGGGGCGCATACGTCGCTGATGATCAGTGGTAGCGAGAGGGTGATTTTTGATCCTGCGGGATCCTTCCGTGCCGACGTAGTACCGATTAAGAATGATGTGCTTTACGGCATTACGCCAAATGTCGAGCGTGCCTATCGCAGCAGTCACGCGCGCGAGACGCATTATGCCCGTATCCAAACTATCCAAGTGACGCCACAACAGGCGGAAATCGCGCTTCAACTGGCCAAACAGATGGGCCCAGTTGCCGGGGCATTCTGCGCGAATTCAACGGCACAGCTTTTGCAGCAGGTTCCAGGGTTCGAGCAGATAAGCACCACATTCTACCCGGTGAAACTGTCCGACCAGTTTGGCCAGATACCGGGTGTTGTCACGACGGAGTATCGCGAAAATGACTCGGCCGATCTGCAGCAGGGTCTAGCCGAAAATAACGCGCGCCTGAACCAGATTGAAGCAGCCTCAAGCAACTAGGTAGAGCAAACCATAAAGCGTGGCGGCGCCCGTAAAAATCGCCGCCAGAACGTTCTTTGTGACGTACCCGACTGTTAACGCAACAGCAGCAGCTGACATGCGCGGCAAATCAGGCTGGCCGTCGGTGGCGGATGGCCAGACCACAAGTGGCGCGATCAGGGCAGGAATAATCGCGACTGCCGTATAGCGCAGGTGGCGCAGCAGCCAGGGCGGCATCGGGCGATCCCCAACCAGACCGATAAATGTGAATCTTAGAAGGTAGCTGCCAATCGCAAGGCCGATGATTATGATCCAGATGGTGGTGCTATCGATCTGCGTCATGACTTATTCCGTTCCAGCATCAGTTCGATCTGTGCACCGGCGACCATTCCTGCGGCACCTGCGATTAGAAGGCCTAGATTGAATGGCACAGCAACCGTCAGCAAGGCCACCACGATCGCAACCAATGCCGCAACCACATGGGCCAACGTGCGCATCATTGGCCCGATCATGGCCAGAAAGGTGATTGGCAAAGCGAAATCCAAGGCCCAACTTTCTGGTATCTGCGTTCCCAGAACCGCGCCCAGATACGTGCCCAAGACCCAAAGCGGCGTAATCGGTGTGACCGAGCCAAAGAAATAGATCATGCGCTGTGGCACGGTCATATCGGGTTCTTTTTCAAACCGGATCATCGAGCAAGCATAGGATTGATCGACGATCAGATAGGCCGCGCAGGCGCGCTGCCACAGTGGCGCTGCGCCCAGATAGGGAGTTAGCGAGGCCGAATACATTGCAACCCTCAAATTCACCGCCAGCGCAGAAATCAGGACGATCACGGTGGGCGTATTGTCCTGCAGCAATTGCAATGCGGTGAATTGCGCAGCACCCGCAAACACGGTGGCGGAAAAGGCCATGGTCTGAATGATGTTCAACCCCGCCTCGGTTGCAAAGACTCCGAACAGCAGGCCGAACGGCATGGCGACGAAGACGAATGGTGCCCCGTCGCGAAAACCTTTCCAGAAGTATGACTTGGGTGTGGCAGAGGCCATGGCTAAATCCTATGGTGTTGCGTGCAGCAGTAGCCGTCTTGGGAAGGGGTTGCAATTGGCCAAGGAATTCGACCTGTCAGACTACCTTATTGCCCCTGATCCGGGCGCGGCGCGACTGACCCGTGCGGTGGAAGGCGTAGATCAGAATGGAGAGGTCAGCCAGATCTCGGTAGTCGAGGAGCGCCCGTTGACGATCTTTCTAAATTCGCAGGAAATCGTGACCGCGATGACCATCGGAGACTACCCCGAATATCTCGCACTGGGGTTTTTGCGTAATCAGGGCATGCTGCTGGCCGATGATCAGATCACGCGGGTCGATTACGACGATGATCTGGAAACCGTTGTCGTGCGCACCGCGCGTGAGACTTCGTATGAGGACAAGCTGAAGAAGAAGACGCGGACAAGTGGCTGCGCAGTGGGTACCGTTTTTGGCGACATGATGGAGGGGTTGGAGGACGTGCTTTTGCCGCAGGTCTCGGTGCGCACCTCGTGGCTCTATGATCTGGCAGCCAAGATCAATCGCACGCCGTCGCTGTATCTTGAGGCCGGGGCGATCCATGGCACCGTGCTGTGCTGTGAGAGCCGCCCTCTGGTCTATATGGAGGATGTGGGCCGCCACAACGCCGTCGACAAGATCGCGGGTTGGATGTTGTCCGAGGGAGAGGGCGCCGAAGACAAGATCCTCTATACAACCGGTCGCCTGACCTCGGAGATGGTGATCAAAACGGCAATGATGGGGATCCCGGTTCTCGCTTCGCGGTCGGGCTTCACCGCCTGGGGCGTTGAAATTGCGCGAGAGGTCGGCCTTACGCTGATCGGTCGCATGCGCGGGCAGCGGTTTGTATGTTTGTCTGGCGAAGATCGTTTGGTACGTGACGTTGATCCGACATCCGTGGCTGCCGAAGACACGAAGCATCGCAGGAAAAGTGCCAATGGCTGAACGGACACCAAAACTGTTCGGCGTTATTTTGGCAGGTGGCCTGGCGACCCGAATGGGGGGAGGCGACAAGGGGTTGTTGCAGATCGGTGGGGTTAGCCTGCTGGATCGTGTGATCAATAGGTTCTCGCCTCAGGTCGAGGCTCTGGCTCTGAATGCCAACGGGGACGCCTTGCGATTTAATGAACTGGGGTTGCCCGTGATTGCGGATTCGATCGATGGCTTTGCGGGACCACTTGCCGGTGTTCTCGCTGGACTTGATTGGGCTGCAGAACAGGGTGCCCAGTCCATTGTGACAGTCGCCGCTGATACACCGTTCTTTCCGCGAGATCTGGTGGCGCAACTGGTGCGGGCTTCCGAAGGGCAAAAGCACCCTCTTGTTCTGGCAACCACTCCGCGAACTGGCGAAGAGGCCTTGAAATCGGGCGGGTCCAGGCGAGTGAACAGGCACCCGACATTTGGTCTCTGGCCTGTTGCGTTGCGCGATGATCTGCGGGCGGCACTTGAGGGTGGTTTGCGCAAGGTTGTCCTTTGGACTGACCAGCATGACGGGCGAGAAGCGCTGTTTTCGGCCCAGCCGTTTGATCCCTTCTTCAACGTCAACACACCCGATGATCTGGTACGCGCTGAAACCCTGTTGGAGCTGGCATGAGACTCTACGGCGTCATCGGTTGGAAAAACGCGGGCAAAACCGGGCTGGTAGAGCGGCTGGTGGACGAAATCACTGGACGTGGGTTTACCGTCTCTACCATTAAACATGCCCACCACAGTGTCGATGTCGACCAGCCGGGAACAGACAGTTACCGGCATCGCTTGGCTGGGGCGTCCGAAGTGCTTTTGGCATCGGGTCAGCGTGTTGCTCTGATGCAGGAATTGCGCGGAGCACCAGAGCCAAAACTGGATATCTTGTTGGCACGCTTGTCTCCGGTTGATCTGGTGCTGATTGAAGGGTTCAAGCGTGAACACCACCCCAAAGTGGAGGCATTTCGTACAGCGCCTGGAAACCCGCTGATCGCGACGGAAGATGACTCGATCCGTGCGGTTGCCAGTGATACGCCATTGAAGCTGGATCGCCCTGTTTTTGATTTGAACGATACGGCGGCAATTGCTGATTTCATTCTTGGGGAGGTCGGACTATGAGCAAGCCGGACATATCGCCTCCACCCCTGCGCAATGATTGCTTTGCCTTGCCCGCCGGGGTGAACTGGACGCCGGTCGACGACGCACTGGCATTGCTCCGGGACAGATTGACCGTGGTAACAGGGGTCGAAAGCGCGCCGCTGATGCAGGCCGCCGGTCGCATTCTGGCAGAAGATGTGCAGGCCAAACGGTCAAACCCACCACAGCCCAACACCGCTGTTGATGGATACGGATTTGCCGGACCAGTGGCGGATGGCCCTTGTGTCTTGCCCTTGGTTGAAGGTCGCGCAGCGGCCGGTGTTCCGTTTGGCGGTAAGGTTCCCTCGGGCCATGCCGTACGCGTGTTGACCGGGGCTGCGCTTCCGGAGGGTGTTGATACGGTTATTCTGGAAGAGGATGTGACCCTCGATCAGGGTCACATTGCGTTCCGAGGTCCATTGAAAAAAGGTGCAAACGCACGAAAGGCTGGCGAAGACGTGGTCGAAGGTGCGCTGGCCTTGCCTGCAGGGCGACGGCTGACACCCGCTGATTTGGCACTTTTGTCGGCAATTGGGTTGGCCGAAGTGTCGGTGTACAAAGTGCTGCGCGTCGGGGTGCTGTCGACCGGGGACGAATTGGTCGAGCCCGGTGACATTGCCGCACCAGGGCAAATCTACGACGCCAACCGTCCGATGCTGTTATCGCTGGTCGAACGAATGGGGTTTGAACCGGTTGATCTTGGCAGCGCCGAGGACAGCCGGGAGGCGTTGGAGCATCGTCTGAATCATGCCGCTCGGCAGGTGGATGTGATCCTGACCAGCGGTGGGGCCTCTGCCGGGGATGAAGATCACGTCTCAGCCCTGTTGCAAGAGGCTGGGGCGATGCAGGAATGGCGCATCGCACTGAAACCCGGTCGGCCTTTGGCGTTGGGCATGTGGGATCAAACGCCGGTGTTCGGCCTGCCCGGCAATCCGGTGGCCGCAATGGTCTGCACGTTGGTATTCGCCCGCCCCGCGCTGACCTTAATGGCCGGAGCTGGTTGGCAGGAACCGCAAGGTTTCGACGTGCCTGCTGCATTTGAAAAGCGCAAGAAACCGGGCCGCCGCGAATATCTGCGCGCCCGCATCCGTGAAGGACGGGCCGAGGTGTTTCATTCAGAAGGGTCCGGCCGGATAAGCGGGCTGAGCTGGGCCGAAGGGCTGGTTGAAATCGAGGACGGTGCCCGCGATATCCAGCCGGGTGATCCAGTACGATTTATCCCCTACGGAAGCTTTGGGCTCTAATCAGTCGAACGTCCCTGCAACCCGTCCCAGCAGCATAAAAGCGCGCGCGGTACGCGTCTCACCCAATGCGTTCAGTTCGGCGTCGCTGGCGTCGGGTTCGAACTCAACGATCATGTGATCGAAGCGCCGTAGGAAATGGTGTGCCGCATCGCGAAAGATCGGATCCTGTTTCATGCGCGCCGCCGTCAGCGCCAGCGAAGACCGGTCCCGGATACCGCCCAACGCAGCCACCGAACGCCCGCGGGCGCCTTGCGCAAACTGCCGCCAGATCTCGGGCCGGGCCATATCGGGGCGCAGGTCATCCATATAGATGCCTTCCTGACTAAGCAGGGTCAGAACATCCTGTGAGGCCTGAACAAGTTGCGATGCCTTGCGATCCTTCAACGCAAGACGCAGCGCGTCGAATCCCGCCTCATCGCTCTGCGTTTCGGGGAAGTTCAGGGCACGGATGAAGATATTGGTTGGCAACGGGGCCGCTATCTCATCCGCAGGCGTGCCAAGTTCCAAGGTGGTTTGATTTGCAGGTTCGGATGCAGGCTTGCTGGCGCGCGCAGGTTCGCTGCGATTGGTTGAGAATGTCGCTAATGCGCTCTCGGTCTTTTTGGCACTTTCGGCGATTTCATCCAGTTTCTTGCCGACCGTCGGTTCATAGGTGCTGGTCGCGCGCTGTTGTTGCACCACATAGCTGTTGCGGATTGCGTCGATAGCGGTTTGCAGACGCGCGCTTTCTTCGCGCATAACGCGACTGGCGCGCATCGTCAACGCTGCAACCCAGATCATCGCCACTGGCATAAACACCGCCAGAAATGTGACGATAAATCCGCCTTCCTGTGCCCCGGGTAGCACCAGAAATACTACTGACACCACCAGCCAGATCAGGCTGAGCACAACAGCCGCGATCTCGATCTCGGTAATCGAGGGATGCGCGGGCCGATCGTAGATTCCCAGCGAGGTCGGTTTCTCGGGTTCTTGCTCGGGCTCAGACCCTGACATGATAAATGCTCCGGTCAGGCGTATTCGATACTCAGAACTTCGTAAGAGCGTACACCGCCGGGGGTGCGAACCTCGACACTGTCGCCTTCATCTTTGCCGATCAGGGCGCGGGCGATCGGGGATTTGATGTTCAGGAGGCCATTTTCAATATTGGCTTCATACTCACCGACGATCTGCCAGGTCTTTTCTTCGTCGGTATCTTCATCAACCAATGTCACCTTGGCGCCAAACTTGATCGCACCCGACAGCTTGGCGGGATCGATGACGTCGGCAAGCGACAGGATGCCCTCAAGCTCTTTGATGCGGCCCTCGATAAAGCCCTGCTTTTCGCGAGCGGAATGGTATTCCGCGTTCTCTTTCAGGTCACCGAGTTCGCGGGCTGAGGCAATCGCCTCGATGATCGCCGGGCGCTCGACGGATTTCAGGTTTTTTAGCTCTGCCTCGAGCGCGGCATTGCCCGAAGGCGTCATGGGGATCTTTTCCATAGTCTTGTCGTCCACGCATAAATGTTACGCCCCGCCGCACAAAAGCGTCGGGGCGAAGGATGGGTTGGCAATTACCTGACCCAAATGGAGCGTGAATTGCAAGAGGGGAGGCGCGGGTTGTCAGTAAACTCGCAACTTAGCGCCGCCGTTTAGGAGGTTGATTGCGCCGGTGGCGCTGCCCCAACAGCTCTCCGCGTCGCCAACGGCTGGCATCGTGCCCAAGCCACAACATCTCAATCATACTGAACCACCTCGAATTCGATGCCGTTGTCGTCGCGGAAATAGAAGCGCCGCCCGGGCTCATAATCAGCGTGGTTGTGAGGTTTGAACCCTGCTTTGCGGACCTTTTCTTCGGTGGCGTCGATATCTTCGACCAGCACGCCCACATGGTTCAATCCGCCCACGATATCATAGCTGCTTTCACTTAATGGCTTCGGATCATCGGGGGCGTAGAGTGCCAGATAGGTGTGAGCGCTGCCCACATGCACTGTGTAGCCACCGGCAATGGCCGGGCCTTCCCAGCGTGTTTTCCAGTCAAAGACTTTCTGCATCCACGCCGCAGATGCCTTTGGGTCGCGGACCGTGAAGTTGGTATGTTCCAGAGTCGCCATCATAGGATCTCCTTCCTGATTTAAGGCTTGTCCCGACTCACCGTAATTTCTAAACCTAACTTTAGGTCAAGGGATATTTTTGGAGAATGTTATGGCTGTTTCCGAAGGATTGGCGATTGGTGCTTTGGCTCGACGGACAGGGTTAGCTGTGTCGGCGATCCGGTACTATGAGGCGCAGGGTTTGATATCTCCGTGGCGAAACGCGGGTGGGCAGCGGCGGTATCAGCGCGCAGATATCCGGCGGCTAAGCTTTGTGATGATCGCCCAGCAGTTCGGCCTGACCCTGCCGGAAATACGGGAAGTGCTTTTGGAACTGCCCGGTAATCGAACACCGACGCCGCAGGACTGGAAAAACATCAGCGAAGGATTGCGCACTCGGCTGGATCAGCGAATCGATACGCTGATGCGGTTGCGCGACAATCTGGACGGCTGTATCGGCTGCGGCTGTCTCAGCTTGCCTAAATGTAAGCTTTACAACCCCGATGACAGGGCAAAATCCCATGGTAGCGGTCCCAGATACCTGATGGGCGATGCGCCAGAGGCTTGATGTGTCGAATAGCGTCATTGTTACGCCGTGTTTCGATTGACCAAAGTCTTTCCGACCATGTAATCAGCCGTGAAACAATATTGCGCCGACCAAGCGGTGAAAGCGCCAATTCGGAAAGTTAGCTAAGGAGCCCGCGATGGCCGAGATTGAACGCGAAGCGATGGAATACGACGTGGTGATCGTGGGTGCAGGCCCCGCGGGCCTGTCGGCGGCCATCCGTCTGAAACAGCTGGATGCCGACCTGAATGTCGTGGTTCTGGAGAAAGGTTCGGAAGTGGGTGCACATATCCTTTCGGGTGCTGTGCTGGATCCTTGTGGTCTGGACGCGATGATCCCGGACTGGAAAGAAAAAGGCGCGCCGTTGAACGTGCCTGTGCACGAAGACAACTTCTACATGCTGGGTGAGGCGGGTCAGATCCGTATCCCCAACTTCCCGATGCCGCCGCTGATGAACAACCACGGCAACTACATCGTCTCGATGGGCAATGTCTGCCGCTGGATGGCCGAACAGGCCGAGGAACTGGGCGTCGAAATATTCCCCGGCATGGCCTGTTCCGAGCTGGTCTACGGTGAAAACGGTGAAGTCAAAGGCGTCGTGGCCGGTGTTTTTGGCCTAGAGGCCGACGGTTCTTACGGTCCTAACACTGAGCCGGGTATGGAGTTGCACGGTAAATACGTCTTCCTGTCGGAAGGCGTGCGCGGTTCACTGTCCAAGGAAGTCATCGCCAAATACGACCTGTCTGCCGGTAAAGAGCCGCAGAAATACGGCGTCGGCATGAAAGAGATCTGGGAGATCGACCCGGCCAAGCACAAAGAAGGCAGCGTCACGCACACCATGGGCTGGCCACTGGGCAGCAACGCGGGTGGCGGGTCGTTCATCTATCACCTTGAAAACAATCAGGTCTATGTCGGTTTTGTGGTTCACCTGAACTACAAGAACCCACACCTGTACCCCTACATGGAATTCCAGCGCTTCAAGCATCACCCGATGGTGGCCGAGCTGCTGAAAGGCGGCAAGCGCGTTGCTTACGGCGCGCGCGCGATCACCGAAGGCGGCTATCAGTCGATGCCGAAACTGGTGGCTCCGGGTGTGGCGCTGCTGGGCTGTTCGGCGGGCATGGTCAACGTGCCTCGCATCAAGGGCAACCACAACGCCATGCTGTCGGGTAAAGCAGCGGCTGAGGCCGCTTATGACGCCATCAAGGCCGAGCGTTCGGGCGATGAGTTGACCGCCTATGAGGCTGACGTTCGTGAAGGCGCAATTGGCGCCGACCTGAAGAAGGTGCGGAACGTCAAGCCGTTGTGGTCGAAATACGGCCTAACCGCCAGCCTGGTGCTGGGTGGCATGGACATGTGGACCAACACGCTGGGCTTTTCGCTGCTGGGCACGCTGGGCCACGGTAAGAACGACGCGGAATCGACGGAAGATGCCAGCAAGCATCAACCGATCGACTATCCGAAACCAGACGGTACACTTTCCTTTGATCGCCTGACGAACGTATCGTTTGCGGCCACCAATCACGAGGAAAGCCAGCCTTGCCATCTGAAACTGGCCGACCCGGAAATACCGGTGAAGGTCAACCTGCCTAAATTCGATGAACCGGCGCAGCGTTATTGCCCCGCAGGCGTCTATGAAATGGTCGAGGATGAAAACGGTCCGCGATTCGTCATCAACTTCCAGAACTGTGTTCACTGTAAGACCTGCGACATCAAGGATCCCAGCCAGAACATCACTTGGACAACGCCGCAAGGCGGCGACGGACCGAACTACCCCAATATGTAGGCAAGAACATGGGCGTTGGCAGGGTCGTGAAGGCTCTGCCATTGCCCTTCGCCCACCAAAGCCCTAGCTTGTCCTTCAGTCAACGACAGTAAGGCAGGCAATCGGTGGTTTCCCTGGTAAAACGTACGGCATTGGCCGTCATTCTCAGCTCAGCAATAACGCTCCCGGCGGTAGCCGATACCGGGTCGGGGTCGTATCTGGCGGGGCGGCAGGCGATTTATCAAAGCGACTATCCAGCCGCCGAGCGGTATTATTCGCAGGCGCTTCAAGCAGATCCTAAAAACGCAAAACTGTTAGAAAACGTTGTTGTAGCGCGGTTGGCTCTGGGTGAAATCGAGCGTGCCTTGCCGGTTGCGAATGCCATCGAAGAACAGGATTTACCCAGTCAGGCTGCCCGGATGGTGATCGCGGCGAATTTGCTTGCAAGCGGAGAGCTGGATGAATTTCTGGCCCGAGACCCTGAGACACAGGGGGTTGGTCCTTTGGTCGATGGTCTGTTGATCGCATGGACACACATGGCGCAGGGTGCCATGTCCAAGGCGATGGAAGAATTTGATGCGGTTTCTACGCAGGAAGGGCTTAAAGAATTTGCGCTCTACCATAAGGCTATGGCCTTGGCATCGGTCGGGGATTTCGAAGGGTCCGAAGCGATTTTTGAGGCCGACAACGGTGCTGTTGCCCGCTTCTCGCGCCGCGCGGCGTTGTCGCGAACCGAAGTTTTGTCGCAACTCGACCGCAACGAAGATGCGCTTCAATTCCTTGATGATGTGTTCGCTGCAGGAAGTGACCCGACCATTGAAGGGTATGTAAGTCGCCTGACTAACGGCGAAACGTTGCCGTTTACACATGTGCGATCTGCACAGGACGGCATGGCCGAAGTGTTCTATTCAGTGGGTGCGGCACTGAGCGCCGAGGCCGCGCCCGACTATGTACTCCTCTATATTAGGGCCGCGACGTTCCTGCGCTCAGACCACATCGACGCGATCCTGCTGAGCGCAGAGCTGCTGGACGGGCTGGAGCAATATGATCTCGCTGTTGATGTCTATCGGCAGGTACCACCGACAAGCAGCGACTATCACGCTGCCGAGTTGGGGCGCGCCGAAGTGCTCAGCCGTTCCGATCGCAAAGATGCAGCCGCCGAAGTGTTGCAAAACCTCGCAGCGCAGAGCCCCGATTTGCCGGGCGTACATGTGGCTTTGGCAGATCTCCGGCGACAGCAGGAAAATTATACAGCAGCAGTCACGTCATATGACAAGGCCATTGCTCTGACCGAAGAAGGCGCGGGCAGCAACTGGTTCCTGCACTATGCACGCGGGATATCCCATGAACGTCTCAAGAACTGGGAGATGGCCGAGGCCGATTTCCGACGCGCGCTTGAGTTAAACCCGGATCAACCGCAGGTGCTGAACTATCTGGGGTATTCTTTAGTTGAACGAAAAGAGAAGCTGGATGAAGCGCTTGAGATGATTGAACGCGCCGTCGCTGCGCGACCGGACAGCGGCTATATTGTCGACAGTTTAGGGTGGGTGTTGTTCCGCCTGGGCCGGTATGATGAGGCGGTTGATCACATGGAGCGAGCCGTTGAGCTGATGCCTGTCGATCCGGTGGTGAATGATCATCTGGGCGATGTCTATTGGGCTGTAGGTCGTGCTCGCGAGGCGGAGTTTCAGTGGAAACGTGCCCTGTCCTTCATCGACCCCGAAGACACCGATGGAGAGGCCGATCCTGAGCGTATTCGTCGTAAGATTGAGGTAGGGCTGGATACTGTCTTGCACGAAGAGGGCGCTGAGCCATTGAAAGTTGCCAATGAAGGCTGAGGCATTCGCCCCCGCCAAAATCAACCTGACCCTACATGTAACCGGCCAGCGAGACGATGGCTATCATATGCTGGATTCATTGGTTGCCTTCGCAGATGTCGGGGATCGACTTACCTTTTCTTCGGGACCCAACCTGGCATTGTCGGTAGCGGGCGAGTTCTCGAGCGGTGTGCCAATCGACCATAGCAATCTGGTCTGGCAGGCTGCGGAGGCGGCTGGCTGGACCGGCAGCATTCTTCTAGACAAGCAACTGCCCCATGGCGGCGGTATCGGAGGCGGGTCTTCAGACGCAGCCGCGGTCCTGCGCACGGCGACGGCTCAGGGGTCCATAAACGCCAATGATATTGCGTTGTCGCTGGGGGCAGATGTCCCGGCATGCCTATACGCTGCTGCGGCGCGAATGCGAGGTATCGGTGAGCAGATCGAACCGATTAACTTGCCGCCATTGCCAGCTCTTCTTGTTAATCCGGGGATCGCAGTTCCAACCGGGCCTGTGTTTTCTGCGCTTCAATGTCGAGAGAACGCGCCGATGCCAGCGAGAATTCCTACGTTCAAAACGCCAGTAGATTGTGCGGCGTGGCTACGGAATCAGCGCAATGACCTTGAAGCGCCAGCGATGACGGTAGCCCCGGGAATTGCAGCTGTCCTTGATGCACTGAGCGATACACGCGACGTGTTACTGACCCGCATGTCAGGTTCAGGCTCTACCTGTATGGCGCTTTATCCGACCCTGAAAGCGGCCCATTTCGCCGCCTACGAGATCGGAGTCGCCCAACCCAACTGGTGGTGCCGCGCGACGATGCTTAGTTGAGGCGCGAAACAACGTAGTCCGCCAGATCGCCTAGCAATGTGCGGATTTCGTGGTCAGGAACGGCTTCCAATGACGCCTTCGCCTTGGCTGCCCAGCCGAACGCATCTGCGCGGGTAGCTTCCAGCGTGCGGTATTTGGCCATCAGCGATAGGGCGTAGTCCAGATCGCCTTCTTCCTGACGTCCGCGCCCTATCGTGCGTACCCAGAAAGCATGTTCATCAGCGGTGGCTTGCGCCACAGCTTTAATGACGGGCAGTGTTAGCTTTCGCTCGCGGAAGTCATCACCGACATTCTTGCCGGTGACCGCGCTATCACCTTGATAATCCAAAAGATCATCAGCGATCTGGAAGGCAACCCCAAGCGCATCACCATAATCGTAAAGCGCTTTGACTTGAGCATCGTTTGCGCCGGCAATGACACCACCAACCTCGGTTGCAGCCGAGAAAAGCGCGGCAGTCTTCCCACGCACGACTTGCAGATAGACACCCTCATCCGTGCCCAGATCGGTGGCTGCTGTCATCTGCAGCACTTCACCTTCCGCGATTGTGGCCGACGCGTTAGCCAGAATATCCAGAACCCGTAGCGAGCCCGTTTCAACCATCAGCTGGAAACTGCGGGAAAACAGATAGTCGCCAACCAGAACGCTGGATTTATTGTCCCATAGCAAGTTTGCGGTGGGCCGCCCACGCCGCTGCCCGCTTTCGTCCACGACGTCGTCATGCAAAAGGGTCGCGGTGTGGATGAATTCGACAGTCGCGGCCAGCTTAACGTGATGGTCGCCGGAATAGCCAAATAACTGTGCAGCAGCCAGCGTCAGCATTGGGCGCAGGCGTTTGCCACCTGCCTCAACCAGATGTGCAGTCACTTCGGGGATACGTGGGGCATGTTCCGACGCCATTCGGGTCCGAATCAGCGTGTTCACCGCTGCCATTTCACCCGCCAACATCTCAGACAGACGCTCATGCGGTTTCGAGATCGTGCTGACGCTCATCACACTCCTGATACAAGGCTCGACATCCCAGTCACCTTGCCCTTACATCCATCCCCATGAAAGAACTATTGCGCAGCACCGATCCGACAGTCCTGGCTTTTGCAACGGCTCTCCTTGAGGGCGAGGATATAGACTGCTTTCAGATGGACGTAAATATGAGCATCCTCGAAGGGGGCATAGGAATCTTCCCTCGTCGCTTGATGGTGCGCGCTGATGATCTGACCCGCGCCGAGCGCGTTATGCTTGATAACGAGATACCGCTGGGGCGATGAGCTTGTTTTCCGACAATGAGCTGACGCTGAATGAATTTCTGGGTGGTCGTGTGCGATTATGGCAACCAAAGACTGGGTATCGCGCGGGTGTTGATCCTGTCTTGCTGGCCGCTTCGGTTCCTGCCCTCAAGGGTCAGTCGGTGTTAGAGCTCGGATGCGGCGCGGGAGCCGCTATTTTGTGTTTGTTGGCACGTGTTCCGCAATTGCAGGCGACAGGGGTCGAACTGCAACCCGCTTATGCGGAACTGGCGCGTCGAAATGCCACTCAGAACGCAATGGACCTGTCGGTGGTCGAGGCTGATCTGAGCGCGCTACCCAGAGACCTGAAACAAGCACAGTTTGATCATGTCATCGCTAATCCGCCTTATTACAAGCCGGGTGCACATAGCCCATCGACCGATCCGGGACGGCAAATTGCTTTAGGTGAAAACACCCCACTAACAGAGTGGATAGATGTCGCGGCCCGGCGGTTAGCACCACGAGGATACTTGCACATGATCCAGAAAGCGGATCGCTTGCCAGACATACTGGCTGCATGCAGTGGCCGTTTGGGGTCGGCCGAAGTGTTGCCTCTTTCTGCACGCGTGGGCCGCCTGGCCGAGTTGGTGATTCTACGAGCTCGTAAGGGAGGTCGCGCCAGCTTTCGGTTACAATCTCCGCTGATTATGCATCAGGGGGATCGGCACCTTAAAGATGGTGAAAGTTATACCCCCGAGGTTTCGGCGGTGCTGCGCGATGGCGCCGCACTGGCCGGATTCGCTTCAGATCGGCAATGACCAGCCGAATTTGTCGGATTTATTACAGATTCTGTGCGTCTGCAGCGTGACAGTCTGGAAATGATGTGATCAACTTCTTACGTCATACTTACCAAACCAGAGAAGGAGGACCGCCATGAGCGTGAGCGCGCATCTGACGGAGTTGAAGAAAAAACACGAAATTCTCGGTCTTGAAGTAGAAGAAGCTCAACGCTCACCTGGTATTGACGATCTCCATATTGCACAGCTCAAGAAGCAGAAACTGAAGCTGAAAGAAGAGATCGAGCGCCTGTCGGCCTAAGCCTTCAGGCTGGCGCGGGCAGCGATTGCAGCGCCACCGGTGACAAGCAAGGCCGCGATCGCCAATCCCCACGACAGGGCGGCGATCCCGGCCAGAACCAATACAAGCGTCGATAGCAATGGTGCCGCGTATGAGGCGGTGCCGAGGATTTGAATGTCCCCGCGTTTAACTCCGATATCCCAAACATAGAACGCCAGCCCGACCGGGCCCAAACCCAAGGCGAGGGTTGAGGCCCAGCCTATTGCGCCCTTCGGCCAGACTGTTTCTTCAATTGCAAAATGCAGCGCCCAAGAGGCTATTGCTGTGATGATGCAGAACACCGCAACCGAACTTGTCGGTACATCGCCCAACCTTCGCGACAGAACCGAATAGCCTGACCAGGTCAGCGCACACAAAAGGGCCAGCCCATAACCGGGCAGATGTTGCGCCTGAAACCCTGCACTGCTGCCACCAGTAATGATCACTGCAGCCCCGGCAAAGCCTAGGCTAGCGCCGATCAGGTGGCCAGGTTTCAGGTGTTCGCCGGGGAGCAGGCCGGACAGCAAAACAATGAGCAAAGGCCAGAGATAAGCAATCAGCCCCGCCTCAGCGGCGGGTGCCATGCGCAGGGCTGAGAAATACAGAACGTGATATCCGAAAAGCCCAATTGCACCGAACAGATACGTGGTCCATGCGATCTGGCCCAACTGCTTCAGACCGCCATTTGCTATAGTCCAGATCAAGCCCAAAGTTCCACCGATCGTAAAACAAATTGCGTTCAGCAACAGAGGTGGAGTGGGGGCCGAGCCCACGGTAAACAAGGCCAGCAGGGACCACAGCAAGACGGCGACAAAGCCGATTGCGGTCGCACGGGAACGAGTCATGGGCGTCCAAGTTCCTTTTCTGGGATGATCTCAAAGTCGTCCCACATATGCGCGGTTTTTTCGATCTCTGCAAAGAACCATTCTCGGAAAGCAGCGATTTGTGGGCGGTCTTTGGCTTCGGGCAGGCAAATGAATCGGAACCGCGCTTCGGTCTGCACCGCCACTTTGAACGGGGCGACAAGTCGGCCTTCGCTCACATCCTTGATGATTAAAGGCCGCCGCCCCAGTGCAACCCCCAACCCGGCGCAGGCTGCATCTATCGCGTGATCAGGTTGAGAAAAATGGGTGCCAGTTGCAGGTGAATACGACATACCAACGGCGCGGAACCAGGACGGCCAATCGCAACCAGGGGCGACCTTGAAGAGGGAATCATCAAATATCAGCGGTGCGTCACGCAGCGATTCCGGTGTCTGGAACCTCTCATGCAGTTCAGGTGTCATGATCGGCGTCACCCAATCTGGTCTGGCGGCGTAAGAAGCCAAGTCTGCGTCGTCAGATATTCCAAATCGGATCGCCGCGTCCACATCATCGCGCCGCAAGTCGATAACCTTTAGTGATGCGGATAGCCGCAGTTCGATGTCCGGATGTAGTCGTGCAAACTCGAACAAGCGGGGGGCCAACCACTTCGCGGTCAAGGCTGGTCCGGCAGTGAGAGTCAGCGTCCCGATGCGCTGAAACCTTCGTGTTGCAGCCCATGCTGTCTGTAGTGTCGTAAATCCCTCTGCTGCGCCGGGTGCTAAAATGCGCCCTGCCTCGGTTAGTTCAACGGCGCGGTTCAGGCGGCGAAACAGCGGTTGCCCGAGGTGCTCCTCAAGCGATTTGATCTGAAAGGACAGTGCAGCGGGGGTGACGTGTAGCTCTTCCGCGGCCTTGGCAAAAGACATGTGCCGCGCGGCGGCATCAAAGGCACGCAATGCGGTCAATGGTGGCAGGCGGTCGCTCATTCAGTTAAAATTTCCTTAACTGATTATACGAAAAAGCTCGTTTGTAGACCAGAGAAATATGCCTCATCATCGGAGTAAGTCAAATGAAACTGATCTGAGAAAGAGGCAAACATGATTGAGATGACAACCCATCCTTCGGTTCAGCGCGCCTTTCAAAAGGCGCATTGCGAGCGCGGCAAAGCGGTCAGGAGCATCTGGCGAATGATTTTTGGTTCCCGCTGACTGCAGCGCGCGCGGACTTACGGGATAAAAGAAGGGCCGGTCCTTGATGGACCGGCCCGTTTTCGTTCCAATGCCGTTGGTTCAGACGAAGAACTGTGCACCGTTGGCCGAAATGGTCGAGCCATTGATGAACTGCGAATCGTCCGAGGCAAGAAAGGCGACGCAACGCGCAATCTCTTCCGGCTCACCCAGGCGACCTGCGGGGATCTGGCCAATGATCGATTCGCGCACTTTTTCCGGCACTGCCATGACCATCTCGGTCGCGATATAGCCGGGGCAGATTGCATTGGCGGTGATACCGGCCCGCGCGCCTTCCTGTGCCAGCGATTTTACAATACCCAGATCGCCTGCTTTTGTTGCGGCATAGTTCACCTGGGCGAACTGACCTTTCTGGCCGTTGATTGAGCTGATCACGATGATCCGGCCAAATTTACGCTCGCGCATGCCCGGCCAAACAGGGTGAACAGTGTTGAAGACACCCGTCAGGTTCGTGTCGATCACCTGATGCCATTGCTCAGGCGTCATCTTGTGGAACGGCGCATCGCGGGTGATACCTGCGTTGGCGACCACAATGTCGATCGGGCCGACCTCGGCCTCGACTTTTTCGATGCCCGCTTTGGATTCGTCGTAATCCGCAACATTCCATTTATAGGTGTTGATACCGGTTTCTTTGGTGAACTTTGCGGCGGCTTCGTCATTGCCTGCATAAGTGGCGGCAACATTATATCCTTCGGCCTTCAACGCCTTGGAAATTGCTGCGCCGATGCCGCGGGAACCGCCGGTTACGAGTGCTGTACGTGCCATTTAGGACTCCTCCAAATTTAGTCGTCTTGGTAATTCTGTTACTCTGAGAGTTAAGGTTGCGCAATATCGTTTCGCGATCGAATTAATCTTTCTGTCCGGCGATATTGTCGCAGTTTAGGGATATGATCCGATTGTAACAAAAAAGGGCGCCCTGTGGACGCCCTTTTGTAATTAGTTTTCAGCGCAATTAGTCGCGCTCCACGCACAATGCGACGCCCATACCGCCACCAATGCAAAGGGTCGCAAGACCCTTCTTCGCGTCGCGGCGTTTCATTTCGAACAGCAGGGTGTTCAGAACCCGACAGCCCGAGGCACCGATTGGATGACCGATGGCAATTGCACCGCCGTTCACATTTACGATCGACGGATCCCAACCCATGTCTTTGTTCACGGCGCAGGCCTGTGCAGCAAATGCTTCGTTGGCCTCGACCAGATCCAGATCGTCAACCGACCAGCCCGCTTTTTCCAGCGCTTTGCGCGAAGCGTAGATCGGGCCGACACCCATGATTGACGGGTCCAGCCCGGCGGTCGCGTATGAGGCGATACGGGCCAGAGGCTCAATTCCGCGCTTTTCGGCGTTCTCGGCCGACATCAGCAGGGTGGCTGCGGCACCATCGTTCAGGCCCGAAGCATTTGCCGCCGTGACCGAGCCATCCTTGGTGAAAGCTGGGCGCAGTTTGGCCATCGCCTCCATGGTCGCGCCATGGCGGATGTATTCGTCCTTGTCCATCACGATGTCGCCCTTGCGGGTCTTGATGGTGAAGGGCACGATCTCGTCGGCGAATTTTCCAGCGTTTTGGGCTGCTTCGGCCTTGTTCTGCGAAGCAACAGCGAATTCATCCTGCATGTCGCGGCTGATCTGCCATTTCTCGGCCACGTTTTCGGCGGTCTGACCCATGTGATAGCCGTTGAAGGCATCCCACAAACCATCGCGGATCATAGTGTCGATGTATTTCATGTCACCCATCTTGTGACCGGCGCGTAGGGCGGCGGCGTGAGGTGATAGGGTCATGTTCTCTTGTCCACCTGCAGCCACGATCTCGGCGTCGCCCAACTGGATGTGCTGAGCGCCCAGAGCGACAGCGCGCAGACCCGAACCGCAAACCTGATTGATGCCCCATGCCGCGCTTTCCTGCGGCAGACCTGCATTGATATGCGCCTGACGGGCGGGGTTCTGCCCTTGTGCGGCGGTCAGGACCTGACCCATGATGGTTTCGCTTACCTCACCCTTGTCGACCCCGGCGCGCTCGACAACGGCCTCCAGGACGGCAGCGCCCAAATCATGTGCGGGGGTGTTCGCAAACGAACCGCTAAAGCTACCGACGCCCGTACGTGCGGCGGATGCGATTACTACGTTGGTCATACAGTCAATCCTTTACCGTCATGGTCTTGTGGGAAATCTGACGGCGCAGGTCGTGGAGAGGCTTTCTCCGGATACAAGAGCGCCTCGGGTTCCCCGCTCCAGCACCTTCTGCAATACCGCAATGCTGCATCTGCAGCAACGGGCAGCTTGTCTCAGAGTTGACTGCCGTGTATCTTTGCGTGGCTTCTTTCTATCAACTGCCTGTTTTCGAGGATTTTTCTTTGATCCAAGGTGGGGAGACCGAAGGTGCGCCGTACAAGAAGCCCTGCAGGCAATCGACCCCATTTTCGATCAGAAAAGCAGCATCTTCAGCGATCTCGACCGATTCGGCGGTGACGAGAATTTCAAATTCACGTGCTACGGCGATCAGCGCGCGCACCAGCGCTTGATTGTCAGAGTTGTTACTGACGCCACGTATGAACTGCCCGTCGATCTTGGCGGCGTCGAAAAGAAACTCGCGAAAATGGCGAAAGCTGAAGTTGCTGGCTCCGAAGTCATCCAGCGCGAAGGCGATCCCGCGGGCTTGTTGCTGATCCATGAAGTCAACCACCAGCTCGGGCACCTGCATGGCTGACGCTTCAGAGATTTCTAGAATCAACCTCTCGCCCAGGCTTGCGTCTTTTTTCAGGAACCTATCCAGTACACGCGACCAGTTGGAATAACCGATGGATCGGGCGGACATGTTGATGGACAAGCGAATGCCGGGATTTCTGATCAGGGTGCGCAATCCCATCTCGAGCGCTATGCAATCCAGATCACGACCGATGGGCGTGTTTTCGACCTGTGGCATGAACTCGCGCGCGGGTATGACGCGACCGGTTTCATCCAATACGCGGATGAACCCTTCGTAAAAAGCGATCCCTTGCGGGGGGTGGGCCTGAATAACGGGTTGAAACGCCAGCCTGCATTGCTTGTGCTTTACCGCTTCAGTGGCCATCTGAACGACGGATTGGTCCCGAGAGGTGACGGCGGCGCTCAACGGGTTGTTTGACCCTTCAGGCAGGTCCGCGCGCTTCCTGTTTCCCATACTCTACCATTCCTCTGATCCCGACGTTTACGGTCCGGACAACAGTTTCAGGCAAGACAGGTAAAACCGGAGTTAACGAGCGTGTATTTATCTGCAGGTGCTGGGCAGGTGATCAGTGTGTGGACTGCCAGGCATGCCGCAGCGAAGCCGCCGCGCCAACCAGTGCTCCGAACAGTCCAAGCGCGGCCATAACAAATCCGAGTCCCAAAATAGTCGGGACAGCTCCGTTGAGCGCGGCGGCCATGGTGGTGACAAGACCCAGCAAACCAGCAACGGTAGAAATTCTCAGCAATTTTGACATGCGGGTCTCCGGAGAATGCTTACTTAAATCACCTTTCGGATATGGAGCAGCTGTGCCAAAAATCAAGCAGAGAAAAGGTCTTTTTGAGACTTAGGCCCGCTTTGGCGCGGTGGCGGACGCCTGCGGGTCGAATTGCTCAAACCCCGGTGTTCCGCAATCTTCCGGATGGCGGACAAGATGTTTGGCCTTGATCTGCTCGGAATTGTCTCGGCTACCATCATGGCTGTAGCCCGGAGGCGCAAAACAATAAGCTAATCGCTGGCGCAATGTCAGCCCAGGCTGTGTGGAATCCCTCCAAATTCCGACCCATTCATGAAACGCCACGCGCAGTGGATTGAAGGTGCCGATATTGTGTACGAGGCCATAGTCGACCTTGTCACCCTCTTGCTCGGGAACGAACGTGCCGAACAGCTTATCCCAGATGATGAACACACCGGCATAATTGCAATCTAGATAGCGTGCATTGCGTCCGTGATGGGCGCGGTGGTGGCTGGGGGTGTTCATCACGGCCTCGAACCGGCGGGGCAATTTGCCAATCGCTTCGGTGTGAATCCAGAATTGATAGATGAGGTTCAGGCCGCCGACAAACAGCACCATTGCGGGATGAAAGCCCAGCAGGATCAGCGGCGCACGCACCACCATCATGAAGGTGAGAGTATAGGTCCAGGTCTGACGCAACGCAGTGGTCAAATTATAGTGCTGCGAGCTGTGGTGGTTCACGTGGCTGGCCCAGACCCAGCGGATACGGTGCCCGAACCGGTGCACCCAATAATAGCGCAGATCATCCAGCACAAAGCAGAGGATGATGACCGGGATCGAAGTGCCCAGGTTCAGCGGCGTGATTTGCCACAGCCACATGAAAAACGCATACGCGATGAAGCCCAGCAAAAAGCCTGAGGCAATGTTGCCCGCCCCCATGATCAACGAAGTCACGGCATCGCGCGTCTCATACCGCCCGCCCTGACCTTTGACGGCGATCCATAGAAATTCCGCCAGAATGGCGGCGATGAAAAACGGTACGGCCCATTGCACCGCGTCGGGAAAGCTTACGTGATCAGTCATGCGGGTTCCATCAGATGTTGCCAGTGGCGGCACTCGGTTTCGTCGAGATGGATGAGTACGCGCGGAGTGCTGAAATCGTGAAATTGAACCTCAAACCCATCGGGATGGTCGATCCTGTCGAAATCCAGCAGATGCCGGGCTACGGTGTCAGCCCCGAAGGACCACAGCAACCCGGCGCCTGTCTCGGTTCGTACAAGGGCGGCATGACCGTCATGGGCGACCGTGACATCAATGACTGTGTCATCAGGGAAGTGTCGAAGCCATTGGATTTGTGCGGTTTCAGGCGTCAGTAGGCGCAAACGAGATCTGCCCGTCAGATGCAACAATAGCGTGATCCCGGCAATGCCGCCGACGACAAGTCCCAACAGAATTTCCAGCGGCATTCGATCCTCCTGCGGACAAACTGCAAGAGGTCGAATTGCCTGTCAAAGGTGGCGTGGCGTCAGCCGTGCTTCAGGCCGTCCAGAACTTCGTGTTGCACCACCCGTTCGACAAAGGGCACCAAACCCTCGGGGCCCGATGTGCGATCTTTTAGATGGATGCAGATATCGGGACGGCGCGCGGCAATGATGCCGACCATTTCACCGCGTATATTGTCGTCCAGACCGGCACCCATGATGGCGCAGGCGATGCGGGGTTCGGTGTCCAGTTGTCGCCGGACCTCATTCTGATCATGTGCGCCCAGCCATTGGATAGGTAAATGATCCAACTGCTGTGCAACGTCACCGATTACATTCGGCAAACGGCCGATCAGTAATA
Organism: Ruegeria sp. YTSA064; assembly: GCF_059610325.1. Taxonomy (NCBI): domain Bacteria; kingdom Pseudomonadati; phylum Pseudomonadota; class Alphaproteobacteria; order Rhodobacterales; family Roseobacteraceae; genus Ruegeria; species Ruegeria sp. YTSA064. The sequence goes on from NZ_JBXWNK010000007.1 coordinate 161,364, forward strand.
CTACTGGCTTCATATGGCCTCCATTTTGCTGATCACAAACGAAAACCGGCCCAACGGGGCCGGTTTCAGTCTAACACAAAATGAAGCGGGCGGCTTTAGCTATTGGCCTCTACCAGAGCCGAAATGATTGACTTCGCGCTTTCCGAGTTCCATTCCGCATCGCCGATCAGGCGCGCAATTTCCTGCCCTTCGGGGTTCAGAATGACGGTAATCGGCAGGGCGATGACACCGAATTCGCGTGCGGCGGCAGAGTTAGGGTCCTGATGGCGTGGCAGGTTGTCGATGCCGTTCTCGTCAAAGAACTTCTTGATCCCTGCAGGCGTGTTACGGCCAGTGGCCAATGTCAGCACTTGGAACTTGTCGCCGCCAAATTCTTCCTGAAGCTCAGCAATCTGCGGCATTTCCTTGCGGCAGGGGGCACACCATGTGGCCCAGAAGTTCACCAACACGTATTTGCCGGCATAATCTTCCAGCGTGCCGACACCGCCATCATCTTCCAACTGGAACTCGATCGTTTTGGCCTCTTTCGGTTCCTTGTGCAAGATCAACCGCTTCAGGGTTCCGTCACGCAGCGGACCAAGCGTCTCGGCATCCGTTGCCAAAGCGGCGTTTGCACCCAGCGCAAGGGCCATATAAAGGGGGATCAGACGAAATAGGCGCATATCAACTCCGGGTTTTCTTACATGACCGATCAATCTTCGAACCAGATGTGGGGCGGCCGCTTTGCCGCCGGTCCAGACGCGATCATGGAGGCAATCAATGCCTCGATCGGGTTCGATCAGCGGATGGCAGCCCAGGACATTGCAGGCTCGCGCGCCCATGCCGCCATGCTGGCTGCCACAGGCGTTATAACTGATAGTGATGCGCAGGCTATTCGGGAAGGGCTGCTCACCGTTTTGTCAGAAATCAAGAACGGTACGTTTCAGTTTTCGACCGCGCTGGAAGACATTCATATGAATGTCGAGGCGCGGTTGAAAGAGGTGATCGGAGAGCCAGCAGGCCGATTACACACGGGTCGCAGCCGGAATGATCAGGTCGCGACCGATTTCAAACTCTGGGTCCGCGATCAGCTGGACGCGGCAGAAACCGGTCTTCTGGCCTTGATCCGCGCGCTTTTGGCGCAGGCCGAGGCTGGTGCCGATTGGGTCATGCCAGGCTTTACCCATCTGCAAACCGCGCAGCCAGTGACTTGGGGCCACCATATGATGGCCTATGTCGAGATGTTTGGCCGCGACCTGTCCCGCGTCCGCGATGCGCGTGCGCGGATGAACGAATCCCCCTTGGGCGCTGCTGCGCTAGCGGGGACCTCTTTCCCAATCGATCGACATATGACCGCTGAAGCACTGGGCTTTGATCGCCCCGCAGCCAACTCGCTGGATGCTGTCAGCGACCGCGATTTCGCGCTGGAGTTCCTGTCGACCGCTTCGATCTGTGCGGTCCACCTGTCGCGCTTCGCCGAGGAACTGGTAATCTGGTCTTCGGCCCAATTCCGTTTTGTCACTTTGTCCGACCGGTTCTCGACCGGCTCGTCAATCATGCCGCAGAAAAAGAACCCCGATGCCGCGGAATTGATCCGCGCGAAAGTGGGTCGCATTTACGGCGCCAATACAGCGTTGATGATGGTGATGAAGGGCTTGCCGCTGGCCTATTCCAAGGACATGCAGGAAGACAAGGAACAGGTCTTTGATGCCGCCGACAACTGGATGCTGGCGCTTGCCGCAATGGAAGGGATGGTCAAGGACATGACCGCCAACCGCGACAGCCTTGCAGCTGCTGCAGGGTCCGGTTTCTCAACTGCAACCGATCTGGCCGACTGGCTTGTCCGTGTGCTAGGCCTGCCGTTCCGCGATGCGCACCACGTAACCGGTTCGCTGGTTGCCATGGCCGAGAGCAAAGACTGCGAACTGCCTGACTTGACGCTTGAGGACATGCAGTCGGTTCATGCTGACATCATTGATGATGTCTATTCTGTTCTTACGGTCGAAAATTCGGTAAACTCGCGCCAGTCCTATGGAGGCACCGCACCGGATCAGGTGCGAGCCCAGATCAAGCGATGGAAGGCGCTAGTGTAATGCATATACGACGCGTGGTGCTGTTGATTGCGGTTGCAGCGGCTCTGGCTGGCTGCGGCGCTGACGGCGAACCCATCCAACCCACCATGAGCGCAAGTGTTGGCGTTGGCAGCAGCGGCACTTATGGCGGTGTCGGGGTTGGCGTGCGTCGCGGTGGTCTGGGCGTATTTCTGGGGCTCTGAGGCATTGCCATTTGTATTTGTCATCCCCATGTGAGCAGAACAACCAGCTGCACGCTGCTCCTCTGGACGTAAGGTGGCGACATGAAATTCTTTGGCCTGATCTTGGCACTTGTCGTTCTTGCAGCTTGCGACCCGGCATACAAACCACAACCCAAACCTGAGCCCGAAGCCCGCTCGACAGGAATTTCGGTATCTGGATATGCGCGGATCGGTGCATCGAAGACCTTCTAGATAGCGATGGGATTTCTGCAGATGGCTGGAATCATTTGATCCACATGCCTCTTTTGGTCTAAGCGCGCGGTATGGATCATTTTCTCTACCGCGACGGCGCGCTTTTCGCCGAGGATGTGCCAATCTCCGAAATCGCTGCAGCGGTCGGGACCCCGTTTTATGTTTATTCGACGGCTACTTTGCTGCGGCATTTCAAGCTGTTCGATGACGCGCTTGAGGGCACCGACCACCTTGTCTGCTACGCGATGAAAGCGGCCAGCAATCAGGCAATCCTGAAGACGCTGGCTCAGGCAGGTGCGGGGATGGATGTGGTTTCTGGCGGAGAATACCGGCGTGCCAAGGCTGCAGGCGTGCCCGGCGAAAAGATCGTCTTCTCGGGCGTTGGCAAAACTGCAGATGAGATTCGCACGGCACTGATTGGTGGGATTCGGCAATTCAACGTCGAATCCGAGCCTGAAATGCAGGTGATCAATGCGGTCGCGCTAGAATTGGGCGTGAATGCGCCGATCACCGTTCGGGTGAACCCGGATGTCGATGCCAAGACCCATGCCAAGATTGCTACTGGAAAGTCCGAGAATAAGTTTGGCATCCCGATCTCGCGCGCCTCCGAGGTTTATGCGTTGGCTGCAAGCCTGCCGGGCCTCGAAGTGATCGGGATCGACGTCCATATCGGCTCGCAACTGACCGAATTGGAGCCGTTTGAGCTGGCCTATAACAAGGTCGCGGAACTCACTGAGCGTTTGCGCTCCGAAGGGCACAATATTCGGCGCCTTGATCTTGGGGGTGGATTGGGCATTCCCTATACGCGTTCCAATGACGCGCCGCCCTTGCCAGTTGAATATGGCGCGATGATCAAGAAAACGCTGGGCCATCTGGGCTGTGAGATCGAGATCGAGCCCGGCCGACTGATTGCGGGTAATGCGGGTCTGATGGTGTCCAGGGTTATTTACGTCAAATCCGGTGAAGACCGCGATTTCCTGATCCTTGACGGGGCGATGAACGACCTGATCCGCCCCGCTATGTATGAAGCGCATCATGATATAGTCGCCGTCGACGAACCCGCCGCCGGGGTCGAACAAAGGCCCTATGACATTGTCGGTCCTGTTTGCGAATCCGGCGATACATTTGCCAAGCAGCGCAATATGCCTCCCCTGAAATCGGGTGATCTTATCGCTTTCCGCAGCGCGGGGGCCTATGGCGCGGTGATGTCCAGCGAGTACAATACGCGCCCCCTGATCCCTGAAGTTCTGGTGAACGGGGATCAATTTGCCGTAATTCGTGAACGCCCAAGCTTTGACGAAATCATAAACCGCGATACCATACCAGAGTGGCTCTGACGCGATAGGCGCGCGGGCCGGATCAGGAGGCCCGCCTTGCGCGAGAACCAGACCCTGCCGATTCCAAGACTGTCCCTGTGGCTGACGCATGGGGGCATGCTGGCCGAGCAGGTGATGCGCGCCTTCTGGCCCTTCTATTCAATTCTCATGGCGTTGCTCGCAGCACTGATGCTTGGGCTGCAGGATCTTGTGCGCATCGAAACCGTCTGGATTTCTGCGGCTGTTGGATTGATTGCGTTGATTGCGACCGCGATCTTGGGAATCCGGCGGTTCCACCTGCCAACCCGTGCCGAGGCGCTGGTTCGGCTGGACGAAACCCTGTCCGGTCGCCCGATTCAGGCGCTGATGGACGATCAGGCGATCGGTGCGATGGATGCGGATTCGGTAGCACTTTGGCAAGCACACCAGGCGCGCATGGCAGACCGTGCTTCAAAGGCCGATCCGGTGAAACCCGACCTACGGTTGGCCTCTCGTGACCCTTATGCTCTGCGGTACGCCGCGCTGCTGGCTTTGGTCGTTGCTGGACTGTTCGGATCGTTCTGGCGGATTGGCTCGGTGGCGGATATGACGCCAGGGACCGCGCAGGCCGGGCAGGGACCAACGTGGGAAGGCTGGGTTGAACCGCCACGTTATACGGGCTTGCCGACGCTTTACCTTGCTGATCAAACTGATCCAACACTTACGGTGCCCAAAGGCAGCCGCATCACGCTGCGGTTCTACGGGGAGATTGGTGCACACAGCTTGACCGAGACGACGACGCCGCTTGGAACCGAGGCCGCAACCGAGGCAGAGCAGGACTTTGTTGCCGATCGCTCGGGCCAGTTGCGGATCGAAGGTCCGGCTGGACGCGATTGGGCGCTGGACATACTCGCGGACACTAAACCACAGATCGAGGTGGCGGGCGCTGCTGAGGCCGAAGCTGGCGGACAGATGAAACTACCGTTCGCGGCGTCCGACGACTATGGCATCATTTCAGGCACGGCTCGGATCGAGTTGAATCTGCCTGCTGTGAATCGTGAATTTGGCCTGGCGACTGAACCGGAGCCGCGCGAGATCATCACGGTCGAGCTTCCGATGCCGATCACCGGCGACAGGACGGATTTTACCGAAGACCTGATCGAGGATTTCTCGCAGCACCCCTGGGCGCATTTGCCGGTGAAAATTACCCTCTTGGCCGTTGATGCGGCAGATCAGGAATCGGTGGCCGAGCCTTATTTGGCCGATCTGCCTGCCCGGCGTTTCTTTGATCCACTGGCTGCCGCGGTCGCTGAACAACGGCGCGATTTACTCTGGTCGCGCGACAATTCACTGCGCGTCGCACAATTGTTGCGTGCCGTCTCGCATCTGCCCGAAGATTTGTTCCGCTCGGACACCGCCTACTTGCGCCTGAGGGTGATCTTGCGTCGGTTGGAAACCTTTGATCGGCACGGTGCGCTAAACCTCAAACAGCAGGAAGAGATCGCGCAGGCGCTATGGGATCTCGCTGTTCTGATCGAGGACGGAACACTGGCTGACGCTTTGGAGCGGATGCGCCGCGCGCAAGAGCGTTTGACCGAAGCAATGCAGAACGGTGCCAGCGATGAGGAAATCGCTGAGTTGATGCAAGAGCTGCGCGAAGCAACGCAGGATTATATGCGACAGCTTCAGCGTCTCGCCCAAGAAAACGGCGAAGATGGTCAGAACCAACAAGGCCAGAACGGCGAAACGCTGCAGATGACGCAAGATGACCTGCAGCGGATGATGGATCGCATTCAGGAGCTGATGGAACAGGGCCGCATGGCCGAAGCGCAGCAGGCGCTGGAAGAGTTCCAACAGATGATGGAAAACATGCGCGTCACACAAGGGCAAGGCCAGGGTGGCCAATCCGAAGGTCAGCAGGCCATGGAGGGGCTGGCGGAAACTCTGCGGGAACAGCAAGGGTTGAGCGATCAGGCCTTCCGAGATCTACAGGAACAGTTCAATCCAGGAGCCCAATCCGGCGAAAGTCAGGGCAATGAAGGCAGCAGCGGCGGGCTCGGGCGTGGACAAAGCCACGAAGGTCAGGGCGGACAGGGCCAGGGTCAGGATCAGGCAGGTGCGGGGCAGCAAGGTCAGGGATCTCTGGCGGATCGGCAACAAGCGCTGCGAGATGAACTGGGACGGCAGGAACAAAGCCTGCCGGGTGGCGGCACGCCTGAAGGTGATGCCGCACGTGACGCGCTGGGCCGTGCAGGGCGAGCGATGGACGAGGCCGAAGACGCCTTGCGCAGCGATGATCTGGCCGAGGCGATCGACCGGCAGTCCGAAGCGATGGAAGCGCTGCGCGAGGGGATGCGATCACTGGGTGAGGCCATGGCGCAGAACCAGCAAAACCAGCCGGGGCAGGGTACGGAAGCGGGTGATATGCAAGCCAACAACCGCGACCCGTTGGGCCGCGCGCCGGGATCGGCAGGGTCGATCTCGACCGATGATAACCTGTTGCAGGGCGAAGACGTCTATCGCCGAGCGCGCGAGCTGCTGGATGAAATCCGTCGCCGCACTGGCGAACAGGATCGGCCTCAGATTGAGCTGGAGTACCTCAAGCGCTTGCTCGAAAGGTTTTAGTTCTGTCCTGCGCCACCGGTCTGTGATTCTAACCACAAACGCGCCTGATCGACCATTGATACATAAGATTTCAGCACCGGATCAGCTTGCGGTACCGCTTCGCTGATCTGGCTAGCATTGCCATAGATCAGAAACAGAATAACGCCGATGATCAGTATCAGCGCGAAGCCACGTAAAAATCCACCGGATTTGCGAGCCGGTGCATCTGTTTCAGCCTCGTCCGAGCTGAGATCGCTGCGTAGGCCGGAATTGATTGCCTCAACATCAGGTAGCTCATCGCGTTGACCTGCATCGGCTGCTGATTCAGTGGCGGAAGGTCTATTGGATTTGACCTTTGGCTCTTCGGGTGGGTCAAGGGCCAGATCAGGCTGGCTTTCTAGACTACTGCCTTCACGCTCTCGCAGATCAGCCTCGCGCGCGGCTTCTTCCTTTAGGATGTTAGAAACTGCGGGATCTATGTTGCTGGCACTCTCATCATGAGATGCTTCGGCGACTGTTTTGACCTCTACAGGATCCGGCGAGTCTATTTCCTGCGTTGCCTCGGCCTCTGTTTCGCCGGTGGCAGGGTGTTTTTCCTGAAACCAGGTCTTTTCGCAATTGGAGCATTGCACTTCGCGCCCGTCTTCTGGGATCACCTCGTCCGGGACTTCGTACTGGGCGCTGCAATTCGGACACGTTAAACGCATTCTGCCTCCTGGCCTTCAAGGCTGGCCTGATAATAGTTTTTTCAGGGATGATATTCCGTTAAGACCCAACAGCAAAGCGTGTTTTCGGTTTCGCGGGCCAAGTGTCGCCAATTGGCCCCGCCCGAGGCATTGAATCCAGCGCTGCGCTCGGGCAAGAGGTGAGCAGAACAATGGGGGCAGGCGTGATCGAGCTGGACAATATCAGCTATACCTACGGCGGCGGCGAATTGCTGAGCGATGTTTCGCTGCAGTTGCAGCCGGGTTCGTTCCACTTTCTGACCGGCCCATCTGGTGCGGGCAAAACCACATTGCTGAAACTCTGCTATGGCGCGTTGCTGCCAACCTCGGGCAAGTTGATGGCCTTTGGCGAAGATATCGCCAGCATGGACCGTGACCAGATGGCGCTGCTGCGCCGTCGGATCGGCGTGGTGCATCAGGATTGCCGCTTTCTGGATCACATGACGCTGGCCGAAAATGTTGCGCTGCCGCTGATGGTCTCTGGGCGCTCTGAGAATGGGCAGCAAGACGACCTGACCGAGCTGCTGAGCTGGGTCGGACTTGGAAGCAGACTCGAAGCACACCCGCCCGAATTGTCGGGTGGGGAACGCCAGCGTGCCGCCTTGGCCCGCGCGGTCATTTTGTCGCCTGACGTGGTGCTTGCGGATGAGCCCACCGGCAACGTGGATTGGGAGATGTCTCAACGTCTGCTGCGCCTGCTGATCGAACTGAACCGGATGGGTAAAACCGTGCTGATCGCCACCCATGACCTAAGCCTGATCCGCGCCGCGAAAAGCCAGGTTCAGGCCCGTGTTCTGCGCATCGCGCAGCGCCGGGTGCAACTTGCGGGGGCGGATCTATGAGCAAGGGCATGATCCGAAATTTGCTGCGCCGCGACACTCGCGCTGATCGCGTTGTGCCACCTACTGGTTTCACTGCTCAGCTGACCCTGTTTGTCTCGGGCGCGATGGCATTTCTCGCAGTATTTGCACTGGCCCTGTCGCTGGCCTCGGGCCGTGTGGCGGATCGCTGGGCCTCGGAACTGGCAGGGGCTGCGACATTGCGGATCAATGCCCCTGCGGATCAACGTGCGGCGCAAACCGAGGCAGCTTTGAACGTTCTCCAACAGACGCCGGGGGTCGCTTCGGCCCGCGCGTTGACGAGCGAAGAACAGGCCACACTGCTGTCGCCCTGGTTCGGACCGGACTTGCCTCTGGACACATTGCCAATCCCGCAGCTGATCGAGATTATCGAAGGGGAGCCCGGCCTGGATGCGGCTGGTCTGCGCCTGAGATTGGGGGCAGAAGTGCCGGGCGCGGTGCTGGATGATCACACCCGCTGGCGCGAGCCATTGGTTGATGCGGCCAATTCACTGCGGCGTCTGGGCTGGATTTCGATCCTGCTGATTGGTGGCGCTACTGCCGCTATGATCACCCTAGCCGCCAACGCCTCACTTGCCGCCAATGCGCAGATTATCGAGGTACTGCGTCAGGTCGGCGCGCGGGATCGGTTCATCGCCAGAGCTTTTGTGCGGCGCTTTACCTTCCGCGCGCTTTTCGGGGCGGCGGTTGGAACCCTGTTAGGTATGTCTGGTGTTTTACTGCTACCCGAGGCCTCGGACACTGGTGGATTTCTTACAGGGCTTGGGTTTCAAGGGATTGGATGGCTACTGCCGGTGCTGATACCAGTGTTGGGTGCCGCCGTTGCATTTCTGGCCACATGGTCGGCAGCACAGCGCAAGTTAAAGGAGCTTTCGTGATGTTCATGGCCATTCAATGGGTCCGGTCGCTGATCTTCATGATCACTATCTACGCCTGGATGCTGGTCCTCGGGATCATCTTTGCCCCCTATGCGTTGTTTGCCAAAAGTGGCGCTTTGCGCGCCTGTAAGACCTATGCGCGGACGACCAAATGGTTGGCCCGCTGGATGGTTGGTATTCGTTGTGAAGTGCGCGGAGAGGTGCCTCATGGTGAGGTTGTGATCGGCGCCAAGCACCAGTCGTTTCTGGACATCATCATAATCTTCGACGCCATCCCGCACGGCAAATTCATCATGAAGCGCGAGCTTTTGTGGACGCCGGTCATTGGCATGTATGCGCGCCGTCTGGGCTGTATCCCGGTCAATCGCGGCAAACGAGGGGCAGCGGTGGCCAAGATGGTCAAAGATGTTGCGCGCGAGTTCAGCGAACCCGGACAGTTGGTGATCTACCCGCAGGGAACGCGCGTCGCGCCGGGTGTGCACAAGCCCTACAAGGTCGGAACGGCGGTTTTGTATGAAGGCCTCGGGTTCCCGTGCGTACCCGTTGCCACCAATGCGGGTGTCTTCTGGCCCAGAACCGGTGTCCTGCGCAAGCCGGGCAACGCGATTGTCGATTTCCTTAATCCAATCGAGCCCGGCGTTGCACGAAATGACTTTCTTGAGCGGCTGGAATACGTGATTGAGACACGGTCGAACGAATTGATGCAGGAAGTGGGGTTTGATCCGGATGGAGTTCATTAAGGACATCGCTACGCTCGAAGCGCTCTACGGGACGCCCGGTGCGCCATCTATACGCAAGGTGGCGCGGCAACTTACTCCGCTCTATCGCAAGTGGATCATGGCCTCGCGCCTGTGCATTCTTAGCACCGTCGGCCCCGAAGGTGTCGATGGCAGCCCGCGCGGAGACGACGGATCAGTCGTATTGGAACTGAATCCGGGCACTTTGGCCCTGCCGGATTGGCGAGGAAACAACCGTCTGGATTCACTGCGAAACATCGTTCAGGATCCCCGAGTGTCGCTGATGTTTTTGGTGCCCGGCTCGAACAACGTGGTTCGGGTAAATGGGAATGCTCAGTTGACCGATGACAACGACCTGCGCGCCCGTTTCGAGAAAAACGGAAAGCGCCCTGCGACCGTGATTTTGATTGAGGTATCCGAGATCTACACCCAATGTGCCCGCGCCCTGATCCGAGCCGGAACCTGGAGCGGTCGTGATGAAACCGATGGCCTTCCGAGTGTTGGCGAGATTCTGTCTGAAATGACATCGGGTGAAGAGGGCGGCGCGAAATATGATCAGGAATGGGGTGCCCGCGCCGCAAAGACTATGTGGTAGCAGCTTTCCCACGTAGTAACTTCAAAGCGCGGCGGCTCCCATTCTGGCCACTTTGCCGATCCAACGTTCAACGCTTCCGGGTTTCGGATAGCTTGCGCTGGCAAAATAGGTAAAGCGGGTAGGCTTGAACCCAACAAAGCCCAGAACCTGGTCGCGAAGCTGCCGCAACAGCGCCTGCCGATAGATCAAACGCATGAACCAGCCCGGCGTATCTGACGTCAGGATTACCCTTGCGGTGCGTCCGCTCAGCATCGGTGCTGGCAAACCGATCTTTGTTGTGTTCCGCGTATCGAACGTCCGTCCGGGGATGAACGTCCGGTCGATCAGGCCCTTCAGCTTGGCTGGTAGACCGCCCCACCACATCGGTGTCGTCAGGACCAGGTGCTCGCTCCACTCGATGTCCAGCAATACCTGTTCAAGCACGGGCTCAAGCGGTTTGAAATCTTCATAATTTCCCTGACCAAAGTCGTGATCGAACTGCAGATCACTCAGATGCACCATGCGAACCTCATGCCCTTTGGCAATGGCTGCGTCTGCGTAGGTTTGTGCAAAGGTGCGCGACAGGCTGTTTTCGGCGGGGTGCCCATTGAGGACGAGTATCTTCTTGGTTGGCATTGCGAATCTCCTAAAAATGACCACGGTCACTTTGTAAGCGCGAAAAATGACCGTGGTCAATAATAAATTTGACCGTGGTCAAAAAATATGCAAGCAAACACTATGCAAAGACCAATTCAAAAACGAACTCTCAAAACGCGTGCGCGTCTGATCTCAGCCGCCGAGGACGTAATTCAGAAGGGCGGGTACGAAGCTCTGCGTGTGGAAGAGGTGGTACAGGCTGCGGGCGTAGCCAAGGGAACATTCTTTGCGCATTTTCGCGACAAGGATGCGCTGATGGAAATCCTGCTGGCGGAAAAACTGAATGCCTGCCTTGATCAGGCAGAGGCCGGAAAGCCCCCAAAATCAGTGCCACAGATCATCGCGGCCTTAGCGCCCGTGCACGGCTTCATGACGGTTGAACGCTATGTATTCGACCTGCTCATCAGGTATTCCGGCGCAACGGCAATAGCCGAGATAGGTCCAATCGCATATTTCTTTGAACGATACTTTCGCGTTGTGATGATGTGGCTCGAAGATGCAGATGTTCGCCAAGACGTTCCTTCAGAGCTTTTGGCCGAAGGAGTGCAGGCATTTGCAATTCAGGCCATGTCGCTGAGGTTTTGCGCGCTGCACGTTTCAACAAGCTTCAGCGACAGGCTTAAGGTTTATCTTGAGGCGTGGTTGACCCCGGCGAGATAATCGCCAGGGTCGGTCATTCAGCTATGAATCGGCCCGTCACCACAGGCGAGCGCCGCCTCACGCACGGCTTCGGAATAGGTCGGGTGCGCATGGCAGGTCAGGGCCAGATCTTCGGCTGAGGCGCCGAATTCCATGGCGACGCAGACCTCGTGAATTAGGTCTCCGGCCGCGGGGCCGATGATATGTGCGCCCAGAATGCGATCAGTATCTTTGTCTGCCAGAATCTTGACGAATCCGTCGGCCGCAAAATTCGCCTTGGCTCGGCCATTGCCCATGAACATGAACTTGCCGACCTTGTAGGCGCGGCCCTGTTCCTTGAGTGTCGCTTCGGTCTCACCCACATTGGCCACCTCGGGCCAGGTGTAGATGACACCTGGAATGACCCCATAGTTTACGTGACCGTGTTTACCCGCGACTTGTTCAGCTGCGGCCATGCCCTCGTCTTCAGCCTTGTGTGCCAGCATCGGGCCTTCTGTCACGTCGCCGATGGCGTAGATGCCCGGCACATTGGTCTGCCAATCACTACCGACCTTGATCTGGCCGCGCGGGGTCATCTCGACGCCCAGAGCGTCCAGCCCCAGACCGTCCGAGTACGGCTTGCGCCCGGTTGCCACCAGCACGGTATCGGCGTCGATTACATGCTCACTGTCGTCTTTGAGCAGCTTGTACGTCACCTTGGCTTTGGTCTTGGTCGCTTCGGTCTTTTGCACCGCAGCGCCCATGACGAATTTCAAACCCTGTTTCTTAAGAATACGCTGAAAGGTCTTCTGCACCTCCGGGTCCATGCCCGGCGTGATTTCCTTGAGGAATTCGATCACCGTCACCTCGGCGCCCAAACGGCTGTAGACCGAACCCAGCTCAAGCCCGATCACACCGGCACCGATCACAATCATTTTCTTGGGAACTTTGCCCAGAGACAGCGCTCCGGTCGAAGTCACTACGACCTTTTCGTCAACCTCGACGCCGGGCAGCGCCGACGGCTCAGAGCCTGACGCGATGATGATGTTCTTGGCCTCATGCACCTCATCGCCAACCTTGACCTTGCCCGCAGCGGGGATCGAGCCCCAACCTTTCAGCCAATCGATCTTGTTCTTCTTGAACAAGAACTCGATGCCCTTGGTGTTGCCATCGATGACTTCATCCTTATAGGCCTGCATCTGCTTCCAATCGACCGAAGGCGATTTCCCCTTCAGACCCATCTTGGCAAAGTTATGTTCAGCTTCGTGCAACTGGTGACTCGCATGCAGCAAAGCTTTCGAGGGGATGCAGCCCACGTTCAGGCATGTCCCGCCCAGCGTCTCGCGCCCTTCGACCACAGCGGTCTTTAGACCCAGTTGAGCGCAGCGAATTGCGCAGACATAGCCGCCGGGTCCGGCGCCGATTACGATGACGTCATAATTTGCCATTACATTCTCCTAAATCGACCGGTCGCCCGGCACTTCCCCAACCCGATTTCGTGGGTCAGAAATATCTTTTGTCAAACGGGTTCCAGCAGCTTGATCGAGATATGCGCAATCCCACCACGCTCGTGATGCATCGCCAGTTCCTCGGACCCGAAAAAGGCACGGGCCTTGTCTAGGTTCACGACCTCGAACATTGCAATCGCATGGTCCTTCTGATCGGGATCACGCCAGACATGCAGGTCGCGGATACCCGCGGCCTTACGCATCGGCATATCCTCGCGGAACACTTTTAGCCAGGCGTCGAAATCGGCCACATCGGCCTGCCAGAGTACATGTGTTGCCATCTTATAGATCCATCAACAGGCGGCGTGGGTCTTCAAGCGCTTCTTTCACGCGAACCAGGAAGGTCACCGCACCCTTGCCGTCAACAATACGGTGGTCATAGGACAGAGCCAGATACATCATCGGGCGGATCTTGATCTCGCCATTGATGACCATCGGGCGGTCCTGAATCTTGTGCATTCCCAGAATACCTGATTGCGGCGGGTTCAGGATCGGTGAAGACATCAACGAGCCATAGACGCCACCGTTCGAGATCGTGAACGTACCGCCCTGCATTTCAGCCATCGAAAGCTTGCCGTCGCGGGCGCGCTTGCCCTTTTCAGCAATGGCTTTCTCGATCGCTGCGAAGGACATGCTGTCGGCGTCGCGGATCACCGGAACCACCAGTCCCTGAGGCGTACCAGCGGCGACGCCCATATGCACAAAGTTCTTGTAGACGATGTCATTGCCGTCGATCTCGGCATTCACTTCGGGCACTTCTTTCAGCGCATGACAGCAGGCCTTGGTGAAGAAGGACATAAAGCCCAGACGCACGCCGTGCTTTTTCTCGAACTGGTCTTTGTATTGATTACGCAGGGCCATCACCTCGGTCATGTCCACCTCGTTATAGGTGGTCAGGATGGCCGCTGTGTTCTGCGCGTCCTTCAGGCGCTTGGCGATGGTCTGGCGCAGACGGGTCATGCGCACGCGCTCTTCGCGGCTTGCATCCTCGGCAGCCACAGGAGCGCGTGGAGCTTGGGCAGCGGGGGCGGGCGCAGCCGCCGTAGGCGCTGGGGCTGTAGCTGCTGCAGCAACTGCCTTTGCCACGTCTTCTTTCATGATACGCCCATCGCGACCGGTGCCGGTGACCAGATCGGCGGTCAGACCGGCTTCGGCCATCGCTTTCTCAGCTGATGGTGCGTTGTCCACGTCTTTACCTGTGCTGGCTGCAGTCGGAGCGGCAGCGGCCGCAACCGGAGCGCTTGCCACACCTGCGGCCGAGCCCGAGATCACCGCCAGCTTGGCAGACGCATCGACCGTGCTGCCTTCGGGCGCAACGATCTCAGCCAGAACGCCTGCCGCCGGGGCCGGAACTTCGACCGAGACCTTGTCGGTTTCCAATTCGCACAGCATCTCATCCTGTGCGACGTTGTCGCCAACCTGTTTGAACCATGTCGAAACGGTTGCCTCGGTCACGGATTCGCCCAGCGTCGGCACCATAACGTCCACGCTGCCACCTGCCGCAGCCGCCGCTGCTGCAGTTGGGGCCGGGGCCGCCGCTGCCGGAGCAGGCGCTGTCCCTTCGCCAGCGGTGATGGTGGCCAGCAATGCATCGACACCCACTGACTCACCTTCGGCAGCGACAATCTCGCCCATCACACCTGCGGTAGGCGAGGGCACTTCGACCGTCACCTTGTCAGTTTCCAGCTCACAAAGCATTTCATCAACTGCAACGGCGTCGCCGGGTTTCTTGAACCATGTCGCAACGGTGGCTTCGGTGACAGACTCGCCCAGCGTGGGAACACGAACTTCAATCGTCATCGTTTACTTTCCTTCAATGCTCAGCGCTTCGTTCACCAGCGCTTCTTGTTGGGCTTTGTGTTGGCTGGCCAGACCCGTTGCAGGCGAGGCCGAGGTTGCGCGACCGGCATAGACCGGACGGGTGTGTTTTGCGCCAATGCGGGTCAGAACCCATTCGATATTGGGTTCGATAAAGGTCCAGGCCCCCTGGTTCTTGGGCTCTTCCTGACACCAGACCATCTCGGCACCTTTGAAACGCTCAAGTTCGTTGATCAGCGAATGCGCAGGGAAGGGATAGTATTGCTCGATTCGCATCAGGTAGATGTCATCGATGCCGCGCGCATCGCGTTCTTCCAGAAGGTCGAAATAGACCTTGCCAGAACACATGACGACGCGTTTGATCTTGTCGTCCGCCACCAGCTTGGTGTCAGAGTTGCCCTTCTGCGCGTCATCCCACAGCACCCGATGGAAGCTGGAGCCTGTGGTGAAGTCATCCGCCGTGCTAACCGCCAGTTTATGACGCAGCAGCGACTTTGGCGTCACCAGGATCAGAGGTTTGCGGAAAGTCCGGTGCAACTGACGGCGCAGGATGTGGAAATAGTTCGCGGGCGTCGTACAGTTCGCCACGATCCAGTTGTCCTGACCGCACATCTGCAGGAACCTTTCCAGGCGCGCGGATGAGTGTTCCGGGCCTTGCCCTTCGAACCCGTGCGGCAGCAACGTGACCAGACCGGACATCCGCAGCCACTTGCTTTCACCCGAGCTGATGAACTGGTCGAACATGATCTGCGCGCCGTTGGCGAAATCACCGAACTGTGCTTCCCAAAGGACCAGAGCGTTAGGCTCGGCCAGAGAATATCCGTATTCGAATCCCAAGACCGCATATTCGCTCAGCATCGAGTCAATCACGTCATAATGAGATTGCCCCTTGCGGATGTTGTTCAGCGGGTAGTAGCGCTCTTCGGTTTCCTGATGGACAAATCCGGAATGGCGTTGGCTGAATGTACCTCGCGTCGCGTCCTGTCCGGCCAGTCGCACTGGGTAGCCCTCGGTCAGCAGCGAGCCAAACGCCAGAGCCTCGCCAGTTGCCCAGTCAAAGCCGGTCCCGTTTTCGAACATCTGTTTCTTGTGTTCCAGCAATCGTCCGACGGTTTTATGCATCGCAAAACCTTCGGGTGCTGTGGTCAGGGCGGCCCCGATCTCGGCCAGCGTTTCCGCTGAGATCGCGGTTTCGCCGCGCATGTATTCTTCTTTGTTCTTGTCCAGATGCGACCAGCGCCCATCAAGCCAGTCGGCTTTGTTGGGCTTATAGTCCCTCCCGGCGTCGAACTCTTCGTTCAGATGGGCCTGAAAGGCGGCCTTCATATCCTCGATCTCGCCTTCGGGGATCAGGCCGTCTTTGACCAGACGTTCCGTGTACAGCGACAGCGTGGTCTTATGCGTCTTGATCTTCTTGTACATGATCGGGTTAGTGAACATCGGCTCATCGCCCTCGTTATGTCCAAACCGGCGATAGCAGAAGATATCCAGCACCACGTCCTTGTGGAACTTCTGACGGAATTCGGTCGCCACCTTGGCCGCATGCACCACCGCCTCGGGGTCGTCGCCGTTCACATGGAAGATCGGAGCCTCAACCATCAGCGCGATATCCGTTGGATAGGGGCTGGAGCGGCTGAAATGCGGCGCGGTGGTAAAGCCGATCTGGTTGTTTACCACAATATGCATGGTGCCACCGGTCTTGTGCCCTTTCAGACCCGACAGGCCGAACCCTTCAGCCACCACACCTTGTCCGGCAAAGGCCGCATCGCCGTGCAGCAGAATGCCCATGACCTTGGTGCGGTCTTCGTCGTTCAACTGGTCCTGCTTGGCGCGGACCTTACCCAGAACCACCGGGTTCACCGCCTCAAGGTGCGAAGGGTTGGCGGTCAGCGACAGGTGTACGCTGTTGCCATCGAACTCCCGGTCGCTGGAGGCCCCCAGATGATATTTCACATCGCCCGAGCCATCCACGTCTTCGGGCTTAAAGCTGCCGCCCTGGAATTCGTTAAAAATGGCGCGATAGGGCTTGCCCATCACGTTGGCCAGAATATTCAGACGCCCCCGGTGCGGCATCCCGATGACGATATCGCTCAGGCCCAGAGCACCGCCGCGCTTGATGATCTGCTCCATCGCGGGGATCAGCGCCTCGCCACCGTCCAGACCAAACCGCTTGGTGCCCATGTATTTGACATGCAGGAATTTCTCGAAGCCCTCGGCCTCGACCATCTTGTTCAGGATCGCCTTGCGGCCTTCCTTGGTGAAGGCGATTTCCTTGCCGTACCCCTCGATCCGCTCTTTCAACCACGCGGCCTCTTCCGGGTTCGAGATATGCATGTATTGCAGCGCGAAGGTGCCACAGTATGTCCGTTTCACGATCTCGACGATCTGGCGCATGGAGGCCATCTGCAGGCCCAGCACGTTGTCGATGAAGATCGGGCGATCCATGTCGGCATCGGTGAAGCCGTAGGTCTTGGGGTCCAGCTCAGGATGCGTGCTTGCCGCGCGCATACCCAGCGGGTCCAGATCAGCGGCCAGATGACCCCGGATGCGATAGGCCCGGATCAGCATCAGCGCCCGCAGGCTGTCCAGCACCGCGCGCTTGATCTGGTCGTCGGTGACCTCAACGCCCTTGTCTGCCGCCTTTTCCTTGATCTTCTTTCCAGCCGCCTTGGCATCGATCTCGGCCCACTCACCGGTCAAAGCGCCCGTCAGATCGTCCGCTGGCATCGGAGGCCAATCGCTGCGTGCCCACGAAGGCCCCTCGGCCTCGCGCTGCACATCCGGCGCGTCATCGCCCATGGCCTTGAAGAACTCGACCCAGGCGGCATCCACAGCGCCCGGGTTCTTGGTGTACTGGGCATAAAGCTGCTCCAGATATTCGGCATTATGCCCCTGCATGAAGCTTGAGGCATGAAAGGCAGTGTTGGGCGAGTGTTCGGTCATTGAGCTACCTCATATGGGTTGGGACCGTATTGGTTGGTGCCTGGTTCGCTGGGGCGGGTCAGCCACCACAGAACCAGGAGGGGCGACACAAACAGGACAAGAAGTGTCGGAATGACGATAAGAAGAGTTGCGCGGGTGAACAGGATATCCAACGTGCCGCCATGGAACTGGCTGGCGAGGCCGATGCCAAAGATGAGAACCGCCAGCGCACCGAGGATCAGCAGGATCGGCAGCAGAGCATAAAGCCCGCTGCGCCCGGTATCATGCATCCGCCGCCATGCAACGGCCAGATGCGGGAAAAAGACGATCAGGCTGACGATGCTTTGTACCGGGCCTGTTGAGGTGGCCGTGACGGATTTGGATGTTTCGGTTTCAGTCACTGCGACCTGAGTGAAGAACTGCCAGTCGATGATCCCGGCAATGATGCTCCAGATCGCGATGAACAGGAAAAAGAACCAGTACTCGGGCCGCGAGGCACGGCCCGAAAAGGTGAAAAACTTGGAGAAACAGGTTTTAATGGCTTCGCCGAAAGTCATGTTTGCCGCTCCTCCCAAAGCAGTCAAATTCTGGTCAACCGATGGCTTCCAGCACAGCCTCACCCAGCTGCGCCGGGCTTTCGGCCACGACGATACCAGCCGAGCGCATAGCTTCGATCTTGTCCTCGGCACCGCCCTTGCCACCGGCGACGATTGCGCCCGCATGGCCCATGCGGCGGCCCGGAGGGGCTGTGCGGCCTGCGATGAAGCCAGCGGTCGGCTTCTTGCGGCCTTTCTTGGCCTCATCCGCCAGGAACTGCGCGGCCTCTTCTTCGGCCGAGCCACCGATCTCACCGATCATGATGATCGACTCGGTCTCATCGTCCGCCAGGAACCATTCAAGCACGTCGATATGCTCGGTGCCTTTGATCGGGTCGCCGCCGATGCCCACGCAGGTGGACTGGCCCAGACCCACGTCGGTGGTCTGCTTAACGGCCTCATAGGTCAGGGTGCCCGAGCGCGACACAACGCCGACCGAGCCGCGCTTGTGGATGTGGCCGGGCATGATGCCGATCTTGCAGGCGTCGGGCGTGATGACACCGGGGCAGTTCGGCCCGATCAGGCGCGAGTTCGAACCTTCCAGCGCGCGCTTCACCTTCATCATGTCCAGAACCGGAATGCCTTCGGTGATGCAGACGATCACCTCCATCTCGGCATCAATCGCCTCAAGGATCGAGTCAGCCGCAAACGGCGGCGGTACATAGATCACCGAGGCATTGGCTTCGGTCACATGCTTGGCCTCGTGGACCGAGTTGAACACGGGCAGGCCCAGATGCTCCATGCCGCCTTTGCCGGGGGTCACGCCGCCGACCATCTTGGTGCCATACGCAATGGCCTGTTCGCTGTGGAATGTGCCCTGCGAGCCGGTAAAGCCCTGACAGATCACTTTGGTATTTTCGTCGATGAGGACTGCCATTTGGCGTTCTCCTTTTCGGGGCGGGGTTCAAACCGCCAAAATCTTTGGAAAGGTGGGCTGAAGCCCGCCCTACGGGATGACACTCAGCCTTTGACAGCCTTCACGATCTTCTCGGCACCGTCTTTCAGGTTGTCCGCCGCGATCACGTCCAGGCCCGAGGTGTTGATGATCTCTTTGCCTTTCTCGACATTTGTGCCTTCCAGACGCACGACCAGCGGGACTTGCAACCCGACCTCTTTCACTGCGGCGACAACGCCCTCAGCAATCACATCACAGCGCATGATGCCGCCAAAGATGTTGACCAGAATGCCTTTGACTTGCGGGTCGCTGGTGATGATCTTGAACGCCTCGGTCACTTTCTCTTTGGTGGCACCACCGCCCACGTCGAGGAAGTTGGCAGGCTCGGCCCCGTAAAGCTTGATGATATCCATCGTCGCCATCGCCAGGCCAGCGCCATTGACCATGCACCCGATTTCACCATCCAAAGCGATGTAGTTCAGGTCGTATTTGGAGGCTTCCAGTTCCTTGGGGTCTTCCTCGGTCGTGTCGCGCAGCTCGGCAATATCCGGGTGGCGATAAACCGCGTTGCCGTCAAAGCCGACCTTAGCGTCCAGCACTTTCAGGTCGCCGCTATCGGAGACGATCAGCGGGTTGATCTCCAGCATCTCCATGTCTTTCTCGACGAAGGCGGCGTAGAGCTGGCTCATCAGCTTGACGCATTGCTTGACCTGTGCGCCTTGCAGACCCAGCGAAAACGCGATGCGGCGACCGTGGTAAGGCTGATAGCCCGTCGCAGGGTCAACCGAGAAGGACAGGATTTTCTCTGGCGTGGCAGCGGCCACCTCTTCGATGTCCATACCGCCTTCGGTCGAGCAGACGAACGAGATGCGGCTAGTCTGGCGATCCACCAGCAGGGCTAGGTAGAGTTCGCGTTCAATGCCGGACCCGGCCTCGATATAGATGCGGTTGACTTGTTTGCCTGCGGGGCCGGTCTGATGTGTGACCAGCGTGCGGCCTAGCATCTTCTTGGCTTCTTCGGCGGCCTCTTCCACCGACTTGGTCAGACGGACACCGCCCTTTTCACCGGCATCGGCTTCTTTGAAGCTGCCTTTACCGCGCCCACCTGCGTGGATTTGTGCTTTTACAACCCATAAAGGGCCATCCAGTTCACCGGCTGCGGTTTTGGCTTCCTCGGCGCGCAAAACCGCGCGACCGTCGGAGACCGGAGCGCCATAGCTGCGCAAAAGAGCTTTGGCCTGATATTCGTGAATGTTCATCGAAATTGTCCCGTCTGACTACGATTACCCTGTTATAGGCGTGTCTAAGCGCCAAAATTAAAGAGTTTTTTGACGTGTCACGGGAAATTGTCGAAGATTTTCAGCATTTGTGATCACAGGTTTTTGGGGTGTGATCACAAAGCTTGAGCAAAGCGTAAGCTTGATTCGATAATGCAGGCTCGCGCGAAGAAAACACATTCATAAACGTGACTTTCGGCGTTTGCGCCAACATCTCTGACTCATGATGTATGGCTTAAAAGAAAACCGGCCCACCAAGGGCCGGTTTCAAATTCTTCACTGCTGACGATTAGGCCAGCGAGCTATCGATGCCTTTGCAAGCTTCGATCAGACCTTTCACAGCATTCACCGAGTTGTCGAAACCTGCCTGCTCTTCTTCGTTCAGCTTGATGTTGACGACCCGTTCAACGCCGCCGGCACCGATCACGGTAGGAACGCCGACATACATGCCTTCTACTCCAAGCTCGCCATCGCAATAAGCGGCGCAAGGCAGAACTCGTTTCTGGTCTTTCAGATAGGCCTCGGCCATTTCAATCGCCGAAGTGGCAGGCGCGTAGAAGGCCGAGCCGGTTTTCAGTAGACCGACGATTTCGGCACCGCCGTCGCGGGTGCGCTGAACGATGGCGTCCAGTTTTTCCTGCGTTGTCCAGCCCATTTCGACCAGATCGGGCAATGGGATACCGGCGACGGTCGAATAGCGAACCGACGGCACCATGGTGTCGCCGTGGCCACCCAGAACAAACGCTGTGACGTCGCGCATCGAGACGTTGAACTCTTCCGACAGGAAGTGCGCAAAACGGCCCGAATCCAGAACGCCCGCCATGCCGCAAACCTTGTTATGCGGCAGGCCCGAGAATTCACGTAGGGCCCAGACCATCGCGTCCAGCGGGTTGGTGATGCAGATGACGAACGCGTCAGGCGCATTGGCGGCGATGCCTTCGCCAACCGATTTCATGACTTTCAGGTTGATGCCCAGCAGATCATCGCGGCTCATGCCCGGCTTGCGCGGCACGCCAGCGGTGACGATGCAGACGTCGGCGCCCGCGATATCCTCGTAGGATTGGGTGCCTTTCAGCTTGGCGTCGAACCCTTCGGAGGGGCCGGATTCGGCGATATCCAGCGCCTTGCCTTCCGGGGTGCCTTCGGCGATGTCGAACAGGACAACGTCACCGAGTTCCTTCATTGCAGCGAGGTGGGCGAGCGTGCCGCCGATCTGACCTGCGCCGATCAGCGCGATCTTGGGTCTGGCCATTTGGAATATCTCCGATGGGTTTTGAAATCGCGGTTTTGCTAGTCGTAAATGCGGCGTCGCGCAAGCCTCCTGCGGCGCGGCATGCCACCGCATACCGTTTGCATGTCATGTGCTGATTGCGCTAAACCGCCTGTGACTCATGCATATTTCCGGGGCGCCAGATGTTCGAGATGAACCTGATGTTTTTTGCCGTGGCGATCCCGGCAGTGATCTTCGCGGGTATCTCGAAAGGTGGGTTCGGCTCGGGCGTGGCCTTTGCGTCCTCGTCGATTCTGGCGCTGATCCTGACGCCTGGGCAGGCGTTGGCGTTGATGCTTCCGATCCTCATGGTGATCGATGTCGCCACGTTAAAGCCCTACTGGAAACGCTGGAGCTGGCCGGATTCGCGTCTGCTGATTCTGGGTGCAGTGCCCGGCATTGCGTTGGGCGCGGGGCTCTATCGTGTCACCGATGACGATCTGCTGCGTCTGCTGATTGGTGGGATATCGGTCGGCTTTGTGATCTGGCACGTTGCCCAGACCGGAGGCTGGGTGCGCGGCTTTGCCAACCGATTGCCCCCATCGGCGGGTCTGTTTGCCGGGCTGGTCGCTGGATTCACCAGCTTTGTCAGCCATGCAGGTGGTCCGCCCGCTGCGGTCTATCTGCTGTCCCAACGCCTGACAAAAACTGAATTCCAGGCCTCCACCGTGCTGGTCTTCTGGGTGATCAATGCCGTGAAATTCGTACCCTTCGCCTATCTGGGCCTGTTTACATGGCACACGGCTTTGGCGGATCTGTTGCTCACCCCGTTTGCGATCCTTGGGGCATGGCTGGGTGTCCGTGCACATTTCATGCTGTCCGAACGCCTGTTCTTTGGCATTGCATACGTGCTGCTGACCCTGACCGGCGGTAAACTGATCTGGGACGCTCTGGTCTAAGCGTTGGGCGGCAACGCCTCAGCCAGCACCTCAAAGGATTGACCCGAGGCAATCAGGCAGGTCACACCCTCGGGCAGGGTCACAACAATGGTCCAGCTGCCGGTCTGATCCGAAGCAAAAACCTCCATCACTGCACCCTGACGTGCGATCCCGATACCCCTGCGGGTTTCGCCATAGGTTTGCGCCAATCGCTTGATCACATCCTCGCGCGGCGCGCAGTTCTGTGCGCTGACCTGTTGCGCAGCCAACACCATAATGCCCAACCCGATCGTCAATTTCAGCAATATCGTCTTCATCGGTCACCCCTTTCGATTCCTTCTTGAAAACAGCGTGCAGCAGGCTGAAAGAAATCGCGTTAAGGCAACGAGCGTTGCGTCACGATGCCAGAATGCTGCGCTGCGGCGATTTTGCTCTTGAACTTTCCGTCAAAAAATGCCCCATTCCGCGCAACATTATTTCAATGGGAGAGTCCCGTGGACCCGCGCCAACGCCCTTATCGTTCCGTTCTCTATATCCCCGGCTCCCGCGATCGGGCGCTGGATAAAGCGCGTACGCTGCCGGTGGATGCCATCATCTTTGATCTTGAAGACGCGGTTGCAGCTGATGAGAAAGAGAACGCGCGCGAAACGCTCAAGGAGGCCTTGGCCGCCGGAGGGTACGGTGTGCGGGTCAAGATCGTGCGGATCAACAGTTTGGATACCGAATGGGGTCGCGCCGATGCCGGAGCTGTGCGTGAGATGGATGCGGATGCCGTTCTTTTGCCCAAGGTAAACTCGGCCGCGGATGTGGATGCGCTGGCGGCGATCACCGGTGATCTGCCGATCTGGGCGATGATGGAAACACCGCGTGGTATGCTGAATGCGGCCGAAATTGCCGCACATCCGCTGATGGCGGGCTTTGTCATGGGGACCAACGATCTGGCGAAAGAGCTGCAGACGCGTTTCCGCCCCGACCGGCTGCCGATGATGACCTCGCTGGGCCTGTGCCTGCTGGCTGCAAAGGCCGAAGGGCTGATCATCGTGGATGGCGTCTATAACGCGTTCAAGGACACCGACGGTCTGGCAGCTGAATGTGCCCATGGCCGCGATATGGGCTTCGATGGCAAGACTCTGATCCACCCCGCGCAGGTCGAGATTGCGAATACTGCCTTTGCGCCTTCGGACACCGAGATAGAATTGGCCCGCCGCCAGATCGCAGCCTTTGAAGAGACCGAGGCACAAGGTCAGGGGGTCGCTGTTGTCGATGGCAAGATTGTCGAAAACCTACACGTTGTAACTGCCCGCGAAACTCTGGCAAAAGCAGAGGCGATATTAGCTTTGCAAGCGGGGTAAGCCAGCATGGGCTTTGTTCTTCTGATTCTTGGTGTGGCGTTGTGGTGGGCCGCACATCTCTTCAAGCGCGTGATGCCGGAACGCCGTGCCGCCATGGGCGATGCGGGCAAGGGCGTCGTGGCGCTGGCTTTGGCGGGTGCGATCCTTCTGATGATTTTCGGCTATCGCATGACCGATTTCATCTATGTCTGGGCGCCGCCGACCTTCCTGATCCACATTAACAACCTGCTGGTGTTGATTGCGTTCTACTTGATGAGCCCGGCAGGACAGAAAGGCCGTCTTCTGAATAGAGTGCGCCACCCGATGCTGGGCGGCTTCAAGCTTTGGGCCTTTGCGCATTTGCTGGTAAATGGCGATCTGGCCTCGATCGTGCTGTTTGGTGGCCTGCTGGCCTGGGCGATCGTCGAAGTCATCGTGATCAACAAGTCCGAGCCAGACTGGACCCCGGGTGAACCCGGCACCTATGGCAAAGACGTGATGTTTTTTGTGGGATCCATCGTGCTGTTGGGCATTGTTGGCTATATTCACGGGCTGGTTGGCCCATCTCCATTCGGTGGCTAAGGGACCAAATCAATGGCGAAACTTTATCGTTTGTTGACCGAGGAAGACACGTCAGCCTTCTGCCACAAGGTCTCGGACGCGCTGGCGAAAGGGTGGGAGCTGTATGGCGATCCCTCTTACGCCTTTGACGCAGCCAACAACGTGATGCGCTGCGCGCAGGCCGTGACGAAAGAAGTCGACGCCGACTATTCCCCCGACATGAAACTGGGACAGCAATAATGGCAAAAACCAATCCGGGTAACTTTTTCGAGGATTATTCCGTCGGGCAGGTGCTGCATCACGCAGTGCCCCGCACTGTGACAGATGGTGAACGCGCGCTGTATCACGCGCTCTACCCGGCGCGCCATGCGCTCTATTCCTCGGATGAATTCGCCCGGAATTGCGGCCTGCCGCAAAGCCCGATTGACGATCTGGCTGCGTTTCATGTGGTGTTCGGCAAAACGGTTCCCGATATCTCGCTGAACGCGGTGGCCAATCTGGGCTATGCCGAGGGTCGCTGGCTGCGACCGGTCTATCCCGGCGATACGCTGCGTGCTGAATCTGGTGTGATTGGCCTTAAGCAGAACTCAAATGGCAAGACCGGAGTGGTTTGGGTGCGTACGCGCGGTTTGAACCAGCGCGACGAAGTGGTGATCGAATATGTGCGCTGGGTGATGGTGCGCAAATCTAACCTAGATGCGCCCGCGCCTGAGACCGTTGTGCCCGACCTGAAGAAGGTGCTGGATGTTGGCGATCTGGTTGTGCCGCAGGGCCTCGATTTCTCGAAATACGATTTTGCACAATCCGGCGAAAGCCACCGCTGGGATGCGTACAACACGGGAGAAACGATAGATCATGTCGATGGCGTGACCGTCGAAGAGGCCGAGCACATGCTGGCTACGCGCCTGTGGCAGAACACGGCCAAAGTGCATTTCGATCTCACCTTCCGCCCCGAGGGCCGACTGATCTATGGCGGCCACGTGATCTCGATGGCGCGCGCATTGTCGTTCAACGGTTTGGCGAATGCGCAGATGATCGTCGGCCTGAACGGCGGTGCCCACGCCAACCCCTGTTTTGCGGGCAACACAATCAAGGTCTGGTCCGAGGTTCTGGACAAGGCCGAGACCGGAACACCGGGAATCGGTGCATTGCGGTTACGGCTTGTGGCGACCAAGGGTGGAGAGCCATTTGAGCTGCGCAATGAGGATGGGAAATACCTGCCCAATGTGCTGTTGGATCTGGATTACTGGGCCTTGATGCCCATGTAAGTCGGGCTGCCCGTTTGCTGACATTGAAGTGATCGCGGTCGGTGAAATCCGTGCTAGGCTCGGCGTATGACGATGTTACGCGCACTCATGGTCAGTTTGTTTCTGGCACCGCAAGCATTTGCCTGCGATCTTGCTCTTGCTCTGGCCGTCGATGTGTCAGGCTCGGTGGATTCCGAGGAATATCGCATCCAGATGGACGGCCTTGCCGCAGGGCTGCGTGATCCCATCGTTTCCGAGGCGTTGGTGCGCGGGCAGGCCCGGCTTATGCTGGTTCAATGGACTGGTAGTTCGCGCCAAAGGATCACGATCCCATGGACCCGGATCGACAGCTTTGCCACTTTGGATGATTTTGCCGAACGGGTCGCTGCTGATCCGCGTGTATGGCGTAATTTCTCTACAGCAATCGGTGAGGCGCTTGAGATGACCGTGACAAGCTTTGACGAAGTGAGCGAATGCAAAAGGCATCTGATTGATCTTTCGGGTGACGGAATTTCGAATGAAGGTATCGAACCTTCGACGATCCACGCCAAATTGCGTGAGAGTGGAATCACAGTGAACGCGATTGCAATAGAAGAAAGCGAACCGGACCTGACAGCCTATTTCTTCGAGAATGTTATCGTTGGTGAGGGAGCCTTTGTCGTCTCTGCCGCGGGCTTTGCTGATTACCCTGAGCGTATTCGCAAAAAGCTTTTGCGCGAGGTGACGCAGCAGACCGCAGGGCTGTCTCAAACTCAGCCATAGATTCGTGATCACATTGCTTTTCCGTTGAAAACGCTAACATTGGTGGTATCGAATATATTTTGTGATCACGAGATTATTTTGTGTGATCACAAATGTATCTTATCGGCGATTTTGCGGTAATTTTACTGGATTTTGCACCTGCAGCGCGTGACAGAGTCGTAAAAAACAGTAAAACGTTCGGTAGCCAACCGAAAAGGAGCCAACATGGCCGATGTAAATCGGGGCAACCGCCCGCTCTCTCCGCATTTGACGATCTATCGTCCGCAGATGACGTCCATCTCTTCGATTATGGTGCGCATCACGGGACTAGCGTCCTTTGGTTTGGCTTTGTTGGTCGTCTGGTGGTTGCTGGCGGCAGCCACATCGGCAGGCGCCTATGACCTGATCAATGGTCTGATGACCAGTTTCCTGGGTGATCTGGTCATGTTCGGCGCAGCGTGGGCAATTTTCTATCACATGCTGGGCCGTTTGCGGCACGTCATCTGGGATCTCGGATATTGCGTGAATGTCGAAGTGTCCGAGAAGATGGGCATTGGCATGTTTGTTCTGGCGACGGTTCTTGCCTTGATCACAGCCGTGGCGCTTTAGAGGGAGGTTGGTATGCAGTTTCTAACAGACCGTAAACGCGCACAGGGCATGGGAGCCGGACGCGCAGGTACACATCATCATTGGCAGATGATGCTCAGCTCAGCGGCGCTGGTTATTCTTGTTCCGTTGTTTGTATTCACCTTCGGGCGCGCGTTGGGTGGCACCTACGAAGAAGCTCTGGCGTATTACAGCCGACCGTTCCCGGCGATTGTCTTGGGTCTGACATTGGTTGTTGTCGTCCCGCATCTGCTGCGCGAAGCGCAGGAGGCGATTGAGGACTACGTGCACGGCGTTGCTGAAAAGCTGGCGCTGATGGCCGCACGGGCGTTTGCCTACACACTGATTGCTGCAGGTCTTTTTGCTCTCGCACGGCTTGCCCTCGGTTATGCGCAGTAAGGAACAAGAACAATGACAGCAGCATATGAATACGAAACCCACGAATATGACGTGGTGGTTGTCGGTGCCGGAGGCGCGGGTTTGCGTGCGACTTTGGGCATGGCGGAACAGGGCCTGCGCACCGCTTGTGTGACCAAGGTATTCCCGACCCGTTCACACACCGTGGCGGCGCAGGGCGGCATCGCGGCGTCCTTGTCGAATATGGGGCCAGACCATTGGCAGTGGCATATGTATGACACCGTCAAAGGCTCGGATTGGCTGGGCGATACGGATGCGATGGAATATCTCGCGCGCGAGGCTCCAAAGGCCGTCTATGAGCTGGAACATTATGGTGTGCCATTCAGCCGGACCGAAGAAGGCAAAATCTATCAGCGTCCCTTTGGTGGCCACACCACCGAATTTGGCGAAGGCCCCGCCGTGCAGCGGACCTGTGCCGCCGCCGACCGGACGGGCCATGCGATCCTGCATACGCTTTATGGTCAGTCGCTAAAGAACAATGCCGAGTTCTACATCGAGTATTTCGCAATCGACTTGATCATGTCCGAAGACGGGCAATGTCAGGGCGTCGTCTGCTGGAAGCTGGACGATGGCACCATGCACGTGTTCAACGCCAAGATGGTGGTGCTGGCGACCGGTGGTTATGGTCGAGCATATTTCAGCGCGACCTCGGCACACACCTGCACTGGCGACGGCGGGGGCATGGTGGCCCGCGCAGGGCTGGCGCTTCAGGATATGGAGTTTGTGCAGTTTCACCCGACCGGTATCTACGGTTCGGGTTGCCTGATCACCGAAGGTGCGCGCGGCGAGGGCGGTTATCTGACCAACTCGGAAGGCGAGCGGTTCATGGAGCGCTATGCGCCCCAGTACAAAGACCTTGCACCGCGCGACTATGTCAGCCGTTCTATGACCATGGAAATCCGCGAAGGGCGCGGCGTTGGTGGCGAAGGGGATCACATCCACCTGAACCTGAGCCACTTGCCTGCTGAAGCTCTGGCGGAACGACTGCCGGGCATTTCGGAGTCGGCCAAGATTTTCGCAGGCGTAGACGTGACCAAAGAGCCGATACCGGTTCTGCCGACCGTCCACTATAACATGGGCGGTATCCCGACGAACTATTGGGGCGAGGTTCTGAACCCGACCACAGATGATCCGACTGCTGTTGTACCTGGCCTGATGGCCGTGGGTGAGGCCGGTTGTGCCTCGGTGCACGGAGCAAACCGGTTGGGCTCAAACTCTCTGATCGACCTCGTTGTCTTTGGTCGTGCGGCAGCTATCCGCGCGGGTAAGGTCGTGGATGCCGAGGCTCCGAACCCGGTGCTGAACCAAGCATCGGTCGACAAGGCGTTTGACCGCTTCGATGCGGCGCGTAACGCCAGTGGTGCGATCCCAACCGCTGATTTGCGGCTTGAGATGCAAAAAACCATGCAGGCGGACGCGGCTGTTTTCCGCACCGCCAAGACGATGGCTGAAGGCGCTGAAAAGATGACGGCGATCGCTGCCAAGATGGATGATCTGCAAGTCACCGACCGTTCGCTGGTTTGGAACAGCGACCTGATGGAAACGCTGGAACTGGCGAACCTTATGCCCAACGCTCTGGCCACTATCGTTGGGGCCGAGGCGCGCAAGGAAAGCCGTGGAGCCCACGCACACGAAGACTTTTCAGAGCGTGACGATGAAAACTGGCGCGTTCACACGGTGTCTCGCGTCGACGGAACGCAGGTCGATCTCAGTTATCGACCAGTGATCGTCGACCCGCTGAGCACCGAGGCCGAAGGCGGCATCAGCCTGAAGAAAATCGCGCCCAAAGCGCGGACGTTCTAAGGAGAGGAACCCATGGTACAATTGACCCTCCCCAAGAATTCCCGGATCACCACCGGCAAGACATGGCCCAAGCCCGATGGCGCGACCAATGTCCGCAAGTTCCAGATCTATCGCTGGAACCCGGATGATGGCCAGAACCCACGTGTCGATACCTATTTCGTCGACATGGACACTTGCGGTCCGATGGTTCTGGATGCGCTGATCAAGATCAAGAACGAGATCGACCCGACCCTGACTTTCCGCCGGTCCTGCCGTGAGGGCATCTGTGGCTCCTGCGCGATGAATATCGATGGGATCAACACGCTGGCCTGTATCTATGGCATGGATGAGATCAAGGGCGACGTGAAAATCTATCCACTGCCGCATATGCCGGTGGTCAAGGACCTGATCCCGGACCTGACGCATTTCTATGCACAGCACGCATCGATCATGCCGTGGTTGGAGACCAAGACCAACCGTCCGGCAAAAGAGTGGAAGCAATCCATCGAAGATCGCAAAAAGCTGGATGGCCTATACGAATGCGTGATGTGCGCCAGCTGCTCGACCTCCTGCCCTAGCTATTGGTGGAACGGTGATCGTTACCTTGGCCCCGCCGCGTTGCTGCACGCTTATCGCTGGATCATCGACAGCCGGGATGAGGCAACGGGTGAGCGTCTGGATGAGTTGGAAGATCCCTTCAAGCTGTATCGCTGCCACACCATCATGAACTGTGCCAAGACCTGCCCGAAGGGTTTGAACCCAGCTAAGGCGATTGCTGAAATCAAGAAGATGATGATCGATCGCGCGGTCTGATCGCGCACCAAACCAAAGCACTTGCCGGTTTGCGGCAAGTGCATGACGCCTCTGCAAAACTATGCGATGCGTTTGCCGCTGAGCGGATTTAAGTTTCGCATAGGGAGGAGTGATGAATCGAATAGAGGTCACTCCAATGAGCAAACAAACCCAAAAATGCGATGCAGCCGAAGCGCTCAGGTTATTGGAACAGGCTTGGGCCTATTATTCGCCCGAACCGGTTGTTCCGATCAAAAACGAAACTCCCGAACTGTTTGAGTACGCAAACGCGGCCTGACCGTCTTACACGGGCTTGAAAACTTTGGTGCAATCGGCAAAGCAGAGATATGCCTATTCTCCTGCTTCTGCTTGCCGCTGGTGTGTTCGCCTATTTCCTTTGGCGGTCCCGCACATCTTCACTGTCGCGAGACTGCAGATGGCGGCAGCACCGAAGCGAGGGCAATTGGCGTTGTGCCTTTTGCGGCGCGGTTTCGCAATCTGATGCCGAACCGAAACAATGCCAGAAAGGGCAATGATAAAAGTTTGGGGTTTCCCGCCTAGATGAACTGAGCCAGTCTCGGCCCATGACAGAATCCCAGACCACTCCCCGACCTCCCGCTGATGCAGATGCCCGCCGCGCGATTGCACCAGTGATTTGCTACCCAAACGAAGGGCTGCCCCAACCTAATCTTGAGCTTTATCAAAATGCCCGCGCGGGTGCTCAGAAAACAGGTGAGGTTTTGGTTCCACCGCGCGACGCACGGTGCTTTGAGGTGCCTGCCGGACATTTTTTTCGGATCACGTCTGTCGAGGGGTCTCAGGTAGGTGATCTCAACATGTGGAGCTTCACTGATCTGTCGGAACGGTTTTACTCTGGCAAGACGCGCGCGCTGCACGGTACACACCTCACAACGGGTGAGCGAATGTGGTCGAGCTTTCCACATATGCGGCCAATGGCGACCATCATTGCCGATACGCTGGGCTGGTATGGAATCGATGAATTTGGCGGATCGGTCCATGATGTGATCGGGACGCGTTGCGACCCCTACACCGGCAATCTTCTATCCGGAACGCAGTACCATCACTGTTGTCATTCAAACCTTACACGCGCGTTGGCGGATCATTTAGGCATCTCGTTGGCCGAAGCTGAGCCCGCCGTGCATGATGTGTTGAATGTGTTCATGTGCACCGGGTTCACGCGGGACACGGGTCAATACTTCATGAAGGCGTCACCCGTGCGACCTGGTGATTATCTTGAGTTTTTTGCCGAGATCGACTTACTTGGAAATCTCAGCGCGTGCCCCGGCGGCGATTGCTCGTCGGAGCACTCCTCGGATACGGCGGCGTGTTATCCCTTGTTGGTGGAGACATTCGCCCCGACCGAGGGTGCCCTGGAAGGATGGAGCAGCCCTGCGCGCAACGGATATGATGGCACGCATGGGCGCTAAGCTCCGGTATTGTTCAACCGTCTGGAAACGCTGCTTGAAGCGCAATCTCAACCATCTCGCCAAAGCTGCTCTCCCGATCTGACGAGGGCAGGGCTTCACCGGTCAGCAAGTGGTCTGAAACTGTGAGCACCGCCAACGCCCGGCATTTGTGACGTGCAGCGAGGATATAAAGCTCGGCCGCTTCCATCTCGACCCCTAAAATGCCGTGGCGAACCATTTGTTCGTTCAGGTCTGGACGCTCGTCATAGAAAACATCGGATGAATAAATACCGCCCACATGCGTCGGTGTACCTTTGGCTTGTGCCGCTTGCGCCGCGGCCTGCAGCAATCCCCAATCGGCGCAAGGGGCGAAGTTCATCTCTTTCATGATGCCGCGCGACGGGGTGCTGAGCGTGGTCGAGGTCATCGCCAGAATGACATCACGCACATTCACGCTTTCCTGCATGCCACCACAAGAACCGATCCGGATCAGTGTTTTTGCACCATAGTCGCGGATTAGTTCGTTCACATAGATTGACAGGGAAGGCATCCCCATGCCGCTGCCTTGAATCGTAACACGGTTTCCTTTCCAGGTGCCGGTAAATCCCAGCATGCCGCGTACTTCGTTGACCAGCTTAACATCATCCAGAAATGTCTCAGCCGCCCATTTCGCGCGATAGGGATCGCCGGGCAAAAGAACAGTTTCGGCGATATCCCCTATTTTGGCTCCAATATGAATTGTCATTTTGGCATTACCTCAACTCAGATCTCGAGGTCAGAAATATCGATGCCTGCATTCAAAGCGTCGTGAACCCATTGCGGTTTACGACCGCGCCCTGTCCAGGTTTGTGTTGGGTCGTTAGGGTTTTGGTACTTTGGCTTGGCCTTAGAGCCTTTCGCCGGTTTTGAACCATCGCCCGACAATTCAGATAGCGAGAAGCCAAACTCGGCTGCAGCCTCTTGGGCCGCCTTCAACGCCGCTTTTCGCTCTCGCGTTTCAGCGCCCTTGAGTGCCTTTTCGACCTGATCGCGCAATTTGAGCAATTCTTTGCGCGACATTTTCTCTAGATCGATTGCCATTTATCTCTCCAACCCGGTTATTCCGCTGCAGAACGCAATGGGAATTCAATTCATCCGAATATCTCTATTCCATCCCATTGGGAATTAGAATTGGAAATTCATTTTTTTATTTCTACTCAGCCGCGATTTCCTTGGGGTCAACCAAGGTTACAATATCACCTATGATCAAATTTAATTCGAAGTTCTTTGGGGTATAGATTTTAGCCACGCCCATGGAACGCAATTGCTCTGCATCTTCATCGGGAATAATGCCGCCTACGATGACAGGTATGTCGCTCAGACCCGCTTCGGTCAGACGCGTCATCACATCCTTCACCAGCGGCAGGTGGCTGCCCGAAAGAATGGACAGACCAATCACATGTGCATTTGTCTCTTGGACCGCTGACACGATTTCCTCTGGCGTAAGGCGAATACCTTCATAACTGATATCCATTCCACAATCGCGTGCGCGGAAAGCAATCTGTTCAGCTCCGTTCGAGTGGCCGTCCAAACCGGGCTTGCCGACAAGGAACTTCAAGCGGCGTCCAAGACGGTCGCTGACTGCATCGACGGCGGCGCGCAAATCCTCCAACCCTTCGGTTTTGTTCGAAACCGAACCGGAAACACCTGTCGGCCCACGATAGGTGCCGTATGCTTTGCGCATCTCTTCGGCCCATTCACCGGTTGTAACCCCGGCCTTGGCCGCGGCGATTGAAGGTTCCATCACATTAGCACCTGATTGCGCCGCTTCGCGTAAGGCCTGCAGCGCGGCGCTAACCGCAGCGTTATCCCGCACTGTACGCCAGTCATTGAGCCGCCCGATTTGTTCCTGTTCAACCGCCGGGTCGACAACCATGATGCCGCCATCTTCAGTTTGCAGGGGTGAGGCTTCACCCTCGGTCCATTTATTGACCCCAACAACAACGGTCTCGTTGCGTTCAATCCGGTTCAGGCGTTCGGCGTTGGATTCGACCAGGCGGGATTTCATGTATTCGATCGACGCAACAGCGCCACCCATCGAATCGAGGTTGGCCAATTCGGCCCGCGCACCATTCTTGAGTTCTTCGACTTTGGCATCGACTACCGGGTTGCCGTCAAACAGATCGCCATATTCCAGCAGGTCGGTTTCATAGGCGAGAATCTGTTGCATCCGCATCGACCATTGCTGATCCCAAGGACGCGGCAGACCCAGCGCTTCATTCCAAGCGGGCAATTGAACCGCACGGGCGCGGGCGCGTTTTGACAGGGTGACTGCCAGCATTTCGATCAGAATGCGATAGACGTTGTTTTCCGGCTGCTGTTCAGTCAACCCCAGCGAGTTCACCTGAACGCCGTAGCGAAAGCGGCGGAACTTGGGGTCTTCGACACCATAGCGTCGCTGCAGAATCTCATCCCAAAGATCCACAAATGCGCGCATTTTGCACATTTCGGTGACAAACCGGATGCCCGCATTCACAAAAAACGAAATCCGTCCGCAGAGTGCGGGGAAGTCTTCTGCTGGAACGCGCGGGCGCAGTTCGTCCAGAACCGCGATGGCGGTGGCCAGCGCATAGGCCAGCTCTTGCTCGGGCGTCGCGCCTGCCTCTTGCAGGTGGTACGAGCACACGTTCATCGGGTTCCATTTGGGCACGTTTTCGTAGCAATACTCGGCCACGTCCGCGATCATCTTCAGGGATGGCTTGGGCGGGCATACATAGGTGCCGCGGCTCAAATATTCCTTGATCAGATCATTCTGGACTGTGCCCTGCAGTTTAGAGACATCAGCACCCTGTTCCTCGGCCACCGCGATATAAAGCGCCAAAAGCCATGGGGCTGTGGCATTGATCGTCATCGAGGTGTTCATCTGTTCCAGCGGGATTTGATCGAACAGATTCCGCATATCCCCAAGATGGCAGATCGGCACACCGACCTTACCAACCTCTCCACGCGCCAACGTATGGTCGCTGTCATATCCGGTTTGGGTTGGCAGATCGAAAGCCACAGATAGTCCGGTCTGGCCCTTAGCCAGGTTTGCACGATAAAGCGCGTTTGACGCTTTGGCCGTCGAGTGACCGGCATAGGTACGGATGAGCCAGGGGCGGTCTTTCTGCAACTGCGTCATGGGTCGGGCCTCACGGATCAGTGGGTAACAAAATTACGTTCTATAGGCATAAATCGCAATTTTCAGTATATGTCAATTCGCTGCGTTGCGGCATCGCAAGTTTCTTCAGATTGTGGGTGTTTGCGATTGATGGCACTGTGCCCAAATGATGCAGACTGTGGAAATACCGATTTGGTTGTTTGTACTGATTGTGCTGTTTGCCACGGTCACCTTTGCCTCGCATTTCTTATTTCCTTCAGTGCGGTGGTTTTTCCGCCGCCGCCTTGAACGTGCTGTTGCGCGGCTGAACAAACGCCTGCAGCGTCCGATCCAGCCGTTCAAACTGGCAGGGCGCCACGATATGATTCAGAGGCTTATCTATGACCCTCAAGTCAGCAAGGCCGTACAGAAGCATGCCAAAGAGGAGGGTGTGCCCGATGCCGTCGCCTCGGAACAGGCCCAACGCTATGCACGAGAGATCGCCCCGTCTTTTTCAACAGTTGCGTATTTCAGCATAGCCATTCGATTTGCGCGAATGCTCAGCAACGCGTTCTACAAGGTCCAGTTGGGGTATGAGGACAAGTCGGCCCTAGACAATATCGATCCCGAAGCGACAGTCGTTTACGTCATGAACCACCGCAGCAATATGGACTATGTGCTTGTTACCTATCTGGCGGCGGATCATTCGACACTTTCCTACGCTGTGGGCGAATGGGCCCGTGTTTGGCCGCTGAGTCGATTGATACGTGCAATGGGGGCCTACTTCATTCGACGTAAATCGGGCAGCGATTTGTATCGTCAGGTGCTGGCAAGCTATGTGCGTCACGCGACCGAAGCGGGTGTTACACAGGCCATGTTCCCAGAGGGCGGGTTGAGCCTGACAGGTAAACTGGGCCGCCCTAAGCTGGGTTTGCTCAAATACATCATCGATGGCGTGGATCCGAAGGGGCGGGATGTTGTATTCGTACCTGTCGCCCTGAATTACGATCGCGTTTTGGAAGATACAGTCCTGACGGCTGCGGCGCAGGACAGTGAACGCCGGTTTCGTGCACGTATTGGGGTCATCACGCGCTGGACACTAAAGCAAATCTGGCGGCGTCTTGTTGGGCGTTACAAAAAGTTTGGGATTGCATCAGTCCAATATGCAACGCCGATATCCTTAAAGGAATTTCGCGCTTCGCATGAGCGGGATTTGACGACTGATTTGGCGCGCGAGCTCATGCGTAGAATCGGCGCTGCGATACCCTTTGTGCCGGTCCCCGCAGCTTGTCGGCTGCTGCAGGACGAAGGGCAGATGTCAGAAGAGGACCTGAAATCTCGATTGCTGGAAATGGGTGGTAAAGCCGTCGCCAACGGCGAAGGTGAGGCAATTGATGATGCGATCAACCAATTAGTTGAGCGCCGGATATTGCGGCGAGAAAGTGGAGTGCTGCGCCCTACAGGCGAGCGGACCGAGTTGCTTGCATATTATGCGGCTGCGTCCGAACCTGTTAATCGCGCAGGGCATGATGCAGTTGCAGAAAGTAATTCTGCGACTGCTGGGTCATAAAATTACAAAAATACATCAAAAACGGTTGCAATATTACTCAGGGATCAATATTCCATCTGAGGAAAGCCGCGATTCTGCGGCGCGGCAATAGATAAGAACAAAGGAGGCCAACATGGCTTTGGATGTCGATAGCGGTATCGCGTCGTATGAGGCACCGGAAAAGGACCTCTATGAAATGGGTGAGATCCCTCCAATGGGATATGTACCCAAGCAAATGTATGCTTGGGCCATCCGGAAAGAGCGTCATGGCGAGCCAGACACGGCGATGCAGCTCGAGGTGGTTGATGTCCCCAAGCTGGACAGCCACGAAGTTCTGGTTCTCGTTATGGCGGCGGGTGTGAACTACAACGGCGTCTGGGCATCGCTTGGCAAACCCATCAGCCCGTTTGACGGACACAAAGCCCCTTACCATATTGCGGGCTCGGATGCTTCGGGCATCGTCTGGGCCGTGGGTGAGAAAGTCACACGCTGGAAGGTCGGCGACGAAGTGGTCATTCATTGCAACCAGGATGATGGCGATGATGAGCACTGTAACGGCGGCGATCCGATGTACTCGGACAGCCAGCGCATCTGGGGATATGAGACACCAGATGGGTCGTTCGCGCAGTTTACAAATGTACAAGCACAGCAGCTGATGCCGCGCCCCAAGCATCTGACTTGGGAAGAAAGCGCCTGCTACACTCTCACACTGGCAACGGCTTATCGGATGCTGTTTGGTCACGAGCCGCATGACCTGAAACCTGGCCAGAATGTTTTGGTCTGGGGTGCGTCGGGCGGTCTGGGCTCTTACGCAATCCAGCTGATCAATACGGCGGGAGCTAACGCGATCGGCGTGATCTCGGACGAAAGCAAACGTGACTTTGTTATGGGGCTGGGCGCCAAAGGCGTTCTGAACCGCAAGGACTTCAACTGCTGGGGCCAGTTGCCCACGGTCAATACACCTGAATATGCCGAATGGTTCAAAGAGGCCCGCAAGTTTGGCAAGGCCATCTGGGATATCACCGGCAAAGGTGTGAACGTCGACATGGTGTTCGAGCATCCGGGTGAAAGCACATTCCCGGTATCGACCTTTGTGGTGAAAAAAGGCGGCATGGTCGTGATTTGTGCCGGGACCACTGGCTATAACCTGACCTTCGATGTGCGCTACATGTGGATGCATCAGAAACGTTTGCAGGGCTCACACTTTGCCCATCTCAA
The DNA here is from genome assembly GCF_059610325.1 of Ruegeria sp. YTSA064. Lineage (NCBI taxonomy): Bacteria > Pseudomonadati > Pseudomonadota > Alphaproteobacteria > Rhodobacterales > Roseobacteraceae > Ruegeria > Ruegeria sp. YTSA064. Next base: position 198,750 of record NZ_JBXWNK010000007.1, read on the forward strand.
ACAAGCCGCCGCAGCGAATAAGCTGATGGTAGAACGCCGATTGGATCCATGCATGTCCGAGGTGTTTACCTGGAAGGAGCTGCCCGAGGCGCATATGAAGATGATGCGAAATGAACACAAGCCGGGCAATATGTCGGTGTTAGTTCAGGCTCCGTATACGGGTATGCGCACCCTTGAGGAAGTATTAGCCGCCCGCGACTAACGGTCTCAGTTTTTTGAACAGCTTCATCACCCGCAAGGCATAGTTTCGCCCTTGCGGGTGATTTGCGATTCCCGGTTATCAATTTTTTTCAATACGTTAGAAATCCGGCCCCCACTATTTCTGGGGAGTAGAAAGCAGTGAATAGGCCGAAATAGACTGCACATGTTATGGTTGTGTTAACCCTTCGTTAACTATTTCGGAGACACCCTGATGGCGCAAAATGAGTGGATATTGGACGTATTGTCGGATCTCAACGCCTTTGCGGTGGCAAATGGGATGAGCGCACTTGCCGAGCAGCTTGATGATACAAGGCTAATCGCAGCGGCCGAGATTGCGTCCTCAAAGGATGAGGCTTGCGCGCCCGCGAATGGGAACAAAGTTCGATTTGAGTCAGATCCTCGAGGATTTGGAAAGCACCAGCACGCTTGAAGAGCTTGCGACTATACTCATCCAGCTGCGTGACTCGCTGCGCATCGACCATGTAACCTATCACTGGGTCGATGGTGCCGGTGACCAATATGGGTTTACGACATATTCAGATGCCTGGGACAAGCAGTATCGCGATAAAAACTACCACCGGATTGATCCGGTTATTCTTGGTTGTTTTCAGCGCTTCCATGCGGTGGATTGGAAACAATTGAATTGGTCGGGCAAAGCCGTCAGAGCTTTCTTGGAAGACGCGCAGGATCATGGTGTTGGCAATCAGGGATACTCGATCCCATTGCGCGGACCCAGCGGGCAGTTCGCATTGTTCACCGTGAATAACACGTGCGACGATGCGGCCTGGCAGACGTTCAAAGACGCCCATGGTCGCGATCTGATCTTAGTGGCGCATTTTCTTAACCGAAAAGCACTGGAATTTGCCAAAAATCGACAACCGGAAACGACGCGCGGGCTTTCACCTCGCGAGATAGATGCGATGACACTGCTGGCGCTGGGTTACAGTAGGGCGCAAGTGGCACATTCGCTGTCGATCTCAGAACATACGCTCAGGGCCTATATCGAAAGTGCGCGTTCGAAACTCGGAGCGCAGAACACGACTCATGCAATCGCCACCGCGCTTAGCAGAGGATTAATAGTCGTTTAACCACCGTACGGTGGTCTCATCCAATATTAACCACGTGTTTGTACCCCTTTTGTTCCAGATATGGACGACAAGGGGAATACATCATGTTGCGTTATCTTTATGCTGATGAGCTGCATAAATTTCCGGCATTGGCCGAAGGAATGTTTAGAGATCGCGCCGATCAATTCAAAACGCGACTCGGTTGGGATGTAAAGGTTAACGAAAGGGGGGAAGAGCGAGATCAATACGATGACCTCAATCCGCTCTATGTGATCTGGGAAGAAGCGGATGGCAGTCACGGAGGGTCGATGCGGATATTGCCGACGACCGGTCCGGTTATGGTGAACGACGTTTTTGGCCATCTCACCGGGGGCAGCCCGATCCGTAGCCCGCTTATTTGGGAGGTCACGCGCTTTTGCCTTTCTCGAACTGCCAGCGCCCATACCGCTGGGGCTATCATGCTAAGTGGGGGCGAGGTTATGGAGGGATTTGGACTGACCCATATCGCTGGCGTGTTTGATGCCCGTATGATCCGGATTTACCGAATGATTGGGTCATCACCCGTGGTTCTGGGATCAGAAGGCAAAGGTCGTGATCAGATTTCGGTAGGCCTATGGCCTTATTCCGCAGAGGATTGCAACCGAGTCGCTGCCCGTGCTGGCATCCCGAGAGAGTTATCGCGCTTGTGGTTCAATACCGCATTTGGGAAGGGGAAGCAGCATCGGTTCGCTCTCTCTGCCTGATAGCGCGGAAATCGTATTCCGCCTCTGGTGGCGCACGGCGCGTCCTTGTAGGGTCGCGCCATGTCTCTGCCTCAAGTCACCTTTTCCGATGATCAAGCCACCGCTTTCGACAACATTGCCGAGATGTTGCGCTCGGCCGGAGTTGATCTTGAGGATGACGCTCTGTTGAAACTTCCCGGAAACGGGAAATCGGGTGTCATGGCTGTGGTTGGCAAGGCGGGATCTGGTAAAACCCTTTTGCTGGCGGAACTTTACAAGGCTCTGGCCGAAACGGGAGTCAACCTGATCTCGGGCGATTTTGAAAGCCGCAAGTCCCGCGACAAACGCAGCCTTGCGATCCTTGCTCCGACGAACAAGGCAGCCAGTGTTTTAAGATTGCGTGGAGTGCCTGCAACGACAATCCACCGTATCCTTTATACACCCGTTTATGACCCGGAATATGAGCGGATTGCCGAATGGCTGGCGGGCAATGACGAACGACCCGAGATTGAAGGGTTGACCGACGAAGCGCTGGACCGGGCGGCGGCGTTTTATGCCAATAACAAATCCATTCCCGGCGCTCTGGCCGCTGCTGGTCTGCGTGGATCTGACTTTATCACTGGCTGGAAACGCCGCGATGAACCCCTCGATATTGGCTTTGTGGACGAAGCCTCGATGCTGGATGACCGGCAATTTGAAGATCTTAAAGAAATCTTCCCGACGCTGTTGCTGTTTGGTGATCCGGCGCAGTTGGCACCAGTCAATCAATCGGGTTCGATGGTTTTTGACGGGTTGCCAGAGCCGCGTAAGCAGATCTTGCATCGTGTACATAGGCAGACGGCTGATAACCCAATACTTGATCTAGCCCACGCTCTATCCGATCCCGCCATGGGCTTTGAGGATTTTGAGCGTCTGATTGAGGACACCGCCCGCAAGGATGATCGCGTTGTCTGGGGTCAACGGGTCGAAGTCGATCTGATGGCGCGCAGCCCTGTTCTGGTTTGGCGCAACGCGACCCGCATCCGTTTGATACAGGCGTTCCGCAACGTGCATGGTGCGCCGGAAACTGAACTGCTGGAAGGTGAACCGCTGATCTGTGACGGCATTGAATTGCCATTGAAGCACCGCAAGAAACGGCTGGATCTTGAAGCGCGCGGGCTAATCAAAGGGGCACAGGTTATCTACCTTGGCCCTGGTCGCAAACCCGGGTTTTCGCGCCTACATGTTATGGGAGCTGAGGACCCGCAGGTCTCGGCTGCATCAATTGTGCAAATCGAAAAGCCTGATGAGGAAGAGCCGTTCATTCCCTTTGCCGCGCGGATGGGGGCGACGTTTCTGCACGGTGCTGCGGTGACAATTCACAAGGCGCAGGGCTCTCAATGGGATACCGTGCAGGTGTTTGCACCGGATATTTATGCCGCCGCGCGTATGGGACGGACCGAGGCGGGGCAGCCGCTTTGGAAGCGTCTTGCCTATGTGGCTATTACCCGTGCGCAGGAGCGATTGATCTGGGTGGTGCGGAACAGATTGTCAAAGCCAACACATCCCTTAAGGGTAGATGACCTGCGGGCCGTCGCGGCGCCGTCGCTGACATTGGAGTCGGAAGTCACATGAAGACAATCATCGTAACTGGCGCAAGTTCGGGCATTGGTCGCGCGACCGCCGAGTTGTTTCTGGCAGAAGGTTGGACAGTTGGTCTATTGGCCCGCAGCGCCGACACACTTGAAGCAATGGCGCAGGGCAGCGACAAGGCGATCCCTTTGGTTGCCGATGTGACCGATGCAGAAGCGGTCACTCAAGCTTTCACCAACTTTGTAAAACAAACCGGCCGTCTGGATGCCCTGTTCAACAACGCTGGCATTTTTGCGCCGGGTGGCACGATTGATGAGATCGCGCTTGAGGATTGGTACAACTCGGTCAATGTGAATCTGAACGGGATGTTCCATTGCGCGCGCGCCGCGTTTGCCACGATGCGATCGCAGAAGCCGCAGGGCGGGCGGATCATCAACAATGGGTCAATCGCGGCCCATGTACCACGCCCGAATTCAGTGCACTACTCGGCAACAAAACATGCGATCACGGGCCTGACACGCAGCTTGTCGCTGGATGGGCGGGATTTTGAAATCGCCTGTGGGCAGATTGATATCGGCAACGCCCGCACGCCCATGGTGCAAGAGCTGGTCGAGAACGCCATCGCTGATGGTCTTCAGCCCGATCCGACGATGGCTGTTGGCGATGCCGCCCGGTCTGTTTTGCATATGGCTCAGCTACCACTAGAAGCAAATGTACAGTTCATGACCGTGATGGCGACATCGATGCCCTATATCGGCCGCGGCTGAGCCTAGTTTTCGCGCAACAGTCGGAAAGCGGTCGATGCACCCCATCCAGCCGCAATTGCTATCGCCAGCGACATAAGCCCGTACCAGATCGGCTGTTCGCGGGACATGCTGTAGAGGAACCTTTCCAGCCCGACCTTGCGTACATCAATAGATGTTTCGAAAGTTGAAACAACCATACCACCCCGCGTCAGGAAAATACGGGCGGCATAGCTCCCTTCTGTAAGGTCTGATGGCATTTCGATCGAAGTTCGGAACAGAGTTTGTTCGTCAACCGCCACAGTGTCTTCACGAATGGAATACAACCCTTCATCCTCTCGGATGCGAATGACGGCTTCGGAAAAGTCCTGAGCGCCCTGAATATTCATATCGGCGCCCACCGAGCGGATCGCGCGTTCGATTGAAACCTTGTACCGCAGATCTTCGGTTTGGGTCAGTACTTCACTGAACGGGGCGCTCGTGGCTACGGCATAAAAACTAGGGGCCAGATCAACAACCAGGCTATCGGTGTTTACCCAGATGCCAAATCGCTTTTCCTTGCGCCGAACGGTGACGGGTTCGGATGGACCAGCGACCGCGACAACGACCTCAAGCGGGGGGCCTTCCGGTATGGGGGCTTCGCGTTTTACAGCGCCGAATACCAGAATCTCGGAGCCGTCGAAATTGGCCGTGATTGATACGCGATCCTGGCTTAATCCCAGAACAACTTGTTCTTCGGCGGCAAAGGCGGGCAGGCAAATCAGAGATAGAAGGACAATCAAACGCAACATCTTAGTGTCCTCCATCCGTGCCCAGCGAGTACAGCTCGGAAGGTTGTAGCAATAAATCAAGTGCCAGCTTGCCGCAGACGACAAGCACAAGCGCGGCAAGCAGAACACGCAGCTGCTCGGCTGGCATCCGAGCCCCGATAACAGTTCCCACCTGAGCCCCGACCACGCCACCGACCAGCAGCAGAACCGCCAGCACGACGTCAACCGTATAGTTCGTCGTGGCATGCAGCATGGTGGTGAAGGCGGTCACAAAGATGATCTGAAACAGGGAAGTTCCTACAACCACCTTTGTTGGCATGCCCAAAAGGTAGATCATCGCAGGCACCATAATAAACCCGCCGCCAACCCCCATGATGGCTGACAAGACACCGACGAACAGGCCAACGATCACTGGTGGAATGACCGAGATATACAGACCCGAAGTCCGGAAACGCATCTTGAACGGCATGGCGTGAACCCATCCACGCTGACGTCGCTTCGGAGGAGGTGTACCGCCTTTTCGGGTCTTGCGTATTGCATTCAGGCTTTCGACGAACATCAGGCTGCCGATGATGCCCAGAAAGATGACGTAGCAAAGTTTGACCAGCAGATCGACCTGACCAAGACTTTTGAGATAGTTAAAGACGACAACGCCCAATGCAGCACCTGCCAAACCCCCAACCAATAGGACTGTCCCCATTCTCAGATCAACGGTTCGGCGTCTGAAATGTGCCAGAACCCCTGAGAATGAAGAGGCAACAATTTGGTTGGCTTCGGTTGCAACGGCCACGGCGGGTGGAATGCCGATAAAGAACAGCAAAGGGGTCATCAGGAAACCGCCCCCAACGCCGAACATCCCCGACAAAATGCCGACCATTCCGCCCAGTCCCAACAACAGGAAGGCGTTTACGGAGACTTCGGCTATGGGCAGGTAAATATGCATGATACCGTCACGTTGTTACTGGCGTTACCGGGCTTGGACCGGCCCGTTCTCTTGCGGTCGGGGTGGCTTGCGGGCAGAGCTTGCAACACGGCTAAACTCCTCCGGGTTCTGAGAGGGAAAAATAGTCAGGCGGCGTCAGGAGCAGGTCAAACCCGATTTTTGCAGCAACTGCAATGACCAAAAGAGCCAACAGAATGCGTAATTGCTCGGCCTTCAAACGTGCGCCGATATGGGTGCCCAACTGTGCGCCCACAACCCCCCCGATCAATAGAAGAACAGCAAGAAGCACATCGACGCTGTAGTTTGTCGAGGCATGTATCATCGTAGTGAACCCAGCCACAAATATGATCTGAAACAGGGATGTGCCGATCACGACTTTTGTGGGCATACCAAGGATATAGATCATCGCGGGCACCATGATAAACCCGCCGCCAACTCCCATGATCGCTGACAGGATACCAACGCCGAACCCGACCAGTGCGGGTGGGATCACTGAAATATAAAGGCTCGAAGCACGAAAGCGCATTTTGAAGGGTAACGCGTGGACCCATGTCCGTTGCCGGCGCTTGGCGACCGGGGTACTTCCTGACTGCCTTGCGCGACGGATAGCGTTCAGGCTTTCGACAAACATCAAGCTGCCGATCACGCCTAGGAACACGACATAACAAAGCTGCACCGCCAGATCGACTTGGCCGAGATGTTTTAGAAAGTTAAAAACAACCATTCCCAAGGCCGCACCGAGCAGCCCACCGCCAAGCAGGACGGTGCCCATCTCAAGGTCAACGGTCTTGCGTTTCAGGTGCGCCATCAGCCCAGAGAACGATGAGGCCACAACCTGATTGGCCGATGTGGCCACCGCCACAGCCGGGGGTATGCCGATGAAAAAAAGCATAGGGGTGATCAGGAACCCCCCGCCTACGCCAAACATACCGGACAAAACACCAACCAACCCGCCAATTCCAAGCAGCAGGAAAGGGTTGACCGAAACTTCGGCTATGGGGAGGTATACGTGCATACCCCCTTAGAACGGTTGCGACATACAAAATCAACTCTGTATGCCGCTCTGCAGCAAACAGGACTGAGGAGCAGTCCTGAACTGGCTCTATCAGCGTTCTTTGACGTAGGGTTCACCCCCCGCGCGTGGTGGAATGGCTTTCCCAACAAAGCCTGCAAGAATCACCACGGTCAGAATGTAGGGCAGGGCGTCCATCACCTGGACCGGGATTACGACCCCACCCAGATCGATGTTCTGGAACCGCAGCGCAATCGCCTGCAACAACCCGAACAACAGGCAAGCCCACATCGCGTGCCAAGGACGCCACTTTGCGAATATTAGCGCAGCCAATGCGATGAATCCGCGACCCGCTGTCATTTCTTTTACAAATCCGGCTTGCAAGGCTGTCGCCAGATACGCACCGGCAATACCGCAGAGAATGCCGCAGATGGCCACGGCTGCAAATCGCAGACCAACGACCGAGACCCCGGCTGTATCAACCGCCGCAGGATTTTCGCCTACTGCACGCAAGCGCAGCCCGAACCTAGTGCGGAACAAGATCCACCAGGTGAGTGGTACGAACAGGAACGCCACATAGACGAGGATTGAATGGCCTGACAGCAGCTCGGAATATATCGGGCCGATGAATGGCACACCTTCCAGCGCTTCTGCGAAGGGGAAGTTGATCGGCTCAAACCGTCCGCCGCCAAACAGAGACGGAGTGCGTCCACCCTGTTGAAACCAGCTTTGCGCGATCAGAACCGTCATACCGGACGCGAGGAAATTGATGGCGACACCCGAGATCAGTTGATTGCCCCGAAACGTGATCGAAGCCAGTCCGTGCAATGCTGACAAAACCAGAGACGCTCCGATTCCAGCCAGAAGCCCTAACCAGACCGAACCCGTTACTGCGGCGATAGCAGCCGAGAAGAAAGCCGCCATAAGCATCTTGCCTTCAAGCCCGATGTCAAAAATACCAGCGCGTTCGGAATACAAACCTGCCAGACAAGCCAGCAACAGTGGCGTGGCCAGTCGAACTGTAGAATCGAGGACTTGAATGAGGGTAACGAAAAATTCCATCACTCTGCCCCCTTCCGGAAACTCAGGAAGATCTTTTCAAGCGGCATGCGCACCATATTATCGAGCGCACCGGTGAATAGGATGACCAGCGCCTGAATGACCACGATCAGTTCACGTGGGATCGACGTCCACAACGCCAATTCAGCGCCGCCTTGGTACAGAAATCCGAACAGGATCGCAGCAAGGAAAACGCCAAATGGATGGGAACGACCCATAAGAGCCACGGCAATCCCAATAAATCCGGCACCCTCGGTCGAATTGAGGACAAGTCGTTCTGCTTCGCCCATGACATTATTGATAGCCATCATGCCTGCAAGGGCACCCGAGATCAGCATTGCGATGATCGTGATGCGTACGGGTGAGATACCGGCATAGACGGCTCCCGTTTCGGAATGGCCATAGGCGCGGATTTCGTATCCCAGTCGCGTGCGCCAGATCAGGGCCCAAACCACGATGCAGGCAAGTATCGCCACGAAGAACGAGATGTTGGCCGGTGCCCCCCGGAAGACGATGTTTTCGGCGCTCGAAAACATCGACTGGAATGTTGGCAGGTGTACCGCCTCGGGGAACCGCGCCGTGGCCGGGTCTTGCGATCCTTGCGGGCGCATCACATTGACCAGCATGTAGTTAAGGAAAGCTGCGGCGATAAAGTTGAACATGATCGTGGTGATCACGATATGACTGCCCCGTTTGGCCTGCAGATAGGCCGGGATCGCGGCCCAGGCCGCGCCAAAGATCATCGAAGCGGCACAGGCGGCCAGTAAGGCGATGGTCCAATGCGGCCAAGGGACCGATAGACAGACGATTGCAACGCCCAGTCCGCCGAGCATGGCCTGACCCTCACCACCAATGTTGAACAGCCGCGCGTGAAAGGCCACGGCAACGGCCAGACCGGTGAAGATGAAATTCGTAGCGTAATAAAGCGTATAGCCCCAGCCATAGGTTGAACCCAAGGCCCCTGTGACCATCAGGTTGACCGCCTCGACCGGGTTTTCCCCAATGGCCAGAATAACGATTGCCGAAAGGATTGTGGCCAACAGCAGGCTGATGATCGGGATCAGCACCACATCGGCCCATTTGGGCATTTTTTCCATGGTTCAGGCGGCCTCTCCTGCAACACCGGCCATCAGTAGGCCCAGTTCTTTTTCATCCGTCTCGGCGGGCAGACGCTCGCCCATGATATGTCCGTCGAACATCACGGCGATCCGGTCGGACAGCGAGAAGATCTCTTCCAGCTCGACCGAAACCAGCAGGATCGCTTTGCCCTGATCTCTCAGGGCGACAATCTGTTTATGAATGAATTCGATGGCACCGATATCCACACCGCGTGTGGGTTGACCCACCAGCAGCAGGTCAGGGTTCCGCTCAATCTCGCGCGCGACTACGATCTTCTGCTGGTTGCCACCCGAGAAGCTTTTGGCGGTCAGCCAGCCATTGGGCGGGCGTACGTCGAATTTCTCAATCTTGGCTTCGGTGTCGGCGCGCAGTGCGGCATTGTCCATGAACAGCCCGCGCTTATACGCAGGGTCGCGGTGATAGCCGAAGGCCACATTCTCCCACGCGTAGAAATCCATGATCAAGCCTTCGCGCTGGCGATCCTCGGGCACATGCGCGATGTGTTGCGCGCGCCGTGCCTGACCGTCCGAGCCGGGGCCGTGCAATGGCAGAGGTTCCCCGTTCAGTCTGATTGATCCCTGTCCGGGACGCATTCCGCCCAGAACCTCCAGCAGTTCCGATTGCCCGTTTCCTGCAACGCCAGCAATCCCCACGATTTCACCCGCGCGAACAGTCAGGTCGATGCCTTTGACGCGCTCGACACCTGCCGAATCGGTGACGCTGAGCTTTTCGATCTCCAGAACCGGTTTGCCCGGTTGCGCGGGCACCTTGTCGACCTGGAGCAGAACTTTGCGGCCCACCATAAGTTCGGCCAGTTCCTGTGGGTTGGTCTCAGCAGTTTTGACCGTCGCGGTCATCTCACCGCGCCGCATCACCGAGACGGTATCAGTATTCTCCATGATCTCGCGCAGCTTGTGTGTGATCACGATGATCGTTTTGCCCTCGGACCGCAGCCGGTCAAGAATGCGGAACAATTGATCCGCCTCGGCGGGGGTCAGCACTCCGGTCGGTTCGTCGAGAATTAAGATTTCTGCCTTGCGATAGAGCGCTTTGAGGATCTCAACCCGCTGCTGCATGCCGACGCCAATCTCGTCGATGCGCTTATCGGGGTCCACGAACAGCTCGTATTCTTCTTCAAGCTCTTTCAGCTCTTTGCGGGCTTTCGCCAATGATGGGGCCAGCAGTCCGCCATCCTCGGCACCCAGAACGATGTTTTCCAGTACGGAGAAGTTTTCGACCAGTTTGAAATGTTGGAAAACCATCCCGATGCCCGAAGCGATAGCGGCCTGGCTGTCAGGGATGTCTGTTTTGGATCCATTGATCCAGATCTCACCTTTGTCGGCCTTGTAGAAGCCGTAGAGAATGCTCATCAGCGTGGATTTGCCCGCACCGTTTTCTCCGATGATCCCATGGATCGTTCCGGGGGCGACGCTGATAGAAATGTCTTTGTTGGCCTGAACCGGCCCAAAGGCTTTGGAAATCCCTTTGAGCTCAATGGCGGGGACGGTCATGTCTTGTCCTCAATTGCCGAAAGGACCGCGATCAGTATCGCGGCAGAGTGCATTCGGGGCGAAGGTTAACCCTTCGCCCCGTGTGTTATCAGAACTGCAGCGCCGGGCAGCTGTCGTTTTCATAGTAGCTGACAACCGAAACATTGCCGTCGATGATGTCCTGACGAGCTTTGTCAACCGCAGCCTTCATATCGTCGGAAACCAGCGGCGCGTTGTTTTCGTCCATAGCATAGCCAACGCCATCTTCGGACAGGCCCATGACGAATACGCCGGTTTCGACGTCCTCACCCGCTTTCATCGCTTCATAAACGGCGACGTCAACGCGCTTAAGCATCGAAGTCAGAACTTTGCCCGGGTGCAGGTGGTTCTGGTTGCTGTCAACGCCGATTGACAAGATGCCTTCGTCTGCGGCGGTCTGCAGAACACCAACGCCAGTGCCGCCAGCGGCTGCGTAAACCACGTCAGCTCCTTGGCTGATTTGTGCTTTGGTCAGCTCAGAGCCTTTTACCGGGTCGTTCCACGCTGCCGGAGTTGTACCAGTCATGTTGGCAACAACATTGATGTCGGGATTCACGGCTTTGGCACCTTGTGCGTATCCGCAACCAAAGTGGCGGATAAGTGGCACGTCCATACCGCCGATGAAGCCGACAGTGCCGGTCTTCGATGCCATCGCTGCCATCATGCCAACTAGGTATGAGCCTTCATGCTCGGCAAAGCCAACCTGACGCAGGTTCGGGGCGTCCAGCCATGTCACGTCAACTACCACAAAGGTTGTGTCAGGGTAGTCAGCTGCAACCGCGGCCAGCGGGTCAGCCATGCCAAAGCCCATGGTGATGATCGGGTTCGAACCGGCTTCGGCGAAACGACGCAGGGCCTGTTCGCGCTGTGCTTCGGACTGCATCTCAATCTCGCGGTATGTACCGCCCGTTTCTTCGGCCCAGCGAGACGCGCCGTTATGGGCCGCTTCGTTGAATGACTTGTCGAACTTACCGCCCAGATCAAAGATCAGGGCCGGTTCTGCCAGGGCTGCGCCTGCTGTCAGTGCAACCGCAGCGGCTGCGCCCATCAAAGATTTCATAAGGGTCATTTGTTACTCCCGTTGGCTATTATCGGTCCGGGGCTGAATCCCCCGATACCCACTCAGAGCGAGCATACATGTTGTGATGGCGGGAATTGAAGCTGTTTGCAACAGCTTCGGTCAATAGAAATTTGACCATATGGTCTAAAAAAGTGATTAATTGCCGTGAAAACGACATTCCATGACGATTGCGTCGACGTTTGGACCGTTCTCGCGCAGGTAATAGCGCTTGCGTGTGCCGCATGCTTCGTATCCACATGCTTCGTAAAGAGCGATTGCCGCGTCATTGTCCGAGGCAACATCCAGAAATGCCCGCGAAGCCCCAGCCTGATCCGCGTAGGCGTGGAATTCTACCATTATCTTTCGCGCCAATCCCTTCCTTTGGTGATCTGGATGGGTTGCTATCGTCAGTAGTTCCGCTTCGTCGGCAATCACCTGAACCAACGCAAATGATCTTGTGTCCCCAATTGCATGGATGAAGCGATTTGCCAAAAGCTCGGCAAACTCATCTGCAACCCAAGGGCGGCTCTGATGGAACGCGGCGGCATGGATATGAGCCATTTCCTGTGGCGTCATTCGTCAAGCAAGACCGGAGGTACGTCGCGCGAAGGCGCGGCATCTGCAGGGCGAACATATAAAGGTGCGGGTGGAGTGGGCGTCGAGGCCAAACGCCGCGACGCCAATCGAGCAATAGTGCGAACCTGCCGATCAGGCTGATCGCAAAGATATAGTCTGCCCAATGATTCTGCGTCGTGTCGCGCGACCAGTCGCGCTTCTGCTCCATCCGGCATCAAATAAACTTGGTCGCGAGGAGCGGGAATCGCAGGTATGTGGCCTTTGGGGGCCAACTCGGCCAAGGCATCGAAGCCCGATACACCGACTGCGGGAACGTCCAGACCAAGCGCCAGTCCTCGGGCAGCCGAGACCGAGATTCGAATCCCGGTGAAGTTTCCGGGGCCAACCCCGACACCAATCGCGTCCAGATCTCGCCAGTTGCATCCGTTCTCTTCCAACAACTCTTCCAGTAAAGGCATCAACCTCTCAGCCTGCCCGCGCGACATGGGCTCAACGCAGGACGCAACAATCACACCGTTTTGCAACAAAGCGGCCGCGCAATGCGCGGCCGATGTGTCGAATGCCAGGATGGTTGGATCAGATCGCAACGGGGCGAACCTCGATCACTTCCGGGATGTAATGCCGTAGCAGGTTTTCGATACCCATTTTCAGAGTGATCGTGGAGGATGGACATCCCGCACAGGCCCCTTGCATGTGAAGATAAACAATCCCCTTGTCGAAGCCATGGAATGTTATGTCGCCGCCATCCTGTGCCACGGCAGGCCGCACTCGGCTGTCCAATAAGTCTTTGATTTGGTGTACAATTTCAGCGTCTTCGCCGGTATGTTCGGCGTGCCCTGCGCCTGCATCAACGTTTGCGCCCATGACGGGCTGATCGGATTGGTAATGCTCCATTACAGCGCCAAGGATGGCGGGTTTGATGTGATCCCATTGGACATCATCGGATTTTGTCACCGTGACAAAATCATTGCCAAAGAACACTCCTGTCACACCCGCGACGCCAAAGATACGAGTGGCGAGCGGAGATTTCTCGGCCGCCTCAGCGTTTGGAAAATCTGCAGTACCCGCTTCCAGAACCGTCTGACCGGGCAAAAACTTCAGAGTTGCCGGGTTGGGTGTGGATTCAGTTTGGATAAACATGGCGCGGCTCCGTTTAAGGTGTATCTGATATGCGCGTCCGGACGGGGGAAGTCAAGATTTGGAATCGTTCTAAATTGATGCGACAAAGGAAATCGCGTCATCCAATCGGTCGTCACCCCAGAACAATTCATCTTTGGCGATAAAGCTTGGTGCGCCGAAGATGTGCAGAGCCTTGGCGCGAGCGACCTGTTCGAACAGCGCGGATTTGATCTGGGGGCTACCAATCTGTTCCATCACATCTTGCGAAACGCCTGAACTGGCAAGGCATTCCGCCAGAACCCTGAGGTCCGAGATGTCTTGTCCCGCTCCGAATTGTGCAGAATAGACAGCGCGTACAAATGCACCACGTTGATTAGTTGATCCGATTGCCAATGCCAGACGCGCCGCTTGCAGGCTGTTTTGCGGAAAATTTTTGGGCTGCTGAAATGGTAGATCGCGCGCTGCACAAAGCCGTTCCATATCCCGCCACATGTACCGGCCCTTTGCGGGATACAGATTGAACGGCGAGTTGTTCCATCCCTGTTCAGCAAAGATCGGGCCCAGAAGAAATGGGTGCCATTCCACGGCGACTCTCTTTTCTGCGGCCGCCTGTTGGATGCGCATAGCGCTGAGATAGGAATAGGTCGACGCGAAATCGAACCAAAATTGCAATGTTGCTGGCATAATGTGCCTCAGGTGATGGCTTCCAGCTTTTCCTTGCTTAAGTCGCCGGGCACAATAGTGACCGGAATAGGCAGACTGCCAGAGTTCCGGGTTAGCTGGGTTACCAATGGTCCGGGGCCCTTCTTGTCAGTGCCAGCGCCCAGCACCAACACGCCAATTTCAGAGTCGGACTGGACGTGTTCGATGATTTGAGGAACCGGGTCGCCTTCGCGAATGGCCAATTCGGGCTCGACACCCTGCTTGTCACGCATCCACTTGGCGAACACTTCGAAATGCGCGTGAATACGCTCGCGCGCCTCTTCGCGCATCACCTCGGCAACACCGATCCAATGGTTGAACTCATCCGGCGGAATTACCGAAAGAACCGTAACCCCGCCGCCCGTATGAGCCGCGCGCATTGCGGCAAAGCGCATGGCGTTCAGGCATTCACGGCTGTCGTCAAGAACGACTAGGAACTTGCGCATGTTTGTCCTCGTTTGTTTTCGGGATCATGCCCCACAGGATGCGCAGAGGCAACTGAAACGGGCAGGGTGTCGATCAGCGATTGCTTGCAGCCCAATCCCAGTACATCTCGCGTGCGCGACGAGCAATTGGACCCACCTGATACTGGGTGTCATCCAGCGCGGTGATGGGGGTCACTTTGCTCATGTTACCGGTCATGAACACTTCGTCAGCATCGTGAAAGTCCTCAAAGCTCAGCACAGATTCATGCACTTTCACCCCATCGGCGCGCAGATTCTTGATGTGTCGCGCCCGGGTGATGCCGGCAAGGAACGTTCCATTGGGAATCGGGGTGAAAACTTCTCCATCGCGAACCATGAAAATATTGGCGGTCGCGGTTTCCGCCACGTGCCCCATGGCATCGGCAACCAACGCGTTTGAGAAACCTTTGCTACGCGCCTCCTGCAACATCCGGGCGTTGTTCGGATAGAGGCAGCCCGCTTTAGCGTTAACCACGGCAGATTCCAGAACGGGGCGACGGAAGCGGGTTGTCGTCAGCGTGGCCGAGGCGGATTCGGGCGCCATCGGGATTTCTTCCAGGCAAATGGCGAAGCCAGTGCTGTCTTCCTGGGGGATGATTGCGGTTGGGTCTCCGTCGATGCCCCAATACATAGGACGAATGTAAACTGCAGTATCTGTTGGATAACTTTGTAGCCCCTCCTGAACCAGTTCAACCATCTGTTCCGTAGTCACCGAAGGCGTTAGCATCAGAGCTTCGGCCGAGCGATTGACCCGAGCGCAATGGGCATCCAGATCCGGGGTCATTCCATCAAAGAAGCGGGCGCCGTCAAATACAGACGAGCCAAGCCATGCGCCATGGTCGGCTGCGCGCATGATCGGGGCGTCCCCATCATGCCATTGACCTTCGAAATAGGTGCGGATGTTTTTGCCGACTGCCATTGCGCCCTCCCTCAAGCTTCGGGAAACCTAGGTTGGGGCCGAGGCAAGGTCCAGCAGATTATCCGCGTTACAGAGGCAGCGACTCACGTTTGACCATGGTGCGCAAGGCAAAGTTTGAACGCAGATTTCTGATGCCTTGTATTTTCATCAGTCGGTTTTCTAAGAAGGCGTCAAATGCGTTGAGGTCTTTGGCCACGACGCGCAGCAAGATGTCACGCGAGCCTGTCATGAGATAGCACTCCATCACCTCATCACACCGCCGAATTGCCTTTTCAAAGGAATCGATGGCGCTGCGATCCTGTTTCTCCAACTCGACAGAGACAAAAATCGTAACGCCGAAGCCAAGCTGCTCGGGGTCTACCTGAGCGGCGTACCCGGTGATGATCCCATCTCGTTGCAATCGATCCAAGCGCCGCGCGCAAGGTGTCGGGGACAGCCCGACATGGTCTGCCAGATCGATAACAGTCATGCGGCCATCATTCTGGAGGGCACGGATTATCTTGGAGTCGATGTCATCCATAGTGAAAAACTCCATCATTTTCGAGTTGGTTGAAGAATACCCCTAAAATACTTCTACTGGTAGCGATAAATAGGTGAATTTCACTCGTCGACAGATGGCAAACTCCATTGGGTAGCCCGGAGGAGAAGAATGGACATCACCATCATTGACGCGCCAGATTACGAGCGCGTGGTCGAATTCAAGGACAGCGCACTTGGTCTATTGGGCTATATTGCAGTTCACTCGACGCAACGCGGTCCTGCGGCTGGCGGTGTGCGGATGCGCCCCTATGGACTTGCCGCAGAGGCATTGAATGATGCCTTGCAATTGGCGCGGGGTATGACCTTCAAGAACGCTGCAGCTGATCTTCCTCTGGGGGGTGGCAAGGCCGTTATTATTGGTGACCCGCACGTCGATAAATCACCCGATCTTCTGCGTGCCTTCGGTCAAGTCGTGCAAAGCCTGAGCGGCCAGTACTGGACCGCAGAAGACATGGGTATGACGCCCGCTGACATGGCCCATATCGGGTCTCGGACTGACTTTGTGGCAGGGCTGGCAGACGGGCAATTTGCGAGCGGTGATCCATCCCCCATCACGGCACGCGGAATATTCAATGCGATCAGGGTGGCTGCGCAGCACCGTTTTGGGCGAACTGATCTGGATGGCCTTACCGTATCGGTTCAGGGGCTTGGTCATGTAGGCGCGCATTTGTGTCAGTTGCTTCATGATGCAGGCGCACGGCTGATCGTCACAGATATCGATGCCCGCCAATCGGCACGTGTTGCTGAACAGTGTGCGGCTCAGGCTGTGGCCCCCGATATGATTTATGGTGTTGAGGCCGACATATTTGCCCCCTGCGCCATCGGGGGTATCCTTAACGAAACAAGCATTCCGTTGTTGCAGGTCGGCACCGTGGCTGGGGGCGCAAACAACCAGTTGGCCGGTGCTGGCGATGCGCGGTTGCTTCACCAGCGCGGCATTCTTTACGCACCCGACTTTGTCGCTAACGGGGGTGGCATCATAAATGTGGCAACAGAAATCCTGCGCGTAGAAGAGCGTGAAGCTTGGGTCGCTGATAGATTAAAGGCGCTTGAGCAGACGATGGATCGCATCCTGACGAGGGCCAAGATCGAAGCGGTTAGCCCGCATGAGGTCGCTGAATCCATTGTGCATGAAATGCTGCGCCCCAAGGCCGCATAATGGGCTGCCAAACAAAAAACGCCGCCCGGACTGGGCGGCGTTTCTAGATCGGGTTCTGATCATTAGGACTTGCCTGCACCGACCATGCCCACAATCTCGTAGGTTTTTTGCAAGATCGGGGAGGCAAGCGCACGCGCCCGTTCAGCGCCGCGGGCAAGTATCTGGTCGATCTCAGCCTCTTCGCCCATCAGACGCGCCATCTCGGACGAGATGGGTGACAGCTTCTCAACCGCTAATTCAGCCAGCATCGGCTTGAACTCACCGAATTGTTTGCCACCGACCTCTGCCAAAACCTGCTCGGCAGTCTGATCGCTAAGAGCAGCGTAGATGTTCACCAGATTTCGTGCCTCGGGCCGCTCTTCAAGCCCCTTCACTTCCGAGGGCAGTGCATCCGGGTCAGTCTTGGCCTTGCGGATTTTCTTGGCGATGGCGTCGGCATCGTCAGTCATATTGATCCGCGTCATATCGGACGGGTCAGAGGATGACATCTTACGCGACCCGTCCCGCAGGTTCATCACGCGCGGCGCTGGGCCACCGATGACCGGTTCGGTCACGGGGAAGAAATCGACGCCATAGTCATGGTTGAACTTGATTGCGATGTCGCGCGTCAGTTCCAGATGCTGCTTCTGGTCTTCACCGACCGGCACATGGGTCGCGTGATACACCAGTATGTCCGCCGCCATCAGTGCGGGATAAGCGAAAAGACCCAACGATGCGTTTTGCGCGTTCTTGCCGGCCTTGTCCTTGAATTGCGTCATACGCTGCATCCAGCCGATCCGGGCGATGCAGTTGAAGATCCAGGCCAACTGCGTGTGCTCGGGCACCTGGCTCTGATTGAACAGGATGGATTTTTCAGGGTCGAGACCGGCGGCAATGAACCCAGCGCACACTTCACGTGTCTTTTCACGCAGGCGATCGGGGTCTTGCCAGACAGTGATCGCGTGGAGGTCGACCATGCAATAGACGGTCTCGAAATCCGGCCCCTGCATATCCACGAAACGTTTGAGTGCACCCAGGTAGTTACCCAAGTGCAGGTTTCCTGAAGGCTGGATGCCGGAAAACACGCGGGGCGTGAATTGGGTCTCGGTCATCGTAGGAAACTCCTGTCTGGAAAAATCAGCCCCCGTCGCTTACCCATGAGGCAAAGGGACGTCAACAGCCGCGAAAGGCCAGCCCAATGAGCAGTGAGCATTATACACCGCCCGTGAACCCTCTGCCGCCGGTCGTGGTGGCATTAGTTCTGTTCATCATGGGGATCGAGTTGGCTTTTATGCTTGGCGGCCGCGGGCTGGTCGGAGGTCCAACTGCGGTTGGTTGGCGGCTGGACGCGCTGCAGCAATACACGTTCTCGCCCGATATCTTCGACTGGATGGTCCAGAACGGGCGTTGGCCGTTCGAACATGTGATCCGCTTTGTCACTTACCCTTTTGTCCAGGCCAATTTCACGCAAGCTGTGTTTGTCTGCGTCTTTGTGCTGGCGATGGGTAAAATGGTTGCCGAGGTCTTTGGCAGCATCGCCATGCTGATCATCTTTGTGGTGTCTGGCGTGGGCGGAGCGCTGGCCTATGCCGTTTTGCTGAACCCGCCCTATCCTCTGGTTGGGGGGTTCCCGCCTGTCTACGGGTTGATCGGTGCGTTCACATGGTTGTTGTGGCGTAAGCTTTCACTGGTCGGCGAAAACCAATCCCGCGCCTTCAGCCTGATCGCGGTGCTAATGGGGATTCAGTTGCTCTTCGGTTTGATCTTCGGTGGAACCTCGGATTGGGTTGCCGATCTGGGTGGATTTGCCACCGGGTTCGGCTTGTCTTTCTTTCTCGCTCCGGGCGGTTGGGCGCGCATTCTCAGCAAAACAAGGCGTGATTAGTGCAAATTCAGCCTCGTTTTAGTACATTTCGGAATTCCGAAAGCCTAAACGCGCCGAAGACGTGGCCCAACAAGAAATAGGCAATTGCTGCGGTAACGATGAGCATCAATAGCGCCAGGTAGCGCCAGCCGGGTATGCCAAACGCCCATCCAAACAAGTGGATCGCAGCAAACAACACGACGCCCATGCCCGCCGAGGCGGCCACGATCCGCCAGATTCTCTGTTTGAATCGATCGTCAAATCGTGCCTCGTCCCCCATCCTCCGTGCGCCGATTGCCAGCAAAGCTACCATCGCCCAACCAGCGGTCGAGGCCGCGATCGCGGGCGCAATCCAACCGGCGACGGGATACAGGCCAAAGGCAAGCCCGGCATTCACCGCCATCGCAAATACGGCGTATCTAAACGGTGATTTTGTATCCTCGCGGGCGAAAAACAGCGGCTGTAATAGTTTTTGCAACATGAACGCAGGCAACCCGATGCCATAGATTGCGACGGCAAGAGCGGTCGCTGCCGTATCCTCGGCGCTGAACTGGCCGCGTTGGAACAGAACCGAGACCAATGGGCCAGGAATGATGAGAAAGGCAACCGTTGAGGGTAGGGTCAAAAGCAAAGTGAACTCACCGGCCCGAGAAAACGCGTTGCGGGCGCCGTCTTTGTCCTCTGCGCGCAAACGGCGCGATAGGTCAGGCAATAATACGATGCCAACTGCGATTCCGACCACTCCCAATGGCAGCTGATACAAACGATCCGCTGCAAATAACCAACTGATTGCTTTTTCGGTTTTGGAAGCTACAAGCTGCCCCACTACCAAATTGACCTGCGTCACCCCCATGGCCAGCGCCGCTGGCACAGCGATCCGCACCATACGCCGCATTTCTGGGCTAAGCGTCGGCCAACCCGGCCGTATACGAATTCCGGCGCTTTCAGTGGCAACCCAGACTAATGCCAGTTGTGCGACACCAGCGACCGGGATGACTGCGATCAGCCAGCGGATCACGTCCCCTCCCGACATGGCTCCAAAGATCAATGCAAAACAGGCAAATATGTTCAGCAACACTGGTGCCGCAGCGGCAGCCGCAAATCGACCAGTCGCGTTTAAAACACCGGAAAACAACGCGGCAAGAGACATGAATAGGATGTAGGGGAACACGACGTATCCATAGTCCACTGCCAGATCAAAGCGCTCGTCTCCGTAAAAACCTTCAGCGGTAATCCAGACCAAGCCGGGCATAAAAACCATCGCCAACCCGACCAAGGCCAGCACAGCCACCGCCAACAGATTGAATGCGTCCTGCGCAAAGCCCTCTGCGTTCTCATCGCCCTCCAGGCGTTTCGAGAACATCGGCACAAAGGCTGCATTAAATGCACCTTCAGCAAAGAAGCGGCGGAACATGTTGGGCAGGCGAAACGCCGCGACAAAGGCATCCATAACCGGGCCCGGGCCGATAAAGGCGGTCAGCAGAATTTCCCTCAGAAAACCCAGAATACGGCTGGCGAGGGTCCAGAAGCCAACGGTGAAAAAGCCCGAGATCAGGCGGATCGGCTTCATGAGGCGGCCCGCTCCGCACCTTCGACGATGGCTTTACGAAGCTTGGCTTCCAAGCCACGCTGCTTGGCCTCAGAATGGTATTTCAGACCAAACATATCCTTGACATAGAACGTATCAACCACCTGTTCGCCATAGGTCGCGATCACCGCATTCGCGATGTAAACATTGGCTGCCGCCAATGTTCGGGCCAGATCATAAAGCAGGCCGGGCCGATCACGCGTGTCGACCTCGATGATCGTGTAGATTTCCGAGCCTTCATTATCGAAGGTGACGTGTGTTGGGACGTTAAAGGCGCGCTCACGTTTTTTGATCTTGTCGCGTGACTTTAGGGCGTCCCTGGCCACCACTTCACCCTTCAGCGTCTTGTGGATCATCTGGGTCAGACGCGGAAGGCGAGAGGCTTCGAAAGGATGGCCTTCGGCGTCCTGTATCCAGAATGCGTCGGTCACATAACCGTCTTTTGTCGTATAGCTGCGTGCATCTACAACGTTGGCCCCAACCAGAGCCAGCGCCCCGGCAATCCGAGAAAAGATACCCGGGTGGTCGCCCATGGCAAAGCAAGCGCGGGTCGCGTCGCGATCTTCATCCGGATGCAAGCGGATCTCGACCGCCCCTGGATCACCGCTGTCTTCGAGAGATTTCAGCATCTCCGCAAACTCGACATGGGTCGCAAGGTTCAACCCTTGCCAATATGGATCGTAGTGTCGCCCGGTTTCAGTCTTCAGATCGGCTTTGGACCAGCTGTCCAGCTCGGCACGCAACTGCTTTTTCGCCTCTGCGCCACGGTTGGCACGATTGAGAACCTCCATGCCGGATTCCAGCGCGCGCTTGGTGTCTGCGTGCAAGGCGCGCAGCAATGTGGCTTTCCAGTTGTTCCAGGTATTTGGCCCGACACCGCGAATGTCACAGACCGTCAGCACCGTGAGCAAATCCAATCGCTTTACTGTTTCAACCGCTTTGGCGAAGTCGCGGATTGTGCGCGGATCAGAAATATCGCGCTTTTGTGCCATATCGGACATCAACAGATGGTATCGCACCAGCCATTCCACGGTTTCGGAATCTGCCTTGTTCAGTCCCAGACGCGGCGCCACCTTGCGAGCGATTTGAGCGCCGAGGATCGAGTGATCTTCAGGCCGCCCCTTCCCAATATCGTGTAGCAGCAAGGCAACGTATAAGACCTTGCGATTGACGCTTCGCTCAAGGATCGAGGACGCCAGCGGCAGCTCTTCGATTAGCTCTCCGCGTTCGATCTGGGCCAGATTTACGATGCACTGGATCGTGTGTTCGTCCACAGTATAGCTGTGATACATATTGAACTGCATCATCGCTACGATGTGTTCGAACTCGGGCAGGAAGGCCGACAGTACACCCAACTCGTTCATTCGGCGCAGGGCCCGTTCGGGGTTGCCGTGTTTCAGCATCAGATCAAGGAAAATGCGCCGCGCCTCTTTGTCGTTGCGCATGTCTTCGTCGATCAGGTTCAGGTTTGCCGTAACCAAACGCATGGCGTCCGGGTGGATCAACATGCCTGTGCGCAGGCCTTCCTCAAACAGCCGCAGCAGATTGACCTTGTCTGACAGGAATTTGTCGGGGTCCGCGATATCCAGACGGCCATGAACAACCCTGTACCCGGCCTTGATCCGACGTCGACGGCGAAAAATGCGTTCCAGTAACGGCGCGCCCTTCATATGGGACGCCTCCAGCTTGGTCAGGAATATGCGGGTCAACTCGCCCACACGTGTCGCCTCGCGGAAGTACCGCTGCATGAATACTTCAACAGCCCGCCGACCCGCGCGGTCTTCGTAGCCCATGCGATCCGCCACCTCGACCTGCAGATCGAAAGTCAGCTGTTCTGTCGCGCGACCGGTCACCAGATGCAGATGCGACCGGACAGCCCAAAGGAATTCTTCGGCCTGAACGAATTCACCGAACTCTTCCGGTGTGAACAAACCCATCGGGACCAGTTCGGCAACATCTTTCACGCTGTAGATATATTTTGCGATCCAGTAGAGCGATTGCAGGTCGCGCAGGCCGCCTTTGCCTTCTTTGACATTGGGCTCAACCATATAGCGCTCACCTTGTTTCAGGTGCCGCTCATCCCGTTCTTTCAGCTTGGCTTCGATAAATTCCCGCTCAGTACCCTTGAACAGCTCGCTTTTCAGATGTTCTTCAAGCTCTTTCGCAAGCGTCTGATCCCCGGCGAGATAACGCTGCTCCAGCATGGCAGTGCGAATGGTGAAATCATCTGCACCCAAGCGCAAACAGTCTTTGATCGTACGCGAAGAATGCCCGACCTTCAGTCGCAAATCCCAGAGGATGTAGAGCATGGATTCGATCACGCTCTCGGCCCAGGCGGTGATTTTGTAGGGCGTCAGAAACAGCAGGTCCACGTCGGAGGAGGGAGCCATTTCACCCCGGCCATAGCCTCCGACCGCCAATACGGCGATTTTTTCCCCACGAGTAGGATTGGCGAGCGGGTGCAAATGCTCGGTTGCGACCCGCATTGCGGTCCGCACCATCTGATCCGTCAGATAGGTATAAGAATGTGTCAGAGGGCGTGCATCGAATGGGCGCTGTGAAAATGAATCGGAAATCGCCTTGCGTCCAGCCTTTTGGGCGTCTCGCAGAATACGCACTGTTTCTGCGCGCAGCGCAGCGTTGTCCGAGCTGTTTTTAATTGCATCGGACAATCTGGCATCGACGGAAACGCTGTCAAAAATCTCGTCGGCTGAACAGATCAGGTCGTCTTTAGACGCGGTGGCCAGCGCCAGTCGCTCAGAATCCGGCGCCAGAGAAGCTTTGTGGGGCAGGGTCAATCACAACCACCTGTTTGTTCTGGATCGTGGCAACTGCCAGACCGCGTTCATTCGTACCGTTAGGTCGCAGGCGGAAGATACCACCGACACCCTGAAATCCGGCGTTTTGGGTCAGAGCCGCCCCAGTCAGGGCATCGGATTTGCCTTGGCTCACCAACGCGCCAATGGCGGCAATCCCATCGTAGGCAAGCCCGCTGATCGGGTGCGGTGCTTCACCATAGGTATTGTTGTACCGCTGGCGATATGCCTGTGCCTTTGCAGGATCAGGTAGCGCGAACCATCCGCCTTGGACACCTGGTAATTCCAACGTCTGTGCCGGGATGTCCCAGCGCGTCAGGCCGATATATTGCGTTGTTGCTGGTGAAACGCCTGCCTCTGGTAGCAATTGGCTGTAGAGGGGCAGTGCGCCCGCCGTCGTCGCAGTCAAGAAGATCGAATCCGCACCAGTAGAGTCGACTGTCGCCTTGATGGTCGGAACCGAATCGATCACTCCCTGCTGAGATCGGTCATATCCAACGGTACCCGCATTATTGACGCGGCTGTTGCTGAGCGCAGTGGCAATGGCAGACCGGCCCAACTGGCCTGCCGAGTCATTGCTATGCACTATGACAGTATTGTTCTTACCCTGCTGTCCGGCGTAGTTCACGAGCCTGTTGGCCGTGTTTTGGAATGTGGGCCCGAGCACATAAACATTGCCGCCCGCAATGCTGGTGTTGTTCGAGAAGGACAGCACGTTGACGTTGTTGCTTAGAACAGCAAGGCCCGCCGCATTGGCCGCCTGCGCATATACTGGACCAAGAATGATCTTAGCCCCATCCGCAACGGCTTGCTGTGCGACACTCGATGCTGTTCCTGCATTTCCAGCCGTGTCATATACCCGCAGGTCAATCTTGACGTTCGGCAAATCCGCGATCGCCAGACGTGCGGCATTCTCAAGGCTTCGCGCAAGGGCGGCATCACCAGATTGAGGCGATCCGCTTGGCACCAGAAGCGCAACCGGGACCGGGTCTGAGGCGTTGATCGAAGGACCTCCACCCAAGCCTCCGGCATCACAAGCAGCGAGGAATGCGGCCGTAGCCAGAGCGATGGCGGATTTCGCCAGTTTGCGTGCGGGCTTGCAAACGGTAAACATCTAAAAGAAAACTCCCTGATCCGGCGTCTGAGGGCACCTTGGTCTATTGATCCGCGATAATAAACGTCACGCTGTGAGGGTCCAGCTTTGAATTTCCAAAAGATCAGATTGGCCGCAGGGCTGTATTTTGTCGCCACTCCAATCGGGACAGCGCGCGACATTACGCTCAGGGCTTTGGATGTGCTGGCCTCGGCAGACATGATCGCTGCCGAGGATACCCGTAGTCTGCGTCGGTTGATGGAAATTCATGGCGTGCCGCTCGAGGGGCGTCGTATTTTGGCCTATCACGATCACAGCGGAGCTGGCGCACGTGGCAAGATCCTTGAGGCGCTCGCGCAGGGGCAATCGGTTGCCTATGCATCCGAGGCCGGAATGCCCCTGATTGCCGATCCCGGCTATGATCTGGGGCGTCAAGCAGCCGAGGCCGGGCATAACGTGACCTGTGCACCGGGCCCGTCTGCCGTATTGACCGCACTGACATTGGCCGGTCTACCGACCGACGCCTTCTTCTTTGCCGGTTTCCTGCCCAATGCTTCTGGCGCGCGGCGTTCGCGAATCGAGGCGCTGCGTAGTGTCCCCGGAACGCTGGTTTTCTACGAATCGCCGAAGCGTGTGGCGGGTTGTCTCGCGGATCTGGCCGCAGTGCTGGGTGGTGAGCGCCAGGCGGCGCTCTGCCGAGAACTGACGAAGAAGTTTGAAGAAACCCGAAGAGGGACGTTGGCGGATCTTGCCTCCGAGTATCAGGATGCATCCGTCAAGGGCGAAGTTGTCTTGCTTGTAGATCGCGCCCATTCGCAATCTGTTAAGGAAACCGACGTAGAAGAGGCCTTGATAAGAGCCTTGGAAACGCATTCGGTACGGGATGCAGCAGATCTGGTATCAGAGATGTTCAGCCTGCCGCGCCGTCCGATTTATCAGAAGGCCCTGAAACTGGGAAAAGGATGAAATCATGCGGCGATCTGTTCGGGGTTCGGTTTCATATCACGCCGGACGTTCGGCAGAGTTTAGCGTTGCCACTGAATACCAGCGCCGAGGGTATTCAATCGCACAGCGCAGATGGCGCGGCGCAGGTGGCGAGATTGATTTGATTGCGCGCAATGCGGATGGGTTGGTCTTCGTTGAGGTCAAGAAAAGCCGCAGTTTTGAAATCGCCGCCGCTCGCATCAACCGTCGACAGATGGATCGAATTTGTGCATCTGCTGCGCAGTATCTTGAACAGGAACCCGGCGGGCAGTTGACAAACACGCGCTTTGACGTCGCTTTGGTGGATGATACCGGAACTGTTCAAATCATCGAAAACGCCTTCGGTATGAACTGATCACCATTGAACCCGTCGAGTCTCTGCGCCATGTATCAGGCGTGGAATTGAGGGATAGACCATGAAAATCGCCTTTCAGATGGACCCGATCGGGGCCGTGGATATCAATGCCGACAGCTCGTTTCGTTTGGCAGAAGAGGCTCAGGCCCGCGGCCATCAGCTTTTTTTCTATGGCCCGGATCAATTGGCGTATCAGGAGGGCAAAGTTACTGCGCGCGGGCACGACATGACAGTGCAAAGGGTCGCTGGCGACCCGGCTGTTCTGGGGCCAGAACGCGAAGTGGATCTAGCTGATTTCGATGTGGTCTGGTTGCGGCAAGACCCTCCGTTCGACATGCACTACATCACTTCGACCCATTTGCTGGACCGTCTCCGGGGGCAGACCTTGGTGGTGAATGACCCGTTTTGGGTGCGAAACTATCCGGAAAAGCTGCTGGTTTTGGATTTTCCTGAACTGACGCCGCCCACCACAATTGCGCGGGATCTGCACACCATCAAAGCGTTCAAAGAGAAACACGGCGATATCATCCTCAAGCCGCTCTATGGCAATGGGGGCGCTGGTGTGTTCCGCCTTGATGTGAATGATCGCAACCTGACATCGCTGCATGAGTTGTTCACGGGTTTCTCGCGTGAGCCGTTGATTGCACAGAAGTTTTTGCCGGATGTAAGAAACGGCGACAAACGTGTCATCCTCGTGGATGGCGAGCCGGTGGGGGCCATCAACCGCGTTCCAGCCGAGGGTGAAACCCGCTCGAACATGCATGTGGGTGGGCGCCCTGAGAAAATTGGCCTGACTGATCGCGATATGGAAATCTGCGCTGCAATTGGGCCGTTGTTGAAAGAACGTGGACAGATCTTTGTCGGAATCGATGTGATTGGCGACTACCTGACCGAGATCAATGTCACGTCACCCACCGGCATTCAGGAGCTTGAGCGGTTCAACGGTTTGAATATCGCCGAAAAAATCTGGCAGGCGATTGAGGCCAAGTTTTAAGCCCCTGCCTTTGCGCTGATGCGAAAGCTCAGCGCCTCGGCGACATGGGGGCGGCGCACGTCCGGCTCTCCATCGAGATCGGCGATGGTGCGGGCGACCCGCAGGATACGGTGGAAGGCGCGGGCCGAAAGGCCGAAACGCTCGGCAGCTTTTAGAAGCAACTCCTTGCCTTCGGAATCTGGCGCGGCGATTTCTTCCAATAGGTTGCCTTGAACATCCGCGTTTTGACGGGTCTCGGGGGTGTCGCGAAACCGGTCAGCTTGAACAGCGCGCGCGGCTTCAACGCGCGCAGCCACAGCGGCTGAACTATCGCCCGAAGGTGGCAAATCGAGATCGGTAAAACCTACAGGGGGTACTTCGATACGCAGGTCGAACCGGTCCATTAGTGGCCCTGAGATGCGGCCCAGATAATCCTCGCCACAAACCGGTGCGCGCGAGCAGGCACGGGACGGATCAGTCAGGTATCCACATTTGCAGGGGTTGGCAGCGGCCACCAGCATGAACCTGCATGGGTATTTCACATGGGCGTTGGCGCGGGCGACCATGACTTCGCCGGTCTCAATCGGTTGTCGCAAGGTTTCCAGAACGGTGCGCGGGAATTCGGGAAACTCGTCCATGAAAAGAACGCCGTTATGCGCCAATGAGATTTCACCGGGTTTTGCACCTTTCCCCCCACCGACGATAGCCGCCATTGAGGCGGTGTGATGCGGCTCTCGAAACGGTCTGGCACGGCTGATGCCGCCTTCGTCCAACAACCCACAAAGCGATTGGATCATCGAAGTTTCCAGCGCTTCGACCGGCGTCAGCGGTGGCAAAATTCCTGGCAAGCGCGCCGCCAGCATGGATTTGCCCGAACCCGGCGTCCCGATCATGATCAGGTGATGCCGCCCCGCGGCGGCGATTTCCAAGGCCCGTTTAGCGCGTTCCTGCCCTTTTACGTCTCGCAAATCACTCGCGCTGGGCGAAAGACTGACCTCGCCCGGCGTCGCGGCGGGCAACGCGGATTGGCCGGTGAAGTGCCGCACCACATCTCCTAATGAGCCAGCACCGATCACTTGCGTGGCATCTACCCAAGCGGCTTCCGAGCTAGAGGCGCTGGGGCAAAGCAAGCTACGATCTTCAGCGGCAGCCGTCATGGCGGCGGGCAACGCTCCGACAACCGGAACAAGCGAGCCGTCCAACGACAATTCGCCCAAAGCAACAGCGCCCTCGGCGGCGTCCGCAGGAATGATCTCTAGCGCAGTAAGCAACGCAACTGCGATAGGCAGGTCGAAATGGCTACCTTCTTTGGGCAAATCGGCGGGCGACAGGTTGATGGTGATCCGTTTCGAGGGCAGTGCGATGGACATCGCGCTCAGTGCGCTGCGCACCCGATCCCGCGCCTCAGAAACTGCCTTGTCCGGTAAGCCAACGATGGAAAACGCTGGAAGACCCGGTGAAACGGCGCATTGCACTTCGACCGGGCGGGCATCGACCCCTTGAAAAGCGACGGTGTGGGCGCGGGCGACCATGGCAATCCTGTTTTTTGGTTAACAGGACGTTGCTGCCACGTCTGCGGTTTAGGAATCGTTAACGCCGCCGATCATCGCCGTAAAATTCGGCCAAGCCCCAGGGTCGGCAACAGTTTTGTCCCGGCAAAACGGGTTGCAAAAGCCCCAAACCTTACCTTCGAGTTCTAAGTAATCCCTCACCGGTTTTCCGGAGTAGGGACAGGCGGAGTTAATGGATGGGCCGGTACTGACGGTTGCCGCTTTCGAGTTCTCGCCAATCGGCCAGTTATGGGCGGTAAGGTTTTGTGGATAGGGAAAGGGATCATACTCGACGGTCATGCCCATGGCGCGCCATTGCCGAACGGAAATGTCTGAAAGCAGGTCCATGCAGTAGGTGCGATTGGCCTCAGACACGGGTAAATCGTAGCCGATAATTCGTGCTGCAACCGGAGTATAGAAGACATCAGCCAACGAGTATGCGCCAAACAGAGGGCCCGACTCGGCGCTCGAAATACTCCGAGCATGGGCCCAGAGGGTTTCGATCCGCTGCAGATCCGCCAGCGTATCTTTAGAAGGGGTGAAGCCTTCCCAGCGATATTTCAACTGCATGGGGCATTGCCCCCGCAGTGCTGTGAATCCGGCGACCATTTCAGTACAAAGCCACCGGGCCGTTGCACGAGCTGTCGGCTTTGTTGGCCAAAGTCCGGCGTCAGGGTGATGTTCGGCCAAAGTCTCTGCCATGGCGAGGCTTTCACCGACCACAGTTCCATCGGGTAGCCGCAATGCTGGTACCAGACGTGCTGGTGCCAGTGGCTTCATATCCGCTGCCATCGTCCCGGAGTAGAGGCCAATCATGTGGGTGCGGTAGGGCAGGCCGAATTTTTCGAGCATCAGCCATCCGCGCAAGGACCAGCTTGAAAACAACCGGTCGCCGATAAAGAGGTCATGGGTCATGCGCCAACGATGCAGGGTCGATGCGCGTTCGTAAATCAGTGATTTGTGCGCAGTCCTATCACGGTCGGTGATTGATCCGCCCCACCGACCAGCCAGCTTCGAGGCGTGTAATCTCGGTAACCGAAAGATTATCGATTCGGTGACTGAACGCCTCTTGCGCATCCACGTCCAAGGCACGTTGGATTTGAGTCAGGATTACGCCGAAATGAGCGACCACTACCAAATCGCGTCCTGAATTGTCGGCAATCAAGGTATCAACTACCGCATCGACCCGCGCGCGGACTTCATTCCAGCTTTCCCCATCTGGGGGTCTGACATCTCCGGGATTGTCCCAGTATGCAAAGCAAAGCTCGGGGTCTTCAGCCTCGATCTCTGCAAATGGGCGCAACTCCCATGTGCCAAAATTGATTTCGCGAAGATCGGCATGGTGCGGCAGACGCTGGCGTGTGCCTTGAATTGCACTGGCCGTGTCGGCGGCGCGTGACAAATCCGATGAAATCACGACGGCATTGGAGGGAAGGTGCGTTTCGAGACGGCCGATTGCAGCGTGATCGCTCAAGTCAGCGGGCAGATCGGACCAGCCTACCATGGTTTTGGCATGTGTCGGGCCGTGCCGTACCAAATGTAGCCGGGTCACAGGGGTGGTCCCTTTAGAACCAATGGTAGCCCGGCCGTGACCTGCACCACCCGATCCGCCTGTGCAGCAAGTGCTATGTTCAGGCGCCCCTGTGCCTCGCGGAACCGACGGGACAGCGCATTGTCAGGCACGATGCCGTGGCCGACTTCGTTCGAGACGATAACGATTTGCGCTGCACAGGTTTTCAACGCGTTCAGCAGTTTGGTTTGCGCTTCGTTAAGATTGCTCTCAGCGAGCAGGTGGTTGGTCAGCCACATGGTTGCACAGTCGATCAGGCAAACCTGATCCCGCGTCAGCTTTGCGAGTTCTGGTGTCAGATCGAATGGTGCTTCAATCGTCGTCCACCCGCTGCCTCGTTGTGCAATATGTTGCCTGATTTTTAGGCGCATCTCGTCATCAAACACTTGTGATGTTGCGAGGTAAATGCGATTTTTACCTGTAGAAACAACAGTTTGTTCCGCAAAAAGGGATTTTCCGGATGCCGCGCCGCCCAAGATAAAGGTTAAATCGGCATGCACTTTTATTACCTTTCTGGTGATCCAACCGGTTTTGCCCTGCGTATCGACCCTGAGTCGGCAAAGCAAGCCCGGCCAATCGCCTGTGAAAAAGGGAGATTTGCATGGCACTTGATAACGCACATGATTTTTCGATGTCCCGGCAGGCAATGAAGGCCGAATTGCTGGACGCAGAGACAGAGTTGAAGCTGGCCTATGCCTGGCGCGATGAACGCGATGAGAAAGCTCTGCACCGCCTGATCACGGCCTATATGCGGTTGGCAATTTCTATGGCAGCCAAATTCAAACGCTACGGCGCGCCGATGAATGATCTGATTCAAGAGGCGGGACTGGGTTTGATGAAAGCCGCCGACAAGTTTGATCCGGACCGGGGCGTTCGCTTTTCAACCTATGCGGTGTGGTGGATTAAGGCGAGCATTCAGGACTATGTGATGCGTAACTGGTCAATGGTGCGCACCGGTTCGACTTCTTCCCAGAAATCTCTCTTCTTCAATATGCGAAGGGTTCAGGCGCGTCTTGAACGTGAAGCGGCGACCGAAGGCATGGATTTGGATCGCCACCAGTTGCACCAGATGATCGCGGCTGAAATCGGTGTACCGTTGCGTGACGTCGAGATGATGGAAGGGCGGCTCGCCGGGTCCGATTTCTCACTGAATGCGATTCAGTCGGCGGATGAAGATGGGCGCGAGTGGATAGATGCGTTGGAAGATGACAGTGAACAAGCCGCCGAAGCGGTCGAGAACAATCATGATAGGCAGCAATTGCGCGAATGGTTGGTTACGGCCATGCAGGCTTTGAACGAGCGTGAGAGATTCATCGTCCGCGAACGAAAGTTGCGCGAACCCGCTCGGACTTTGGAAAGCCTCGGTCAGGAGCTTGGTCTGTCGAAAGAACGTGTGCGTCAGCTCGAGGCAGCAGCCTTCATAAAAATGCGCAAGAACCTTGAAGCTCAATCGCGCGAGGTGCAACACTTCTTCGCATGAAAGCACTTGCGATTCTTACAGCTTTTGTGTTGCTCGCCGCACTACCTCAGCCGGGCAGCGCCGATGAACTTATACCTCAGGATGTCTTGGACGATATGCAATCGGCAGACGTCGTTATTCTGGGTGAAATACATGACAACCCGCGACATCATCTCGTGCAGGCCGAAGCGGTTGCAGCAATTGCGCCATCTGCGGTTGTTTGGGAAATGGTGACCGAAGAAGGCGCACAGCGACTGGCGCAGAAAGCGGCGAGTAATCCTGAAGAGCTGTCCAGAATTCTGCGCTGGGCCGAGTCTGGTTGGCCCCCACTCAGCATGTATTACCCGGTTTTTCGCGCGGCCAATGTGCCCGTTTACGGCGCGATGGTGCCTCGAGCTGCCGCGCGTGCAGCTATGGAGCGCGGAGCAGCGACCACTTTAGGGGCGGACGCGGCCAGATATGGGCTGACAGTACCCTTGCCTGACGATGATCAGGCCGCGCGTGAGGCAGATCAACTTGCGGCCCATTGCGATGCTTTGCCTGCCGAGGCCTTGCCGCAGATGGTTGCAATTCAGCGTTTGCGGGACGCGGTGCTAACGCGTGCCATATTGCGGGCCGCGGATGAAACGGGCGGGCCGATTGCAGTGATCACGGGCAACGGCCATGCACGCAAAGATCGCGGAATACCAACTTTTTTGACGCGCTTGCGGCCCGGACTCAAAGTCTTTGTGCTCGGGCAATCTGAGGATGGGCTGATTGACGGAGACTTCGACGCCGTGATTGATAGCCCTACTGCAGAACGTGAAGATCCCTGCGAGGCCTTCGAGGCACAGAATTAACCGCTGGAACTGACCGGCGGCGTTGCCTAATGTCAGGGCCGACCGGGACGGGAAGGGCAAAACATGCTGTCATCCAAACGCATTCTGCTGATTATTGGTGGTGGGATCGCCGCCTATAAATCGCTGGATCTGATCCGGCGGCTGCGTGAACGCGGTGCCGCAGTGACGCCTGTATTAACGCGCGCCGCGGAGGAGTTCGTGACTCCCCTTTCCGTATCCGCATTGGCCGGTGAGAAGGTTTACAGGGACCTTTTTGATCTGACCGACGAAGCCGAGATGGGTCATATCCAACTGTCGCGTTCGGCAGATCTGGTCGTGGTTGCGCCCGCGACCGCTGATCTGATGGGCAAGATGGCAGGTGGCTTGGCGAATGATTTGGCCTCAACGCTGTTGATGGCAACCGATACACCCGTTCTGTGTGCACCCGCGATGAATGTTCGCATGTGGGAGCATCCAGCGACCCAACGCAACTTCTCGCAACTTGAAGCCGATGGAGTGCGATTTGTCGGCCCGAACGAGGGTGACATGGCCTGCGGAGAATATGGCCCGGGCCGCATGTCGGAACCGCTGGAGATTGTTGCTTCGATTGAAGCGCAATTTTCGGCCGGCCCATTGACTGGTAAGCGTATTTTGGTGACTTCGGGCCCGACATATGAACCGATTGATCCTGTGCGTTACATCGCAAACCGCTCGTCAGGTGCACAGGGCACGGCTGTGGCGCGTGCACTGGCAGCGCTGGGGGCTGAGGTTATTTTTGTTACAGGTCCGGCTGACGTTTCGCCCCCTGAAAGGGTGAATGTTGTACAGGTTGAGACGGCGCAGCAGATGTCAGATGCGGTGGACGCTGCGCTTCCTGTTGATGCTGGTGTATTCGCAGCCGCTGTGGCCGATTGGCGGGTATCCAGCGCCTCGGACAAGAAGCTAAAGAAAAGTCGCGATGGCCTGCCTGCACTTGAGTTCGCCGAGAACCCTGACATCCTGAAGCGCATTGCTCATATGGAAGATGGCCGACCCCTGTTGGTGGTGGGTTTTGCGGCTGAGACGGACAATGTGATCGAACATGCCACTGCAAAACGCGCCCGTAAGGGCTGTGACTGGATTGTTGCGAACGATGTCAGTCCCGCGACGGGCATCATGGGCGGGTCCGAAAATGCCGTGATCGTGATTTCGGAAGAGGGTGCCGAAGAATGGCCGCGCATGGGTAAAGACGAAGTGGCAAAGCGGTTGGCGGTTAAGATCGCTGGTGCGCTGACCAAATAGTAGTCGTTGAAATCTGAGGTGCAGTGATGGTGGCAATTCGTGTGATCCGAGAGGAAGGGGCTGATCATTCGGTGCCGTTACCCTCTTATGAAACATCTGGTGCGGCTGGTGCGGATGTACGGGCCAACTTGCCAAATGGTACGCCAATAATATTAGCTCCAGGTGAGCGCACCCTTGTGCCAACGGGCCTTAGGATCGAGATCCCGCTTGGTTTCGAAGTTCAGGTGAGGCCCCGCTCGGGCCTTGCGCTTAAACACGGGATCACCTTGCCGAATACCCCGGGTACGATCGACAGCGATTATCGCGGCCCGTTGGGGGTGATTGTGCTGAATGCGGGGCAGGAGCCTTTCGAAATCACCCATGGAGAGCGCATCGCGCAACTGATTGTTGCACCTGTGGTTCAGGCCATATTCCAGGACGCAGAGGTTCTGAGTGAGACCGACCGTGGCGCAGGCGGTTTCGGCTCGACCGGGCGGGGCTGATGCTTCTGGTTCTGATCCTG
The DNA here is from genome assembly GCF_059610325.1 of Ruegeria sp. YTSA064. Lineage (NCBI taxonomy): Bacteria > Pseudomonadati > Pseudomonadota > Alphaproteobacteria > Rhodobacterales > Roseobacteraceae > Ruegeria > Ruegeria sp. YTSA064. The sequence continues at coordinate 232,858 of NZ_JBXWNK010000007.1, forward strand.
GCTGCCGCGCTATGGGGCGTTGGATATATCGCCGGTGTGTCGCGCGCCGCGCGTCTGGTTTCTGTTGGCGCTCTGCTAACGGGGGTGATCATTGCTCAACTTGTGCTGCCGGAGGGAAATCCGTTGCGTGAGGCAACTGGCGGGTCTGCAGCGATGTGGCTGATCCTCTCTGGCGTGGTTCTGCTAGCTCTGCTTTATGGGCGGGGCATCAAGGCGTTACGTAGTCGCGCTGCGTCCAGCCCAACCACGGAACCTGCCATGTCATCCGATCAGTTCAGCGAAACCGAACTTGAACGCTATGCCCGCCATATCGTTTTGCGTGAACTTGGTGGCCCGGGGCAAAAGCGGATGAAACAGGCGCGCGTGTTGGTGATCGGGGCCGGGGGCCTCGGCGCACCCGCTTTGCAATATCTCGCTGCCGTCGGAGTTGGCACCATTGGCGTGATCGATGATGACGCGGTCGAGAATGCGAACTTGCAGCGGCAGGTGATCCACCGTGATGCGGATATCGGGATGCCCAAGGTGTTTTCAGCCCAGCAAGCCATGGTGGCGCAGAACCCCAATGTCGTGGTTCTGCCCTATCATCGCCGCCTGACTGAAGAGATTGCTGCCGAACTGTTCGCTGATTTCGATCTGATCCTTGACGGCACCGACAATTTCGACACCCGCTATCTGACCAACCGGACGGCTGTGGCGCTGGGCAAGCCGTTGATCTCGGGAGCGTTGTCGCAATGGGAAGGGCAATTGAGCGTGTTCGACCCAGCCACTTCCGGTCCGTGCTATCAGTGTATATTTCCCGAAGCCCCGGCCCCTGGTCTGGCACCCTCTTGTGCCGAGGCAGGCGTAATCGGGCCGTTGCCAGGCGTCGTCGGCTCGATGATGGCGGTTGAGGCGATCAAGGTGATCACCGGTGCCGGGCAGGCGTTGCGGGGTGAGATGTTAATCTACGACGCGCTTTACGGCGAAAGCCGCAAGATCACATTGGCGCACCGCGAAGATTGTCCGATTTGCGGGTCAGGAGCTCAAAGTTCAGACTAGCTCTGGATCATTGCGTCGGGCGGTCTTAGCTATGAGGTCAAAGGAGACCTCAATGACCAACCCGATCCTGTCCGACTGGAATACGCCCTTCGAAATTGCCCCATTTGCGACGATCTCGGATGATGATTTCACTCCTGCGCTGGAGCAGGCGATGCAAGTGCATGATGCTGAGATCGATGCGATTGCGGCAAATCAAGACACGCCGACTTTCGCCAATACGATTGAAGCACTTGAAGCCGCCGGAGAGCAGATGGACAAAGTCTTGTCGGTGTTCTTCACCGTCGCAGGCGCTGACAGCAACCCCAAGCGCGAGGAACTCCAACGCGCGTTTTCACCGAAACTCGCAGCACATTACTCACGCATTTCTTCGAACAAATCCCTATTTCAGCGGGTGGCTGATCTGTGGGATCGGCGCGACGAATTGGGACTGACCGACGAACAGGCGCGCGTTCTGATGTTATCCCATCGAGGATTCGTGCGGGCTGGGGCCGCGTTGACCGGCGATGACGATGCGAGGATGCAAGAGCTCAAGGCCCGTCTGGCCTCATTGGGCACGTCTTTCACGCAGAATCTGTTGGCGGATGAACGGGATTGGTTCATGGAACTCGCCGAAGAAGACGTGCAGGGATTGCCCGGTTTTGTCGTCGATACAGCCCGGGCAGCCGGACAGGAAAAGGGCGCGGATGAGCCTGTGGTGACTCTGTCGCGATCGCTGATTGTGCCGTTTTTGCAGTTTTCACCTCGCCGCGATTTGAGAGAAAAAGCTTATCGTGCATGGACGGCGCGCGGCGCGAATGGCGGTGAGACTGATAATCGCGAGATTGCTACCGAAATCCTGAAACTGCGCGAAGAACGCGCCAAGCTGCTCGGCTATGACAGCTTTGCCGAATACAAGCTGGAAACCGAGATGGCACGGACACCTGATCGGGTGCGCGACCTTCTCATGCAGGTCTGGGAACCTGCAATAAAGCGAGCAGATGCAGACGCCGATGAGTTGACACAAATGATGCAAGAGGACGGCATCAACGGCCCGTTGGAAGCATGGGATTGGCGCTACTATGCCGAGAAACGGCGCAAAGCCGAACATGATCTGGATGAGGCGGCGCTGAAGCCCTATCTGCAACTGGATCGGATGATTGAAGCCTCGTTTGCCTGCGCCAATCGTCTGTTCGGGCTGGAATTTGCTCCGTTGGATGTGCCTCTCTACCATCCTGATTGTCGTGCGTGGGAGGTAACCCGGAACGGCGAACATGTTGCGGTCTTCATCGGAGACTACTTTGCACGTGGATCGAAACGATCAGGCGCATGGTGCAGCGCAATGCGGGGGCAGGCAAAGTTTCCGAAGGTACAGGCGCCTGTCGTTATCAATGTGTGCAACTTCGCCAAGGGTGACCCGGCGCTGCTGTCTTATGACGATGCGCGAACACTGTTCCACGAATTCGGCCACGCCCTGCACCAGATGTTGTCCAATGTGACCTATGAAAGCATTTCTGGCACCTCAGTGGCGCGTGATTTTGTCGAGTTGCCCAGCCAGCTTTACGAACACTGGCTGGAAGTGCCGGAGGTATTGGCCGAGTTTGCCACGCACGCGGATACCGGTGAGCCGATACCGCAGGAAATGCTAAAAAAGGTTCTGAAAGCGGCCAATTTCGATCAAGGCTTTCAGACTGTGGAATATGTTGCCTCGGCGCTGGTTGATCTGGCGTTCCACGATGGGGCAGCGCCCGCTGATCCGATGGACAAACAGGCCGAGGTTCTTGCGGAAATTGGGATGCCTTCTGCTATTGGCATGCGCCATGCCACCCCGCATTTCGCCCACGTCTTCGCGGGCGACGGCTATAGCTCGGGCTATTACAGCTATATGTGGTCCGAGGTTATGGACGCGGATGCCTTCGCCGCCTTCGAAGAAGCAGGCGGGGCGTTCGATCCAGAGCGTGCCAAATCGTTGGAGGACAATATCCTGTCTACGGGCGGATCACGCGAGGCTGAAGATCTCTATCTGGCCTTCCGTGGCCGCCTGCCAGGCGTCGAAGCCTTGCTTAAGGGTCGCGGTTTGATTGCTGCCTAGTAACCGAGGTCTCTATCGACGAGGTGCAGGAAGGGCTCTCCTGCCTCACCTCGTCGGATGTTTTCGCATATCACCTGTGCTGCTGTGACGGGGCGCGTTTCCGAGGCAATGTGCGGTGTGACAGTTACATTAGGATGCACCCAGTACGGATGGTTGACTGGGAGCGGTTCGATCCGGAATACATCCAGTGTGGCATGTCCGATCTGTCCCGAATTCAGCGCATGCAGCAAGGCGTCGTCATCAATCAAAGGCCCACGCCCCGGATTAACGATCTGTGCGCCTTTGGGAAGCAGGGCGAGCGTGTCTGCATTCAAGATGTTTTCGGTGGCAGGTGTATCGGGCAACAGGAGCACAACGATTTCTGCCTGCGACAGCGCTTCTCGCAACCCATCCTGCCCGTGCAGGCAGGTCACTCCGGGGATATCTTTTGCGGTACGGCTCCAGCCGATGACATGAAAATTCAATGCGGCCAGAGCGAGGGCCGCGGCCTCACCCAATGCGCCCAATCCCAATATGCAGACCGTGCGCTGAGAGGCCAGCGGCGGAGCATCCGGTGTCCACGTGCCATCCTGCTGCGTGATGTGACAGTCCATGCCAAGGTGATAGCGCAGTACGTGCCCAACCACCCATTCGGTCATGCCCTGCGTCAATCCACCATCGACCATCCGCGCCAGCGGAACTGTGAGGGTTTCATTGCCCGAGATCTTCTCAACCCCTGCCCAGAGGCTCAGCACCGCTTTGAGCTGCGAGAAGGGAGTGAAATCCTGTACCCCTCCGTTCGGGGCATAGACGATGTAGTCAACCTGATCTGCTGGGATGTCTTTGGCTAAGTGAAAATCCAGCCCCGCGTCGGTCAGGTATTGGCGCATCAGAGGCTCATACTCTGGCCACAACTCAGGGCGCGCGGAAAACAGGATATTCACGGGCATGGGGAACCTTTCAGCGGGGGCGGTGGATATGAGCGCTTTGGACAATGCCAAAGGCGGCCATCAGGACCAGCATGGCAGAACCGCCATAACTGACCATTGGCAGAGGCACGCCAACAACCGGGGCAAGCCCCATCACCATCGACATGTTGACGGCGAAGAACAGGAAGAAGTTTAGCGCAATGCCCAGCGTTACCAGCGACGAGAACCGATCCTTGGTCGACAGGGCAGTGACCATACAGAAGATCAGGATCAGGCCGTATAGGATCAGCAGGGTTATGCCACCGACAAAGCCGAACTCTTCCGCTAGAGTGGTGAAGATGAAGTCGGTGTGTTTTTCGGGTAGAAAATTAAGGCGTGACTGCGTGCCCTGCATAAAGCCGCGCCCGTTCCAGCCGCCTGACCCAAGCGCGATCTTCGACTGCGTGATGTGGTATCCCGCCCCGAGCGGGTCGGTGGAAGGATCGAGGAAGGTGTCGATTCGTCGGAACTGGTAGTCTTTGAGCAGTTGCCATTCCGTCCCTCGGCTGTTGAACACCGTGGCAATCAGTCCAACCCCCGCCGCGATGACGGCGGCGAAATAGGCCCAATGGACACCGGCCAGAAACATAAGACCTCCGCCAGCGGCAAGCAGCAGGATTGATGTGCCGAGATCGGGTTGTTTCAGAACCATAAATGTCGGAATCAGGATCAGAAGGACCGGGAAAATCACCCACAACGGTCGCGAGGTTTTATGGGCAGGCAGCCAATCGTAATAGGCAGCGAGGACCATCACCAACGCGACTTTCATGACCTCGGAAGGCTGGAGCCGCATGAACCCCAGATCAATCCAGCGCTGCGCGCCCATGCCGATGGTACCGAACAGTTCCACTACGATCAGCAATCCGATGGATCCCAGATAGGCCACGACCGACATATTGCGCCAGAACCAGATCGGAACGATGGCGACGATGAACATTGCCGCCAGCCCCAGGCCGAAACGCTCCATCTGAGGTTCGGCCCATGGCATCCAAGACCCGCCCGCCACCGAATACAGCATCAGGAACCCGGCGCTGGCGACGCTGATCAAAAGCAGCGTCAGCGGCCAGTTCATATAGAGGAACTTGCGGAAGCCCGAAGGCGTGGATTTGACGGCATATTCAAGATAACTCATGCGCGGTCCTTTTCATCAGGACGCGCTTTGGGGCGGCGATCCCCCTCAAGTCGCTTTTGTTGTTCCTTGATACGCTCGCGGTCACCAGCTGGGTAGGCTTCGAGCGGTGGAGTGCCGTTGTAAAGTGCCTGTAGCATGATGTCGCGCGCCACCGGTGCGGCTGCTTTGGAGCCGCCGCCGCCATGTTCCACCACCACGGCCACTGCGTATTTCGGATTGTCGTAGGGTGCGAAGCTTACGAACAGCGCGTGGTCCCGACGCTCCCACGGCAGGTCTTCGTTGCGGATTACCCCGGCGGCGCGCTCGGCTTTGGTGATGTTGCGCACCTGACTCGTACCCGTCTTACCGGCCATGCGAAACTCATCAGCGATGATCCGACTGCGGTATGCCGTGCCGCGCCGATTATTCGAGACCGAGAACATTGCCTTGCGCACTTGCTCAAGATTGTTGCGATTAACGGCCAGCGGTTCGCCTGCTCCCGAGGGCTGCTCGATCCCGTCAACCGAGCGCACCAGCCGTGGTTTTACCGCACGACCGGTCGCCAGTCGTGCAGTCATGACTGCCAGTTGGAGTGGTGATGCGAGCATGAAACCCTGACCGATCGAGGCATTCGCGGTGTCACCCACCAGCCAGTCCTGCCCGTGGATGCGTTGCTTCCATTCCTGATTAGGGGCAAGCCCCGCAGCTACCGCAGACATCGGGATGTCATGTTTGATACCCAACCCGAAAGTGTTTGCCATCTCGGAAATCTTGTCGATCCCAACGCGGATTGCCACGTCATAGTAGAATACATCGCAGCTACGCTTCAGCGATGTTTCAAGGTCAACTGACCCGTGCCCTCCGCGTTTCCAGCAGTGGAAGCGGCGGCTGCCGACTTTCATGTGACCGGGGCAGTACACCGTGTTGGAGGGGCTGATTACTCCGGCCTCCAGCGCGGCCATGGCAGTGACCATCTTGAAGGTTGATCCCGGTGGATAGGTGCCCTGTACCGTTTTGTTGGCCAGCGGGCGGTATTTGTCGTTCGTCAAAGTGCGATAGTCGGCCACTGAGATGCCGCGCACGAACAAGTTCGGATCGAAGCTCGGGGCCGAGCTGATGGCGCGGATGTCGCCAGTTTCGCAGTCCATCACGACGGCTGCGGCACTTTCGCCAGCCAGACGGGCCTGAGCATACTGCTGAAGATCGGCATCAACAGATAATTGCAGATCGGCCCCGGCAAGACCCTCTTGCCGGTCCAGTTCACGCATGACGCGGCCTGTGGCATTGACCTCGACCCGTTTTGCGCCAGCCTTGCCGCGCAAGCTGATTTCCTGCTTGGCTTCTAAACCAACCTTGCCAATCTGGAACCGTGGGATACGCAGAACCGGTTCGGGGTCCTCGATCTGACTCAGATCATAATCGCTGACCGGGCCCACATAACCGACGACATGGGCGAAATCCTCGTAGCGCGGGTATTGGCGCGTTGAGCCTACCTCGGGAGTGACACCAGGCAAGGCCGGAGCGTTGACGGCAACTTTTGAGATATCCTCCCACGTTACTTGGTCAGCCAATGTAACAGGCAAGAACGGGGCAGAGCGACGCATTTCCGTTTTGGCACGCTCAATTTCATCTGCGGTCAGCGGGATCAGCTCCGAGAGCTTGGAAATGACCTTGTCGATGTCGCCGGCATCCTCACGCACGATGACGATGCGATAAGACGGTGAGTTTTGCCCAATGATTTGCCCGTTTCGGTCGTAGATCCGGCCCCGGGTTGGTGGAATCAGGCGAATATTGATGCGGTTTTCTTCGGCCAGCAAGCGATACTCATCAGCCTGATCAACCTGCATGAACCGCATTCGGGCAGCGAGGCCACCAACAAAGGCCGCTTGCAATCCACCTAAAATCAAGGCGCGGCGCGGTAGCCGCTTGTAAGCCAGACCCTGAGGTTTTGGTTTTCTCTGTTTCATGACCGCACTCGGGGCATTGTGCTGTCCGCGACCGATTTTCGTCGCACACCAAAGGCACTTTGGCTCATCAGGACCATTAAGGGATAGATTGCGATTGTCAGTACTACTTGCACTACCACTGGCCCCAATGACGCCTGTTGCACTGACAGGATAGCAAGAAGGAGGCGGTTAAGTACAAAAACAACTGTGATTACGGCTCCGACAGTCGTCCATTCGCCTATAAATCCCAAATCTTTCATGCCAAAGGAGGCGGAATGGAGATAGGCCGCCCCTAACACCACCAATGCAGCCAGCAGACCGGGCGGGCGCTGTAACAACAAATCAGCCATGAACATGACGACGGCAATCGTCAGGATTGGAACGTATTCGGGTCGCCGCAATACCCACGCATAGGTAAGCGCGATCATGATATCTGGAAACGGTAGCCGATCAGGTTTCGTGTCCAGCGGCAACAAGTGCAGGAACATCACTATTATCGCCAAGGCGACATACAAGCTGCGTTTAGCCCAAAGAGAGGAGACCGACTTATCCATCGTTGACCCCTTGTGTGGTCAAAGCTGCTTCGGGCTGGCGCGGACCGACTATGTCTCCTGAATCGCTAATTGGTGGTGCGGACTGATAGCGTAGAACACGCAAGAATTCGAGACGCTCGAAATCGGCGGAAAGTCGTACGCGTAACCTGCCGCCCGGATCAACGCTGATCTGCCCAATCAACAGGCCGCCGGGGAATACTCCCCCATCGCCGGATGTCACAACACGGTCGCCGGGTCGAACCAGTTCCCGGTTTTCGAGAAATTCGACAGCGGGTGCAGAGGTATTATCACCGGTAATCAATGCAGTCTGACCCGATGGTTGTATGGTGGCGGGGATTGCGCTTGAGGCATCGGTCAACAGGATCACGCGCGAAGTATCGGAACCAACTCCCGAGATGCGCCCGACCACGCCAATCCCGTCCATCGTAGCCCAGCCATCCACGATACCATCTCGCTCGCCGACATTCAGCAGAACTGATTGCCGGAAGGGTGATCCGCTATCAGCCATTACGACGCCGGTAACGTAGGTCAGTCGCGGATCGAGGCGTACATTATTCAAATCCAGCAGGCGGGCGTTTTCCTGCTCCAGCTGTAATGCGGCCTCTTTCCAGGCGCGCATCAGGCGTAATTCGCTGCGTAGTTCCTGGTTTTGTTCGCTAAGGCGCTGGTAGCTTTGGAAATCACGCGACAGGTTGATCAACGCGGTAACCGGCACCATCGCCCACTCCATCGAAGGTACAACAGTGTCTACCACCTGAGCACGGAAACGTTCGACACGCGGGCTGTCGATGCGCCAGACCAAGAAGATACCCAGCAGGCATAAAACAACGATCCCCACAAGCAATCGGCGCAGGGGTGTCGTGTATTCGTCGCGCTGTGATCGGTCCTTTGCCACAGGTTACCTTCCCGTGCTGCTCGTGCCCGAGTTTTCGCACCCTAAGGGTGCGCGCCTTAGCTTTCGTAGTCAATCGCGTGGCGCAGTTGTTTTTCGTATTCCAGCGCTTTGCCGGTGCCCAAAGCCACACAATTCAGGCTTTCATCAGCGATTGACACGGCCAGCCCGGTCTGTTCGCGGAGAGCCAGATCCAAATCGCCCAATAGCGCACCGCCACCGGTCAGCATGACGCCGCGGTCGACGATATCAGCCGCCAGATCGGGCGGTGTGGTTTCCAGCGCGGTCATCACCGCCTCGCAGATCGCCTGAACGGGCTCGGACAGTGCTTCGGCCACCTGAGCCTGGCTGATCTCGATTTCCTTAGGCACGCCGTTCAACAGATCGCGGCCTCGGATATGCATCGACTGCCCACGCCCATCATCGGGCATCCGCGCAGTGCCGATTGTGGTCTTGATGCGCTCAGCGGTCGATTCACCGACCAACAGGTTCTGCTGGCGACGCAGATACGAGATGATTGCCTCGTCCATGCGGTCACCACCCACGCGGACCGAACGAGCATAAACGATGTCACCCAGTGACAGAACCGCCACTTCAGTGGTGCCACCGCCGATATCAACGACCATGTTGCCGGTCGGGTCGGTGATCGGCATGCCCGCACCGATCGCGGCTGCAATCGGTTCTGCAATCAGGCCCGCGCGTCGCGCGCCTGCAGATAGAACCGATTGACGGATTGCGCGTTTTTCAACGGGTGTCGCGCCATGGGGGACACAAACGATGATCTTGGGTTTCGAGAAAGTTGAGCGTTTGTGCACTTTGCGGATAAAGTGTTTGATCATCTCTTCAGCGGTGTCAAAGTCAGCGATGACGCCCTCGCGCATCGGGCGGATCGCTTCGATCGAACCCGGGGTTCGGCCCAGCATCAATTTGGCATCCTCGCCGACGGCCAGAACCTTCTTCACGCCATCCTTGACGTGGTAGGCAACAACCGACGGTTCGGACAGGATCACACCGCGCCCTTTGACGTAAACAAGCGTGTTCGCTGTTCCGAGGTCTATAGCCATGTCCGCTGTGAACAGGCCGCCCAGAGTGCCAAAGATGCCCATATTTCCCTGATCCCGTTTGTCCGAATTTCCACTGCCCGCGACTCGACGGTTCCGGGACGGATGCCTTATAGGGTGCCAACTCGTCCGGTTAAAGGGCTGATTCCACGATAGTCAGCACCTTTCCGCCTTATTGGTAGGGACTTTAGAAGGCAAAATGCTCTCATATCAACATATTTACCACGCTGGAAATCTGGCTGATGTACAAAAGCACGCTTTATTGGCGTGGACGCTGCGGTATCTGACCCAAAAGGACAAGCCGATCAGTTATATCGAGACGCATTCGGGGCGTGGTCTGTATGCACTTGACGCGGCTGAAGCAGTCCGGACGGGAGAAGCGGCTGCCGGGATCGCGCGTGCGCAGCGTGAGGGTTGGTTTGATCCTGATCACCCAATGATGCAGGTGCTGGGGGCCATGCAGGCCCGATATGGCACGCCTGCTTATCCCGGTTCCCCATTGATCGCGGCAAATCTGCTGAGAGAACAGGACAGTTTGCACCTTGCTGAATTGCATCCTCAGGAACATGCGGCACTGACTACTACACTGTCGCCGTACAGGGCGAAGGTTTACCGGCAAGACGGCTTCGAACTTGCGCAATCTCTGCTGCCACCGACGCCCCGGCGAGGGATGATGCTGATCGATCCCAGCTATGAAGTGAAGGCAGACTATGACCGGTTGCCTGGGGTGATCGCGAAATTGCATCGCAAGTGGAATGTGGGGGTGATCGCACTCTGGTATCCAATCCTGACGGATGCGCGCCACAAGGCTATGATTTCATCACTGAAATCCGCCGGATATCCCAAAACGATTTGCCATGAGGTCACGTTCGCTCCAGCGCGTGAAGGTCATCGTATGGTTGGATCAGGCATGTTCATATTGAATGCACCCTTTGGAATTGAAGACGAAACGCGCCGCCTGACGGAGATGTTCGCTCAACTCTGAAACGCATGAATTAGACAGGGAAAACACCCGTCCTGTTCGCCTGCATCAAAGATGCTCTCAAACGCGTTGGGCCCGGAAGCGCGCCATAGGCACGCTGCCGGGCCCAAAACCCAAGAAGGGTTGGCGAAGTCGAGCCACCGCGGGTGCGGGAGCCTTTGACCCTTGGATCAGGTTAAGTCTTTGTAGCTGATTTCGCGTGTATCGGCACCAGGGCCAGCTTTTTCACGACGCATGATCAGGCGATTCAGCGCGTGGATATAAGCTTTGGCCGAGGCAACAACGGTATCCGTATTTGCTGACTGACCGGTGGCAATCATGCCATCCTCTTCCAACCGGACCGAAACCGTGGCTTGCGCGTCTGTACCTTCGGTCACTGCGTGAACCTGATACAGCTGCAGATGCGCCTTGTTCGGGTAAATCGCTCGGATCGCTTTGAAAGTCGCGTCCACCGGTCCGTCGCCATGCTCGGTGGCGATAACATCTTTGCCATCGAACTCAAGCTCTACCGTCGATTCAGCCTGACCACCTGTACCACAGGTCACTTTCATTGACACCAATTGCAAACGATCGTCGTCGTCGTCCAGCGACATCAAGGCGATCAGATCGTCGTCAAACACCTCTTTCTTGCGATCTGCAAGATCCTTGAAGCGCACAAATATATCCTTGAGCTGGTTGTCTCCGACCTCAAAACCCAGCGTCTCAAGCTTGTCGCGCAGTGCAGCCCGGCCCGAGTGCTTGCCCAGCGGCAATGACGTGCCTGAAAGACCAATATCCTCGGGCCGCATGATCTCAAAATTCTCGCGGTTTTTCAGCATTCCGTCTTGGTGAATACCGCTTTCATGGGCGAAAGCATTTTTACCCACAATGGCCTTGTTGAACTGGACAGGAAAGCCCGCCACCGTCGCCACCCTGCGCGAGATATGCATGATCTTGGTGGTGTCGATGCCGGTGTGCCAAGGCATGATGTCGTTACGGGTGCGCAACGCCATAACAACTTCTTCCAACGCGGTGTTGCCCGCGCGCTCTCCGAGACCGTTGATGGTGCATTCGATTTGGCGCGCCCCACCCGCGACTGCGGCCAGAGAGTTCGCGGTCGCCATGCCAAGGTCGTTATGGCAATGCGTTGCAAAGACCACCTCATCTGCGCCGGGAACCGTTTCGATCAGGCGCTTGATCAGGTCGGCAGACTCGACCGGGGCGGTGTAGCCGACAGTATCGGGAATGTTGATTGTGGTCGCACCCGCTTTGATCGCAATCTCGATTACGCGGCACAGATAATCCCACTCGGTCCGCGTTGCATCCATCGGCGACCATTGCACGTTTTCGCACAGGTTGCGCGCATGGGTGACCGTTTCGTGGATCTTGTCGGCCATCTCATCCATCGTCAGGTTCGGGATGGCGCGATGCAGCGGCGAGGTGCCGATGAATGTATGAATCCGGTTCTTCTCGGCGTGTTTCACGGCCTCCCAACAGCGGTCTATATCGGCAAAATTGGCGCGGGCCAGACCGCAGATGCGGCTGTTCTTCGACCGTTCGGCGATCTCGGATACTGCCTTGAAGTCGCCTTCCGATGCGATCGGAAATCCTGCTTCAATGATATCGACGCCCATCTCATCCAAAAGCTCGGCAATCTCCAGCTTTTCATCGTGAGTCATAGTCGCGCCCGGGCTTTGCTCGCCATCGCGCAATGTGGTGTCGAAGATCACGACGCGGTCTTGGTCGGTCACGTTTGTCATGGGGTTCTCTTTCTTCTTCTGTCCTAAAGCCTCTTGGCGCGCGGGCGTCCTCCTCTGAGCGGGCGCGCCGGATGGCACGCTCAGAGGCGGATTAGGATCAGTAGACCACGCAGCGATGCACCGCAGGATGCGGCGTCCGCAAAAGCGATATCTGCGCGGTTGATCATGGGCTTCAGCTTATACAGGGCGCATGGCGAATGAAAAGCGGGAAAATGAACCCTAGTTGAAATTGATTGAGCTGTTGAAGGGACTTGGTTTCCTTCTAGCTCTGAAGTCATGGAAACCGCTTTAATCATAGGTGCATCTGGTGGAATTGGGCGCGCGCTGAGCGAGTTGTTGCAAGCGCGGGGCGTTGAGGTGACGCGATTGTCACGGTCTGTGGATGGGTTTGACCTGACGGACCCTGATGGGGTTGCGCGGATTTCGAATACTCTCGCTGATCCGTTCGATCTGATTATCGTTGCATCTGGCGCGCTTGAGATAAACGGGGCTGAACCTGAGAAGTCGATGCGCGCCGTGTCAGCCCGCGCGATGATGGACCAGTTTGCCCTGAATGCTATTGGCCCGGCATTGGTCCTCAAACAGGCTCACAGGCTGTTACCACGTGACCGGAAGGCAGCTTTCGTTGTGTTGTCGGCGCGCGTTGGGTCAATTGAAGACAATCGACTTGGTGGTTGGGTAAGCTATCGTGCATCGAAGGCTGCGGTGAACCAGATCGTGCATACAGCCGCGATTGAGCTGGCGCGCACGCATAAACAAGCTGCGTGTGTCGTGATGCATCCCGGCACTGTTAAGACTGCATTTACGAAGAAATATCTCGGTCGCCACCCTGCAGTCGAGCCCGAAGAGGTGGCGGAAAATTTGCTTGCCGTTATCGCAGGGCTCTCACCAACCGACACGGGCGGATTTTTTGACTGGGCTGGCAAGCGCGTGCCTTGGTAGGGCTTTTTTAGCCGTCACTCGTATCTGCGTTATCCGTATCGGTCTGAGGTTCTGAAGGTTCGGCCTCTGGTTCTGGATCAGATGTCTCAGCAGGGGTATCTGTTTCACGCGCCAGCGTATCATTTTCCCAGATCCCAGATTCAACTTCACCACCGGCGAAACGCATTGTGCCTTCACCGTGACGCTTATTGTTCAGAAAATTGCCTTCGTAGACGTCGCCTGTTTCATAGGTTGCTATGCCAGCACCGTTGATTTTTCCGTCAGACCATTCGCCCGTATAACTGAAACCGCCGGGGCGAGTGAGCGTTCCTAGTCCGTGGCGTTTGCCATCCTTAAACTCGCCTTCATATATAATACCGTCCGGGAACGTGGCTTTGCCTTTCCCTTGCCGGACACCATCGACCCAATCTCCGTCATAACGATAGCCGTTGGCGAAGGTCAGAACTCCTTTGCCATGACTGCGCGCGTTTTTAAACTGCCCCGAATAGACAGTTCCATTTGGATAGGTCGCTGTTCCGGTGCCTTCAAATACGCCTGCAACCCAGTCGCCGTCATATACAGTGCCGTTCGGATAGGTCGTCCTCCCTTTGCCGTGCTGCAGGTCATCCAGAAAGTCACCGACATAAACGGAACCATCCGCATAGGTTACCTCGCCCAATCCCGCGATCTGACCATCTGACCATTCGCCGGTATAGCGAAAGCCGTCAGTGCCGGTAAATGTGCCTTGTCCCTGACGCAGGTCGTCGGCGAAATTACCTTCATAGACCGCGCCACTGGCGTACGTGACTTTGCCTTCGCCCTGACGTCGCCCATTGATCAGCGCGCCTTCGTAGACGTCACCATTGGGGTGTGTGAGCCGACCGGTTCCGGTCATATTGTCATCAAGCCAGTCACCGGTATAGGTCAATCCGCCAGTCAGATTCAGAGTGCCCGTACCAGCACGTTTCCCGGCTTTGACATCGCCATCATAAGTGCTGCCGTCAGCGTAGGTGATCTTGGCCTTGCCTTCTTTTTGGCCGTCCAGCCAATCACCATCGTAGATATATCCGTCGGCACTGGTCAGCACGCCCTGACCGTGGCGCTTAGCTTCCTTGAACGTGCCCTCGTACCGCATGCCATTGGTGTACTCGGCAATACCGTCGCCATTGATCGCACCTTTGGACCATTCACCTTCATAGGTTTGCCCGTCGGCGTAAACGATCTTTCCGAGTCCTTCAGGTTGGCCTTTTACGAAATCGCCTTCGTAGACCGAACCATTGGCGTATCGTGCCGTACCCTTACCCTGAATCTCTCCTTCGACCCACTCACCGGAATATTCGAACCCGCTGGGCAGCCGATAAGTGCCTGTGCCGTGTCGCAGGCCGTTCTCGAATGTGCCTTCGTAAACACCCCCGACGTCGTCGTCGGCTATGATGATCTGATCATTTTGCTGGGCCGCTGCAATTTGCGTCAGCATGGCGAATGTAGCAGCGGTAAGGGATGTGCGGATCGCGTTCATATTTGTACCTGCCTGCGGTTCTTATGAGATGTTGGCGCAAAACTAGGATACCGCAGGGGGCAGAGCAACGGGTTTTGCCGCATTTGCCTTTCACTCGCGCTGTGATCTGCTAAATCCCTGAGGGACTGACGAGGGCAAGAGGGCAAAATGGCCGACCGTTTCCGCATCACTCTGGCGCAACTGAACCCAACCGTTGGGGATATCGAAGGGAATGCCGCAAAGGCTGCTGCGGCTTGGCAGCAAGGGCGCGCGGCGCAGGCTGATTTGGTGGCGCTGCCTGAGATGTTCATCACCGGTTACAATACTCAGGACCTGGTGATGAAGCCTGTGTTTCATCGTGCGGCGATGCAAGCTGTGCAGGCGCTGGCGGAAGACTGCGCCGAGGGCCCTGCGCTGGCAATCGGAGGTCCTTGGGTCGAGGAAGACAAGCTTTATAACGCGTATCTGGTCCTCAAAGGTGGGAAGATCGTAAGCAAGGTTCTCAAGCATCACTTGCCAAATGAAACCGTCTTTGACGAGGTTCGGCTCTATGACGCAGGTCCAATGGGTGGGCCCTATGCGGTCGGTAACGTCCGGGTGGGGAGTCCGATTTGCGAGGATGGCTGGCACGAGGATGTCGCCGAAACGCTCGAGGAAACCGGGGCTGAGTTCCTGTTAATCCCCAATGGGTCGCCCTATTTCCGAGACAAATACGACATCCGGCTGAACCATATGGTGGCGCGTACGGTCGAGACAGGCTTGCCAGTGATCTATCTGAACATGGTCGGCGGGCAGGATGATCAGGTTTTTGATGGTGCCACTTTTGGTCTGAACCCCGGCGGAGAGCTTGCATTCCGTATGCCGGTCTTTGATGAAGCGGTGCAAAACATCGATCTGATGCGCACCGACGACGGCTGGCGAATCGATCTTGCAGAGGTGGTGCCGCAGCCAGATGCATGGGAGCAGGACTATCGCGCTATGGTGCAGTCCTTGCGCGACTACATGGCTAAAACCGGCTTTAAAAAGGCGGTGCTTGGCTTGTCGGGGGGTGTTGACTCAGCATTGGTTGCGACGATTGCGGTAGATGCCATCGGGACGAATAATGTGCGCTGCGTTATGTTGCCATCAGAATATACCAGCCAAAGCTCTCTGGATGATGCCGAAGCCGTCGCCAAGGCGCTGGGTGTTCACTATGATTTCGTGCCGATTTCCGAAGGCCGGACCGCGGTGACCAACACGCTTGCGCCGCTGTTTGCCGGGCGCGATGAGGATTTGACCGAAGAAAACGTTCAGTCGCGCCTGCGTGGTTTGCTGTTGATGGCGATCTCGAACAAGTTTGGCGAGATGCTGCTGACGACCGGCAACAAGTCCGAGGTCGCGGTAGGATATGCTACTATTTATGGCGACATGAACGGGGGCTACAATCCGATCAAGGACCTGTACAAAACCCGCGTGTTTGAGACCTGTCGCTGGCGCAATGCCAATCACCGCGATTGGATGATGGGCCCCGAAGGAGAGGTCATCCGTCCCTCGGTCATCGATAAGCCACCGAGCGCTGAATTGCGTGAAGATCAGAAAGACAGCGACAGCCTGCCGGATTACCCAGTTCTGGACGCCATTCTTGATATATTGGTGGATCAGGATGGCTCGATAGCCGATTGCGTAGCGGCGGGTTTTGACGAAGGCGACGCGCGGCGCGTTGAGCACCTGATTTACATCAGTGAGTACAAGCGCTTCCAGTCCGCGCCGGGCACCCGGCTGACCCCGCGGGCCTTCTGGTTGGATCGTCGTTACCCGATTGTAAATCGCTGGCGCGATCAGAATTAAGACCCGGATCAGTTTCTATCGCTATGATTGTTTCCAATTCGTCGGCAGTTGGCTTCGGCCATCATAATTGTCCATATATAATAACTGGTTGTGGAGGTCTTGCGCACGTTCGGCTTGTAATTGGGTCCTTTTTTTGCCACATTTATGTCAGAGGTTCGCCTTGTATGAGGCGAATGTGACGTAATCCGGTATGCCGCTCTGCTATTTCAGAAACTGCGACCGTGATTGTTGATCTGAGTTGGGGCATCTGTGTTTTTGGGTGTCGGTAAAGGTGATGGTGGTCAAATGACGAATGGATATGACAAATCGCTTCATGCTCCATTGCAATGGAAAACAATGGAGTCTGAGCCGCGCAAGCTGGATGAAGAAACGCTTGATGCTTCGATCGCAGAAATTCTGAACAAAGAGGATCTTGCGCCGCCGCCGGTTATAGACAATGAGCCGACGCGACCGGAATTTCCATCCTTGAAGTCGCAAGAAGTTCTTGCTGCAAAGCCTGATACTGGCCGCAAATCTTTTCTACGCCAAACATGGGCGCAACTGTCCGGCGCTGCCTGATTTAGAACAACCAGCGCTGCGTGGTGCGTAATGGGCTGGCTGATAGGCAACAGGTTGTTGCATTCAGTTGACCTACCTCCGTTTCTCATTGCCAGAATACGCGTTCTCGGGCTGGATACCGCTTCGATAAACAACTTCCGAGCGGTTGATGCCAGGTCCTTCTCCGACTCCCGTCGAATCTGATATTACCCTTCCTAAATCTGTGGATGTCGTCGTTATCGGCGGCGGAATAATTGGTGTCTCGACCGCTTTGGAACTGGCTGAGCGTGGCATCTCCGTACTGCTATGCGAAAAGGGCCGGATCGCCGGTGAACAGAGTTCGCGCAACTGGGGTTGGGTCCGGCTTGGGATGCGCGACCCACGCGAGATCCCATTGATGCAGGAAGCTCTGCGCATCTGGCGTGGGTTGGATGAACGCCTAGGGCGGAGCACGGGCTATGTTCAGTCGGGGATCGTATTTGGCGCATCAGGCACGCGCGACGTTGGTAACCTGACGCGGTGGTTGGAGCATGTTGAAGGGCAGCAGACGGGTGCCCGTATGGTATCGCACACTGAGTTGGCCTCACTATTTCCAAACTCCACCATGAAACCGCAGTCTGGGCTCTATATGCCGCAAGATGGACGGGCTGAGCCGCAATGGGCGGCCCCCGCCATGGCCGAGGCGGCCCGCAATTGTGGAGCCGCGATCATGACACAATGCGCAGTGCGCAGCGTCGATCTCGAGGCAGGTCGGATTGCAGGTGTCTTCACCGAACGTGGGCGAGTTCGTTGCAGTCAGGTGGTGTTGGCGGGTGGGGCATGGTCGCGTCTTTTTGCGGGGAACGCAGGTATCGCTCTGCCCCAACTCAAGGTGTTGAATACAGTCATGCGGACCTCACCGGTAGAATCCGGGCCGGAGGTATCGCTTTGGAGTGATGATTTCGCCATTCGCAAACGCGCGGATGGGGGCTACACGATAGCGTCGGGGCACGAGAACACCGTGGATATCGTCCCTGACAGTTTTCGACTCGGCCTTCGGTTCTTGCCGGCGTTTCGGCAAGAGTGGCGTTCCTTGCGGTTTCGCTTGTCGCAACGCTGGATTGTCGAGGCGAAAGAAGACAGAACTTGGCTGCCCACTGACGTGACGCCGTTTGAGCACTGCCGGGTGCTGGATCTCGAGCCCTCTCGAAAAGTGTTGCGACAGGCCTGGTCCAACGCTCGCAAAGCGATGCCAGTACTTGAGGAGGCAGAGATCGTCCAAAGCTGGGCCGGGCTGATCGATGTGACCCCGGATGCGATTCCAGTTATCTCAAAAGTAGACGAATTCCCGGGTTTGCATATCGCAACCGGGTTTTCCGGCCATGGTTTTGGGATTGGGCCAGGCGCAGGTCGGCTGATGGCGGATATTGTCACCGATAGCACGCCCTGCGTCGATCCAGCCGCCTTTCGCCTGTCCCGTTTCACGGATGGTTCAAAAGTACGGCCAGATCCTGGTTATTAGGCCCTAGCCCATCATTTGATAGCTGACTGGTACGAACCGGAACCCCTCGCCGCGTGTTTCAACGTACCCGGCAGCTGGGAAAGGCATGTGATAGCCGATCATGGGTATTTTATCTGCGGCCAGCATACCCAGCACATTCCGACGCGACGCGGTAGCCGCGGCAGCGTCCATATCGAAGCTAAAGGGCCATTCGGGGCGCGCAAATGACCAGACGTAGTGATTTGCCAGATCGGCCGTCAGAACCAATCGTTGTCCATTGCTTTCCAGATGATAAACCGTGTGACCAGGCGTATGTCCGTGAGCCGCCATGGCTGTTATCCCCGAAGTGACCTCTCCACCATCGTCAAGGAACGTCATCTTTTCGGCTTGGGGTGTGACCTTCGCTGCAACCATATCTCCGACGCGGTTGCCCGCATCCATCGCAGACCAGAAGTTATATTCCGGCGCGGCGGTTACAAATCGGGCGTTCGCAAATGTCGGAGAGTCATTCGTTGTCATGCCCCCGATATGGTCGGGGTGCATGTGCGTGATTACGACCACATCAATTTGGTCAGGTGAGACTCCTACGTCAGCCAGCGCGGCTTGGATACCGCCTTGACCCAAGCCTGTGTCGAACAACACCAGCTCAGAGCCGGTATGGACCAGTGTCGGAGTAAAGAAGAATTGCGCAATATCAGTTGGAATGAAATTTTCCGCAGAGACTGCTGCAAATTCGTCGTCAGAAACTTCAGCTGCGAATAGTGCCTTTGGCTCATCACGTGGCACGCTGCCGTCGAGCAGGGTGGTAACAGTGAAATCGCCTACCTGGAATGATTTTGCGATGGTCGAATTTGCTTTGCTCGGCTCACCAGCTGCGAAAGCCGGCACCGCGGCAGAGGCAAAGGGCAATGCGGCAGCGGCACTCAGAGCAGCCCTGCGAGTCAATTTGATCGTCATATCTAAGTCTCCCTGTCAGAACGCCAGTAGTAGAAATAGGTCAGAGCGTTTCTCTTGCCAGTTATAGACCCAATACATGGGCTGCATGGATGAACATTACGTGTTAATTTTTGTTCATGCCGCGATCTGAGAACAAAACAGTGCCCACCGGGCAAAATATTGCTGAATTTCTGGCGACCGTTCAGCCGCTGCGTAAGGCGGACGAGGCGCAAGTGCTGGACAGGCTCTTTCAGGATACCACCGGGTTTGCCCCAGTGATGTGGGGTCCGTCGATCATTGGCTATGGCCGATATCACTATCGCTATGCTTCCGGGCGGGAAGGCGATTTTTTGGCGACCGGGTTCTCTCCGCGCAAGGCTGCGCATTCCATCTACATCATGCCGGGTTATGCTGATTTCGGAAATATCCTGTCTCGACTGGGTAAACACAAGCTGGGGAAATCCTGCCTCTACGTGAACAAGTTGTCAGACATCGATCTCGACGTGCTTCGTGAGCTCATCAAGGCTGGGCTCGAACATCTGGATGGTATGTGGCCGGTAGAGCCGACCTGAAAGCCTCTTCTGGACAAAAACGCGCCCATGTGACATGAGCCGCGCCAACAGGAGACTTCCATGATCACGACCCGTTTCGCCCCGTCGCCCACCGGTTACATCCATGTGGGCAACCTGCGCACCGCCCTGATGAATTATCTGATCGCCCGCAAAGCAGGCGGTACGTTCATCCTGCGTATCGATGACACCGATCCCGAGCGGTCGAAGGAAGAATATGTCGATGCGATCAAACAAGATCTGGAGTGGCTTGGCCTGCATTGGGACCGGGTCGAGCGTCAGTCGGAACGGCTGGACCGTTATGCCGAGGCTGCGGACAAGCTGCGCGCGATGGGTCGGTTCTATGAGGCGTTTGAAACGCCAACCGAACTTGACCTCAAGCGCAAGAAACAACTGAACATGGGCAAGCCGCCGGTCTACGACCGTGCCGCGCTGAACCTCAGCGACGCCGAGAAAGAGGCGCTGCGCGCCGAGCGCGGCAATGGCGTCTGGCGGTTCAAACTGAACCACGAGCGTATCGAATGGAACGATGGCATTTTGGGCGACATCTCGATCGATGCCGCCTCGGTATCCGACCCGGTGTTGATCCGGGGTGACGGTCAGGTTCTCTATACGATTGCGTCCGTGGTCGATGATACCGAGATGGGCGTGACCGACGTGGTGCGTGGTTCGGACCATGTCACCAACACGGCGACGCAGCTTCAGATCATCGAAGCGTTGGGCGGCACTTGCCCACGCTTTGCGCATCACTCTCTGTTGACAGGCCCGCAGGGCGAGGCCCTGTCTAAACGTCTGGGCACACTGGCCTTGCGTGATCTGCGAGAGCAGGGCGTCCAACCAATGGCCCTTCTGAGCCTGATGGCGCGTCTGGGTTCCTCTGATCCGGTTGAGCTGCGTGCTGAGATGTCCGAGCTGATCGACGGGTTCGACATCAACCGTTTTGGCGCGGCACCGACCAAGTTCGATGTGCAAGATCTGTTCCCGCTGACGGCGAAGCACCTGCAATCGCTGCCTCTGGCCGAAGTTGCGGATGCCGTTGCCGAGGCGGGTGTTCCGGATGAACTGGCAGAACCTTTCTGGACCATGGCGCGTGAAAACATCACCACCTTGAGCGATCTCAAAGGCTGGTGGGATCTTTGCCGCGATGGGGCAGAACCTCTGATCGCAGATGAAGATCGTGAATTCATAGCAGAGGCGGTGGCCCTGCTGCCCGAAGGTCCGTTCGACGCGGATACCTGGGGGAATTGGACCAAGGCGGTGAAAGAGGCCACGGGCCGTAAGGGCAAAGGCCTGTTCATGCCGCTGCGCAAAGCGCTGACCGGAATGGAGCGCGGGCCAGAGATGGCGACCTTGCTGCCGCTGCTTCAGGTGATTCGCGCGCGCGGGTAATCCGCAGAGAGTATCTTAAAACACGAAGGAGGCAGGCAGTTCGCCTGCCTTTCTTTGTTCTCCGGTCTGCAATACGCGGGCCGATACGCGCTGCAGACGGTCGTCCACGAATTCCGTCTCGGTGGGCTTTAGTTGCTGATGACGCGGATATCGCGGTTCGGCACGATCATTCAAAATCGGCGCGTCCCAGCCATCGGTTGTGGCAAAGAAGCGATCAGCGCCGTCTGATCCAAATGCCCTCAGGTACCCCTGCACCACGACATCGATATAGCTCAGCAGCAGCGGATGGTGGTTGCTGGGCGCTGTATGGCGGTCATGGGGCACGGCGTAGACGGCGATTTCTGCCTCTTGCGTCAGCGTATGGGTGACTGATCGCGTGGCAGGCACGCGTTCATAGGCCCATTCCCGCTCATCCAGCGCGACCCAGTCGTTTTTGGGCACGTGAGCGATCATGCCGTCGATCTCGGATGCGGGATCCGGCACAGCGGTCAGAAAGGCGACCGGGCGCAGATCGGTGTGCCGCCACGCCCTCCGCCAGCCCTTCAGACGCGCCGGGCGCGGGTCGGGAAAATCGTGCGTCGACAGGTTCACGAGGCTGCCATAGCCGAAGAAATAGGGGTCTGCCATGCGGGTCGTGTCCTTCTTTGACGATTGATGTATGTCAAACAGTCTTTTTACAGAACATGCAATAAGGCTTCATCTTGAGATTCGGGAGGCCCTCATGCGGATTACCAAACGGACGAATATCGCGGTGCGCGTATTGATGTATTGTGCCGCGCATCAGGATCGGCTGGTTACTAAGGCTGAAATTGCAGAAGTCTGCAACATCTCCGAGAACCATCTGGCGCAGGTGATCAACCAGCTTAGCCAGTTGGATTATCTCAGTACCCAACGTGGCCGCAATGGCGGCATGACGCTGGCCCGCTCGGCAGATCAGATCCGGGTCGGGTCTGTGTTCCGCCATGTTGAAGGTGGATTGCCGATTGCCGAGTGTTTTGCGGATGCAGACAATACATGCCCGCTGACCGATGCCTGCCGCTTGCGATTAGCGCTGCAGGATGCGGCTGAGGTGTTTTATGCGTCCTTAGACGAAATCACGCTTGATGCGTTGGTTTGTGACAACGACCAGTTGCTGAAGATACTACAGCCCGTCGCGTGCGTGCGTTGAACTTAGTCACTGGCGCGAAGAATGCGCGCCGGACGCACTGAAAGCGGGCGCAGCGCAAAGAGCATCCCCGCGCCAAGCGTTACCGCGACGCCCGCGATAACGATCCCGAGCGCGGATGACCAGATAATCGCGAAATCTGTGTCGAAGATATATGTGGCCACGGCCCAGCCGCCCAAAATACCGGTCAACAGGGCGACACATCCGGCAGCGGCCCCCAACAGAATAGCTCGCAAGGCAAAACTGCGCAGGATGCGGCCCCGGTCCGCGCCCAGAGTTTTGAGGATCGCCGCTTCATATCTGAGCGCTGGCTCTCCTGCGGCGGCAGCACCGATCAACACCAGAAAACCGGTCAGCAGGGACACGCCTGCGCCATACGAGGTAGCTGCTGCCAGGCCCGCCAGCAAACCAGAGACCCGGTCGATGGCATCGCGGACGCGGACCGCCGTGATGTTGGGATATTGCCCCGCCAGATCGCGCAGGATGGCGGCTTCGGCCTGCTCTTCGGCATAAACCGTTGCGATGAAGCTATGCGGCGCGCCCGCCAGCGCGGAGGGATTCATCGACATGACAAATCCCATTCCAGCGGTCGAAAAATCAACTTCGCGTAATGAGGTCAGTTCAGCAGTGATATCGCGGCCAAGGATATTGACCGTGAGTTCATCCCCAAGTTTAAGCCCCATCTCAGCAGCCTCCTCGGCGGCAAAGCTGACTTGTGGAGGGCCGCTGTAATCCTCGGGCCACCACACTCCGTCGGTCACGCGGGCATTCTGCGGCGGCTGGGCGGAATAGGTCACGCCCCGGTCGCCGTCCAGAACCCAGTGATCGCCTGCAATCTCTCGCGCGGGTTGTCCATTGATCTTGGTAATGATCCCGCGCAGCATTGGAGCGCTTTCTACCCGACTGACGGCGGGGTCAGTGTCGAGACGTTCGCTGAACCCGGGCATTTGATCCTTCTGGATATCGACGAAGAAATATGAGGGTGCCACTTCTGGCAGGTTGCCCGAGATCGCATTGCGTAGGGTCCCGTCGATTTGTCCCACAGCTGCAAGGACCGACAGGCCGAGCCCAAGGGACAGAACCACCGACGCTGCCCCTTCGCGAGGGTCGGAAATGGCGGACAAGGCCCACCGCAGGGCAGGGCGGCCTCTGGCCCAAGGGGCGCCCGCGCGGGCCAATTTGCGAATGGCAAAGGCAGAAAGAGCCAGCAAAGTAAGCGCCCCGGCCAACCCTGCGCTGGTCCAGAGGGTCAATCGGGTTGAACCACTGAACCATGCAGCGGCTCCGATCAGTGCGGCCAAGCCAATAGCGGTCGCGACGACATAGATCAGGCGCGGGAAACTGCGCGCCGAGGAAAGCGCATCCCGGAACAATGTTGCCGCGCGCACCTCTTCCGTTCTGGCCAAAGGCCACAGTGTGAACAGGAACGCGGTCAACACGCCATAAAGCGCGGCCTCGAACAGTGGCTGCGGATAAAGTGAGAAGACTGCGGGGATTGGCAACTGCGTTTCGATTAAGGGGGCCAGCAGCAGCGGCAGTACCCCGCCCAGAACCAAACCCATGATAATACCGATGCCCGACAGAACGGCGATCTGAATCATATAGGTCTGAAAGATTGTCGCCCGATCAGCGCCCAATGTGCGCAATGTTGCAATGGTTTCCGTCTTTTGGGAAAGATAGGCTCGCACGGCAGCAGACACCCCGATCCCGCCAACGGCCAATCCCGACAGGCCCACCAGAACCAGAAACGCGCTGAGGCGGCCTACGAATTCAGATATTCCCGGCGCACCGTTGCGAGCGTCGGTCCAGCGCATGCCGGTCCCCTCGAAGGCCTGCTTCGCTTCCAACGACAGCGCATCCAATTCGGCAGCCTGAGGCAGGTCCAACCTGTACTTAGTTGAAAACAAAGTGCCCGGCGCCAACAGGCCCGAAGACTGCAGATCTTTTGTCCGGACCAATGTGCGCGGCCCAAGCGAGAACCCATCAGCCGCGCCGTCAGGTTCGTGCTCTAACGAGGCCATCAGAACAAATCTCTGCGTGCCAAGTTCAAACTGCTCGCCAACCATCAGGTTTAGGCGGTCAATCAGAGAGGGGGCCATGACTGCACCAGGCAGCCCATCGGCACCTGCAAAGGCATCGGTCAGAGTAAGTTCAGGTTCAAGGATCGCCGAACCTAACAGCGGATATGCGTCATCCACAGCCTTAACCTGCGTCAGCCCACGTTGCGTGTTCGTCCCGTTTCCCGTTACGGCCATAGACCGAAAATCAACAACCTCTGAAACCGCATGTGCGGTTTTTTCCATCCACGCGCGTTCCTGATCATTGGCAAAGCGATAGGTGAATTCCAGTTGCGCATCCCCGCCCAGTAGCGATGCGCCCTCTTGCTGAAGGCCGGTCTGGATTGCTTGGCGGACCATGCCGACCGCGGCAATCGCTGCAACGCCCAAGGCCAGACACGCCAGAAACACCCGAAATCCACGCAGCCCACCGCGGAGTTCGCGCCGTGCCAGTCTTCCTGCCAGGCGCAGGCTCATTCGGCTGCTTCGCGCAGCGACTCTTCAGCGATGCGTCCATCCCGCAACCGCACGACGCGGTCGCATTTCTGCGCCAGCGTGTGGCTATGCGTGACCAGAACCAGGGTGGCACCATGCCGGTCGCGTAGACCGAACAACAGATCTATGATCGCCGCACCGTTGGCTTCGTCCAGATTTCCTGTGGGTTCGTCTGCCAGCAAAATCTTAGGGCGTGGGGCCGACGCGCGGGCCAACGCCACACGCTGCTGCTCTCCACCTGACAATTGCGCCGGGTAGTGATCGCTTCGAAGTGACAGCCCCACAGCCTCTAGCTCGGCCTCAGCGCGCTTGAAAGCATCCTTATGCCCTGCAAGTTCGAGCGGGGTGGCGACGTTCTCAAGCGCGGTCATCGTCGGGATCAGGTGAAAATTCTGAAACACCACACCCATTGATTCACGACGAAACCGGGCAAGTGCATCCTCACTCATTTCCGTCAGATCATGGCCCAATACCGTGACGTGGCCGTCGGTGGCTTGTTCCAACCCACC
Organism: Ruegeria sp. YTSA064; assembly: GCF_059610325.1. Taxonomy (NCBI): domain Bacteria; kingdom Pseudomonadati; phylum Pseudomonadota; class Alphaproteobacteria; order Rhodobacterales; family Roseobacteraceae; genus Ruegeria; species Ruegeria sp. YTSA064. Next base: position 258,579 of record NZ_JBXWNK010000007.1, read on the forward strand.
CATCAGCATTAGCAGTGAGGATTTTCCTGAGCCGGACGGACCGACCAACCCCAGCGTCTCGCCCTGTTTCACAGACAGAGAGATGTCGTGCAGAATATCCACCCTTCCGGCATTGCCATCCAGCGATAATGCGGCATCTTGGAGCGTAAGAACAGGTGTCGTCATCGATCAGGCCATCAAGAGAGGTACAGTCCATTGGGATATGGCGTGAAACAGAAGCTACACAAGGGTTTGATCTCAGGCGCGTTCATCTGTTGCGGAATTGCAGCGATGGCAGAGCCAGTTGTGATTGCTGCGCTCGGAGATTCCCTAACACAAGGATATGGGCTGCCAGAACAAGACGGGTTCGTGCCGCAACTGCAGCGTTGGCTTCAGGAAGAAGGTGCGGAGGTTCGGTTGATCAATGCCGGTGTTTCCGGAGATACGACCGCAGGGGGCGCTGCCCGCGTTGTCTGGACCCTGACACCAGAGGTCGACGGCATGATTGTTGCACTTGGCGGCAATGATCTGTTGCGTGGCATCGATCCGAGCGTTTCCCGATCAAACCTCGAGGCAATACTGCGTGCTGCAGAGACCGCGGATGTCGAGGTGCTAATGGTTGGAATGCAGGCGCCTGGTAATTACGGAGCCGATTACAAGCAGAGTTTCGACGCCATGTATCCAGAGCTGGCAGAGCAATATGATTCACTTTATGCGGAAAGCTTTTTTGACGGGCTCACAACCGAAGGCGATCCGGCGGCCGCGCGCCAGTTCATGCAATCTGATGGTATCCATCCAAGTGCCCAAGGCGTTGCGCTGATCGTTGACACGCTGGGACCCTTTGTCTTGGCGCTTGCGGAGCGCATTGGCGAATAGGAGGACGCGATGCCCGGCCGGTTTTTCCTCACACGACCAATTGGCGAGATCGCTCTGTTTTTGAATGTGGAAGACAGTCTTGGGCCTCAGCCAGCACGCAAAAACATTCAACCGGGTCAAGAAGTGGTCGTACTGACTGGTGATGGGTTAAAGACCATGCGATGGGGGATTATCCCGGTCGGCAGGGTCAATGCGCGTGGACGACCGGTGATGGAGACCATCGTAAACGCGCGCTCCGAGACGGTTTTTGACAAGAGCGCCTTCGAAGGGGTCGGTCGCGCCATAATCCCGGTGGATGGCTGGTACGAATGGACCGGTGAGAAGCGACGCAAAACGGCCTGCCGGATTGCCGCCAAAGACGGGGCTCCACTGCTTTTTGCTGCGATCACCGACACTTGGGAAGCCCCGGGCGGGCTACGCGTGGATCAGGTTGCAGCGGTGACATGCGAACCCAACGCTGATGTAAAGCCGATCCATCACCGAATGGGAGTGCTGCTGGAGGCGCGGGACGTTCAACGCTGGTTGCATGGGTCTGAAGACGAGGCGCAGAGTTTGACGCGCCCTTGGCCCGAAGGTCGGTTGATGATCGAAGAAGCTGACGACGTCGATTGGTCGGGGGCTTAGACCACTGTGACCACCGTGCCGATAGGAACTCTATTGTACAGATCGATCACATGCTCATTCAGCATCCTAATGCACCCGTTTGAAACTGCATGACCGATGGTCTGCGGCTGCGTTGTGCCGTGAATGCGGAAATACGTGTCCACCCCGTTCTGAAACAGATACAGCGCGCGCGCGCCCAGAGGATTGTCTCCGCCGCCGGGCTGGACATAATCATTGTCTTTGAACTTGGCATAGGTGACAGGGTCCCGCTCAATCATCTCTTCGGTGGGTCGCCAGGTCGGCCATTCTTTCTTGACGTCAATGGTGGCCGATCCGGTGAATTCCAGTCCGGCTTTGCCGACGCCGCAGCCATAGCGGATCGCTTTGCGCGGCTCGGTTACATAATAAAGGTAAAAGGATCGCGGCGCGACCAGCAACTGACCGGGCTGAAATTGCTTTTTGATGCGCACGAATTGCGGCGTCGGATCATACTCGACCGCTTTCTTGGCGCTGGCAACACCCGGCAACAGGCTGGCAGCAGTACCGGCCAGAAAAACACGGCGTGTGAACATGGTGACATCCCTCAAATGACCAAAGAAATCATAACGCTAGTTTTGGAATGATAGCCGATTTGGTCAATCACCGGGGAAGGATAACCCGATTGTGATGTATTCCCTTTGCCACACACTCAATGCGGGCTTATGGGATGGGCGGGAAAAATCCCGCCCTTCTAACGGCTTAGGCCAGTTCGATATTGTCGGCGCTTTCGCGACCATCACGACCAGCGCGCAGCTCGTACGTGACTTTCTGGTTGTCGGCCAGACCGGTGAGGCCCGAACGCTCGACAGCCGAGATGTGTACGAAGATGTCTTTGCCGCCATCTTCGGGTGCGATAAAGCCGTAGCCTTTGGTGGTGTTGAACCATTTTACGGTGCCTGCGGGCATATCCGTTGTCTCCTGTTTGGTGCTGCCCACGGAGTTGCGGCAGCCTGGCGTCGTAGTCTGGATCGAGTGACTGAGCGCCGTAGAAGGAGACAGTGGGTCGAAATAGAAAAACGTAAGCCTCTTGGATATGGCATCGGTCAGGCCGTGTGGCAAGGGCGGATTGTACGGTTTGTACAGGGGGTTGAGGGGCAATCGTCCGATTTGTACAAGAATCCGCCGATGGTTTTGGTTATTAGTTTGCGGACCTTTGATAAGACCCGGTTATTTATCTGGCGCGTCGGAGTGGCATTCAGAATCCGTTAACCCTCGTCATGATCAAGTTGCGGCATGAGCGATTACCGACGCGTCCGCATTCCCGGAGCCAAGTATTTTTTCACTGTGTCTTTGGCCGACCGGTCGTCGGATTTGCTGGTGCGAGAGGTGGTGCATTTGCGCGCTGCTTTTGCAGTGACCCAGAGGGAGCGGCCGTTCTGGTGCGATGCGATTGTTGTGTTGCCCGATCATCTGCACGCGGTCTGGACCCTGCCGCCGGGGGATGCGGATTATTTGACGCGGTGGGGTGCGATTAAATCGAGGTTTACGCGTGGGGTGAAGGCGCCGGGAGTGGTGGGGTGGAACCCCACTCTACGAACGAATTCGAAGATCGCGAAGGGGGATGCAGGGATATGGCAGCGCCGGTTTTGGGAGCACGCCATTCGGGATGAAACGGATTACCGCAATCAAATGGCGTATTGTTGGAACAATCCGGTCAAACATGGGTTGGTCAAGCATCCGACCGATTGGTCGTTTTCGTCAATCCATCGCGACATTCGCACGGGCCGGGTTGATCCGCAATGGAGTGGTGTGGTCACCGATGGCGCGTTCGGAGAGCCGTAGGATGGGGTTTCACCCCATCATTTGGAATGTTGAAGTTTGGAAGTGGTTTGGTACGCGGGAACAGATCGTGCGGGTGTTCGGGTATGATCGTTGAGTGAGTGATGGGGTGAAACCCCATCCTACGCTTGCTAGTCAAAAGCGGATTTGTGCGCGACGTCGGAGTATTCGGTCCGCGAAGCGGGTCCAAGGTTGCCAAACAGGAGCGCGGGATTTGGCAACGCCGGTTTTGGGAACATTGTATCCGTGATGAACGGGATTACCGGACTCACATGGCGTATTGTTGGGGCAACCCGGTCAAGCACGGGTTGGTGTAGCACCCGACCGATTGGCCGTATTCGTCGATCCATCGTGATATCCGCGCAGGCCGGGTTGATCCGGAATGGGGTTGTGGGGTCTTGGAGGGAAGTTCGGAGAGTCATAGGATGGGTGATTTCAACCATCAATTTATGTGGTTGGATATTGGAGAATTGAGGAATGATAGGTGCGCGCACCCATCCTACGCTTTCTAACTCTTTAGAGTTGCGAGGTTCATTAGGTAATTGTCTAGAATTCTAGCTGAAAACTGTTCGTAACGTATTTCGCCATCTAAATTTGCGCCTCCAGCTCCCATCGCGGCGATATTTAGTTCGTCGCTCCATAATTTTCGCAAACAGTGGAAGTCAGTATTAAACGCAATGTAATCTGAGGCGCCGTTTTTCCGATAGTTTCTGCCTCGTACGCGGCCGTGAATTTGCCTCATGCCTTCACGAGCTAGGGTGTCCCACATCGCGAATTCATTAGGTCTCCACATCGCGAGAAGCTTTGAAACGAGCGATACACGTCTTTGTAGGTTTTTCTTAAGCGCTTCGTGGGTTTCGCAGTACTTCATAAATTCAGAGTACAGCCCGTTGAAATCAACAGGATCACTTTGAATACTAAACCAACCTAGGGCAGCATCACATTGTTCTGCACTCCAGCCTCGGAAAACTGAATAATCAGCGCCAAAACCTCTGAATCGAGGATAATTCTGAAGAACCGGTAGGTCTCTGAACCGTCCATCATGCAGGTAGTCATCCTTCCACCAAATCCAATTCTGTGCAGCTTCATCAGCGGCTTTCTTTAGCAGATTTTTTTTGGGGGATGAGATATTATTAAAAAGATCCAAAATGCTTCTTTCGTAGAAGTAACAATCGACATTGGTTTTGATCTGGCACCCTAAGATTCGACTACTCAAGGGTGCCAGCTCTAAAGTCGAAACTAACGCGCAAACTTCTTATGCTTCAACCGCTTGGGCTCCAGCGCGTCCGGTCCCAGACGGCGCTTTTTGTCCTCTTCGTAATCCTCGAAGTTGCCCTCGAACCACTCCACATGGGCATCCCCTTCGAAGGCCAGAATATGCGTACAAATCCGGTCGAGGAAGAAGCGGTCGTGCGAGATTACGACGGCGCAGCCCGCGAAATCGACCAGCGCGTCTTCCAGTGCGCGCAGGGTTTCGACGTCGAGATCGTTGGTCGGTTCGTCGAGCAGCAAGACGTTGCCGCCCTCTTTCAGCAGGCGGGCCATGTGGACGCGGTTGCGCTCACCGCCGGATAACAGAGAGACCTTTTTCTGCTGGTCGCCGCCCTTGAAGTTGAAGGACGAGCAATAGGCGCGGGAATTGACCTGAGCGTCGCCCAGTTGGATGATCTCGGCACCGCCGGTGATTGCCTCCCACACGGTGTCGTTGTCTTTGAGGTCGTCGCGGGACTGGTCGACATAAGACAGTTCGACCGTGTCGCCCAGCGTGATGGTGCCGCTGTCGGGCTGTTCCTGACCGGTGAGCATCTTGAAGAGCGTCGATTTACCGGCACCGTTGGGGCCGATGACGCCGACGATGCCGCCGGGGGGCAGGGCGAAATCCAGCCCTTCGATCAGTTGCTTGTCGCCCATGTGCTTCGACAGCCCCTCGACCTCGATCACCTTGCCTCCAAGGCGCTGGCCGTTGGGGATGACGATCTGGGCGCGGGTCAGCTTTTCGCGTTCGGACTGTTCGGCCAGCTCGTTATAGGCGTTGATCCGGGCCTTGGATTTGGCCTGACGAGCCTTCTGGCCCTGACGCATCCATTCCAGTTCGCGTTGCAGCGTCTTTTGCTTGGACTTGTCCTCGCGGGCTTCCTGCTCCAGCCGTTTGGCCTTTTGTTCCAGCCATGCAGAGTAGTTGCCCTCGTAAGGAATGCCGCGACCGCGATCGAGCTCGAGGATCCATCCCGTAATATCATCCAGGAAATAGCGGTCGTGGGTGACGATCAGGATGGTGCCTTTGTAGTCGATCAGGTGCTGTTGCAGCCAGGCGATGGTCTCGGCGTCCAGGTGGTTGGTCGGTTCGTCGAGCAGAAGCATGTCGGGCGCTTCGAGCAGCAGTTTGCAGAGCGCCACGCGGCGTTTCTCACCGCCCGAAAGGTTGGCGATGTTGGCATCGTCCGGCGGGCAACGCAGCGCCTCCATCGAGACGTCGATCTGGCTGTCGAGGTCCCACAGGTTTTCCGCATCAATCGCGTCCTGCAGGGTGGTCATTTCCTCCATCAACTCGTCCGAATAGTTCTCGGCGATCTCCATGGCGATTTCGTTGAAACGGTCGACCTTGGCCTTTTTCGCGGCCACGCCCAGCATGACATTTTCGCGCACGGTCAGCGATTCATCCAATTGCGGTTCCTGCGGCAGATAACCGACCTTGGCGCCCTCGGCGGCCCATGCCTCACCGGTGAAGTCGGTGTCGAGGCCCGCCATGATCTTCATCAGCGTCGATTTACCCGCGCCGTTGACGCCAACAACACCGATTTTCACGCCGGGCAGAAAGCTCAGGTGGATGTTTTCAAAGCACTTTTTGCCACCGGGATAGGTCTTTGAGACACCCTGCATGTGGTAGACATATTGATAGGCGGCCATGTCGCGTCCTCTGGGTCGGGGAAATTGAGTTGGGCGGTGTGATAGCGGATGCGTTGGGTGGGGGCAATCGTGGATGATTGTGACCTCACTATCTGAATTGCAGTGCGCTAGAGTCAAAGACCTCTAGATACTCATCGCAGATTTCAGGGAGAAGGTTCTCTGGTATCAATCGTTTGCTCGGACGGAATACCTCTTCATGACCGCTAGCGGCCCTCAATACACGGGTCCATAACGCAAGATCACTTTGATCGAAGTTAAAAACTTCTTGCAGATCTTGTGGTGTTAATTTGTTCTCCCTCATAAGTTCATAGGTGAGAGGCGCGCAAACTTTCACAATCGCCACAGTTACTAGAATCTTATCGGATATGTATTGAGGTCTGTCCGGTGGAATTAAGACGAGAACTGACAAAACCCTTTGAATGGCCCTTAGTGTCATCGGCAGGTGGCCAGAGTACAATCCTAAAAGGGCGCGTGTAGTTTCGTGTATCGGGATGGGTATCTGCATTTGGGCAGATGCATAGTTGAAATAATGTAGATGGTCCCGCGTGTGCTGGATCATTCTAGGCAGCTTCAGCTTCAAGGGATAGAACTTTTGAAGATATGCGTCAGCTTCCGTTCCACTTCCGCATCTGGCTTTTACACTGTTTTGTAGTTGTTCCAGATTGACGCCAAGAATGAAGTGTACTCCATCTACGTTGAAGAAGTGTTTGATGGTTTCCAGTAGCGACAGCGCGTAGTCTGGTCGACAGCGATCCAATTCATCTACCACGATGACCAGCTTTCGTGCCGGTAGTCCGTTCACGTCTGGATCAGTCAAGTCGACCAATGCTTGACGAAAGCACTCCATCGCAACCCGTTTTCCGCTTTCTCTTTTCCAGAATTCGGCAATAGCTTCGTCAAGTTCGCGCGAAGCAGTTTCAATTGCGGCATCCGCCAATTGGTCTGCTTTATTCACGAGACCCGCTGTGGCGACTGAAATCCCGGCTCGAATAATTGCCCGACCAAGAGCAGGAGCCACTCGTTTGGCTTGATCCCAAGCTTTTTGGGCGGTTTTGTCACCAGACTCCTTAAATCGTTCGGCAATCGCTCCGGTCAGCGCAATCAAAGGATCGTCTAGAAAGTCATGTTTGAATGCGTCGAAATAGACGGTTTGGGTCGTATTTCCCTCTCGCCTCAAATGCTCGCCCACCCAGCATTTCAGGAAGAACGACTTGCCAGAGCCCCATGCTCCATCCAAAGCAACCACCATTGGGTCGTCTATCCGTTCGACCAATTCTGAAAGCTTATCACCAGTTGTTTTGCGCGAGAGTTTGTCGTGTTCATCAAACCCATCTTCATACAGTTTGATCTTGGGCTCCGGGATCGTCAGGCGCATATCTTTCTCCAATTCACAAATCAATCAGCGCTACTCTTAGCGTCTGTGTGTGAAAGGACCAGACTGCTAAATGAGGGGGTATGGTGCAGGAAGGTCCCGATATGTCTCTGAAAAACCTCATCGCAGGTTGGGCTCAGCCCGGTCGCGTGGAATGGATCGGTGTCAGACCCGAACGGCGGGTTGGGATGGAGATTGTGGAAGAAGCAATAACCTCCACCGATGGCCTCGATGGCGACCGTAGCCGGGCGGGCAAACGGGCCGTAACACTGATCCAGCAAGAGCATCTGGTGACGATAGGGTCGTTTCTTGGTCAAAGGCCAATTGCGCCGGAAATCCTGCGGCGCAATCTGGTGGTCTCGGGGATCAATCTGGCGGGGCTTAAGGGGCGCGAGGTGCAGGTGGGTGAGGCCGTTTTGCGCTTTATCGTGATCTGCGCTCCGTGCAGTCGGATGGAGGAGGCGCTGGGCAGGGCAGGCGGTGTATTCCGCAGTGCGCAGCCATGGAGGTTGGTGTGCTGAGGTCATAAAGCCGGGGCGGATCAGGATCGGCGATATGGTGCAACCTGTTGATTGACAAGGCCGCCCAGTTCTGAACATCAGCAAGATATGGAGCGCAGTACCATACCATATGCGCGGCCCGGTCAGGTCGTGGGGTTGTTCGGGGGGTCGTTTGATCCTCCGCATCAGGGCCATGTGCATGTGACGCGTGAGGCGATGAAGGCCTTTGGGCTGGACCGGGTGTGGTGGCTGGTCTCTCTGGGGAACCCTCTTAAGGAGCGGGGGCCTGCACCTCTGGCGCGGCGGGTTGCGACGGCGCGGGATGTGATGCAGCACCCTCGAGTAGAGATTACGGATATCGAAGCGCTGACGGGGACGCGGGCGACGGCGGATACACTGGCGGCGTTACGACAGCTTTATCCTCAAGTGCGGTTCGTTTGGCTGATGGGTGCGGATAATCTGGCGCAGTTTCATCGTTGGAAAGATTGGCGACAGATCATGGACAGCGTGCCAGTGGGCGTTGTGGCGCGACCGGGGGATCGAATTTCTGCCAGAATGTCACCGGCGGCGCGGCTTTATGCCAAATACCGCATAGATGGGCAGGCGCGGCATTTGCTGGGGCGGGCGCAGGCTCCGGCCTGGTGTTTTGTGAACGTGCCGATGGTCGATCTCAGCTCGACCGAGTTGCGCAAGCGCGGAGGCTGGAGCGATGGGGTGTTGCCGGAATGACTCCTCTTGGCGCATAATCTTAATCTAGTGATTGTCTGCATTTAAGCTCTGGGATTCTAATAGACCCATGGTTGATCGAATTTCGCGTCGTTTGTTTCTGGGTGGATTAGGGGCGTCTCTGGTTCCGGGCACGGGTCTGGCCGAGGCGCCTTTGGTGTCCTTGCGTCCTGTGCTGCGCGGGCCGCAGCCCAGCGGGGCCGAGCGGCTGGTTAAAGCGGCGGGGCTGAGGGGCGAAGTTGTCTTTGCCGTGGCCGACGTTGAAACCGGAACCCCGCTGGAGGTATATGGCGAAGGCCAAAGCCTGCCGCCCGCCAGTGTCGCCAAGGCGTTGACCGCGCTTTACGCGCTGGATGTGCTGGGGCCGGAGCATCGGTTTGAAACCACCTTGATCGCGGATGGACCGATCGAGAATGGCATTCTGAAAGGCGACCTGATCCTTGCGGGTGGTGGGGATCCACTGCTGGATACAGACGCACTGGCCACCATGGCAGCCAATCTGCGCAAGGCCGGGATCACCGAGGTTCGAGGCGCGTTCAAAGTCTATGATGGTGCGCTGCCTTACGTCTTCAGCATCGATCCGGGGCAGCCGGATCATCTGGGCTATAGCCCGTCGATCAGCGGGATTTCCCTGAACTTCAACCGCGTGCATTTCGAGTGGAAACGCGAGGCCACCGGGTACGACGTAACAATGGATGCGCGCAGCGCGAACTATACGCCGTCGGTGGATATGGCCTCTATGCGGGTCGAGAACCGCAGCCTGCCGATTTATACCTATCAGCCAAGCGCGCGGCAGGATCGCTGGACCGTGGCCAAAGGGGCACTGGGCAATGGCGGGGCACGCTGGCTGCCGGTACGAAAGCCAGCGCTTTATGCCGGAGATGTGTTCCGCACGCTGGCACGCGTGAACGGGATCGTGCTGGGCCGGGTGCAGGTAACGCGGCAAGTACCGCAAGGGACCACGCTGGTGGTGCATCAAAGCGATCCGTTGGAAAGCATCCTGAAGGGGATGCTGAGATATTCGACCAATATAACCGCTGAAATGGTGGGCCTGGCGGCGACCAAAGCGCGCCGGGTTGCACCGCAGAGCCTCGAAGAGTCCGCCACTGAAATGAACCGCTGGGCGGCCGCGCGCTTTGGTGCGAATGGGATCGCGATGGTCGATCATTCCGGCCTCAGCGGAGCGTCGCGCATGGCCCCCGCCGGTCTGGTCAAGTCGCTGGTGGCTGCGGGGCACTCAGAGGAGCTGCGGCCATTGCTTCGGTCCTTTACGCTGGCCGACAAAAATGGGCAGCCGGTCAAGGATCATCCGATCAAGGTCGACGCAAAGACGGGGACGTTGAACTTCGTCTCGGGCCTTGGGGGTTATATGACAACGGCAGATGGGGTTGATCTGGCCTTTGCGATCTTCACCGCCGATACCGCGCACCGCGCCACGATCCCGCGAGCATCGCGCGAGCGCCCGGACGGCGCGCGGCCATGGAACCGACGATCGCGCACGTTGCAGCGTAATTTGATCGAGCGCTGGGGTACGCTCTACGGCAGTTAGGTTGTATGCCGCGCCCGGGCTCCGCGTTCGATGGCGGCGGCGTGCAGGCGGTCGATGCTCAGCTCGTACCGGATTTCTTCCAGCAAGCGCAGTTCGGTTTCGGCCAGTGTGCCATCAGCGGCGGCGACGTCACAAGCCAGCGCATACGCAGTTTCGTTCAGGCGTTCAGGCAGGTTGTCACGGATCAGTCCGAACAGGGCATCCAACCCGTCTACCTGTTCAAACAGATCAAATACGATTTGCGAGACGCGGCGGGTACGGTCGATATCGTAGCCTGCAAACACCGGCAGCATGTTGACCGCGCCTTCGATTTTGACCAGTTCGGCGGTTCGGATGTTCTCGTCCGAGGCGGAAACCGCCACCATGATCGCCACAAGGCAATCCTGCGGAGACATCGGGTGTGGGGTTTGCTCGGTCATGGTGTCGTCCTGAATGATACGTCTGTTGCCGCACGATAGGAGGGGGTGCGGGGAGGTTCAACTGATAGTTTTGGCATGCGATGATTGCGATCGGGCAGGGTGGGTGATATCGGCTGTGATGCGTATGTCCGTTTAGAGCCCAAAGTTACCGGAGATTACACTGTATCCTCCGCTCGCTTGACATGCGTCCGCCATTGGGCAAATTAACTAATATTTTATTTGTGGAGGGTAATTCTTTGAGAAAACTACTTGCAGGGATAGCAACAGCAATCTTCACTACAGCGACCCCGACCTTCGCTCAGGATATCACAGCTGGTTCACGAATTACTGTGACTTCAGAGTGGCACTCACAGAACGGCGGGCCATACAGTCCAAATATCGTATCTTGCAATTCGAATAGTGGTTTGTGCCTGCGAGACACCAATACTTCTCCTGCAAACAATCCTATGACAAAAACTAAAAGTGGCTTGCAGGTCGTCTTCTCGGATTTTGGGGTTGTCTATATGTTCAAACCGGATGGAAAAGGCACTTTTCACGATATGTCGGGTAAGCAGACTGGAAAATTCAAGTGGACACAGTGACGATTTGATTACTGGATGGTTCGCTCCAGTGCGCAACTTTGATGAATGTCCGCTGTGTCCGCGTTGCGGACATTCGTAGTCCAGAGCAGATATTGATTGCATGACGTTCATGCGCATAGAGGCATGAAATTCACCACCCTTTATTGACTCATACTGCACCTGCACAATAACAGGGGCCGGTCCGGGCGCATGGGGTGTCTGGCACGTTTCCCGATGGAGTATCCAAATGTCTGACCTGCGTGAAACCGCGATGACGTCCAAGGCGTGGCCGTTTGAAGAGGCGCGGCGGTTGCTCAAACGGTACAAGCAGGGCGCTCCGGAGAAGGGATATGTGCTGTTTGAGACGGGCTATGGACCCTCGGGTCTGCCGCACATAGGCACCTTTGGCGAGGTCGCGCGGACCACGATGGTCAAGCGCGCGTTTGAGGCGCTGTCTGATATTCCGACCAAGCTGATCTGCTTCTCGGACGATCTGGACGGGATGCGGAAGGTGCCGACCAATGTGCCGAACCCAGAAGTGCTGCAGGACTATCTGCAATGCCCGCTGACCTCGGTACCCGATCCGTTTGGCACGCATGACAGCTTTGGTGAGCATAATAACGCCATGCTGCGCCGGTTCCTCGATACCTTCGGGTTCGAGTATGAGTTCTATTCGGCGCGCGAGTTTTATCGCTCGGGCCAGTTTGACGAGATCCTCAAGCGCGCTGTTGAGAAGTATGATGACGTGATGGCTATCATGCTGAAAAGCCTGCGCGAAGAACGTCAGCAGACCTATTCGATCTTCCTGCCGATCCACCCCGAGACCGGGCGGGTTCTGTACGTGCCGATGAAGAAGGTTTGCGCCGAGACCTACACTGTCACCTTCGATGACGAGGATGGCAAGGAATGGACGCTGCCCGTGACCGGCGGGAACGTCAAGCTGCAGTGGAAGCCGGATTTCGGCGCGCGCTGGGCCGCGCTGGGCGTTGACTTCGAGATGTATGGCAAGGAACACGCCACCAACGAGAAGATCTATGACGCGATCTGCCGGGCCTTGGGAGGCCGTGCGCCTGAACACTTCTCGTATGAGTTGTTCCTTGATGAGAACGGGCAGAAGATTTCCAAATCATCCGGCAATGGTGTCTCGATTGATGAATGGCTGACCTATGCGCCGACTGAGTCACTGGCCTATTTCATGTATCAAAAGCCCAAGACGGCTAAGCGGATGCATTTCGATGTGATCCCGAAGGCGTATGATGAGTATCATCAGCAGTTGCGGGCCTATCCGGGGCAGGACCTGAAGGCGCAGTTGAATAATCCAGTGTGGCATATCCATGGTGGGAATGTGCCCGAGTCCACGCTGATGGTTCCGTTTGCGATGTTGCTGAATCTGGCGTCGGTATCCGGGGCTGAGGACAAAGAGGCGCTGTGGGGCTTCATCCGCCGGTATGCGCCTGAGGCCACGGCGGAAACTCACCCTGATCTGGATCAGGCGGCGGGCTTTGCGGTGCGCTACTTCAACGATTTCGTCAAGCCGACGCGCCAGCATCGCGCGCCGACGGATCAGGAGCGTGAGGCGCTGGAAGCATTGAGGGCGGCTTTGGAAGCCTATGACGGGCCGATGGAAGACGAGGCACTGCAATCGGTGGTCTATTCCATCGGGCGTGAGCGGTTCGATCCGATGCGCGGCTGGTTCACGGCACTTTACGAAGTGCTGCTGGGGGCTTCGCAAGGGCCTCGGTTTGGTGGGTTCATCGCGCTTTATGGCGTGCAAGAGACGATTGCTCTGATCGACAAGGCGCTGGCCGGGGAATTGGTCTGATTTGACCTGATCCAGTGTGGGGCTACCCTTGCAACAGGAGGTGACCCCATGCGTCGACTATTGCTTGCTGTATCTCTGAGTGCCGGACTGGCATCCGGAGCTTTTGCTCAGAGTGACGAGATTGAGGCCAATATCTCGGCGCAGATACAGGCCTTCAAGGCGGATGACTTTGCCACCGCCTTCACCTTTGCCAGCCCCAATATCCAGCGGCTGTTTGGCGATCCGGAGAATTTCGGGATTATGGTGCGCCGTGGCTATCCTATGGTCTGGCGGCCTGCGGATGTGAGGTTTCTGGAGTTGCGCGAGATTAGCGGAGCCCTGTGGCAGAAGGTCATGATCACTGATGGTGACGGACGCGTGCATTTGCTGGACTACCAAATGATCCGACAGGAAAACGGCTGGAAGATCAACGGTGTACAGTTGCTGGGCAACTCCGACCCGGCGGCCTGATGCAACACCATCGTCACGGTGGTAAGAGCCACGATTAATCCCTTTTCGATACTCAGACCCATGCGCTTGGGCTCAGGGCCCGGGCAGTATCGGGTTTTGGCGCGCGTGCTTGGCGCGATTGGGAAAGGGATTTTACATGAACAAGGCAATCACCGATGGCATGGTGTTCATGCCGCCCGCCTATGCGGCTGGTCTTGGGGTCTGGTCCAGTGGCGACGGCACGCCGGGCTCTCCGACCTATGAGGGGTCGGGCACGGGAGTGTTCGTTCCGGCGGATGCGGATTTTGCGGGCTGTTTGGAGATATACAAGACGGCAGAGCCTCAGCGTCTGCGCTATATGGGGCAGACGTCCTTGTTGCCGGGCTGCTATCTGCAGATCAAGGCGCGGGTGAAGGCGATCAGTGGGCCGCTGCCCGAGGTGCGGGTTGCGGGCTGGGCCGGTGGTGCCGGAGATGCGCATGTGGACGGGTTGGTCGAGCAGGGCCCCGCGGTGCAGCTGACCGGCTATGGCATCGTGCATGAGGTGACGGCCATCGTGGGCACGGGCCTGCGCCCCGGCGTGGATATGCCATGGGGCAACACGGCGCTTTATGGCCATTTTGGTTTGGATATCGAAGGCACCAACGGCGCGGTGGTGCGGGTGGATGATATCGAGATCACCGATGTGACTTCGGTTTTCCTGCGGGACATGATCGGGCTGGTAGACGTGCGCGATTTTGGGGCGGTGGGCGACGGGGTCACCGATGACTCGGCGGCGTTTGAGGCAGCGGATCAGGCCGCGAATGGGCGCAAGGTCTACGTGCCACAAGGTGAGTTCCGGCTGGAAGAGAACACCAACATGGCATCCGAGGTTTCGTTTGACGGCACCGTCACGATGCCGGTCGACAAGATGCTGCTGCTGACCAAGAACTTTGATTTGCCCACCTATATCACCGCGTTCGGTGACGAAATGCTGGCTTTCAAAAAGGCCTTTCAGGCGCTGCTGAATAGCTCGGACCATGAATCGCTGGATCTGGGTGGGCGCAAGATCGCAGTAACCGAATCTATCGATATGGCGGCGGCGGTGCCAAACCGAACGGGCTATGCCACCCGTCGCGTGGTGCGTAATGGACAGTTTGATGTCAAAAGCAGCTCGGCCTGGGATACTGAAACCTTCACCTCGGTCGCGACCTATAGCCCGTCTGATCCTGATACGCTGACCAATGTGGCCAATGTGGCCAATATACCTGTGGGCTCGCTGGTCACCGGCAGCGGTGTTGGGCGCGAGGTCTATGTGCGGTCGAAAAACGAAAGCACCGGTGAGATCACGCTGAGCGCGCCGACTTATGATGCGGCGGGTACACAGGCTTTCACCTTTACAGCTTTCAAATATCTGTTGGATTTCAGCGGCTTCAGCGCGCTGCAGAAGTTCAACATGGAAGGGATCGAGTTCCAGTGCAACGGGCGATGCAGCGCGATCCGGCTGTCCCCGGGTGGGAACACCTTTGTGCTGAAGGATTGCTTTATCAGTCGCCCCAAAGATCGCGGCGTTACCTCGATCGGGCGCGGATGTCAGGGAATGCTGATTGATGGCTGTCAATTCCTGTCGACCGAGGAAAGTCTGGATGTGCCGGATCGCAGCTCAATCGCACTGAACGCCAATGCCAATGACGTCAAGCTGCGCCATAACCGGGCGACCCGGTTCCATCATTTCGCAGTGCTGAGCGGCGACAACAATCTGGTCCTGGGCAACCACTTTTTCCAGGGCGACAACGTGGCCAACGGGGTGCGCAATGCCGGGTTGGTCATTATCGGTGGCTACAACAGTTCGTCCATCGCCGAGAACTATGTCGATAACTGCTTTATCGAGTGGACCAACGAGCACGATGCGAACCCGGATTACTTTACCAGCTTCTCATTCAGCGCGCTGAGTATCACGGATAACATTTTCTACGCCAGCGATGTCGCGCCCTGGTTCAGCTATCTGGTGATCCGCCCCTATGGCACGGGTCATTTCCTGAACGGGCTGACCGTGACCGGGAACAAGTTCCGCGTCAACAATGTGCGGATCGACCGGGTGGATCGGGTTGATACCAGCTTTGCCGATCTCGACCCGGAACGGTACAAGAGAGTGTGTTTTGAGAACAACACGTTCCACGGCATCGACACGCCCTGCGCCAACCCGTTGAGGCTGCAACATACGCAGAGTTCGTCGTCTTCGTCCTGGACCGTCAGTTCGCAGGGGCAGTTACCATTTGGCGGCCGTGCTCGCGGATGTGATTCGGTTGTGGCCCTGGGCACCCTCAGGAACGCATCGAACGCGATACGCTATACCTCGCCATATGTTGAACTGAGACAAGGTGCCAGTCAGAGCGATATACGCCTGCGCTGGTCCGAAGGCTTGCGCGGGGCAGTCTCGACTATCCTGCGGATCGATACCTGATTGATGTGGCGGGCTCTCCAGTTTTGGGCGGCCCATCTTCAATGGCGGCGCCACAGGGCGAATTTGATTCCGATATTGTCATCGGCTGAATTTCGTTCGGCACCCAGAATCCAGGTGAGGTTGCCTTTTTTCGGGCGAAACATCAGCGAAGGACGTACCCGCCAATACCAAGGGCGATCTGAAATATACGAGGTTTCTATCTGCAAGAGCGGGTCGATGCGCCGTCCCGAGGACAGGCCAGCCGTGAAATCCAGCTTGCGGATTAGAGCCTCATGCGTGCGGTTTTCGTGCACGGCGTCGATATTGATCCATCCGCCCCCCAATCCGATTTGAATACCTTTGCCATATGAGAGTGTTGTTTTGTACATCGCCCAGGCATCGTATTGACGGTGATGTGCGCCCAGTCCGAACTCGATGGAAAATCGGCCTGCTTGCCCAAAATCAGCGACGGGAATGCGGGCGAAAACCAACGCATGCCCATACAGATCCTGGTGCTCCTCGGCATCCAGCCCGATTGTGAGTTTCGGCCTCAGACCCCACTCGGAATAGAGAGCAGATTTGTATCTATGAGTGTCGCCGTCGTCTTGGAAAGCGGTCACCGAGATTGCGGTGAAGCTTGAGCCTTTTTCGCGCAGCCAGGCCCCGGCCGAAGCCGGAGCGGCTAGCCATATAAGTAATACGGATACAAGAAGCCGATGCATCATCTGAGCAGCATCGGTCGACTTGGTTAATGGATGGTTAGTATCTTGTTCATGTCTGAGAAAGTTTTTTGATCTGCATCCGCACTTATCTGCACGAAATAGATTGTGAATTTGAAAGCTGTGCTAGGCTGGGGGCAGCTACAAAGGAGAAGCCAAATGCCGCAGATTTCCAAAACCGCCAGTTGCCAGACCGTCATCACCACGTTTGAAATGACGCCCGGGACCTGCCAGGATCTTCTTGAGGCGCTGACGGATGCGTATGCCTCCTTTATCTCGAAACAGCCAGGGTTCATTTCAGCCGGTCTTCATGTAAATGATGCCCAAACCCGGATTGCAAATTACTCGCAATGGGAGCGGCGCGACGACTTTCTGGCGATGCTGCGTACGCCGGAAATGCGGGAACGAAACCGCCGCATCAACGAGCTGTGTAAGAGCTTTGAGCCGGTGATGTATGACGTTGCCGAAACATTCGGCGGTTCCTGACCTGAATCAAGGCGCGCTGTGGCGAGGCAGGGCAAGATGCCGGCGCAACCACGGAGGCACAAGCCATGTATCACAACATCCTTGTCCCTATTTCATTTGATGCCGAACGCGACAGTTCGGCGGCGATGAAACTGGCAAAGTTGCTGGCAACCCCACAGGCGCAGATCACTCTGCTGCATGTGGTCGAGCACATTCCGGATTATGCGATCTCATACATGCCGGCGGAATATCTTTCAGAGACACGCAAAGCGCTTCAGGCTGAGCTTGACACGCTGGCTGCTCGATTACCAAATGCCCAAGGACAGGTGATCGAAGGTCACTCTGGCAGAACAATTCTGGATTGGGCCGAAGTGAACAAGCCCGACCTGATCATTCTGGCCTCGCACCGGCCTGGCATGCAGGATCTGCTGTTGGGGTCAACCGCGACCCATGTGGTACGGCACGCAAAATGCGCAGTGCATGTGGTGCGGTGACGGAATAGGTTTTTTAGCTCGGTATGGCCATGGCTTTGCCACATACAGGGTATATATCTACCCCGATGACGACCGGAAATACAAATGATGAGATTGGCCTTAATCCGCGGATGACTAGGCGGCAACGTCGTGCGGATGAGATGCGTCGGAAAGCTCTGTCGCCGCTGCGCATTCTGCTGATGGTGCTTGCGCTGCCGTTGACAATCGGAATGATCACGATCGGAGTGTATTTGCGCATCTCGGACTACGAGCGTCATGAGGCTGTGATCCATCTGGTGGCGCTGGCGGGCTGTGACACGGTGCAGCGGCTTGTTCCGGGGCCATTTTTTGAAGGCGGGCCGGGCTATCACAAGCGAAATGACCCTGACGGTGACGGCGTTGCCTGCGGCACCCGTGGTCTGCAACGGCAACGAACGACTGCGATGCCGGGAACCGCCGGGAACGCACCGCGGCAAACTCAGGCACCGCGTGAGCGAACCGTTGGAACCGCGAAGTTCCTCAAACCCTGATGATCATCCCTTCATGGCTTGCAATAACTCCAGCAGGCGCTTGCGGTCATCATCATTTGTGTAATCCCCAGTGGCCAGACGTTCCGCGATGCGCAGGCGCAGGCGTTCCTGCTGGGTGCGGACCTCTTCTCCGGCGGTTTCGGCCAGAGTTTTCATAATCATCGCCACCGCCTGCTGGCGCTTGGTGGTGGGGTTGGCGATGTAGTCGACCAGGCTCTGTTGCCCTGAATCGAGGATATTTTCGGCCAGATCACGCAGTTGATCGCCATTGGGCAGCAGCGGGGCAGGAGCGTCCGTGGGTGTCAGGATTTCCGGCACGCTGCGCGGGGTTTCGGCCAGCGCGTTCGCACCGTCAACAAAGGCTTCGGTGATCATCCGGGTGATCTTGATCGCGCGAGGGTCCTTGAACAGGGTCGAGGCGATGGCCACGCCGTAGTCGGTATAGACCCACGGATTGACCCGCCGCCCGCCGCGGCCTTTGGGTTTTGAAATCACATTCTGTGATTGCAAATCAGCGACCTCGGCATCGTTCAGCTGAAAACGGTAGCCCTCGAACAGATCCTTGTTGCGCGAGACAGCCTGATTGAAAGCGCTGACGGACTTTCCGTAGAACTGCGCCAGATCCTCGGCCAGTACCACGCGGGTGCCGCGCACCCGGTGAATGGCGCTCTGGACTTCATGCGTGCTGGGCAGGGTGTTGGGTTTCGTCATGGCATCCGTTTGGAATCACAATTTGTGATGTCAAACGTGGAGGAGAGAAAGCTACGCTGCAACCTTGAAGTGTATGGCTATCGTCAATCGAGACAGGACTTGAGCTAGCGTCGGTCGCTTGCCTTGCCCAAATAGGCAAGCCGATAGGCGAGCGCGACACCGCCCGCGCCTCCGACTACATTACCGACCGTGACCCAAAAAAGGTTGCTGATGGTGGCGCCCCAACCGAGTTTGGCACCTGCTAGCGCACCCTGAGGCAGCAGGTACATATTAGCGATCGAGTGTTCGAGACCCAACAGAACAAACGTCGAAATTGGCCAGAGTATTGCCATGACCTTTCCCACGACCGATCTGGCGGCGAAGCTCAGCCAGACTGCAAGGCAGACTAAGGCGTTGCACAGAATGCCTCGCATAAAGGCTTGCGTTGGAGAGAGATCAATCTTGCCATTTGCGATCGCTGCAGCAGTAGCCCCCATTGGTCCTTCCAGCAAACCGCTTGCAGCGCAAGCAAGGACTAGTGCGACGGCTCCGACTAAATTTCCGAGATACACGAATCCCCAGTTCCTCAACAGGTCACGCATCGAGATTTTTCGATCCACTGCCGCGATGGTCATCAGCGCGTTTCCAGTGAATAGTTCCGCCCCACCAACGACCACAAGGATCAGGCCCAGAGAAAACACCACCCCACCAAGAAATCGGGCTGGCCCAAATCCGGGATCTACGCCGGTCATAACCATAGTGTAGGCGGCCCCACCGAAGCCGATGAAGACACCTGCGAGTATTGCAAGTGTCAGCGTTTGAACGATGGAAAGATGTGCCTTTGCGACACCAGATGTTTCAACCAGTTCTGCAATCTGTGCAGGTTTGTAGGCGTCTACGCCGGTTGGATTGTGAGCCTTCATGCGTCGCACACTGCCAACACATTCATGTTTCGACATTGATCCGGATCAAGGTCACGCGACGAAGTACTGAGGTTCAGCCCAGAGCTCGTGCTAACTAAAACAGCTAACTTGACCACCACAGCCAATTTTATCCTACCGCTTCCTTCTCTTCACATTCCCACCCCGCTGCCCCGGCCGTCCAGCCGTTGACCGTCCATGCAATTTCACGGCGTCTTCCGAGGCTTTCTCGACCGCCCATTGGCGCGCCATGGGGTCGTCGGCGACGGCCAGGTCGACCGCCTCTAGTCGTTTGATCTCATCCCGGATATTGGCGGCTTCTTCGAACTCCAGGTTCTCGGCGGCTTTGCGCATCTGGTCCCGCAACCCATCCAGATGGGCCTCCAAATTCGCGCCGTGCATCGGTTTGTCGATGGTGGCGGTTACGCGGTTCATGTCGACGTCGCCTTCGTAGAGACCAGCCAGAACGTCCTCGACATTCTTCTTCACCGTCTCAGGCGTGATGCCGTGTTCCTCGTTATAGGCGACCTGCCTTGCGCGGCGGCGGTTGGTCTCGTTCAGCGCGCGCTCCATGCTACCGGTGATCTTGTCCGCATACATGATCACCCGCCCATCGGCATTCCGCGCGGCGCGGCCGATGGTCTGGATCAGTGAAGTCTCAGACCGCAGGAAACCTTCTTTATCCGCGTCCAGAATGGCGACCAGCCCGCATTCAGGGATATCGAGCCCTTCACGCAGCAGGTTGATGCCGATCAGCACGTCAAACGCCCCAAGCCGCAGGTCGCGCAGGATTTCGATGCGTTCCAGCGTGTCGATGTCCGAGTGCATGTAGCGGACTTTGATGCCTTGTTCGTGAAGGTATTCGGTCAGGTCCTCGGCCATGCGTTTCGTCAGGGTGGTGACCAGCGTGCGATAGCCATCGGCGGCGACCTTGCGCACCTCGTCCAGCAGGTCGTCAACTTGCATCGACACTGGGCGGATTTCGACCTCGGGGTCCAGGAGCCCGGTGGGGCGGATCACCTGTTCGGTGAAGACGCCGCCGGTTTGTTCGATCTCCCATTTCGCAGGGGTGGCCGAGACGAAGACGGATTGCGGGCGCATGGCGTCCCACTCCTCGAACTTGAGGGGGCGGTTGTCCATGCAGGAGGGCAGGCGGAACCCGTGCTCGGCCAGCGTGAACTTGCGCCGATAGTCGCCCCGGTACATGCCGCCGATCTGCGGCACGCTGACGTGGGATTCATCGGCAAAGACGATGGCATTGTCGGGGATGAACTCGAACAGAGTCGGGGGTGGCTCACCCGGCGCGCGGCCCGTTAGATAGCGCGAGTAGTTCTCGATCCCGTTACAGACACCGGTGGCCTCGAGCATTTCCAGATCGAAATTGGTGCGTTGTTCCAGACGTTGGGCCTCCAGCAGTTTGCCCTCGCCAACCAGTTGATCCAGCCGGATGCGGAGTTCCTTTTTGATGCCGATGATCGCTTGGTTCATCGTCGGTTTCGGCGTGACGTAGTGCGAATTCGCATAGACACGCACCTGCTCCATCGTCGCGGCACGTTCACCGGTCAGGGGATCGAACTCGGTGATGGTTTCCAACTCTTCGCCGAAGAATGAGAATTTCCACGCGCGATCCTCAAGGTGGGCAGGCCAGATTTCCAGGGAATCGCCCCGCACCCGGAACGAGCCTCGCTGAAAGGCCTGATCGTTGCGGCGGTACTGCTGGGCAACCAGATCGGCCATCACCTGCCGCTGGTCATAATCCTTGCCGACCTTCAGATCCTGCGTCATCGCCCCGTAGGTTTCGACCGACCCGATACCGTAGATGCACGAGACCGAGGCGACGATGATCACGTCATCGCGTTCCAGCAGCGCCCGCGTGGCCGAGTGGCGCATCCGGTCGATCTGTTCGTTGATCTGGGATTCTTTTTCTATGTAGGTGTCTGAGCGCGGCACATAGGCCTCGGGTTGGTAGTAGTCGTAGTAGGAGACAAAGTATTCGACCGAGTTCTCAGGGAAGAAGCCCTTAAACTCGCCGTAAAGCTGCGCCGCCAGCGTCTTGTTAGGGGCGAGGATGATAGCCGGGCGTTGAGTCTCTTCAATCACCTTCGCCATGGTGAAGGTTTTGCCCGTCCCGGTTGCCCCCAAAAGAACCTGATCACGTTCCCCATCAATTACACCGCCTGTCAGTTCCTTGATCGCCGTTGGCTGGTCGCCTGCGGGGGCGAATTCGGTGTGCATGACAAACTGCTTGCCGCCTTCCAGTTTCAGGCGCGCGCGCACGTCCTCGGCGGTTAGCTGGGTCTTGTCGGAATGGGCGTATGGCATAGGCAGGCTCCGGATCAGAACTCTACATTTGTTCTTATTTTGTCCAACTGCAAGGGCTGATCCGGTCTGGGAAGCTCTGATTCAGTAATAGGCGGGTTCAGCATCCGGAATGTGATCCGAATTCACCTTGTTGGCCAGTGCCTTCAGGTTGCTGTCAAGAACCTTCGACATCATCATTTTCATCAAGGTCTGCCCTAAAAACCAGCCGAGGGGGCCATATTTCACGGCATAATCCATGCTCCAGATCACCCGGGTTCTAGCCCCGTCAAGCGGTTTGATTGCGATCGTGGCATGCGCATCGGTTAGGGGCATCGCTGTCATATCGGACAGGCGCACGCTGTAACCTCGGTTGGGGTCCCACTCTGTCACCTCTTCGACCAAAGAGGATCCGTTCTCAAAGTAACATCGCCGCTTTGACTCAATGCCATTCGCCTCATGCGTCAGGGCCTCGACATATGCGATCTGTGGGGCAATTTCGTCAATCTGCATAAACCGGCTGAGTACCGCCCAGATAGCTTCGGTGGTCGCGTTGATTTCAAGGGTTCGTTCATGATGGATCATCTGCTCAATCCTTTGGCTGCTCTTTCGAAAATCATAAGCGTTGCCAATGACAGTTCCTGTCATCAGGATGCTGTCGCGGCCCGCGACATTTGTCATCTTGTCCCGGGCCGCGCTCTGACGCATAAACAAGCCCATCAAGTGGATACGGAGAGGCGACATGCGTGCACGGATTTACCAGCCTTCGCGAAACGCGATGACCTCGGGGATGGCCAAGACCCGCAAGTGGGTTTTGGAATACGCCCCCGCTTCGGCGCGCGAAGTTGATCCGCTGATGGGCTGGACCTCCTCCAATGACACGCAAACCCAGGTGCGTCTGAAATTCGATACCAAGGAAGAGGCGCTGGACTACGCTAAAGACAACGGTATCGACGCGCAGGTAAGCGAGCCGCACAAACGCAAGCCGAACCTGCGGGCGCGCGGCTATGGTGAGAACTTTGCCACAGATCGGCGCGCGCCCTGGACTCACTGACAAGGCATCCTGAATGATCGACATCCGCGAAGCCGATCCCGGCGCCGAGGAAATGCGCGCCATCATCCAAGCCCATTTCGCACATAGCAACGCAGCTGGCCCTGCCGAAAGCAATCACACAATGGATGCAGGCTCACTTGCCGCCACCGGAGCGCGATTTTGGGCGCTTTTTGAGGACGGCTGCCCGTTGGGGTGTGGCGCGCTAAAGGCATTGCCCGACGGCACCGCCGAGGTCAAATCGGTGCATATCTTGGCCGAGGCACGTGGTAGGGGGCTTGCGAGGGTGATGATGAAACATCTTGCGCAGATCGCGCAAGATGAAGGACTATCTGCGTTGGTTTTGGAAACTGGCGCTAACCATCTGCAAGGCTATGACGCGGCGCGCAAGCTATACGAATCGCTGGGGTATTCATATTGTGGTCCGATTGTAGGTTACGAAAACGACCCAAACAGCGCCTTCATGCGCTTGGCTCTTGAACCCGCCCGCTAAAAGCCGCAAGAAGGGCTCAGCGGTCCCTTAGCTCAACTGGATAGAGCAGCTGACTTCTAATCAGCAGGTTGAGGGTTCGAGTCCTTCAGGGATCGCCATTCCTTACCTTCAATACTGAGTGCACGTGGCCGATCCGGTACTTTTGTGAACCTTCGGGTTGCGGATGAAAAATCCGTCGTATCGGTATGAGATATGGCTTGAGTTAGAGAACGCATTACGACCTGAGTTTGGACAAAATTACGCCCAGAATAGCCAATAGCCGACGCAAAGAAAGTGACGGAATACGGACTGGGATCCAATGAAAAAGATTGCTCTTCTTCTTGCCTTTTTGCCTGCGGCTGCATTTGCCGAAGAACGCGTGTTTGAATGTGACGCGCCGGATGCAGAACATCCGGAAATGGCAGCCAAACTGGTTAAATATGACGGGCAGCAAAAGGGCCACATTACAATAGGTGACATCGACAAAGACGTGGATGTATTCCCCGGCCTCGACACTTTGACCTACCTGTATATTGGCGATGGCTACACACTGCACTACAACGTACACCCGGAAAAAGGCACCTTCGACTACTCGGCTTCAGGAAGTAAATCCGGCTGGGGCAAAGGCGCGTGTCGGGAAATTACGGGGCAATAATTGATTTGAGCGGACGGCGCGACCAAGGCACTGATGTTGGATCGCTTTTCGATAGTTCAGGCGTTCATCGCCTTCCAATTCTGGTTGGTGGCGAAATAGCTATCCCTCAGCAATCCAAAGATAGGGGATCCAAGAAATGAAATGCAAGTTCTTGTCTGTCCTCACTTATCAAGCAATAGAGAGCCAATCCAAGAACTAGTAACGTAATTAAGCACCAAGGCGGAACTTGGTCGGTGTCATTCCGGTTTGACCTCGGAAGAAGCGGGTGAAATGGGACTTGTCGGAGTAGCCGAGCATCAGGCCGATCTCCGCTATTGTCATCTTGTCTTCTCGGAGGTGCTTCTTAGCGACATCGACACGCAGCCGTTTGATCTCACGGGGTAGCGTCGTGCTTTGTTGCTGAAGCGCTTTCAGAAACCGATCCGGCTGTATTCCCAGCAATCCAGCCACCCGCTCTGATCCCAAATCGGTTTCGTCCAGTTTGTCGCGTAAGACAGATCGCAAAGCAGCTACCACGGTCACTTCTTCATCTTGTCGAGGCGAAGCCAATGGTTTGGTCGAGCCTTCAGAGACGTGGAGCAAAAACAACCATTCCACAGGAAAACTAATCTGCATTCCGGAATCAGGCCCAAGGCCAACCTCGATCCCCTTGTAGTTGATGGGCAGACCAGTGATGTATCTGCTTTCCCATCGAACACGGGAAGGATTCCAGGAGTCTCCGACGACTGTCTGCAATAGGCGCACGTAGATTGCGGCTCCAAAAGCGGTAACCTGAACCGGTGGGACAGTCGGTTCCTGTTGCCTCTCGATTCGATAAGTCGCCCTGTCAGCTTCAATGACAAGGCTGTGCCGCACAGAGTTTGACTCCTGCGGTACAAGCCCAACAAAACGGGCAAAAAACTCGAACAGACTCGTTGTCGATTGCAAGGCTTGAGCGAACGGAGGCCATCCTTGCAGGTCAAATGTTTCTCCGACATGCAGGCCAAGGTATCGATCACCGGACAACTCTGAGAAAGTATTCACCAAGCCGTAAACCAACTCTGAGTGTACAAATACGGATGGGTCAGACAGCAGCTCGGCCTTCAAGCCGACCTGGTCCAATGCTGATTGTGGATTGATTTTACGTTCGGTCAGATATTGCAGGAACGGAGCGGCTAAAGAGAGGCGAATAAAGCCCTCGCTATGCTCTTGAGAGGTGGAGTTGAAAGGCAAGCCCGTCACCCTTGTTTAGATTAGTTTTCCGCAGTGGCCAGTTTTTCAATCACATTCGAACATCTTAACTCAAAAGTGGCAACCGAGCCAAGGTATTCCAGACTACAGTTTGTAAAACATGAATATGAAGGGAGTACTTATGTCCGGTCTACGAATGTCGCTTTGCTCGACGGTAATTGTCGCTGCAGGACTTGCTTTTTCAGCGTCCGCGCAGGCTCAGGATCAAGAAGAACCCCAAACGTTGTTTACCAACGTGCACATCTTCGATGGAGTGAGTGAACAGCGCATCGAGAATGCCAGCGTATTGGTCGAGGGCAATCTGATTAAGGCCGTATCAACCGACGCAATCGATGCCCCCGACGCTACGGTCATTGACGGAGAAGGGAGGACACTGACCCCCGGCTTCATCGAAAATCACGCACACCTGATGCTGCCAGGACCCACGTTGCCCGCAATGGAAGCCAACAGCACTTGGGAAGACCTCGCGATTCACGGCACTCAAATGGCTGAGATGTACTTAATGCAAGGCTTTACCACCGTAAGAGATGCAGGTGGCGCTAATGGAGGTCTTCGCCGCGCAATCGACACCGGGACCATTGCCGGGCCGCGTTTCTACCCTGCGGCTGCTTTTCTAAGTACGCGTGGTGGCCATGCTGATTTCGCCAACTTTACGGCGCCTGTTGGCCAGTCTTCGAACTTCAGCCGTCTGAATATGGCCCAAGAAGTCGACAGCGTCTCTGACATGTACAAGTTTGCTCGTAACAACTTCCGGATGGGAGCAACACAACTGAAGTACATGCAATCAGGCGGTGTAGTTTCAGTGTTTGACCCGTGGCAGTTATTGGCAGGATCGACGGCAGAGTTAGAAGCGGCCGTGCAGGTTGCCAACGAATACGAAAGCTACGTCATGGCCCATTCCTACCGCAAGGAAACGATCATGGCGGCACTGAATGCTGGTGTGCGATCAATTGAACACGGGTTCATGTTTGATTGTGAAATATCAGCGCTGATGGAAGAGAAAGGAGCCTACATCACGACCAATCTCACCGCATTTGATCCAAATCTCTTCGATATTCCTGCCATTCGAGATGTCCCAGCCAGCTTACGAAAGGCACAGTCAGCTACGCAGGCTTTTGGCGACTACATAAAAAACATGAATGAGTGCCCAGCTAAAAGAGGGTTTCACACGGATTGCGTAGGTTCTGTAGCCGCCTGCAATATTCAAATTGCCTATGAAAAACATCTCAATAATGAGTTCTTTGGCTCTCACGCCTCGTTGGTCGCA
Source organism: Ruegeria sp. YTSA064 (assembly GCF_059610325.1). Lineage (NCBI taxonomy): Bacteria > Pseudomonadati > Pseudomonadota > Alphaproteobacteria > Rhodobacterales > Roseobacteraceae > Ruegeria > Ruegeria sp. YTSA064. The sequence goes on from NZ_JBXWNK010000007.1 coordinate 285,331, forward strand.
ATGACATCTACTGGCGGTGAAATCGCCGCTTTGTCCGGACCATTCATGAACCCCTATCCCGAGGGCAATCTGGGTGTGATTGAGGAAGGAGCCTATGCGGACATCCTGCTGATCGACGGTAACCCACTTGAAGACTTCTCGGTTGTTGGCACGGGTGATCAGTGGTTCGGTGCCGACCCGAGGCCTGAAAGCCCAGATACGATCCGACTGATCATGAAGGACGGCGTCATCTACAAAAACACACTGGATTGACCTGTCTCAACAGCCGGAGAGTATTTATGCACCATTGGTTCCGCTCCTTAGTATTCGCAGGGTTGGTCTGGTGTGGTCATCCTGTCATGGCGACGCCAGGAACCGCGTTGGACTGGTCTGACCTGCCTGACCCGTCCGCGCAGGTCTTTGATGACCCCTATCGTGAACTCAGCCCCGAACAGTTCGACGATGTTCTTTTCGTTGTGCGTATACG
>NZ_JBXWNK010000008.1:0-267381 GCF_059610325.1 Ruegeria sp. YTSA064
GCGTCTCAACCGTCTCTCCGGCTCGTCTCCGCCGTTCCCAGCGTCCCAGCAACCGCCTCAGCAGCGCCGGTGAAGGGCGTTCTATGCCTTACACATTCAACGCGCAAGTGGAAAATTCAAGAAAGTCGTAAAAAACACAAATATCAAATTTTAATGCACAAAAACAAACGGTTATGAGAGCGACTCAGCCGCAGCACCCGGAAGTCGCTAACGCCGACCATCGCAAAACAGCACCTCAGATATGTTATTCACACGGTTACCCACAGACTCGCCCGCGAGTCAGACTGAATCGGCCTGCCTAAACCGGATCAGGAGTGTTGTGACCGGCAGACGCATGGCCAGTAGGCCGAGGATGATCGCCAGATAGACCAATGGCTCGATCTGAAACCCCTTCGCCAGCATCACATAATGAAGCGCCCCCAGAATTGCTGCTGGATAGATCAGACGATGTAATTTGCGCCACCGAGACCCCAAACGGCGAACCGACCAGTTGTTGGATGTGATTGCAAGCGGCAGCAACAATACAAAGGCAGCCATGCCGACCGTGATATAGGGCCGCTTGATAATATCCGCCCAGATTTGGCTGGGAATCTGGACATCCAGAACCAGCCAGATCAACAGATGTAACGCGACATAGGAAAATGTCAGTACGCCTATCACACGGCGGAACTTCATCAGATTTAGCCCAACGAAGCGGCGCAAGGGCGAAATCGCGAGACCCAAAATCAGAAGTTGTAGCGCCAGTTCGCCAAATTCATGCTCGAGCGCCTCGATCGGCTCGACCCCGAGGCCACCGGTCATGCCCTGATAGAACAACCAGGGCGCTGGCAGCGCGCCCAGCAGATAGACGGACCAAATGGGGATCCGTCGCAAGAGGTCGTTGAGCCGCTGCATCATCTTAATAGTTCTTCGCCAGATCCATGCCTTCGTAAAGGCCGGCAACTTCGTCTTCATACCCGTTGAACATCAGCGTCGGGATTCGCTTGGCGAACAGACCTCCGCCGATCTGGCGTTCCGAGGCCTGCGACCAGCGGGGGTGATCCACATTGGGGTTCACATTGCTGTAGAATCCATATTCACGCGGACCCGCCAGGTTCCAACTGGTCGGAGGCTGCGTATCCGTCAGGGTGATCCGCACAATCGATTTGATCGATTTGAAACCGTATTTCCACGGCACTACCAGGCGTAGAGGCGCACCGTTCTGGTTCGGGATGTCCCTGCCATAAATCCCGGTCGCCATAATGGTCAGCGGGTGCATCGCCTCATCCAAACGCAGCCCTTCGCGATACGGCCAGTCGAGCACCGGATATGCGACACCCGGCATCTCATCGGGTCGATAGGCTGTTTCAAAGGCCACATATTTCGCGCCGTCCTGAACACCGGCCATGCCAAGCAAATCTGCCAGCTCGAACCCGTTCCAGGGGATGACCATCGACCATGCCTCGACACAGCGGAAGCGATAGATTCGCTCTTCAACCGTCATTTCAGACATGATGTCCTTGAAATCATACTCTCCGGGGCGGTCGACCAAGCCGTCGATGGTGACACTCCAGGGTTCGGTCACCAGCGTGTGCGCATATTTCGCCGGGTCATCCTTGCGGGTCCCGAATTCGTAATAGTTGTTGTACGAGGTGATCTCTTCCCAGGTATTCGGCTCAAGCGCCTCGGCCGCTGCGGGTCGTGCAAAGCCCGCCAGCCCGACACCCGCCAAACCGGCCATGACCTGCCGCCGGTTCAGGAACGCCGCCCTTGGGGTGACGTCTGCATGCGTCAGTTTGTTGGTCCAGCGATGCGCCATTTGGTTCTCCGTCATTCATTAACCTCGGAACTGAGGTAAGGTCTGATAGCACAGAGCCAAGGAAACAGGCGTCACGATTGAGCGAACAGATTGTAACGAAAACTCGGCGTGCTTTGGCGCAGAGATATCAGTCACCCGATGTTCTAGCCGACAACACGGTTTATTTCGCAGCCCAGATTGACCGCCTGATAGGTCGGAAAAGGCAGCCGGGCCGAAGTTTCGATATCGCGTCGAACCCAGTCCTGCGCCTCCAATTGCTTGAGCGAGGATGACAATGCACGATCCGTGATCACCTGAAGGTCGGACCTAAGCCCGGAAAAGCGCCGAGGTTGGCGGGTCAGCGCCAGAATAGGAACCGTCCAGCTGCGGCGCAGTAGCGTCAATTCGGTATCATCCGGCACCAAAGCCATGATTTCTGCCGCTACCGCCGCCGCCTGTACTCCGGCTTTGGTCAAACGGAATTCAGGTCGCAAAGGGTGGCCGTGGCCCGGGTTCCGTTCAAGCAGGCCAAGGCTGACCAGATGCTCCAGACTTGCTGCAAATGCCGTCCGGCTTGCCCCGGTCGCAGCGAGTAATGGGGCCTGCCTGCCCGGAACCCCACTGTGCAACTGCGCAAGAATGTTCAGCGACCAGGCCCGAGAGGTAAGCTTGACAAGTAGCTTTATGTCCATAAAGTATAGTTACTTTATTTTAGGACAAAAGGAAAGTTCCATGCCCCTCGTTTCCTTAGAAAACACCATCACTCTTGCCATTTCGGTCAAAGACCGCCACGCCAGCGCACAATGGTACAATGAGAAGCTCGGGTTTGAATTGGTTCATCATATTGATGAGGCGGGTTGGAGCGAGATGCTCACCAAAACCGAAGGCGTGACCCTTGGTTTGGGTGAGCAGGCAGAACCAGCGCCCGGAAACACCGTTCCGGTCTTTGGTGTTGCTGATATCGCAAGCGCACGCGATGCTTTGGAAGGGGCTGGAGTTCGGTTTGACGGCGAAACCGAGACGATTGAGGGGATGGTCAGCACTGCCACATTTTACGACCCGGACGGCAATGCAATGATGCTGGCGCAGGACTTGGCCGGACAGGCCTGAACGCTCTCAACCCTTTTTCGCGCCACTACCAAAAAAAGACCCGTCAGATTGACGGGTCTTTTCAGTTCTTAAGGCTTAGTGAACCACGGCATCGTCAGGACGTGGGCGTTCAGACGTTCCCAACCGATCGCCGATGATCAATCCATCCGTGCCTGCTGTTACAGGTACAGTCTCACCATCCTTGATCTCACCGGCCAGCAAAGCCTCGGCCAGCGGGTTCTGCAAGGCACGTTGGATCACGCGCTTGAGCGGGCGGGCACCGAAAACCGGATCATAGCCTTCGTTTGCCAGCCATTCCTTAGCCCCATCGTCCAGAACCAGCTCGATCTTTCGGGCGGCCAAACGTTTCTGCAGACGTGCCATCTGGATATCGACGATGCCATCCATATCGGCCCGTTTGAGACGGTCGAAGATGATCGTTTCGTCCAGGCGGTTCAGGAACTCGGGCCGGAAATGCGCCCGGACCGCATCCATCACATCGCGCCGTGCCTGGGCGCTGTCCGCACCTTCGGGCAACTGGCTGAGCGCCTGAGACCCGAGGTTCGACGTCAGGATGATCAGCGTCTGCTTGAAGTCCACGGTGCGACCCTGACCGTCGGTCAGTACGCCATCGTCCAGAACCTGCAACAGCACGTTGAACACATCCGGGTGTGCCTTTTCGACCTCATCGAACAGCACGACCTGATAGGGCCTGCGCCGTACGGCTTCGGTCAACACACCGCCTTCATCATAACCGACATAGCCCGGAGGGGCTCCGATCAGACGGGCGACCGCGTGTTTCTCCATGAACTCGGACATGTCGATGCGCACCATCGCGTTATCGTCGTCGAACAGGAAGTTCGCCACAGCCTTGGTCAATTCGGTCTTACCCACGCCGGTTGGCCCGAGGAACAGGAACGAGCCCAGCGGGCGGCCTTCATCGTTCAAACCGGCACGCGCACGGCGCACGGCGTTGGCCACGGCGGTCACTGCCGCATCTTGACCGATCACGCGGGAATGCAGATCGTCTTCCATCCGCAGCAGCTTCTCGCGCTCACCTTCCAGCATTTTCGAGGTCGGGATACCCGTCCAGCGCTCCACCACCGAAGCGATCTGCTCTGGGCGCACCGTTTCCTCGGCCATCATGGCGTTGCTCTCGGCGTTCTCGGCCTCGGTCAGCTTTTTCTCAAGCTCAGGGATGACGCCATAAGACAACTCGCCCGCCTTGGCGAGATTGCCTTCCCGTTTGGCGATCTCCAGATCGGCCCGCGCTTTGTCGAGCTGTTCTTTCAGATCACGGGCACCCGCGAGCTTGTCACGCTCGGCCTGCCATTGAGCAGTCATCTCGGCGGATTGCTCCTGCAGGTCGGCGAGGTCCTTTTGCAAGGTTTCCAGACGATCCTTGGAGGCCGCGTCATCTTCAAGCTTCAGCGCCTCTTCCTCGATCTGCATCTGCAGGATCTGACGGTCGAGTTGATCGAGTTCTTCCGGCTTGGAGTCCACCTCCATCCGCAACCGAGACGCCGCCTCATCGACAAGGTCGATGGCTTTATCGGGCAGGAAGCGGTCGGTGATATAGCGATGCGAGAGCGTCGCCGCCGACACGAGTGCCGAGTCGGAAATACGCACACCATGGTGCAGCTCGTACTTTTCCTTGATGCCACGCAGGATACTGATCGTGTCCTCGACGGTCGGTTCAGCCACCACAACGGGCTGGAACCGGCGCGCAAGGGCCGCGTCTTTTTCGACGTATTTGCGGTACTCATCCAGCGTCGTCGCACCAATACAGTGCAACTCACCCCGGGCAAGCGCGGGTTTGATCAGGTTGGCAGCGTCCATCGCGCCGTCGGACTTCCCAGCCCCGACCAGCGTGTGCATCTCGTCGATGAACAGGATGATCTCACCGGCGGCCTCGGTGACCTCGGTCAGAACGGCCTTGAGTCGTTCTTCGAACTCACCGCGGTATTTCGCACCAGCGATCAGCGCACCCATGTCGAGCGCGAGCAGCTTCTTGTCCTTCAGCGATTCCGGCACGTCGCCGTTGACGATGCGCAGGGCCATACCCTCGGCAATCGCAGTCTTACCGACGCCGGGCTCCCCGATCAGAACCGGGTTGTTCTTGGTGCGGCGCGACAGAACCTGCATCGAACGGCGGATTTCCTCGTCCCGCCCAATGATCGGGTCGATCTTGCCTTCGGCTGCGGCTTCGGTCAGGTCGCGCGCGTATTTCTTAAGCGCGTCATAGCCCTCTTCCGCCGATGCGGTGTCAGCGGTGCGCCCCTTGCGGATGTCGTTGATCGCTTCGTTCAGTTTCTGGGCGGATACGGCACCGGCCTCCAACGCCTCTTTGGCTTTGGATTTCACCATACACAGCGCCATCAAAACGCGTTCGACCGGCACAAAGCTGTCGCCCGCCTTGGTGGCGATCTTCTCTGCCTCGTCCAAAACCTTGGCAGTCTGGCCATCCATATAAATCTGGCTCGCGTCGCCGCTGACCTTTGGGATCTTGCCCATTGCAGCGTCCAACGCCTCAACCACACGGTTCGGTGCGCCGCCAGCGCGTGTGATCAGGTTGCTCGCCAACCCCTGATCGTCATCCATCAATGCTTTCAGAATATGTGTGGGTTCCAGCCTTTGGTGCCCCTCACGCAGCGCAATGGTCTGCGCCGCTTGCACGAATCCCCGTGCCCGCTCGGTGAACTTGTTCAAGTCCATAGCTTTCTCCTTCTCCTAAGCGCCCCGTTTTGATGCGCCCGCTTGGCGGCACGCGTCGTTCTGGGCCTCACATTCAATTTGGGAAATGTCTTTTCCCGTTCAAGGGGCTAGAGCAGATAAATCGGCGTCACCCGCGCGGAATGGAATAGACGGAATAACCGCCGGTTTGGCCCATCAATTCAGCATCATACATTTCAACCAAAGATTGCTCGGCACTGCTGCCTGTGGGGCATGAAACCAGATCAGCTGTATGATCGAGGAAGTTGCCGGTATAGGCTGTCTCCCCTGTCAATTGACACCAGTCGTCTTCCGATCGATACCCACGCACCAGCAGAAGATTGTCATTGGTTGGAGCCGGTGCAGCACCAGTTTCGGGCGGATCACTCTGAGGCGCGTCTTCGCATGCGGCCAACATCAGTGCCACGCCAAGTAGAATTACTTTTTTCATCTTTTTTATCCCTGTTCTGAACGTTTGCACATTAGCACATTGAGCAATTTAGTACGTGAACCGCTTCACCTCAGGCTTCGCGCATAGACAGATCGCTCCGAACTCGTTAGGACGCACACGTTTGCCAAAAAGGAGCCCCCTATGTCCGATGACCGCCTAATCGTAGCCCTCGATGTCCCAAACGCCCTGCAGGGTCTGGCCATGGCTGAGCGGCTGGGGGATGCTGTTTCGTTTTACAAGATCGGGCTGGGGATGCTGACCGGCGGCGGGCTGGCATTGGCCAACGAACTTAAACAGGATCACGGCAAGCGCATATTTTTGGACATGAAGCTGTTCGATATCGGCAATACTGTTGAAAATGCGGTGCGTGGGTTGGCGCAGTTTGACTTGGACTTCCTCACTGTTCATGGCGACCCGCATGTGGTGCGCGCCGCAAAGGAAGGTGCAGCGGGCAAAGACCTGAAGATTTTGGCGGTTACCGTCCTGACATCCCTGAACAGGGACGATTTGGATGCGAGCCTTCTGAAAGCGGGCGACGTTCAGGACCTCGTGGTTGAACGTGCAGCCAAGGCATTTGAAGCGGGGGCCGATGGCGTCATCGCTAGCCCTCAGGAGGCTGCTCTGATCCGGGCCCTACCCCAATCCGACGGCCGTCTGATTGTCACGCCTGGAGTGCGCCCGGCTGGCGCTGCTCATGGCGACCAGAAACGAGTCGCAACCCCTGCCAGCGCAATTGGAGACGGCGCGGACCACATAGTTGTGGGTCGTCCGATCTATAAGGCTGAGAATCCACGGGCCGCCGCAGAAGCCGTTCTGAACGAACTAATTTCTTTGCCGCGGCACTGACTGAGCAACCGGATTAATGCAGAATAGAGGACAAGTTCGACCTGCAACCAGTTGACCTAACGTCAATTTTCACTGCAGCCGCGCCAAATCGCCCCTGTGCCCGAAAACACACATGAAAAATACGAGTTTATTGCACGATTGGCTTGAAGGTATCGAAATGGGCGAATTTGCGCGATTCTGGACTTGAGACACTCCCCAACGGGCCATCTCTTCCTGAGGTCCGTTTCCTCCCCCCGCACCAGCGGGGGGCTTTCTTCTGAGAACAACCAACCCTTTTCCACTACCCAAGTTCGGTAAGGTAATCCTTTAGACGGACAACGAAATTGGGTATCGCAAGTGGGTCGGCCAAATAATCTTGAGGGTGCATCAGGCACCATCCCTGCCCTTCGTCACCCAATTGGACAAGATGCACATCTTGGGCCGGGCGTCGGGCAACAAAGAACCAGTTTTGATCGTATTGACGGGACCATACAATATCAGTTTCCGACAAGTTCAGCCCAACTTCTTCGACCGTCTCTCGCAACGCACATTCTATGGGGGATTCGCCCTCCTCTCGCCCTCCGCCGGGGAAATCGAAATGCCCGGGAAAGGGGATATCATCTTTTTGGTCTCGCAAAATCACAAGCAATTCGTCCCCGAGGAACAGCGCAGTTTTGGCCCCGGTGAAATCCATCAATCCCCTTTTTATTCCGGCCCAATCGAGATAGATTCTAACCGACCCAGAGACTTCGCCAAGTCGAAACTGGACCGAAAGAACCTGTGATGCCTGCTATCTGTCGCGATTGTTTAAATCAAATAGAGCAGAGCAAGCGCTGCACATACTGTGGCAGCCCACGATTGAAATCGCACCCCGAGTTGTTCGATCTAACCATCGCTCATATGGATTGCGATGCCTTCTACGCATCTGTCGAAAAGCGCGATAATCCCGAACTGGCAGACAAGCCGGTGATTATCGGGGGTGGGAAGCGCGGGGTGGTATCGACCGCGTGTTATGTCGCGCGTATACGCGGCGTGCGATCAGCGATGCCGATGTTCAAGGCACTTCAGCTGTGCCCCGACGCGGTCGTGATCAAACCGCGCATGTCGGTTTATGCCAGCGTTTCACGCCAAATCCGGGAGATGATGGACGAATTGACGCCTGTTGTGGAACCGCTGTCACTGGATGAGGCGTTTATGGACTTGTCGGGCACTGAACGACTGCATGGTGCGCCACCAGCTGTAATGCTGGCACGGCTGGTCAGACGAATGAAGGATGAACTTAGCTTGACCGGCTCAATCGGTCTTAGCCACAACAAGTTTTTGGCCAAGGTCGCTTCAGATCTGGACAAACCGCGCGGGTTTTCGGTGATCGGCAAGGCTGAAACAGCTGAGTTTTTGCACGATAAACCAGTGAGGCTGATCTGGGGAATCGGCCCGGCTGCGCAAGAATCGCTGGATCGTGTAGGAATTCGAACATTTGCCGATCTTCTGCGCTGGGACCAGGAGGCACTGACCGCCCGGTTCGGATCGATGGGCTATCGCTTATGGCATCTGGCCCGAGGGCAGGATAAGCGGCGCGTCTCTGCGCATGAACCGATGAAGTCGATAAGCAACGAGACCACGTTTTTTGAAGACACCGCCAGCATCGAAATATTAGACGGACACCTGTGGCGCATGTCCGAAAAAGTGGCCGATCGTGCCAAAGCCAAGGGATTGGCGGGTCGGATTGTGACGCTGAAACTGAAACAAACCGATCACAAAGTCATTACCCGGCGCGTGTCGTTGCGCGACGCGACACAGATCGCGGATAGGATATATCGCACGGCGCGCGGATTGTTCGATCAGGTTGGGGATCAGGGCCCGTATCGCCTGCTTGGATGTGGCCTATCCGATTTGTGCACCGAGGATCAGGCTGATATTTCGGGTGATTTGCTGGATCCCGGTGCCACACGCAGATCCCAGGCTGAGCGGGCCACAGACGATATTCGCCGCCGATTTGGTAATGATGCGATCGTTAAGGGACGCGCGCTGCGCTAAGGTTATTCGGCAGCCAGCGACAACGGCTCGGACCCTATGGAGGCAATCTTGCCGGTGACCTGCCGCAGCACCTCACGGAACGACTGAAAGTTGCCGTTTGGCTGAATTGTATCTTCGTCCATATAAAGAGAGCGGTCGATCTCGATCTGGATCGCGTGTTGCTGCCGGGTTGGGCGTCCATAGGTCTGAGCGACATAGGCCCCTGCGAAGGGCGCATTACGAGCTACATTCAGACCCGCATCTGTGAATGCAGATTCAATCTGATCGACGATCACCCCCGAAGCAGCAGCACCAAACCGATCACCTAGAACGATCTCGGGGCGCGCACTGCCAGAGCCGCCGGCCATTGCGACCGCCTCATGTGGCATCGAGTGGCAATCGATCAGGATCGCTTGCCCAAACATCTCATGCGATTCGGACAGAAGGGATTTCAGTTTTTGGTGATAGGGCCGCCAGTAAGTGTCGATCCGCAGGCGCGCTTCGTCCATCGTCAGCTTACCACTGTAAATCGCGCGCCCATTGGCAACCACGCGGGGGACCACTCCCAGCCCCGAAGCCACACGCGGATTGTGCCCGTGACGGCGCGCGCCCTGAATCAGCGCCGGATCCAATTCATCAGCACTGCGATTCAGGTCCAGATAGGCGCGTGGCATGGCCGCGGCGAGGAATGGCGCTCCGGATTCCGGGGCCGAGTCGAATAGCTGATCGACATAGGCATCCTCGGAAGACCGAATCATTTTACGGTTCAGTACAGACCGTTTAAGCAACGACGCGGGATATGCCCGACCACTATGCGGAGAGGCAAATACCACGCATGAGGTACGCTCTGCGGGCATATCCAGAACATAGGCTGCATTGGTCGCGGCGTTGGGCATGGGCTCTCCGTTCGTTCGCATTGAACATAGACCGGAAAATAGTTCTGCCAAACCCCTTGATCCCCCTAACGACTCCTTTTATAGACCCCGCTACCGGCGCGGGGTTCCGCGCCCCATTTCGTTATGGGGTAGGCCAAGCGACGGTTTCATGGGCGGTTAGCTCAGCGGTAGAGCACTTCGTTGACATCGAAGGGGTCACAAGTTCGATCCTTGTACCGCCCACCATGAATTCACTGCTTCGGATTTCCGGGGCACCCGATTAACCCAGGCGCTGGCCACGTCCTTGATGAAGGCGCCGCAGATTGGAGACAGACCATGAAGGTCAAGAACTCGCTCCGCTCGCTCAAGAACCGGCACCGTGATTGCCGGGTTGTGCGTCGCAAAGGCCGCGTCTACGTGATCAACAAGACGCAGCGCAAGTTCAAAGCTCGTCAGGGCTAAGAGCTGCACATATCCGAATAAGAAACCGCGCCTTTGAGCGCGGTTTTTTTGTTTAGGGTTGAAATGATTTGTGCGACGCCTGGGTTAAGAGAGTTTGGCCGAGTGCCAGACATGTTTGACCGTCATGTAGTTCTCCAACCCTTCGGTTCCGCCCTCACGGCCATAGCCGCTAGATTTCACACCACCAAAAGGCGTTTCGGGCATCGAGGCTTCGAGCGTGTTGATCGACAGATTGCCCACCTCGACCTCATCGATCAAACGGTCGATATAATCTGCACGATTGGTGAAGGCATAGCCTGCCAATCCATAAGGCACCGAATTTGCCTGCTCAATCGCATGATCCAATGAAGTGACCGGATTGATTACCGCGACCGGACCAAAAGGTTCTTCCTGCATGATACGCGCTTTGTCGGGCACATTCAGTAGGACCGTGGGCTGAAAGAAGTAGCCTTTGTCACCATGTTTGGCTCCGCCCGTCGCAACCGTCGCGCCCTTTGCGCGGGCGTCTTCCACCAGTTCTGTCAATGCAGGTACCCGGCGATCATTGGCCAGTGGCCCCATCTCAACATTTTGGCCCATCCCGTTGCCGACAACAGTTGCAGCGGCGCGTTCGACGAACGCGTCTGAATACGCATCGAAGATGCTTTCATGGGCAAAGAACCGAGTCGGTGATGTACAGACCTGCCCGGCGTTGCGCATCTTTCGAACCGCGCTTGATACACCTGCCGCCCGAACATCGGTATCTTCGCAGACAATTACGGGCGCATGGCCCCCCAGTTCCATCAGCACCTGCGTCATATGTTCGGACGCAAGCGTGGTCAGATGGCGGCCCACTGCTGTCGAACCGGTAAAAGCCACAAGCCGGATCGGTTCCTGCGGGATCAAGTGGCCAGAGATTTCTGCTGGGTTGCCGAACACAAGATTCAACACACCCGGAGGTAATCCAGCGTCGTCAAAGGCCTTTGCGATATGGATTGCACCCGCCGGTGTTTCTTCGGCCGCTTTCAAGATGATCGAACAACCTGAGGCGAGTGCACCAGCGATTTTCCGTGCCGGTTGGCTCATAGGAAAGTTCCAAGGTGAAAACGCGGCGACCACACCGATGGGCTGGTGATGTACCGCGAATTTGTGACCCGGCGCAGCGGGTATGATCCGTCCATAGGTGCGCATTGCTTCGCCCGCGTCCCACTCAAAGAACTCGACCCCTCGGATCACCTCAAGTCGGGCCTGTTTTAGCGGTTTGCCATGTTCCAAAGTGATGGATTGAGCGATTTCCTCCTGACGTTCCCGCATCAGTGCAGCAGCACGCAGGATCGTGTCAGCACGTTCGCGTGGTGCGGTGCGGCTCCAGATTTTGAGACCTTTGACAGCCGCATCAAGCGCATCATCCAGATCGCTTTTGGACGCACAGGGAAGACGTGCGATTTCTTCTTCGGTCGCCGGGTTCACGACAGGCAGATCCTGGCTGGTCGTGCGCCATTTTCCTGCGATGAACAGCTTAAGCTCAGGATACATGTAATTGATGCCTCCGAATTAGGACCCTTTCAACTCATGCAATGGCTGACATTACTTCAAGTGAATTGGATGAATACTGATATCAAATTGGCGAATACCTGATCCTATTTCTTTTGCACTGCTTGGTGTAGCGCGGCTTTGAAAGCCCGGCCTGCCGGGGACAGATCGGCATCGGCACGAAATGAAACTCCGATGGGCCCCTGACCAAAGGGTACGTCCCAATCCAACGGCGTCAAATAACCGTGGGCAACGTCCTGCGAGACAACTTCTGCCGGCATAAGCCCAATCAAATCGCGCGATTGCAGCAAAGCCCGGTTGGTTAGGTAGGACACGGATTCTATCATCACCGGCGGCACATGTTGTTGCTGACCAACGAAGAAATGGTCGAGCTGTCGTCTGAGTGTGGTTTCCAATGGGGGCACAATCCAGCCAAAAGGCTTGGTCTGGGCAAACGAGATGTTCTTACGCCTGGCAAGGGGGTGCTGATTGCCAACAATTGCAAGTATGTGATCCTCGAACAGTTTCTCCTGCCTGATCTTGTCACGGTGTCGGTGCGAGGGCAGGCGTCCTACCACCATATCGATTTCACCTGACAGCAATCGGGGCATCAGAACTTCATTCGTGCCTTCATTGATCTTGATTGCCACGTTCGGGCGATCGGCCAACAATATTTCAATTGCCGTTGGCAGCAGGCTGGTCGAGGCGGCGAGCAGAGTACCCACAACCACACGCCCCGAATTCCCCTCATTCAGGTCATCAAGTTCCTGCGCTGCGTTTGAGACTTGTGCAAAGATCAGCTTGCCATGACGGATCAGGGTCTCTCCGAACACAGTTGGGATAACGCCGCGATTGGTTCGGCTGAATAGTTTGACCTCAAAGTCTAGTTCCAGATCCTGAATCATCTTGGTCGCGGCGGGTTGCGAAATGCCCAGCTCGCACGCAGCATTCTGGATATTGCCGTGTGCGCCTACGGCAACAAGCAAACGCAACTGGCGCAATTTCAGCCGAGTCAGGGCGCGGTCGACAATGCGTGAATGACGCCCCACCATGATCAGAGCACGACTGGACTTGAAATCTGTTCGAGTTTCGAGACGACGCTCATCGCGGCCAGTGCTGAGCTGCGCGGATTGTCAGGCAGGGAATTTCCGCTGATCTGAAAATGGAACTGCCCGAAATCGCCTTCGGCTTCGATCTCGTGGATGTTGCGCGTAATCGAAGGGTCAGCGATCAGACGGACCTGCGTTTGGTCGAAACCCAGCCCTGCCAGCGCGACCGCCGCCGCAACATTCGCGTTCTTAGGAAATCTCAGTGCAGCCTCTCGGGCGGTGCCTTTGAAATGCGTTTCCGCGATTGTCAGAGCCTCCAGGTGCAGTTTGTCCGCTGCCGGTGAACCCATCCAGCCCAGTGGCGGTTTCCGCCCGACATAGGTGACTTTTTCCAGCTTGCCCGTCGCGGCGGCACTAAGGCAATCGAGCGCTCCGATCGCACCGCTGGCCAGATGCAGCTTTGCCCCACCTTCCCGTGCGGCCGATGCCAACGCATCTGCCACCCTCTGATCCGCCAGTGCGCCAATGGAAACGGTAACCAGATCGAGGCCGCAAGCCAGAATCTGGGGCCCGTACTCCTCCAGTGCCCGATGGCCCGCGCAATCAATCACCAGTTCCGTATTCGCCGTGAGATTCGAAACCGAATCTACAAACAGTTCCGGATTTTGCGAAACGCTGCCCGATCTCACCAGCACCGCGCAAACCGAATGTCCCCGGGCCTGAACCGCGTTCGAAACATATTGCGCAATCGCGCCTTTACCAATCAATCCGATCCTCATGTGGCAAGCCTACTCCAGCGCTAAAGTTTTCTAAATTGATAATCCATGGATATTCTATTTTCCGATATCCAATTCCCGGCTTTCGCGTTGGATCAGGTGGAATGATCGGGCTTTCATGGTGCGGTCAACCGGAAGGCCCGTCTGAAATGAAATACTCCAAGCACAATGCAAAAGCCTATGCACGCGAACACATGACAGGAATTTGGGCAGCAGCCCTGAATCCGTTCAATGACGACCTTACGCTGGATGAGGCGGGGTTGAGGTCGAATATCCGGCACTGGATTGATGATCTGGGCATTCAGGGCCTGTTTGTAGCGGGCAAACAAGGCGAGTTCTTTTCGATGAGCCTTGAAGAGCGCAAACGAAACTTTGAGGTTGCCGTCGATGAATGTGCGGGCAAGGCCGGTGTGATCGTTTCAGTTTCGGATCAGAACATGGACACAGCGCTGGACCTAGCACGCCATGCGCAGAATTGCGGTGCCGACTACGTCGTTCTGCATGCGCCCGTTCTGAGTTTTGTTCAGGAACGCGGAGAGGTTCTGTACCAATATTATAAGCGGTTCTGCGACGAGCTTGATATTGGAATCGCGATGTGGAGCCATCCGGACAGCGGATATCTCATGCAACCCGAGGAATGCGCGCGGATTGCCGATCTGCCCAATATCGTTGCGATCAAATACTCGGTCCCGCGCGAGATGTACGTGAAGCTGACCCATATGGTCGGCGACAAGATTCAAGTCTCTACCTCAGCCGAACATGAGTGGCTGGATAACATCCTCGAACTGAACTGGAAACTGTACCTGTGCTCGTCACCACCCTACCTGTTGCAGAGCAATAACGACCAGCGGATGAATGAATACACGCGGCTGGCCTTTGCGGGCAAAGCAGATGAAGCACGCAAAGTGTTCGACAGCCTGAACCCAGTGCGGGACGCAATGAAGCGTACCCGGCCTGCGGACAAACCCACCGCCTTTGGCAAATACTGGCAGGAACTATTGGGACAAACTGGCGGGCGTGTACGGCCCCCGATGTTAGAACTGACAGAGGCTGAAAAAGAGATCATTCGCAATGGGTTCGAAGAAAGCGGACTTAAGGTTTAGCCCGATAGATATAAGCAAATCAGATATCTAAATGCAGATAATTTCTTTGCGGTTATGGAAAAACAGGCCAATCTTCTACTAACAGGGAGTGTGATATGTCGAAGTTAAGAGCATTCAACTTTCAGAAATGGATCGACGAACACCGTCACCTGCTGAAACCGCCTGTCGGCAATCAACAGATCTGGGAAGATGCCGACCTGATGGTCACTGTGGTTGGTGGACCGAACAAGCGGACCGACTACCATGACGACCCGGTCGAAGAGTTTTTCTACCAACTCGAAGGTGACATGGTATTGAAACTGTTTGATGGTAATGAGTTCTACGACGTCCCAATCCGCGAGGGCGAGATTTTCCTGCTGCCGCCCCATGTACGTCATTCTCCGCAGCGCCCTCAGGAAGGCTCGATCGGGTTGGTTATAGAACCCAAACGGCAGACAGGTGATCTGGACGCTATCGAGTGGTACTGTTTTGAGTGCGGGTCGCTCGTTCATCGAGCCGAGATGCAACTGCAGTCCATCGTCAAAGACTTGCCGCCAGTCTACGAAAAATTCTATGCATCGGAAGAGGACCGAACATGCCCCCAGTGCCGGACCGTGCATCCGGGCAAAGAGCCGCCAGAAGGCTGGGTCACCCTCTGACACCAACAATAAAACAGGGAAACACATGAGACATTTTGCTAAGATCGCCGCATCAGCAGTCGCGCTTGCTATGACATCGCTGGCCGCCCATGCAGATGAATTCCGTCTGGGCCTGATTACTCCACCCCCGCATATCTGGACCAAAGCAGCAGAGTCCTTTGGGGCCGAGTTGAATGAAGCCAGCGGTGGCGCTCATTCCGTTTCGGTTTTCCCGGCCCGCCAGTTAGGGAACGAGGCCGAGATGTTGCAGCAACTTCAGACCGGTGCGCTGGACATGGCGTTCATGACGGTGGCCGAGGTATCGAACCGCGCACCAGAATTGGGTGCGTTTTACGCCCCCTATCTGGCGGATGATATTGGCCATGCTGGGCGTATCCTGCGTTCCGATACCGCCAAAACAATGCTGGAGCCCCTGCCCGGTCAGGTTGGCGTCGTGGGCGTTGGCTACGGTATGGCTGGCCTGCGCCAGATCGTCAGCCGGGGAGAAGTGTCATCAGCCGACGACTTGTCAGGCCTGAAACTTCGGATCACGCCCTTCACACCGATCCTTGATTTCTACAACGCAGTTGGGGCTGCTCCAACTCCGATGCCCCTGCCGGCGGTCTACGACGCACTGGCCAATGGTCAGGTCGATGCCATCGACATGGATGCTGAGTTGATCTGGGTTCTGAAATACTATGATCACGCCGATACGATCGTGCAGTCGGACCACATGATGTTCCCAATGGTCGGTCTGGTTTCGGCCAAGGTCTGGGCCGGTCTATCCGATGAAGATCGCGCAATGATTGGCGATCTGATGGCCAAGCATGTGGACAGCACCATCGATGCCTATGTCGCCAATGAGGCCAAGTGGCTCGATCAGATCGAGGGAACCGGCAAGGCCTACAAGAAAGTGGATGCCTCGTTCTTCGGCGATGCCATCGAGGAATGGAACGGTATCTGGTCGGAAAAAACCTCATCCCTTGACGCATTGCGGGCGACTGCGGCAGAAACCAAATAAAGGTGAATACATCAAGGAAAGGGCGTAGGTCGATCCTGCGCCCTTTTTCATAGGGGATCAGCGATGTTGTACCGGCTGTCAGCCGCCTGGGCGCGAGTAGAGTTGTGGTGTGCCGCAGGTTTGGCGGTCTGCGTGACCCTTTTGATCTTGCTGAACGTGGTGACACGCACAGCTGGAAACGCGCTTTTCTGGGTGGATGAGTTGGCGATCTATGCGATGGTCTGGATGACGTTTCTAGGCGCATCAGCAGCATTGCATCACCGCAACTCGGTCTCGATTACGCTCGTTGTTGATCTGGTACCACCTCATATCAGGGCAATCATCGGCAAGGTGGTGGATCTGGTTGTATTCGTTTTCGCAGCCGCGATGCTGTACTTCTGCTGGCGCTGGTTCCTACCTTTGGATATCGCGCGCGCTGGATTCGATACAGCGACCTTTCAGGGCAACACTTTCAATTTCATCTATGCCGAGCCAACCCTGACTCTCGGGCTGCCGAAATATCTGTTCTGGCTGGTCATGTGGCTGTTCGCTCTGGGGGCCACATTGCATTCCACGATGCACCTGCTGGCTTGGCAAACTAAGGGCGCGCAATCATGAGCCCGATTGTCTTTCTGGCCGCACTGCTTTTGTCGGTTCCCGTCGCCATCGTTCTTGCTATTACGGCGATCTGGTACATCTGGGAGAGCGGTAATACTGTTCTCTATGACAGTTTTGCCCAGAAGATGTTTGGCGGGCTGGAGAATTATGGCCTGCTGGCGATCCCCCTGTTCATGTTAACCGGAGAGCTGATGAACGAAGGCGGCATGACGCGTCGCCTGGTTGCTTTGGCGCGTGTCTTTGTGGGCGGGTTCCGAGGTGGGCTTGCCTATATCAACCTGTTAGCCAACATGTTCATGGCCGCCATCATTGGCTCTGCCACCGCGCAGATTGCCGTAATGTCGCGCGCCATGGTCCCCGCGATGGAAGAAGAAGGTTATGATAAAGGCTTTGCCGCCGCGACCACAGCGGCGGGAGGCCTGCTGGCGCCCGTCATTCCGCCCTCGATGATGTTTGTCATCTTCGGGGTTCTGGCTCAGATCCCGATCGGCGACATGTTCATCGCAGGAATCATTCCGGGTCTACTGCTGGCCGGGGCCTTTGCGCTGGTGATCACTTTGATTGGGTGGTCGCAGCAGTTTCCCAAGGGCGTCTGGATGTCACGTGGCGACGCGATGCGCGCTCTGATCGCTGCCCTGCCCGCCCTACTGATCCCTGTTTCGATCATCGGAGGCATCCTGTTCGGCATCGCCACGCCAACCGAATCCGCCGCCATCGCCTCACTGATCGCGTTTCTGGTCGGATGGTTGATCTACGGCGATCTTAAACCTCAAAACCTGGGCGAGATGTTCAAAAGAACCGCCTCAAACGCGTCAATGATCCTGTTCATGATCGCCGCTGCCAGCGTTTTCGGCTGGGTTATTATCTACGAAGAAATCCCCCAACATCTGGCCGGTTTAATCACCTCAATTACATCCGATCCGTTTCTGTTTCTGCTGATCGTCAATCTCGCCCTGCTTTTGGTTGGAATGGTCATAGACGGCATCGCAGCGATCATTCTGATCACACCCATTCTTTTGCCCATCGCAACCGGATCCTATGATATCAGCCCATATCAATTCGGTGTTGTCGTTTGCCTGAATCTGGTTCTGGGCCTGCTGACGCCACCTGTCGGAATCGGTCTCTACATCGCTTCCACAATGAGCGGCACGAGCCCGGGGGCTATTCTCAAATCTCTTTGGCCCTTTCTAATCGCAGTTGCCACCGTTCTGATCCTACTAAGCTACGCTCCAATACTGTCGACGGCTTTGATATAGCCCGTTCTACCCGGTTAGGTCTTTGTTGGGTGGTTCATCATCGTTTCCAACCCCGTGTACCGCAGAACGATTTTTACAAGAATAGCCGCCCATTCTTGATCCAATCCTTGGTTAAAATCACCTTGCGATAATCAATAGTATTAATAATTATACAACTGCATAACAATGGCATTTCATGGATTGGAAATGATAACCCAAGGTCGGAAATTCACGCGTCAATCCGCCGAATCTCGACGTGAAGCCCTGATTCAGGCGACGTTGGACCTGATTGCGGAGATAGGTTTACACGGCGCAACTGTCCGCGAAATTACCGCTCGCGCAAACGTTACGCAGGGATTGATCCGGCATTATTTCTTATCGAAAGAAGAGCTGATTCAGGCCGCTTATGAACATCACATGAACGCTCTGACCGATCAAACAACAGCCGCGGCAGGTGATGGAACCGCGGTGTCTCAGCTAACCAATTTTGTGACTGCGTCGCTACAGCCTCCGGTAGTTGATCCAGCTGCCATAGCGTTATGGGCCGGTTTTCTGAACCGGGTGCTCCATGACCCCAAAATGCAGTGTATCCACCAACAGACCTATACCTATTTTCGCGACAAACTTGAGAAACTGATCGTCGCGGCATTGAACGAATCCGGACACACGGTCAAAGCATCCGAGGCAACTCAACTAGCGATCGCCTGCAACGCGGTACTTGATGGGCTTTGGCTTGAAGGTGGCGCCATCCCGGACGCTTTCTCTGATGGGCAACTAGCGCAGATTGGGCTGACAGCGATCAGTGCGATCATCAGAATTCCGTTAACCAAAGATATGAGGCAGCCTTGAGAACCACTGACGTAACTAAACGGCTCGCCAACCTGGGAGGGGCGAAATGGGGTGTACACCTGAAAGCACGAGAGCTTATCAAAACTGGTGCGGATATCGTCGAGATGACAATTGGCGAACCAGACGTCCCTGTTCCAGATACACTGATTGAAGCCACCGTATCTTCGCTAAGGGCTGCGCGCACTGGGTATTCCAATGGCCACGGTGAACCTGGTTTACTTACAGCGATTGCCGAACGCTACACAGCCAACCGAGGGCGAGTTTTTGAACCTGAGAATGTTTTGTGCTTCCCCGGAACCCAAACCGCATTGTTTGCAGTAATGGCCGGGGTGGCTCAGACCGGAGACGAGGTTCTTGTCGGGGACCCGATGTATGCGACTTACGAAGGGGTTATTCGCGCGTCTCTCGCTGACGTGGTGCCCGTTCCGCTTCGACCTGAATGCGGATTTCGCATGCAGGCGCAGGACATCGCGCCGCGGATAACATCGCGCAGTCGCGCGATTTTACTAACCACACCACACAACCCCACAGGTGCAATTCTGACCGAGGCAGACATTGCCGAGATTGGACAATTGGCTATCAAACATGATTTGTGGATTATCTCAGACGAAGTCTATGAAGAACTCGTCTATGAAGGCGCTAGATTTGTTTCGCCATTAGCTATGTCGAATCTGGCTGATCGCGTTATCGCGGTTTCTTCGATCTCGAAATCACATGCGGCCCCGGGGTTCCGCAGCGGTTGGTGTGTCGGACCCGTCTCATTTTGTGAGGCTTTGCTGCCTTTTTCCGAAACCATGCTGTTCGGGAACCAGCCTTTTATTGCAGACATGACAGAACTGGCGATCCGAAGCGGATCTGAAGTGGCCCCTGAAATGGCTGAACGATTTGCGTCGCGCGCCACCCTGTTGGCCGAGCGACTGCGCGCCGAAACGAAGCTGACAGTACACCGGCCAGAGGCAGGGATGTTTGCACTTATCAACGTCTCAGCCACCGGTTTAAACGGAGAGGCCTACGCCTGGGATCTGCTACAAGCTGGCGTGGCCGTCATGCCCGGATCAGCCTTTGGCGACGGCTTGAACGATTGGGTACGTGTCGCGCTGACGATCAGTGATGCCAAATTTTCCACAGCGGTCAGCCGTATTGTGGACCACGCCAATTTGTTAACCTGCGAACGCATCAGAGCAAGGCATGCTTAGACGCCGCATTAGAAAAAATGTTCATGATAGCATCGCTCTAAAGCGGTTGATCTTAGTTGGTTCTACAAGTTTGATTTAGCCCCAACACATAGGGCTATGTCACTTGAATTGGTCTCGTTTGCGGCCAGAGGGCACGTGATCACCCATACATTTAACATAAAACGGGACGCGCAGAGCTTACGCGGTTCACTCCGAATAATGACTGCACCGGCAACTCAACTGCAGTATCCGATGCCTTATCGTTTAAGCCTTCAAGCGCGGCGACAATTTGACCAAGTAATTTTGTCGGAATTACTTGCATCTCCTGCCAAATCGTCTAATTGACTGTTTCAGTCGGGTAAGCGCCCGCACCGAATTGTAATGTTGGGACACATCATGCTGAAATCCTCCACATGTATCGCCGTCGTCTTGACGGCTCTGATCTCCACCTCGGCTGCAGCCGAAGGTGAGCTGAACCTTTATTCTTCGCGCCACTATGACACTGATGAGCGCCTGTATTCTGACTTCGAAGACGCCACCGGCATCACCATCAACCGCATTGAAGGCAAAGCAGATGAGTTGATCGCGCGGATGGAAGCTGAAGGTGCGAATTCACCTGCCGATATCCTTCTAACAGTCGACACGTCACGTCTGGCCCGCGCCAAGAATGCTGGTATTCTGCAGCCCATCGAAAGTGCAGTGCTGGAAGAACGCATCCCGGCCAATCTGCAGGATCAGGACAATCAGTGGTACGGATTCTCGCAGCGCGCACGGATCATCTTTTACGACAAGGCCGACGTTGCCAATCCCCCGGCCACCTATCTGGATCTGGCCAAGCCAGAGTATGAAGGACTGATCTGTATACGGTCGTCAAGCAACACATATAACCAGACACTTTTGGCGTCGATCATCACCAACCACAGTGCGGAAGAAGCCAAGAAATGGGCCGAAGGCGTTGTCGCCAATATGGCCCGCGAGCCACAGGGCGGTGACACCGACCAGCTGCGCGGTATCGTTTCCGGCGAGTGTGAGATCGCTGTTTCAAACTCCTACTACTTTGCTCGTGCCATGCGCAAAGACGTAAAAGGCCTGAGCGCAGATATCGATATGATCGGCGTGCAGTTCCCGGCTCAAGACGCCGAGGGCGCTCATATGAATCTGTCGGGCGCCGGTGTCGCGGCGAACGCGCCGAACAAAGAGAACGCCATCAAGTTCCTCGAATATCTCGCGAGCGATCAGGCCCAGGTATATTTCTCAAACGGAAACGATGAGTTTCCCGCGGTCGAAGGTGTAGCACTGGCCGACAACGTTGCAGCGTTGGGTGATTTCAAAGCGGATGAGGTGAACCTTTCGGAAGTCGCCAAGAACATCCCCGAGGCCCAAAAAATCTTTAATGAGGTTGGCTGGAAGTAAGTTATCTGGCAACCCGAGCAGTTAAGGGCGCGGATATTCCGCGTCCTTTTTTGTTGCGCACTACATTATTTTTGGCATAATTCTCAATTATGAAAATGATTCCCATATTTGATCTATGCTAGACAACCTCTCAAACCGCCTTGCAAAACGTCTGAGCGAGTTGCGTCAGGGCCGTGGCTGGTCGCTTGAACAACTGGCTGACCAAAGCGGTATCAGTCGAGCCACCCTTTCGCGGATGGAAAATGGTGATGTTAGCCCAACCGCCGAAACCCTTGGACGTTTATGTGCGGCTTACAGCTTGCCGATGTCGCGCTTGTTGATGATGGTCGAGGACAGTTTCGACCCTAAGGTGCCTTTTGAAAAGCAACCCGAATGGCACGACGCCGAAAGCGGTTTTACGCGCCGGTCGGTCTCACCTCCGGCGACGGGACTCAGCGGTGAAGTGATGGAGGGCCATCTGCCCCGCGAAACCGTCATAAACTACGAGACACCACCCAAACCGGGGCAGGAACATCATCTGATTGTTCTGGACGGCGAATTGGCGCTGACAGTAGACGGAGTGCGCCACGCACTCAGCGGCGGCGACTGTCTGCGCTATCACTTGTCCGGACCCACGCGGTTTGAAACCGGGGCGAAACGAGGCGCGCGTTATCTGCTGGTGCTAATATGATCTCGCGCTTGCCCGAGGCCTTTTTCGATGCCGCACTGGAGGATTTGTCGGATATCCTTCATCGGTGCGTGCATACCGGTTCCAGCATAGGTTTCATCCTGCCATTTTCACACGAAGCCGCCCTTACTTATTGGCGGGATCGGGTGCGCCCCGGCCTGCGCCAAGGCACGCTCGATCTGTTCGTTGCCTATGGTGATGGACGCATTCAAGGTACAGTGCAATTGATTCAAGCCACAATGCCAAACCAGCCCCATCGTGCAGATGTTGCCAAACTGCTGGTCCACCCCGATGCGCGCCGCCGTGGGCTGGGACGCGCCCTGATGACCGCTTTGGAAGCACGGGCGGTTGAACTGGAAAAATCCTTACTGGTTCTGGATACCCGTAGCTCCGATCCTTCACGGGTATTGTACCAGTCGCTGGGTTTTCAAATCTCTGGCGAAATTCCGAACTATTGCCGCAACCCGTTCGAAAATCGACTGGAACCCACAACCTATATGTTTAAGGACCTGAGCTTATTACCGGTCGTCAAAACAGTCGGTTAAATCTCAAAAACTCAACCCGGTGCCCTTCAGGCAAGTTCGCGATCTCTGCCGGGATTACCGCCAACCCGTCGGACTGCGCCAGCAATGCCACCCGCCCGCTGTAGGATGCCGCCAGACATCGCAACTGCGGAGTCCCCTCTGGTGATGTGCCTTCAATCCGCACCGGCCGATATTCCTGCCTACCTGCTTGGCGTTGCAATGGCTCTGCCAGAACAGCTTGCTCGCTTACCGGCTGAGTGTGGCTCAATCCCGCCTTCCGCGCCATTATGTGCGACCCGATGATCTGCCATGTGACATAAGCAGATACTGGATTGCCCGGTAGCCCAACATATAGCGCATCCCCACGGCGCCCGAACATGATTGGCTTGCCCGGCTTCATTGCCACCTTCATCACATCAGTCTCACCGCCAATTTCCTTGAACAGGCGAGGCATATGATCTTCATCCCCCACCGAAACGCCACCTGTGGTGACGATTAGATCAGACGTTTCACAAGCCTCCTCCAACACGCGCTTCAGAAGTTTGGGGTCATCTTCGATCTGGCCGCAATCCGTTAAATCAATCCACGGCTTGTTCAACAAAGCCAACAGCATATACCGATTGGAGTTGTAAATCTGGCCGGGGCCCAGCACTTCATCCGGCTCGCGCAACTCACTGCCAGTCGAAAAAATTGTCACCCTCAGTTTGCGATATACCTTGACGCGCCCGTGACCAGAAGACGCCAGTACGGCAGCTTCGCGCGCCGTAATCTCACATCCGCGGGACAGAATCTGGGTCCCGACCTGTAAATCCTCGCCCGTGCGGCGTATGTGTTGACCGGGCTTGGGCCGACGAGAAAATCGGATGCGGTCAGCGATTACGCTGCAGTCCTCTTGCATAAGAACGGCATCAAACTCCGTTGGAACCGGAGCGCCGGTAAAAATTCGCAAGGCGCTGCCCACAGGTGCGTTGTGCACTCCGCTATCACCGGCGGCCATTCGCCCGCCTATCGGCAATTCAAACTCAGGCCCTTCGTCCAGATCACCAGTCCGAATGGCGTATCCATCCATGGCCGAATTGTCGAAGGCTGGCATGTCGACCTTACTATAACACTCCTCGGCCAGTACACGCCCGATCGCTTGCTGCAGCGGTAAGGATGCAGTGTTACCAACCGGGTGCGCGATCGACAGGCCAAGGGTTAAGGCCGCATCCACGGTTTGATATATGAGAGCGTTACGGTCACAATCACACCCATCAGCCATTTTGAGCCCTCTTAATCCATTACTCCGATCGATCTGGCAGGCCAGAGATCGACGTGGCGAATTTAAAGAGCGGTGAATTGCAGTTCTTTGATCGAGGTTAAATCTGCAATAAATTCGAGATCAGCTATTTTGCCTCTGAAAGTGGGCTGTGTGCCAAGCCAACCCAATCACTCTAGCTCTGCAGTTGGCGATTCTGGCGGGTCAATCAAATTCGGACACGCGCAAATTTAACTACGCCCGAGGTTTTGACCGCTATACATCAATATCCAACGCCAGCGCATGAATACGCGGCACGATGTCCCCCAACGCTTTATGAACCGCGCGATGGCGGGCGACACGAGATTGGCCAGTGAAGGCTTCAGACCGGATGCGAACGTTGAAATGGCTCTCTCCACCCTCTTGATAACCTGCATGACCGCGATGGCTTTCGCTATCATCGACTACATCAAGCTCAGTCGGATCAAATGCTGCCTGCAATCGGTTACGGATTTCGTCGGTCACGCTCATTTTTTTGCTCAACGGCAAATAAATTGCCGTTCCCCTCTTCTACTTTCGGCTGCTTAGATTAAACTGCTGCCTCCGAGTCGAAAAGATGCCTTCGTGAGGTTGTGCAGATGGTAAAGTCAGATCCCTTCGGGTTCGATATGTCCGTGTCCAGCGCTAAGAAAAAGAAGCCGCGCGGGCGCCGAGGCATGTCGGGTGCGTCCGAAACTTCGGTGCGAATCTGCGATCACGAGGGTTGCGAAGAGGCCGGCAAGTTCCGCGCGCCCAAGGCACCTGATGTTCTGGATGATTTTTTCTGGTTCTGCCAGCAACACGTGCGCGAATATAACCAGAAATGGAATTTCTTCGACGGCACCACCGAGGCCGAGTTGAACGCACAGCGCTCGAAGGACAAAGTGTGGGAGCGTGAGACCAAACCTATGGGTGACCCCGAAGCACGAGCATGGGCACGCCTGGGCATCGAGGACCCGCATCAGGTTCTGGGCGAAAACGCCACCAAGAACCCCGGCCGTGCCAACTCTGGCGGCCGCCGCCTACCCCCCACCGAACGTCGCGCGATCGAGATTCTCGAAGCTCAGGACAGCTGGTCCAAGGCTGAAATCCGGAAGGCTTATAAGAAACTGATCAAGGTGCTACACCCCGACATGAACGGTGGTGACCGGTCGCAGGAAGAACAGTTGCAAGAGGTCGTCTGGGCTTGGGACCAGATCAAGGACAGCCGCAGCTTCAAGTAAGGTTATGCGGGAGCGGTTCGGCTTGGTACACGAATAATGCTTGTTTCGCGACATTTTCCGATTCCCCGATACATGCTGTTTGTAGGATCAATCCACTTGTAGAACGTCGCCAAATCGGGTTTGGCGGCGTAGAGGTGCCCGAGATTGTGCTCGGCTGGGCATTCAGCGCCGCGTTTGCTTGCTTATCATGGATGGCACGAGCGAGGCACTCGTCGGATCGCAAGGCTCTATGCCGTGGCACCACACAGTACATTCCGCTCCATAATAACCGGCCAGGTTCACCGGACGGCCACTTACGCTTTGGTTCAATCAAAAATCAAACGCCGTCTGAACCGGCGGGGAATATGGCTCGATCATTTCTTCGCCTTCGCTATCGCGCTTAATCGGTCTTACAGCGTGAAACTCGAAGCGGCCCTCGTAACCTGCTCCAAGCGATTTCTGAGCGTCCTGAGGTGTCGTTACCCCTGACAACCAGCTTTCAATCTCATCAGGCGTCAGGATGACCGGCATACGACTGTGAATATGGGCAATCTGCGGGCTTGGCTGACGGGTTAGAATCGAACAATTGTGACTTCCGTCTTGTGTTCGAACAAAACCGGCGAAGAACATGGTAGGTGCGTTGCGCTTGACCGTAATAAAGACCGGGCAATCATGGCCCCGGTCTTTTGGCCACTCATAGTACCCCAACGCCGGGATCAAGCAGCGGCCGTTGTCCCAGTAATCTTGCCAGAAACCTACATTTTCAATCTTCGAGTTTATGACGGGCTTCGCGCTACGCGGGTCCTTCAACTGCCAGCGTGCGGTTGTCAGTTCTGCGGTGCCATTCGCCCACCGGATCATGCCGATCTGATTGGTCGGGGAAACATTATAACCGCCTGTTGGCAACTGGTCGGGCAAATGAGCCGAAACTTTTCCGTAGAGAAAATTCTCGAGTATCGCCAACATCTCGCGCTGCGTCAGGTGACCGGCTGCAAACTTACCACACATGCCACGATGGTATTGGGTGGCTATAATCGGGGCAAGTGGGCAGCTTGCCCTCAAGCATTTTATAGATCACGAATCCAAAACTGCAGTGGTTTTTGGTTTTCAAACTCCTCGCCCACATCCTTCCACGAGAACTGCGCTACCAACCCCGGTAACGGCGTGTATCCCCGCGCGCGCCAGAAGGTATCAAGCGGACGGTAATCGGTGGGTCGCATCGGATGGTTGTCGGGGCGCTGGACGCTGCAGAAGGTGCATTTGGTGAAGCCCAACGCACGCGCATGTTGCTCGCGCAGGTCAAAGAACTTATGCCCTACACCTTGTCCTCGGTAGCGCGGCAACAACACGGACTCTGCGCAGTAGAAGATGTTTGAAAGGTCCAGATCCGTCTCTGCAAAGGCTGCGGCGAAGTCGTCTGCATGATCGGTCAGGGGGGCCCCTGTCGAGGCGCCGACCAACCTGTCGCTATCAAAGGCACCGACAACGATAGCCCTGTCACTGTCCCGATAGGATCGCAGGTATTCCCGTTCATAGGCCAAATCGCCATCATAGAGATATGGCCAGACCCGGAACACCTCGATCCGCAGGCGCGCCACATCGTCCAGCGCAACCTCAAGTGCCGCTCCGGTCAAGGGGCGGACATCCGTGATCTCAGCCATTTGCAACCTGTTTGGTCCAGTCAGCAAGATTGTAGTAGGTCGTCACGCGAGTGATCTTGCCATCCCTGAGGTCAAAGAACGAACCCGCAGGCAGGCGATAGGTCTGGCCATGCGCCTCAGGCAACCCCTCATCGGTTTCCAGATAGGTGCCGTTAACGATAAACTCGGCGGCGGCGCGGGCGCCGTGCTCGGCCTCGAAGATCACGATATCGGTCAGGTTCTCGTGGTAGCAACGATTCATATGGGCGCAGAATGCGGCAAATTTCTCTTTGCCGACGCGTATCTGACCTTCGTTCACATGATGGGCCACGTCATCGGAGAGGCAGGCCAACATGCCTTCCACATCACCCGCATTGAAGGCATCAAAATAGGTTTTTACAGTCGGGTTCATGGTCACTCCGTAGGTTCGCCCCAGCGGTCTTTCAGATGCGAGATGATCTGATCGCGGGTCTGTCGATAGTGACGTAGCTTTTCCTCGCGGGATTCGCCTAATCCGGTAGGGTCCATAATTGGCCAATAATCGACATCGAGGTGAAAAAACCGGGTCAGTTCCAGCGCCTTTCTCTGGCTGGCTGGCGATAGGGCCACAATCAGATCAAACGAGCTGAGATCGTCGCCCCATTCCTCCATCTCGTCGAATGATCGCGAACGGTGGCGGGACAACTCGACTTCGATCTCCTGACAGACAGCTATGCAAAAGCCGTCGATATCAAGATCACCGTGGACACCCGCAGATTGCACATAGGTGCCTGTCCCATAAAATTTCTTCATGATGCCTTCGGCCATGGGGGACCGAACCGAATTGTGGTCGCAACAGAACAGAATGGACTGCGGCAGAGACGTCACCCGTCAGCCTCCGAAATGCAGCACGCAGATTAGCGTGAACAGGCGGCGGGCGGTGTCGGTGTCGATATCGGCTTTGCCTTCCAGCCGTTCCTGTAGCACGCGGCTACCTTCGTTGTGGATACCGCGCCGGGCCATATCGATGGTTTCGATTTGGCTGGGCGGAAGGTTCTTCACCGCGTTGAAATAGCTCTCGCAAATCTGGAAGTAGTCTTTGACCACTTGGCGGAACGGCCCCAGCGACAGATGAAACTCAGCCGCCTTCTCGCTCGCCTCGGTTGCAATGTCGAATACCAGACGTTTGTCGCGGATTGACAGTTGCAAGTGGTATGGCCCGTCCGGGGTTGCCCGGTCGTCGCGCGAAGGAAGGGTGAATGAATTCTCCTCAAGCAGATCATAGATGGCGACCTTGCGCTCCTGCTCGATTTCGGGGGTCGGCGGGGGTAGGTTCCGGTCATCCAGTTCGATATGTGAGATACGGGTCATCTTAACAGTCACAATCCTTACGTCTGCACAGACCTATAACAACGGATTTCAATGGGCAACGCACAGAAGTGGCATCGCCTCAAGTCATTGCGTCTCATCAACCGTTCAACCGGTTCAGGCGTGCCGTAACCGATAATCCGTGCGCCTCAAGGCTTTCCGACTTCGCAAGCATTTCGGCCGCCGGACCGATGATGCGGAGAGCCTCGGGCGTCATTTGGCTGAGCGTGGTTCGTTTGAGGAAATCCATCACGCTGAGTCCTGACGAGAATCGCGCCGAACGTGCGGTTGGCAGCACATGATTAGGGCCGCCGACATAGTCGCCGATGGCTTCGGGCGTATACTGGCCGAGGAAGATGGCACCTGCGTGGATGGTTTTCTGGCTCAGAGCCTCTGGGTCGGACACGCAGAGTTCCAGATGCTCGGGGGCGATACGATTGGACAATGCGGCGGCCTCATTCAGATCACGCACGGTAATCACCGCGCCGAAATCACGCCAACTGGCACCTGCGATGGTACGGCGCTGAAGGGTCTCAAGGCGTTTCTCGACGGCTTGGGCAACGGCCTCACCGAAATCGGCGGCGTCAGTAATAAGAATCGATTGCGCGCATTCGTCATGTTCGGCCTGGCTGAGCAGGTCCAAAGCGATCCAGTCGGGGTCGTTGTCCCTGTCGGCAATGACCAGAATTTCCGAGGGACCGGCGATCATATCGATGCCAACTTTGCCGAAAACGCGGCGTTTGGCAGCCGCAACAAAGGCATTGCCCGGCCCGGTGATCTTGTCGACCGGCGCAATAGTCTCGGTGCCATATGCCAGCGCGGCCACGGCCTGCGCACCTCCGATACGATAGATTTCATCCACACCCGACAGCTGCGCCGCCAGCAGGACCAACGGGTTCGCCTGACCGTCAGGTGTTGGGACGACAATCGCCAGCCGGCCCACGCCAGCCACCTTTGCAGGAATTGCGTTCATCAGAACCGATGAGGGGTATGACGCCAGTCCTCCCGGCACATAGAGCCCCGCAGCCGACACCGCGGACCAGCGCCAGCCGAGCGTCGCCCCGGCCTCATCAGTCCACCGATGGCCCTCGGGCATCTGTTTTTCGTGGTAGGCCCTGATGCGGTCAGCCGCCAGTTCCAGCGCTGCGCGATCCTCTGGCGTAACCCGCGCGACGGCTTCAGCGATCTCATCTGCAGAGAAGGCCATGGTCTCGGGCGTCAGCTCGAGACGGTCGAATTTCGCGGTCAGTTCAATCACCGCCGCGTCGCCTCGGGTCCGCACATCGTCGATGATCTGTGCCACGACCGCG
Organism: Ruegeria sp. YTSA064; assembly: GCF_059610325.1. Classification (NCBI taxonomy): domain Bacteria; kingdom Pseudomonadati; phylum Pseudomonadota; class Alphaproteobacteria; order Rhodobacterales; family Roseobacteraceae; genus Ruegeria; species Ruegeria sp. YTSA064. Next base: position 29,521 of record NZ_JBXWNK010000008.1, read on the forward strand.
TCCACATCGGGGCTGTCCTCGCGTTTTGCGGATAGCAGCGACTGAAAAGCGGGCTCGAAATCAGCTGCGGTCGTATCGAGGAAAACGGGCATGTAGGGTACTCCGAAGGCGTTTCAACGGGTCTTATAGCCGGGACCGCGTGGCCTCAACCCTTAGCCTACTGGATGCAGCGATTTGCGCATTGGATATTGCGGAAGGCCGTTCCATTCGGTGGGGTCTCCAGCATCCTGCCAACCCTGAGCGACATAGAACCCATGCGCGGTTTTGGTCGCACGCAATTGCGCCTCTGTGCAGCCTTGCGCGCGCAATTCATCCTGCAACTGATGCAGAAGAGTTGCGCCAATTCGTTGCCCAGAGTGATCTGGATCGACATAGAGTAATGAAATCTCACCCTCTGCACGCAGTCCGCCAACCGCTACAACCTCCTCCCTTTTTGTCGCGACCCACAGAGAGGCTCCAGCATCGATCCAGTCTCGGATCGCAGCCGGATCCTTGTTGGCGGTCCATAGGGCAAGCTTCATGGGGTCATCCCGATGATCCGCCTGACACAGATCGCAGAACGAACGGGTCAGAGTCCGGCTCATGCCGAACACATCAAAAACAGTTGCGGGTCGTAATCCTAGACCCTCAGATGGGTTCGAAAACGCCTGAGCGATGCCACGTTTATTGTTCACTCAGGGTGCTGCGGAGCCTGGCCCGAGGGCGCGATGTATGGGCGTGTAACGTCCTTGAGCGTAACGTCTATCACCTCGACCGACAGCCGTATCGCACCATCGCCAGCGAGCGTCAGCAACACCTGACCGGCGCCATCTTCTGCGGGCTCGAATTCAACCGACAACAGGGACAGGATCATATCCTTATCGCTGCGGTCGATACCTTGGCTGGCCACCGACAAAACGGAATCAAACACCAATACTGCCTGCACTCGTTCGAATGCGCGGCCTCGCCGGGCAGCGGCATCTTTGTCTTCCCACCGAAAGCGATTCAGCAACAAGGCAAAGCGACGCTCGGATGGGCGCCATGTCATCTCGGTGACCGGAAAAATCGCGTCCTGCGTCAGGGTCGCGATAACCTGCAGGTCATCGGCATCCTCGGCCCCAAGGTTCAGCGGTGCCTCACGGCCGTCTTTGAAACTCGCGTCTGTCATTGACCCTTAATCCGTTCGATCTTTGCGCCCACGCCTTCCAGCTTGCGCACCACATGTTCATATCCGCGATCCAGATGATAGACCCGGCTGACCACCGTTTCACCTTCCGCCGCCAATCCGGCAAGGATCAACGAGACCGAAGCCCGCAGATCGGTCGCCATCACCGGCGCGCCTTTCAAGCGCTCAACCCCGGTGACGGTGGCCGTGCCACCATGCACCTCAATATTCGCACCCATGCGCACCAATTCGGGGGCGTGCATAAAACGATTTTCAAAGATGCGTTCCTCAAGCACCGAAGTTCCCTCAGCTGTACACATCAGCGCCATCATCTGCGCCTGCAAATCGGTTGGAAATCCGGGGAACGGTTCGGTAACAACATCAACCGAGCTTACGCGCCCGTTCTTGCGCGTCACTTTCAGGCCTTTGTCGGTCTCTGCCACACTGACCCCTGCCGCATCCAACTTGGCAGCAAAACTCTCAACCAGCCGCATACGGCCACCTAACAGCTCGACCTCGCCTCCGCAGATCGCAGGGGCCAGCATATAAGTGCCCAACTCGATCCGGTCGGTCACCACCTGATGGGTGGCACCGTGCAGCCGGTCGACACCTTGAATTTCGATGGTCGAACTACCCTCACCGGAAATTTGCGCGCCCATCTTGCGCAGGCATTCCACCAGATCGACAATCTCAGGCTCGCGCGCAGCGTTCTTAAGTACTGTCGTACCCTTAGCCAGCGTGGCAGCCATGACGATATTCTCAGTCGCACCAACCGAGGCAAATCGCATTTCGTGCACGGCACCTTTCAGACCACCGGGTGCCTTGGCGTGTAGATAGCCATCTTTCAATTCGATTTCGGCACCCAGCGCCTCTAACCCTTCGACATGCAAATCCATCGGGCGCGCGCCGATCGCACAGCCACCAGGCAGCGAGACAACCGCCTGCCCAAACCGCGCAAGCAACGGTCCGAGTACCAGATTCGAAGCGCGCATCTTACGAACGATGTCATAATCAGCAACATGGCTGGTCAGGCTGTGGCTCGACATCGCAATCACCTGCCCATCCTGCAATGCGGACACTTCAGCCCCAAGAGATTGAAGCAATGCGGTCATTGTCTTGATGTCACTAAGGCGCGGCGCATTGGTCAGCGTCAGCGGTTCTTCGCTGAGCAACGTCGCAGGCATCAGCGTCAGGCACGCATTCTTCGCCCCTGCAATGGGAATCTGCCCACTCAGCGGACCGTTGCCCGTCACCAGAATCGAATCCATCTGCTCTTATCCCTCGTCCTTGTCGGCCTTGTGCCCGGACGCTGCCCGCGCTTTCGCCTGTGCCTTACGCCGCGCCATATTCGCCTTCAGAGCCGCCTTCAAACGGTCCTCGCGCGTTTCCCCGGATTTGCCGTGTTTTTTGGGTGAATTTTTGTCTGCCATTGTCTTTCTCTACAGCAGTGGAAAAAAACCGTCCAGACACCCTTGCGCCGCGTTTCGTTTGAGTCTAATCACCCGCCCACAGCGCTGCTGTAGCTCAGAGGTAGAGCACTCCCTTGGTAAGGGAGAGGTCGAGAGTTCAATTCTCTCCAGCAGCACCATCTCGCTTTTTGATCCCGAAATCCCCCCTAAATACTTGAAAGGGAATGATAATTCGGGAGTTCCATACACGCCATTTAGGCCGTACCTTAATGGCTCTGCAAATGCCAATCTGAGTACAGTTTGGCGCATAGCGTAGTCACCATTTTTATAAACATTCCAAGGACTTGATAGGAACCGTAGTGAGAGTTCCATACACTCCTCCAGCCGTCCCTTGTCAGGCACGGCAGCATCGATCTTTTCTTGGAGTACCATTTTGTCGCGTTCGAGCCTATCGATACGCGTTTCATAGGCGCTCACGACGGATGCATTGCTTGCTTCGACAATTCGGTCGAGCAAGCCATCGATTTGCTTGTTGGTATCATCCAACTTTTTCTGCATCGCTTCCTTTTCGCCTAGGGCGATTGCAAAACGCATATCCCAGGCATCGCGTAACATAGCCTTCGCCAGATCGAAGAGTTCTCTGGCTGGCTGCAAACCCCTCAGGATTTCAGCAAAGCTGTCCTCCAGCTTCGCCTTGGGGACTGATTTACTTTTGGCTTCACAGCCACGGGTTTCGCACCTGTAGTACGCGTAGTGACGGTACTTACCCTTTGACCAAGCGGCAGTCATCGCGTTGCTGCAGCAATCACATGCAACAAAGCCGCGCAATGGGAAGTCTTCGTTGTGGTCTTTGCGCGCTGGATAATGGCGTTTGCGCCCCTCCAGAACGTCTTGCACCTTTTGGAAGGTCGCAAAGCTAACGAGACCATCATGCTGCCCTTTGCGGGTACTCACTCCCCATTTGGGGGCCTCGACGTAACCGGCGTAAACAACCTTCTTAAGCAGACGATTCACTGTCATTGGTCGCAATTTGCCGTCCGGTTTGTCTTTTGGGAAATGTGGGCTGCGTTCCAAGAAACGCTGCACTTCGGCTTGAGAGCCAAAGTGACCTGATGCGTAACCTTCAAGCGCATCCGTTACAATGGGCGCAAGCACCGGATCGGGTTCGAGAACCTTGCCACCACCAGAAGGCGCTGACACGTAACGATATCCAACAGGCGCACGGAAAACCCAAAAGCCATTCTCGACGCGCGCCTTCATTTTCTGAACAACTTGGCGACGGTTCTGTTCGCGCTCCAATTCACCTTGAGCCGCGATCACCGTCTCGATGAACTTACCTTCTGGGGTATCTTCAAAGCGGAAATTCAAGCATTCGATCGTTGCGCCACGCTTGGCGAACTCACGGCGTAGTTTCAAATGAAATTCCGTATCGCGGGCGAAGCGCTTCAGATCGTCAAAAATCACGACATATGGCTTGCCCTTTTGTGCATCAAGAAAGCTAAGCAGAGCGACCATGCCGGGGCGATGCATGAAATCGCCGCCACCGCTGACATCATCAGGAAATACCGCTTCCACGGCATAACCCTTTTCATCGGCATATGCGCGGCAGCGTTGTTCCTGACTTTCAAGCCCGCTACCTTCTAGTCGCTGCTTGGTTGATGACACGCGGCAATAGACCAATGCCCGAGTTACTTCAGCGCTTTTTGAATACTCATCTTTCATTCTAACTCCAAACTGCCTTCACGCTCATTAGCGCGGGCGTCCTCGTCATCTTGGGGGTATTCCAAGCTTAGCGCATCTGAATATTCATCGGTGGATAGAGTGCTTGTCCCAGCATCTTTTCCACAGACTTCCTGAAGCGGATGCACACCGAACCCCAGCTCAACAAAACTCATCATGATATTCCAAAGCGATTGAAGGAACTCGGCCTTCTGAACTTCGGTCAAGTCGCTTTCATCAAGGAAGTGTTGATAGCGCTCCACATCCACCGATAGGGTTGGCTTTGTAGAGGTGTCGAACTCGAACTTAAGGCCGTCACAGCCTGTTTTGTCATTCAGTTTTTCAACCATTTTATCACCTAACTTCATTTTATCATAAACTCCTAAAAACGGCTAATTTCAGCGGGTTACAGCGTGATTTCCTGCATAAGTTGCGATTGATGTGTTTCTAGCGGCTCCACGATCGTTGACGTCGTTCATACCCAGATCGGCGGTCCACAGATTTTTGAAAATCCCGTTTCACTTCTTCGCGTTTGAAGGCCCGTTTCTCGCAGGTTTCGAGCATAGTGCGCAGAACTTCGGTTTCGTCGCGATCAATCCGGGCCATGTCTTTTTTGTGGGCATCGATCACTTGAGCTTTCGCACGGCGATTAATGTCATTCTTGTCGAAGTTATCGGCACCAAAGAACTTTGGTGTGAACTGGCGTTTCACGGAGCCTGCTTCATCGATCAGGCGCTTGCGGGTTTCTTGAAACCGCAAATTGCGATCAAGCTGAAATGCCCGTTCGGTGTAGCGGCGTTTGGCATCGAAATCCCCAGCAATTTTGGAATAGGTTTTCCATTCCTTGTTGTTCATGACGCGGGCTAGTTGATGGCGCAGCTCATAAAGCTCACCCTTTGGATTGAAGTGAGCACGAAGTTCATTGGATGACTCTGGCATCATAGTCTCCCTTGGTTTCGGGCCGACATTTGTGGCCAGATCACAGATTTTGCTATGCTGAATCCAATATGAAATTCAGCTTCATCAACGATATTGTGGATTGGCTTGAGCCAATGGATTACGAAACCTTCTGGGAAGAGATCAGACCTTTTTGCTTGATCATGCTGCCCCGTGAGAAATGCGACACCGACATTGCCAATGGTGATGTCGATGAAGAAACCGTTCTCCACGTCGTGAAGAATTTGGCCAGGGTGGAATTGGCTTCCATTCTGGAACTCGAATGGCGTGTTGATTGGCCCGAAGAGACAATCCATTAGCGCGTCTCCTCATGGAAGAAACGCACCCAAGCGCAGTTGCCACCTGTCGCCGGAACATCGAATTCACCATAGGGTCCGATGAAGCGACAGCGCACATAGATGCGCGGCACGGATAGGCTCATGCCATGACCGTTGTCTCGCCAAGTGTATGACCAAATCACATGCGGCAATCCGAGCGTATGGAAGGTCAGCCACAACGCTGCCAAGGGTCCGACCCACAAAAGATAACTGGGCTTGAACAAGCGCGGAGTCATTGTTCACCCTCTGGCACTATGTTGATTGTTACTTTTGGTTCACCGATCGCGCGCGAAATTCGCTCGCATTCTTCGAATGAGCTAAAGCCAAAATACTGCTTCACGATCGCATTCTCTTCGATCGTTGCCGCTTCTTTGTCAGAGTAGGCCCGCTGTATCTCGGACCGCGACTGCGCGATGAAATGCAAGTTGCCGCCATAACCGCGAATAACGGTCATGGCTGAGATAAGCGACTTGAGCGGCGCATTGGTTGCTTCATCCAAGATGAAATCAACCGGCACGCCAGCTCCGAAGAGCACAGCATCAACGAAAGACTGGAGGTGCAGCGCATAAACGGCGGCTCAACGTGCTCGATCATGGGTTTATAATCGGAAGAACAGCTTGAGGGAAAAAGTGAAGAGCGGCGACATTGATTGGCAAGGCTCTAGTACATGGCTAGACATAGTTTTCTTTTCCCCTGTCGTCATCTTTGGGTTCACTTTTGGGAAAGACGAGAACTTTATCCCTGTTTGGCGGTATCTTCGTTGCCAATGCCCTCGCAATGGGATTGGCGTTTGGATGTTTGTCCTTGCTACTTGGAATCAGGCTAATGCAAAATCGTCCAAAACCACTCGTTTCACCTTAGGCGAGTGAACTTCCGCTTTGAGCTCAACGCGGTCATCTGACAAAAACTGTCGGATGACGGCTTTCCAGCGAAACCCCCTTCCCGCACTTAAACGCATTTTTCAAAATGTCCCTCAACCTTTGGCGGGCCCACCTAAGCGGTCCACTTCCCAGTAGTGAAACTTTAGAACGAAGTAGATATAGGCAGACAAACCTGCCGCAACGAAGCACCAGATTGACGTGAAGGCATGAGAAGCAAAAAAGAACCCCAAAGCAACGGAAACGACAATTAGATACCCGAAACCTCGCAAACCTTTATCGCTCGATCCTACAAGCGGAACGCAGATCACCAAAGCGTAGAAAACACGTGCAAAGTTCCTCGTAATTTCGGAGGGGTACGTTTCTATGTTTTCATACTGAATGGAGTGATGAACGAGGCCGATATCTAGGTTTTCTGGTGACAACAACACTGGTAAGTAAAGCAACAAGCCAAGGCAGAAACCAATTCCGCAAATCCCTTGGAATATGAGCCTGTGACGCCGGTTACTTTCGATCGAAGCCGCGGACAGCGGAACCCAAAACGGCCAAAAAAAATAGGCAAAGAAAAGAAACGTCAACGCAGCTGCCGAAGAAGGGTTCGCCGACGGGTTATCAATGGACACCCACAAAAAGCCTTCGGACAATTGCTGAATCCCAAAGAAAAGTGGAAAGCTGGCTAGCGGAAGAAATCGTTCGCCCATTTGCAACGCCAAACGTATCGTAAGACCACTGCAGGCTATGATTGCTGCACCGGCTACAAAACTGGCTTGTGATGAGAAACACATGCTTAGACCACCTCTGCCGTTTTACATAGCTGAAGTCGTTGAAGCAAAGAACACTTTTCATTCCGAAGTACTGGCTTGTGCTGCCCAAAGGGGCATTGTCTGTTGTCTGGCCAACTATTTAGGAAACGGTGCTGTCAGGTAAATTCGGACCAGTCAAATCGGACCAACCAGCGGAATGTTGGTCGTTAAGCGCCGACGATCTCAGCGGCCGGGTCCGCGAAGAAATTGGTTAAAAAGTTAAGTGTCTTTATGTTTTCTTCCGACGTACCAAGGAATGCCGATAGCCTGTGCTACGCGGATTTTCGGGCTCGTCTTTTGACCTTCTTCCCCATGCTGTTTGTCTTGACCAATGAAATCGCTCCGGCCTTGAGTTTACAGTTGAGGAAGTGACTTCAACGCTGGCTTGCAGCTATCAGGAAAAATCGCGGCATTGAGGCTCACCTTAACTAAAAAGTATCCATCACTCGGAATTAGCCGCGCTGCCAACGATCCGTCCCTCCGGTCCAGTTGATAGCGCGAGTTGCGAATCCAATCCGGGCTTTGCCGGCTATCACATGCACCCCAAACCTGTAACCTGCGCGTGCCACCCATCCCTCGGGCGCCGTTTTTTTTCGGTCCAACCGTCTGAATTGTACGTATTAGCAATATCACAAATCACGAACGGTTTGTCTTGTAATTTGATCCCGCTGCTCCACTGGCAGCAAACACTCCAGTTATGCTCAGTGGAACTGAGATCACGAATTATTTGGAATTGGGAGGAAAATCATGACCAATAGTTTAGACGTGAAAACCACATGGGCTTCGGTAATGGATGAAACCAAAAACCCACTAAGAAATCAGTCCTTACCCGTGGCCCATTTGCTGATGCAAATGTTGGCATGGATGTGGAGCGCAATTTTCTCGCTTATGGTCGGCAGTTACTTCGTGTTCGGCGTAACAGCGTCGGCGCATATGCTACTGATAGGCGGTCTCTTTGTAACACTGTTGGTGTTCAGAAAGTCGGAAGTGACTAAAATCGACTAATTCGCTTCTGTTGCTTGCGGGTTTCTTCTGTGCCCCGGTGGTCCATAGAGTTCCTGCTCGGTCGTTATGGCGTGGTCTGGCGGTTCGACGCCGTGATGGTTCAAGACCCGAAAATTGCGGCAGAACTGGAACATAGTCGCGTCCCACCTGCCAGCCGTCGTACGAAAGCGTAGATCGCTGAATCTTGCCGCCATCTGGCACAGGCGCGGCCTCCATGTTCGTCCAACCTTTGGCCTAGCTGCGCTGCGGCAGGTTTGCTTTGCTTGGACGACCGCTGTGCGGATAACGCGGACACGCAGCGTAAGAAAATATTCGATCGAACAGAGCGCATCGCCGCTCAGATGACAGTTCGGACATATCGCACAATTTTGTGTATGATGCCGCCGAGCCATACGCTCAAACAAATTCGGACAATATTTAATGTGGAGACGATAGATGCAGCATTTGCATACTAAAGCCCGCAATACTTTTGTCGCCTGTATTAGCTCGTTTCTTGTTTTCGTGCCCGCAATCTCAGCGGAGGCTAATTTCCAGACGACATGCAACCCAAAAGCGGACCAGGCTTTCAACGAAGGTCTGAATCTCATTCACAACATGATGTACATTCAAGCCGAAGAAGCGTTCAACAAAGCAGCGTCTGCGGAACCAACTTGTGCCATGGCACAGTGGGGCATCGCGATGTCGAACTTTCACCCTCTTTGGCCGGGCACTCCCAGTGAAGCCGAAACAGAGAGAGGGTCTGCTGCAGCGGAAAGACTCGGGTCAATGTCCTCCGAAAGCGCCATTGAACAAGCATTGATCGACGCCGCCGTTGCTTTCTACGCCTCAAGCCAGGAAGGCTACCGCGCTCAGCTAAAATCGTGGGCGGAGAAACAGGTGGCAGCTGCGGACCAACATGCAGACGACTTGGATGCCGCGGCATTTGCGGCGCTGGCGCGCCTTGCAACGGCGCCGCGAGGGGCCGACGGAATCAAAGTAAAGTCGCAGGTGGGAGATACGCTCGACGCGCTTCATCAAAAGGCACCAGAACATCCTGGCGTCATTCACTACGCGATCCACGCCTATGACAATCCACTACTCAAGGAGCGAGGCAGGCCGTACGCCGAGATATACGATAAAACGGCTCCAAGCGCTCCACATGCGCTGCATATGCCCGCTCATATCTTTACACGAACAGGAGAGTGGGAAAAATCAATTGATCTGAATAGCCGGTCCGCTGAAGCCGCTCTTGAGCAATCAAAAGACGTGGTACAAAGCCACTATGCGCACGCGATCGATTACATGGTTTACGGCCACCTACAACTTGGGAACACAGACGAAGCTGCAGGGCTGGTCGACGAAATGCTCGCAATTCAAAATCATCAGGCCAGTTTCGGAAGCGCTTATGCGTTAGCGGCTGCACCCGTTCGGCTGCCTCTTGAGCAGGGACAATGGGACGTCGCGGCGGCACTGTCGCCTGAGATGCATCCGGTCATTCCATGGGAGAAATTTCCACAAACTGTTGCCATGCGATGGTTCGCGATCGGTATCGGCGCGGCCCGTAGCGGTGATGTCGATACAGCGCAGAGCGCGCTTGCGGAGCTCAAGTCTTTGCACGCTATGATGAAGGAGCGTGGGCAGGGCTATTGGGCGCAGTTGACCGAAGCACAGATCATGTCGGTGGAAGCCTGGATTGAACTGGCGGGTGGGGGCTCTGAGACCGCAGTTGCTAAGCAGGCAGCCGCGGCTGATCTCGAGGATAAGATCGGCAAAAGCCCGGTTACACCCGGCCACGTCCTTCCGGCACGAGAACTTCTCGGGGACATGCTGATGGAGCTTGGAAAACCCAATGAAGCTGCGGTCGCTTATCAGGCGACGCTGGATCTTTCTCCAAACAGAGCAAGAAGCCTCGTGGCACTTCAATAAGTGGCAACAACACACTTGGTCGGTGCTTTGTAGTTTTTGCAGCAGTATCGATCGCTTTGGGCAAAAGCAACCGCATAGCGATCATGGCTCGAACGACTGCCATGCGGGACAAAGCTGACTATGTCTTTTTGGCCGCCCCGGCTTGGCTTAAACCACCGGAGAACTTCAGAAATGGAAGATTTCGGAAAAGGTTATGCCATAACACGCTTCGAAACGAACCGCGCTTTCGAAAGCCGTAATTTTCAAAACATTTTTTGAGTCGTCGGCGCGACGGTGTTGGCATGAGAGATACGATCAGCCCCTCTTCGCAACTCGCCGCTATAGTGGCACGATGGATCAACACCTAAACCAGCCTTGTCCCGCGCATACTGTTCGAAGGTGAATGCCATTTCGATCTGATTTGGGCTGTTGATAAACTGCCCAAATTCCACACCAGTTTCTTGCGCGGGAATGACCGGCGGCATGACCTACCATGCAATCAGGGGAACAGATGCTGCCGGCGAGCCAGGCAGCCATTTTCCTGTCTGCGTATCTTCCGGTTACGTGGCGTAGCTTAAGTGCGTGATTCGATGCAGAGGGGTAGTCGGAGATGGGCGATGCCAAATACCGAAATGATGCCGGGCGACCGCATCGCGACCGCCCGGCACAACAGCTTATTCAGCCGGCGCAGCGTGCTTTTGCCGCAATCCGTCGCGATACAGCGCCTTAGCAAGCGCCACGCACATCAGCCCCATGACCATTGTAAATGGCAATGCGCCGATGATCATTGCATTTCGCAACGCATCCATCGGATTGTTCTCACCCGCAGCAAGTATGAGCGCGCCGATCACTGCGGTCAGGATCAGACCCCAGATGATCTTGTGCTTGTTGCCAATATTCTGATCGCCACCCGACATGATGGTGTTCATCACCAGAATACCCGAGTCTGCCGATGTGACCAGGAACGTCATGATCAGTACAACGCACATCACGGTGATGCCGGACAGCAACCCGCCCGAGATCATCTCTTGCAGAGTGACGAACAGCTTGGCGGTGTTCGATGCACCGATGATGGCGCCTTCGGCCGTGCCGTTCAGTTCCAGATCGATCGCGGTGCCACCCAGTATGGTCATCCAAGCAAAGCAGACCAGCGCTGGTGCGAATACACAGCCAACGATGAACTCACGAACTGAACGCCCTTTGGAGATGCGCGCCAAGAACAGGCCCACAAAGGGCGAGAACGCGATCCACCAGGCCCAGTAGAACGTGGTCCAACCTGCCTGCCAACCAAACTGGCGACCCGGATCACCAGCGGCGTATACCGAAGCGAGAACGGATTCAGGCAAAGCTGCGGCGTCGCCTTCAAGTCCTGATTTGAACCCGTCAAACGAACCCCAGGGGTTGGTTGCACCGCTGTACAGGGCATCGGCAAATGGGGCAGCTTCGCTTGGCAACGCTGCATCAAATGCTGCCGCTGACTGCGGGTTGAACGCGCCAAAGCTGAGCGAGATGAAATGCAGGATGTAGTCGATGAACGCCGTTGCATAGGTGGTCATTGCAAACAGGAACGACCCGAATACGACGAAGACCAGCAGCAGGATCAGAGACAACACCAGATTTAGGTTAGACAGATACTTAACGCCACGACCAACACCCGAAACAGCCGATATGATCGATAGGCCCATGATGACGATCAGACCCGCCAACAGACCTACTGTACTTGGCGTCGGCACTTCTCCGTTCAGATCCATGATCCATCCCATACCGGTGATGGCATAAAGACCGTCGATAAACTGTGAAACGCCAAAACCGATCGTTACCGAGACACCCAGGATTGTTGCAACAACACCCAGAACGTCCACGACGTGGCCAAGAAAACCGTTCATCAGCTTGCCGAACAAAGGTGTCAGCGCAGTGCGGATCGTTAGCGGCATGTTGCGCGTGTAGGCATAGTAGGCCAGCGACAAGCCCGTCACGACATAGATCGCCCAGGCATGAAACCCGTAGTGCAGGAAGGTATAACGATACCCCGACTGCAGTGCCTCTTCGGTATTACCAACTACCTGTTCGGCGATCACAACCGGATTTGACCCCCAAAGGCCCAGAGGTTCGGCGGTGGCAAATACCATCAGACCGACGCCCAGACCGGCGCCGAACATCATAGAAAACCACGAGAAATCCGAAAATTCCGGTTTTTCACCCTCCGGCCCCATGAGTCGTTTACCAGTTTGCGGCAGCGCAGCCACAACAAACAGGAAAAAGGCAAAGAAGCCGACGATGATGATATAGAAGGCGTTAAAGTCTTCCAGCAGGCGAGAGTTCAGGCTGCCAAGAACACCGTTTGCATTCGCGGGCCAGACCAATGCCCAGATCACCAGCGCGACCATGATTGACTTGCTGAGCAAGGCAATTTCGACGCTGTGGCCTTCGTAAAACCCACCCGAAGATCGCTTGATCTCCAGATCGGTAAAAGGATCCTTCATAGACATGTGATTCCTCCCTGTTCGCACGTGTCCCGATTTCCAGGTCATTCTCTTCTGGCACCCCGGATTTGCACCACAAAGCCCTAAGTCAGCAGGGCCTCAATTTTGTTAAGTGTCGCTACGTTCACCGCAACGCCATCAGATTTTGCTGCCAATCGTTTTGCACGGCGGCCATCTCCGGGCAAATGTGCGCCCTCTTGCGACCGGATCGCTTCGACAAGATCGACAATTCCTGTTGAAAATGCGTCATTCGCCGTCGCATTTGCGTCAATCGCAATAAAGAACTGCCCCGTCTTCGGCGGACCACCGACCGTGCCAGAAAACGGAGAGGCGTGGATTCCCAATGTCGCGCCGGTCAGAGCAGCAGCCAGAACTTCGGTCAGCAGCGCGATGCCAACACCTTTGTAACCACCCGACGGCGCCATCGAACCCTTGAGGCCCACATTCGGATCAGTGGTTGGATTTCCTTCTTCGTCCAGCGCCCAACCAACAGGGATCGGCCTGCCTTCACGTGCGTGTTTCATGACTTCGCTTTTGGCGATGGTGCTGGCGCTCTGGTCAATCAAAAGGGCGGGCTGGCCGTCCGTACCCGGAGCGGCGATTGAAAACGGATTGGTGCCGACCACCGGCTTGGCTCCGCCGGAGGGCGCAATTGAGGCCGGAGCGTTGGTGAAACCCAGACCTACCAGGCCGGCCTGCGCCAGACGATAAGTGTGATATCCAAGAACGCCGCAGTTATAGCTGTTTCTGATCGCCAGCGCCGCAATCCCCTGCGCGCGGGCAGCGGGGATCAAGGCGTCGAACCCGGCTTCTATGGCGGAATGCGCAAATCCGGTGGCAGCATCGACTGTAACGACGCCGGGGCGTGGCTGCGCCAGAACGGGCTGTGCCAGCCCATCAACCTTGCCGCATTGAACATGCTCACAGTAGATCGGGATATAGGCCAGACCATGGCTGGCAACCCCGTCAGCCTCGGTTGCCGCGGTCGCAACCGCCAAGGGACGCGCGTTTTCTTCGCTCGTCCCCGCAGCCACCAGCGCGCGAAAGGACAGGTCTTCAATTTCAGCAAGTGAAAGGGTGCGGGTTTCAATCATGTCTGTCTCTTTTCAGTCATTGTCAGAAAGCCCAGCCCCTGCGCCGAGCAAACGGGATTCTTCAGTCGCAGGAGCATAGGTAAGATGGGCAAAACGGTTCAGTATTGTCCATGCCGCCGGATCAGGCGTTGCACGCGTCTGTCGTGAACACGGCTCGATCAGTAGGTCGCTAAATGCAACCTCGACATGATCCGCGCGAACCGGGCAGTCGTTTCTCGGCATCAATCTCGCACCATCCGTCAAAGCCTTGAAATCGCCCGCCGTGACTGAAACCACCGTGTTGTGCATGCGCGCAGCATAGGCCGCAAATGGCAGTATCATCATTGGCGAAGAAACCTGTCTGATCCGGATCGGGCCTGCCAACAGCATGTGCGCACAGTCGGAAAGCAGAGCACCGACCATCAGTGGGCATAGGTCTTTACGACCAACCCAGTCTCCGTCCAGCCCTGCGGGAACATGATCTTCCAGTGACCCGGCAAACTCGCCTTCCAGCACGCGCGACAATTCGACCGTTCCATCCAGCCCCTGCGCACAGAGCCATCGCGTCGCTTTTGCGGCCTCTTCAGAGATGCCCCAGGCATAGCCCGCACCCCGCGTTGCACGCTTGGCCGTGGCTTCGATTTCATTAAGGGAAAAACTCATTGGGCGCGCTCCGGATACACCCACAAATCCGCGTTCTCCGGACTCAGTTCCTCGGGGTAAGGTGCCCCCGAATACATGCAAATACGCACCCAACGATCCGAGCGCGGGTCGAAATGCGTGGCACCAAAAAACGACAATTTGGCGCGCAACATGTCAATCGGCAGGACCTCCGCACTGATCGTATTGTCGCTGATTTCGCCATATGGTGCCAGTCGGCTCATCTGCGCACGACGTACGGTGTGGCGGTGTTCAGGGTGGCGCAGCAGGAATTCGGCGATCGGACTTTCGCCCAACCAGTCCGCCAAAGCCTTATCGGCAAGCGCAGAATCACGTGCCGGAGCAAGCGGTTGCTCATACTCCTCTATCGGTTCTTCAAACCGTTCCCCCAAACGAGGCTCAAGCTTTTCTTCCGACACATACCAGGCACGCGCGCAGTGTTCAGGCGCCGACCAGTCAAGATCGAGCGCCCAGCCAAAACTGGAGCGGATCAGGTCGCGCACCTGTGCGACTGGCATCGCGCCGTCAATTGTAAAGGCCGCGCTATTGCCATCCGCCATGCAGCTGGCCAGCCCGTCCACCAACTCGCCATATGGTTCAAGGATCAAAGAAGCCAGCAACTCTTGCCCTTCTTCGCTAAGCGCGGTCCGGGACCACAGGATCAGGCGATCCCAGGGCTGATTTTCCGTCAGATCGGTCTGATCGAGATGCGCGGCTATCGCGCCCAGATCGGCATTCAGTGCGGCGAGTTTTTCAATCTGGATCGGGTGCTCGGACCGCCACCACGAGATCGACAATTTACTGCGCTCGAAAATCTCGCGGAACATGGCAACTTGGGCGTCTGTGGCGGCATCAAGGGACCGAACGCGTGCGATGGCCTCTTCACGGACCATGATCCAGTTGTTGAACAGGATCGGGTGATTGACGATGAAAGGCGCCATGCCCAATCCGGTCGAGTTGCCGATCCCCAGCCAACGAGCGATATCGGGATCAAGCTGCGCGGTCTGCGTACCACCCTTTGCATTTGCCATATGCTGCACCAGATCACGGACGAATATTCGCGTCAGATATACTGACAGCATCTCGGCCTGAAACGGGCCGCTGACCTCGGGGCGGTCTGCGATCTTTTCCCGATCCGCCGCGCCGAACTTGCCCGATCCGTAAACCGCAGTTGTGCGCATCAGATAGCCAACCTTGT
This sequence comes from Ruegeria sp. YTSA064, assembly GCF_059610325.1. Classification (NCBI taxonomy): domain Bacteria; kingdom Pseudomonadati; phylum Pseudomonadota; class Alphaproteobacteria; order Rhodobacterales; family Roseobacteraceae; genus Ruegeria; species Ruegeria sp. YTSA064. The sequence continues at coordinate 45,051 of NZ_JBXWNK010000008.1, forward strand.
AGATCTGCGCGAGATCTGGTTGCTGGCCCGCAGCCAACTGGTCGACCACATGAGCCCACAACCGAACAGAACGGTTGGCACGCGACAGCGACAATTCATTTTCACTGACACGCCCGGCCTCTTGCAGTGGTACGTTCCGAGACAAACGTTGGATATCGTCCTTGGTGGGAACACCATCAAACAAGGTGAAGGTGGCATCCCAGGCCTCGGCGATCACACGGTCCGAGCGTTGCTCGGGCGGCAGGTCATGGGCGAATGCGACCAGTGAATAGGTGCGATCGGGTCCTTGTGCGGAATAGACCGCGTGGCCGACCCCGTTGTCATCGATATCGAATACGGGGCGGCTAAAAACCCACTGCTCGGCCGCCATGCGACGGGTGAGCTGGCGCATAAAACTGAGCCGACATTGATGAAGCGAGCCCAGACGCGAAAGGCGCATCACCGTGGCGGTATCGCGGCGTTCGATTGTTGGGTTCACGGTATTCATGGTTCATAAGGTCCAAAGTTTTCTGCAAAGAACCGATACCAGTTGCCGCCCATGATTCCGGCGACTTCCTCGGCATTCATGCCAACGGCACGCAATCCAGATTCGATATTGCCAAAATCCCGATTGTCGCGGAACCAGTTTGGCATCGGCGGGAACCCGGCGTTAGAAGCCGAGCCTTCGCCATAGTCGATCTCTTTTGTCCAGCGCCCAACCCGCATCCATTCGACCACGCTATCGGGTTGGTCCTGACACAGGTCCGTACCAACCCCCAGATGCTGCGCCCCGTACTTGTCAGCCGCGCGGGCGATCATTTCGCAAAAGCTTTCCAACGTGCAGTCGGACTTGTCTTTCAGATGATGAGGATAGACCGAAAAGCCTAGCATCCCACCTTTTTCCGTCACCGCCCGGATCACGTCATCCCGCTTGTTGCGAAGCGCTGGAGACCATTCATGGGGGTTTGCGTGGGTGATCGCGATGGGGCGCTCGGAAAGTTCGGCGGCCTCGATAGTCGACCGATCCGCCGAATGGCTCATATCAACCACCAACCCCACGCGGTTCATCTCTTTGATGACCTGCTTGCCCATGCGGGTGATACCGGTGTCTTCGGCCTCATAACAACCGGTCGCCAGCAGCGACTGGTTGTTATAGGTCAGCTGCATGAAGCGCGCGCCCAGATCGTGCAGGATTTCAACCAGACCGATATCATCTTCGATCGGAGATGGGTTCTGAAATCCGAAGAACACAGCCGACCGCCCGGTTTCGCGCGCAGTGTCGATGTCGCTGGCCCAGCGGCCTTTCATGATCAGGTCTGGGTATTGTTCGAACCAACGGTTCCACTTTTCAAAGTTCAGAACGGTTTCGCGGAAATTCTCATGGTAGGCGATGGTGACGTGGATCGCGTCCACGCCTCCTTCACGCAGTTGCCGGAAGATCTTCTCCGACCAGTTTGCATATTGCAGGCCATCGATCAGCATCAGACAGGGCCTGCGCTGATATAGGCGGTTTTGACGGTGGTGTAGAACTCCGCCGCTGCCTTGCCCTGTTCACGCGGACCGTAAGAACTATCACCCCGCCCGCCGAAGGGAACATGGTAGTCAGTACCTGCGGTGGGCAGGTTGACAGTAACAACACCCGTGCGGGCATTGCGGCGGAAGTGAGTGGCACGTGCCAGAGATTTAGTAACGATGCCCGAAGTCAGACCGAAATTGGTGTCATTGACCACGCTCAGCGCCTCGTCATAGCTGCCTACCTTGATGACGCTGGTCAAAGGGGCGAACATTTCCTCGCGGTTGATACGCATGTCATTATTGGTGTTCAGGAACACGCCCGGCGACATGTAGAAGCCATCGTGCGGCATCTCAAGACGCTGACCACCGCAGGCCAGTTCCGCGCCTTCGGATTTGCCCAGATCAACATAGGCGAGGTTCTCGCCCAGTTGTTGTTGGCTGACGACGGGGCCCATCTGAACGCCCTCTTCTAGTGCATGGCCGACCTTCATCGCCTGCGCGCCTGCAACCAGTTTCTCGACAAATGCATCGTGAATGCCCGCGTGAACCACCAGCCGCGACGAGGCTGTGCATTTCTGACCGGTGCCACCAAACGCGCCGCCCAATGCCAGCGAAACCGCCAGATCCAGATCGGCATCATCCATGACCGCCAGTGCGTTCTTGGACCCCATTTCCATCTGAACCTTCGTCAGATTCTGTATGGCCGCTGCGGCGATGCCCTTGCCCACCGGGACCGATCCGGTGAACGAGATTGCATTGACCTTGGGGCTTTCAACAAGACGCTGCCCAATTGAGCGCCCTGACCCCATAACGAGGCTGAACAATCCTTTGGGAATATCCTGACGCTCGATGATCTCGGTCAAGGCCACTGCCGAGGCCGGGGTGATGTTGGCAGGCTTCCAGACGACAGCGTTGCCATAGCACAGCGCCGGTGCGATCTTCCACGAGGCCGTCGCAGTTGGGAAGTTCCACGGGCTGATGATCGCAACAACGCCAACGGCTTCGCGACGCACATCCACCTCGATATCAGGGCGCACAGAATCTGCGTTCTCACCGATCTGACGCAGACATTCTGCAGCGTAGTAGGTGAAGAACTGACCGGCGCGATAAACTTCGCCCTTGCCTTCGGCCAGTGGCTTTCCCTCTTCCCGGCTGAGCAGCGTGCCCAGTTCCTCAGCGCGCGCCATCAATTCATTGCCGATTGCGTTAAGAACTGCTTGCTTGCGCTCCAGCCCGTAGGCGGCCCATTCCGCCTGCGCCACGCGTGCCTGATCCAGTGTCGCCTCGAGCTGGTCGCCGCTGGCCTGCGCGAACATGCCGACCAGATCGGTCAGATCAGAAGGGTTCCGGTTTTCAATTTCGCTTTCGCCTGCCAGCCATTCGCCAGCGATTAGGTTCAGTTTGGTCACAATGCGCCCCAGAGTCAGAATTCGTTTGTCACAGGATGGATTTTCGGGGGCGCATCAGTCAAACTCAAATAACTTAAACAAACTTCAAGGAAGCTGAAGGTTGGCCATCAAAATCGAAATGTTGCGATGCTTTTGCACCGTCGCGCAGACCGGCAATCTGGTCGAGGCAGCCGATCGCCTTGGCCGAACGCAATCAGCCATCTCAATGACGCTAAAACAGCTCGAGGACCATCTGGGTAAGAAACTGTTTGAAGGCGAGCGAAAAAACCAGCTATCGGCGCTGGGTGAGCAGGTGTTCGAACTTGCCCTGAAGCAGATTCGCCAATTTGACCAGGCAGTCCAGAACATCGATGCGGCGGCACAGGCTCAACAGGGTCTGATCCGGATCGTATCCGTCCCTTCGGTCGGGGCGTTGATATTTCCACCTCTGCTGGAATACATGACCAGCCAGTTCCCAGGTGTTAAGATCGAACTGCGTGACTCGGATACGCAACAGGTGCTCGACGCGATTGCGCAAGATCAGGCCGATATCGGCATTGCATCGGGATATCATCCATTGAATGGTGTTCGCGCTCTTCCACTATTTCAGGATCCATTTGGACTTGTCGCCGCCTCAGATCATGACCTGATCACAAGTGCAAAACCGCTGAGCATCGCTGATATCCCAACCGCGCCATTTGTGCGAAATAGGCTTTGCGATCTCATTCAATCGCCAGCGTTCCTGTCAGCCACCGAAAATGCCGCGATCACAATCCACAATACACATTCACTGATCACTCTGGTTCGATCCGGTAATTGGATCACTGTTTTGCCCCAAACCGTGGCGGAATTCCTGCCAGAGGCGGTCGCTTTCCGCCCTATCGTGGATCTTGACGACAAGAGGCAGGTTTATCTGTATGTCCGCGAACGGTCGCGGTTTCAGAACCTGACCGAACAGTGCAGCACTTTCATATTGTCATGCGATTTCGCCAAGAAATAGGATTCCCAAATTCAGCCTCCGCGCAGGCGCTGCATCAGATAAACTTCGGCACCTTCCGGGATCGGCTCGGACAGACCCGTCGCGATGATGCGACCGTCAACCGCAACCGATACGCCCGCGTCAATTGGGGCCTGTAATCGGGGATGATGGCGCACCAGTTCTTTCAACAACTCCCCCGTGGTAGCCGCCTCAACTTCGACCACCTGCTGGCCTCCGGTCAGAGACCGGAGGCTGGACCAGAGGTGAACCTGGATCATTTTTCCTTAAGCGCCGCCAGAATGCGCGGCGGTGACATCGGCAGTTGCTTCATCCGCACACCAGCTGCGTTGGATACCGCGTTGGCGATGGCGGCCAGAGGCGGCACGATCCCGGTTTCACCCACGCCGCGCACGCCAAAGGGATGGCCGGGGTTGGGCACTTCGACAATCACCGTATCAATCATCGGCAAATCGCTTGCGACCGGGATGCGGTAGTCAAGGAAGATCGAGTTCTGCAATCGACCATCCTCGCCATAGATATATTCCTCGTTCAGCGCCCAGCCGATGCCCTGCGCGGCGCCGCCTTGATATTGGCCTTCCACATAGGTCGGGTGGATCGCCTTGCCGGCATCCTGAATGACCGTGTAGCGGACGATGCTTGTTTTGCCGGTTTCCGAATCCACCTCGGCATCCACAATATGAGTGCCAAAGGACACACCCGCGCCTTCCGGGGTGGCTTCGAAATGACCTGAGATCGGACCTCCGGTCGCGCCCATATCTGCGGTGATGTCAGCCAACGGCAGCGGGTCGAAATCGCCCGCATTCGGGCCCGACGGTACTGCGCAACCATCCTCCCATTTCACCGCATCAACCGGAATGCCCCATTTGGCTGCTGCGCGTTCGCACAGTTTCTCAACCGCGTGGTTTGCGGCTTTGATCGTCGCCAGACCACTGGCATAGGTTACGCGGCTGCCGTGAGAGACATCATTGTAACCAAGCGAAGCAGTGTCCGCGACGGTCACCCGAATGTTTTCATAGGGAATACCCAGAACCTCGGCCGCCATCAGGGCCATTGATGCACGCGAACCGCCAATGTCAGGCGTTCCAACCATAACTTGCGCCGAGCCATCCTCGGACAAGGCCAACGAAACAGAGGTCTCGCCACCGTGGTTGAACCAGAAGCCACAGGAAATTCCGCGCCCCTGCCCTGGTTTCAGCGGTGCCGAATAATGCGGATGCGCCTTGGCTGCTTCAAGTGTTTCGACAAGGCCGATGCGCTCATATGTGGGTCCATAGCTGGCTTTTGAACCTTCAGCCGCCGCGTTCTTTAGGCGCACATCCACAGGGTCGAGACCCAGCTGATTGCACAGCTCATCCAGCACAGATTCAACCGCAAACGCGCCCATAGGTGCGCCCGGCGCGCGATAGGCGGCCTGTTTGGGGCGATTAGCTATTACGTCATACCCCACCTGCCGCACGTTGGTCAGGTCATAGGGCGCAAAAGCACACATCGCAGTCAAATCGCCGGGTGCACCGGGAAACGCGCCGCCCTGCAGACGAAAAATACCTTGGGCCGCTGTGATCGTGCCGTCTTTCTTCATCCCTATCTTAATATCCATCGACGCGGATGAAGTGGGGCCGGTGGACCGGAATACCTCGGATCGGTTCATCACCAGCTTGACCGGGCGGTTGGCTTTGCGGCTTAACGCCAAGGCCACCGGTTCGATGAACACAGTGGTCTTGCCGCCGAAACCTCCTCCGATTTCGGAAGCTGTCACGCGCAACTGCGCGGTTTCGATGCCCAGCAATGTGGCACAGTATTTCTGGGCGTACCAATGACCCTGAGTGGTGCACCAAAGTTCTCCCTTACCATCCATGCCCAACGACGCAAGACAGGCATGAGGCTCGATATAGCCCTGATGAGTCGCCTCGGTCACAAAGCTGTCTTCGATGACCAGATCAGCCTCGGCGAACCCGGCCTCTACATCTCCGTGACCGCTTTCATGATAGCGTACGACATTTGGATGCATGCCTTCAGGCACCGAATAGTCGGCCGCGCCTTCGCGGATCACCGGTGCATCCGCAGCCATCGCGTTGTCTACATCGGTGACATGAGGCAACACTTCATATTCCACCTCGATCAGTTTCAGCGCATCACGTGCAGCCAACGCTGAAGTCGCGGCAACCGCAGCAATCGCATGGCCGTCATACAGCGCCTTCTCGCCCGCCATGACGTTTTCCAGGACATTCCAGAACTCGCCTTCCAGACCCGGCTTGAACGGGAGTACGGCAAAATCTGCACGAGTGACGATAGCCTTGACATCCTTGAGCGCCTCGGCCTTTGAGGTGTCGATCCTGACGATCCGCGCATGGGCGTGGGGTGAGCGCAGGATTGCACCATGCAACATACCCGGCGCGTAGGCATCAGCCCCGAACCTGGCACGACCTGTCACTTTGTCGAGCCCATCAGGGCGGTCGGGGCGCGTGCCCACAAAGTTGAAGATGGACTTACGATGGTCGAGTGCCATTACGATGCCTCCCGCAACTCAGCGGCCGTATCCATCACGGCGCGGATGATCTTGTCATAACCGGTACAGCGGCACAGATTGCCGGCCAGCCAATAGCGCGCCTCTTCCTCGGTTGGATCCGGGTTCTTTTCCAACAGGGATTTGGCCGCAACCAATATGCCCGGCGTGCAAACACCGCACTGCAGGGCGGCATATTCAATGAACTTCTTCTGCAACGGATGAAGGACATAGCCATCTGCGATCCCTTCAACGGTTTCGATCTGCTTGCCCTCAGCCTCGACGCCCAGCATCAGGCACGAACACACCAGACGACCATCGACGGTCACAGAGCAAGCGCCGCAATCACCGGTGCCGCAGCCTTCTTTCGCGCCGGTCAAGTTCAGCTTGTCGCGCAAACAATCCAGCAGCGTTTCACGCGGATCGCAAAGATATTCAACTTCATCACCATTTACGGTGGTCGTTACGTGCAGCTTACTCATGCTTGCTCTCCCTTGGCGCGGGCATAGGCGATCTTGGCGGTACGCTTGGCAAGAACTCCGGCAACTTCGGTCCGAAACGCGATGGTGCCACGTTTGTCATCAATTGGGTTGCACGCGGCCGATGCGGCAGCGGTGAGGGCATCGAGCGCGGCGTCATCCAAAGTGGTGCCAATGATCGCGCGGGCTGCTTCTTCGACCAGAAGAACGGTCGGCGCGACAGCCCCAAGTGATACGCGCGCCTCGGTGATGATGTCGCCGTCCAGTCGCAGGTTTACACCCACTCCGACCACGGCGATATCCATTTCGGTACGCGGGATGAACCGCAGATAGGCATCCCCACCGTTTTCGCCACGCGCCGGAATGTTGACAGACGAGATTACCTCACCCTTAGCCAGTGAAGTTTTACCGGGACCGGTCGGGATGTTTTCAACCGCCACGTCCCGTGCACCCTCTGGGCCAGTGACTGTGACCGTTACACCTGCCGCGACCATGGCGGGAACGGAATCAGCCGCCGGAGAGCCATTGCAAAGGTTACCGGTCAACGTTGCGCGCCCCTGTACCTGAGTCGATCCGATCAGGTCCATTGCCTCGACCACACCGGGCCAGTCATGGCCAAGCTCAGGGTGCTCGCTCATCTCTGCGCCGGTTGCGGCTACACCCAATGTCCAACTGCCATCGGAATTACGGGTGATGTCATGTACGCCGTTGATTTTCTTGATATCGATCAGCGTATCCGGTGTCACCAGTTCCGAGCGCAGTTGCACCAGAACGTCGGTGCCCCCCGCCAGAAACCGCGTGATGCCCGTTGCATTTTGTGCCAGCGCCGACGCTTCGGCAAAACTGGCAGGGCTGTGATAGTCCATGAAAGTACCTCGCACCTGTTGATCAGGGTTCACTGGGTTTTGCGGGGACGTTAGTGCAGCGACCCCAGTTCGTCCATGGCCTGTACGACCTATTTTTTGATCTAAATATGTCGCATTCAGACTGCGCTCAGAGATCGATTTCGATCACACCGTCTTTTTCCGCTGCGCGGCTTTGGCAAAGAATGATCGCCCCTTCTCGTTGTTTGTTCGACAACACAAAATCACGATGTTCGATTTCGCCCGAAATCACTCCGCATTTGCAGACACCACAGATGCCATCAGAGCATTTCACATCAACGTGTATTCCCGATTCATTCAGGACCTGAGCAGCATCTTTGTCTGCAGGTACACTCAGTTCCCGACCCGATTTGGCCAACCTAAGGGTGAATTCGTAGTTCTCATACTCCGGCTGTTCGGGGACCGAAAAATACTCCAGATGCCGTGCTTCTTCTGGGAAACCCTGCGCTTCGGCGGCTTGCATGACGCCATCCATGAAACGATCCGGACCGCAGGTATAGACATGCCAACCCTCCTGATAACCGCCAAGGATCGCATCTAGGTCGGCACGCGTGCCCTCATCTGAGAAATGATAGTGGACGTGATCCGCCCAGGGCATCGTGGCCAAGTCGTCCAGATATCCCGCCCCGGCGCGCGTGCTGGCGGAGTAGTGCAGTTCAAATGGCCTGCCTAACGCATGCAATCGATGCGCGAAGGCAATCATCGGAGTAATCCCGATGCCGCCCCCCATCAGGAAGGTTTTTGATGCATCTTCTTTCAGCTCAAAGTGGTTGATCGGTTTGGAAATGAAAACCTTACGACCTTCATTGAAAATCCGATGCAATAGGGCTGATCCACCCCGCCCCTCGTCTTCACGCAGAACGCCGATCTGATAGATCGAGCAATCTGACGGGTCACCGGACATAGAGTATTGCCGCAAAAATTCAGGTGCGACCAGCACGTCCAGATGCGCACCAGCGGTCCATTCGGGCAGTGGGGCACCATTGAGCGTCGAGAATTCATACTTCGTGACATCCGCGGTCATCTTGTCGACCTTAGTCAGCTCCACCCTCATGACCGGAGCATCGCCTGCGATCTGATAACGATGAATGACCGACATATCGCCCGCAGCCTTGCGGGCTTTGTATTCATCGGCAGTCAGCATCGCTTCATACGCTGCGATCCCGGCCTCGCGGTCCATCGCAAACGGATAGGGCCACGGATGCGGCGCAAGGTAGGCCGGATACACCGCAAGCGTCTGATCCTCGTACTTCAGGTCGAGGTCCTTTTGCAGATCGCGCCGGTTCAGGGGATGTTGCGTTGGGCGATAGGCACCGTCAGCTTCCAGCTCGATATCCCACCACCATTTCTTGGTGTCATTCAGACCACCATTGCCGACGGCGTCATCCAGTTTTGCCAAGGCAGTCGCGGCCTGAGGGATATTCATCGCGGCCCATCGGAAAGGGCGTTCCTTGAATATGCCTTCCAGGTTCCAGGGGCAGGTTTTCATGCAACGCCCACACATGGCGCCGCCCGGAGTGGTGACCCGGTAGGTCGCGCATTTCTGGCTATCGGACTTCCAGATTTCGTAGCCATTGAACATCAGCTTCGGCCCGGCGGTGATCGCACCCGATGGGCACTCACGCGCGCATTTGTTGCAGTTCTCACAAAAAGTCTGCAGGCCAAAATCGATCGGCTTGTCATGCGTCATCGGCATGTCGGTTGTCACGACACCCGATTTCAATCGGGGGCCGAGATATGGGTTCAGAATAACTTCTCCGATCCGACTGACCTCGCCCATTCCCGACAGTAGCAACAGAGGGGGCTGCAGCACCTCTCCATCCATCACCGTATGGGCCTTGGCTTTGTAGCCGAGGTTGCGGATTTGCTGCGCAATTACGCCGCCCAAAAGCGAAAACCGCAGATATGCGCGCATCGACTGGGCCACGCTGATCCAGTCATCACCGCTGGCACCTTCCATCGTCTCGTAACCCTGGTCAATGATCATGCTGATCGCCTGATCATGTGGCGGGTTTATCTCTTCGCCAGTGGCGTCGTGGGAATACCAGCTCCATTCGGGACACCGGCTGAGACCGACCGCGTCGACCCCAAGGAAGTAAGTCGCAGCCTTGATATTCGCGGCATTTCGGTCGGCATCTGTAGGTCCTTCGACCTTGGCGCTGTCGCCATCCTGCAGCAGAACAAACGCGCCCAGCGCACGGCGTTGGGCAAAGCTTGGGGCCGCTTTGCGGACATAATAGCCGCCCTTGGCTGCGTCCTGCAGGTTTTTGCCCATGTCGCCGAACTGTGCTCGTGCGAACATATCCGCCCGTTTGGGCACGCGGGCAACATTCTCTTCGTCGATATATGTGGTGGGGTTATCCACGCGTTTGAGGTTTTCGAACGGATGGGCACCATCGACATATCGACGCTTAGCATACGGATCACGGTTCATGGCATTCTTCGCAAAGCCGGTACCCAACCACCACGCTGGACCCTGGGTTCGGAACCAGGGTTGTTCCGCCATGGGGCAAAGCGGGAGGTCATGAGCAAATTCCATTTCGGTGGTTACCGCTGTCAGACCAAAGCGTTTGCCAAGCCACGGCACTACGACTTCACCGTCCTCCAGTGAAGCCAGGCCTGCGGCCACGGCGAGTTTGCCCAGATCAACCTCGGATGACATTGCCGAGTGTGCCCGCGCATCAAAACCCAACAAACGAATGTAGTTGGCTATCACAACGGCATTTTCGGTAGCCAAGAGGCAGGCGCGATGATCCTGCGCCTCCGCGATCCATTCGGCCCCCGGCTCAGCAGGGTCAGGATCACGGTTGAATTCGTAAAGAAACACAAGTGCATGGCGATGGCTGTCGATGGGCTTGGGTTCGGCCTCCATACTTTCTTTCAGATCAGCCATGATCACATCGATACCCGAGGCCAGCGTTTTGGTCTGGCGGGTTCGAAGGGCATGGGCCAAGCGATCGATATCCGGGTTGCGCCGGGGTTCGGCCAACATTGCATCCGGCAGTAGAGGTCCGCAGCCCATCATCGACGCGTCGTTAAAATAACCGAACGCTTTCAGGTGGTTGGCGCGATCAACGGGATCGGCTGGAATTTCAGACGCGACTGGATTCACGAAACCGTCCCGGATCGCATCCAGCATTGCCTGGAATTCTCCCATTGCATTGACGATGCTTTCGGGCCGATCAGAACGGTGATAGCTGAGCGCGCGCATTGGTGAGACTTGTGACAGGTCAGGCATCCGGTTTTGCCGTGCCAGCCGTTCCAATGGGTACGAGCCCATATGAACGGGTCGGTTCTTGTCCGAGAAAAAGCGGATCCCCATCGCGTGCCTCCTGCTTGCTGCCTTTCCCCCTATCCGGGCATGGACACCAAATCCATTCATGAATAGTCATATATGGTATGAACAAAATTGATTTCACCGATCTTGATGGCAAAGTCTTGCGGGTATTTTTGACGATACTCGAAGAAAGTTCAGTCTCGAAGGCGGCCGACCGGTTGGGGGTGACGCAATCGGCCATCAGCCATACGTTGGGAAAGTTGCGGCAGGTGCTTGGTGATCCGCTGTTCGTTCGATCCGGGCAAGGACTAACCCCGACCGAGCGCGCGCTTGCCCTTAAAGAGCCGGTGCAACAGGTGCTCGACAAAATGCGCGCCCTGACCGTCGGCCGTCCATTTGATCCTGTGTCTGAACAGATGGACATCCAGATCGCCACCAATGATATGCCGCGCGAGCTGATCTTTCCCGAACTGCTGCGGGAAACACGCGACGAAGGCGTCCGGCTGCGGCTGGAATTCATCCCTTCGGGGGTTCCGGACCCGGACCTACTACGCAGTGACCGGTGCCAGTTGATGCTGACCCCATTGCCGCCAGATGGGCCGGATATCTTTCAGAAACGGCTGATCACCAGCCCGCTAATGATTTTCTACGATGCCGCCCACCACGACCCGCCCAAGGACTGGCAGGCATATTGCGATAGCGATCATGTCGAGGTGCGTTTCGCCGACGGACGAAATGCCCGTGCCGTAATGCGTGGCGTGGACCAAAGCCAGATCAGACCACCCGTTGTTACCTTGCCGCATTTCAACGCAATCCCGCCCTTCGTGAAAGGCAGCGACCTGATCTCGACCGATACAGCTTTGATACAACGCGGCCCGCTGGCGACACTGGACTGTGCGCCCTTACCATTTGAGTGTGACCCAGTGTCGATCTACATGGTCTGGCACCAGCGCTCGACCAACGATCCCGCGCATCGCTGGTTACGCACACGGATCGAGAGCATTGCCGCCAATCTTCAGACCTGAGATAGAAGCCAGTCGCGCATGTGTCCTACTAATTCTGGTTGACGTGGCTTCTTAGGGGTGACGATAAAAAAGCTCAGATCATCAACCAGCACCTCGGATAATGGTTGCGATAGGCGCCCCGAGGCCAGTTCATCCGACACAAGCGGGGCATTGGCCAGCGCAAACCCCTGACCTGAGATTGCGGCGTCAATCGCCAGGCTTGTCTGACTGAAGCTTATCGTCCGGGGTTTCCCTTCTACCCCTGCACGTTCCAGATACAGAGGCCAAAGTCCGTGGGAATCGCTGAGTAGAACGTACTCCATCAGATCATCTGGGCTGGAGATTTGTGATGCCAATTCTGGAGAGCTGACAACAACGAACTCGGTCGAGAATAGCGGTATGGCATTCAGGTCCTGCGCAATCGGCGAACGGCTTTGACGTACTGCGATGTCGATCCCATCCGATCTGAAATCCGCCAACCGCTCGCGTGCATCAACCTGAACTGAAATATCGGGATAGCTGGTCAGAAAATCATTCAAACGCGGCACCAGCCATTTAGATGCAAAACTGGGCGTGACCGATATTGCGATCTGCCTATTATTGGATAGGTCATCGAAGGCATCTTCGATCAGACGAAACGCCCGACGTAGTGGCGCTTGGAACCTGCGTCCCGCTTCGGTTAGCCGCAACCCGCGCGGAAGGCGTTCAAACAGAGCAGTCCCCAATCGCGCCTCAAGTCCACGCACTTGCTGAGCAACGGCCCCTTGAGTGACCCCAATTTCTTCCGCTGCAAGGCGAAAGTTCAAGTGACGCGCCGAGGCCTCGAAGGCGCGCATCGCGTTGAGAGGTGGAAGAGCAGGCATTCTTAGACTGTAGATTTTCTACTGCTATCGCGCAATAGAACTGATTGGTCAAATTCATGCAGGTCAGTCATCTTCACATCAGTTATCGCAGAGGGGCGCGAAGATGGAAAAAGTTGCATTGATCACTGCAGGCGGCAGCGGTATGGGCGCGGATAGCGCGCGCCGGTTGGCGGCGGACGGGTTCAAGGTTGGCATCCTATCCTCTTCGGGTAAGGGTGAGACGCTGGCGCATGAATTGGGCGGCGTCGGTATTACGGGTTCGAACCAGTCAAATGATGACCTGCAAAAACTTGTGGATGCGGCGATGACCAATTGGGGGCGCATCGATGTACTGGTCAACTCGGCTGGTCATGGCCCACGCGCACCGGTGCTCGAGCTTACGGATGAGGACTGGCACACTGGTATGGATGTCTATTTCATGAACGTGGTGCGGCCCACACGTCTGGTTACCCCTATCATGCAGGCGCAGGGTGGTGGATCGATCATCAACATCTCGACCTTTGCCGCCTTCGAACCTGACCCGGTGTTTCCGACTTCGGGCGTATTCCGCGCGGGGCTGGCAGCCTTTGCAAAACTGTTCTCGGACAAATATGCCACCGACAATATCCGCATGAACAACGTCTTGCCGGGGTTCATCGACAGCCTTCCCGAGAAGGAAGAATTCCGCGCACGCATTCCGATGGGCCGATATGGGCGCAGCTATGATGAGATCGCCTCGGTCGTCTCGCTGCTGGCCTCCGAGGGTGGCGGATATATCACCGGCCAGAATATCCGTGTGGACGGCGGCATTACCCGGTCTGTCTAAACTTCAAAATCGGGTTTTGACGAGGTGCGTCAGGGCAGCTCCGGTTTCGAAAAAAGCACGGCGTAGACCCGTCCAGCTCTCACAGTACTCCGTTATCGGCGGCACAGGCAGCAGCGACGGATCATCGTTAAGCAGGCTTTCGGCCATCAAGCGACCGAACACCGTGCCCGGTCCGATCCCACGCCCCGAGAACCCATGCGCGGCAAGCGCATTCGGACCAATCTGAATGATCTTGGGAATGTGGTCTGAAGTCATCGCAATGCGTCCGTGCCAACCTTCGACCAGCGGTTGATCCGCCAGTTGCGGATAGAGCACCACCAACTTGCGACTGACCCAAGCTTTGTGCGCAAAGCCTCCGACGCTGTTCAGATCACCCATTCCGCCAATGATAAATCGTCCCTCCTGATCCAGCCGGAACGATGCCATGATCAGCCCTGTATCCCAACACCCTTCACCCTCGGGCAGTATGCTGGCTCGTAGGTTATGTGACAGCGGAGCAGTGGCGTATTGGAAATAGTACACAGGTACGTAGGCGGGCGCGGTATCGGCGATGCCTTGATGATAGGCGTTGGTCGCCTGAATGATCGATTTGGCACGCACGGTGCCGTTTTCTCCGTGCAAAACCCACATCCCCGCCTCCTGTCGCAGGGATTGGATTGGGCTATCGGTATAGATCAGCGCCCCCGCATCCTGCGCAGCGCGTGCCAGGCCGACTACAAAGGCCAGCGGTTGAATTGTGCCAGCACGGGGGTCGAACAATGCGCCATGGACAGCGGGGCTACCTGTGCGCTTGCGTGAGGTGTTTGCATCAAGTAGCTCGACCGGCGCCCCAGAAACGCTCAACTGGCTATGGCGTGTATGCAAATCCTCAAAGCCCTTGGCCGAATGGGCACAATGTAACGTGCCATGCCTCACCGGCTCGCAGGCGATCTCATGCGCATCAATCAACCCAAAGACTTCAGATGGTGCATTCGCCAGCAGATCGATCAGACGATTACCTGGCACCTGCCCCAAGTGCGATCGAATTTGATCAGGCGGCAGCCAGAGCCCTGCATTGACCAACCCGACATTTCGACCCGAGCCGCCATGCCCAATCTCATGTGCTTCGAGTAGGCAAACCGAAGCCCCAGCCTTTGCTGCGGTCAAGGCGGCAGAGCACCCCGTGTACCCGCCTCCTATAACTGCAATGTCTACGGTTACGTCACCGGAGAGTTTTTGCGTTTTGATACTCTCGCCGCAGGTCTGCCGCCATAACGATTGATCATAGTCAGGCATTCCCAAGCCTCGCCAAATTTTCGTCGATCATCAGGCCGGATCTAGCCAGTTGCAAGGGCGCGTTGATCGGCCCGCCCCATGGCAATCAGAAACGGGTCAGCTTCCTGCAGCGACTGGAACGACATCTTGTCCGTCATACCGCGCCAATTCCCCAAAGTCAGAGATTGCGCGACGGCACCGCCTAGCGTTGCACCGGGGCCTGTCACAATAAAGAGGTCCGGAGCGAACTCGCGCGCCGCCGTCTGGATGGCATGGGTGAAATCATAGGTCTCGGTCACCTGATGGCCAAGTGTATACTCCCACAGTGCCCCGGTATCTGTCGCTCCTGGCCACCAGATTTTGCCGCGGCCGTCAATCATCGGGCGCTCGGGTTGGCCAAACAGATCAGCGCCCAGTAGCGCCCGACCTTCCGCCGCGACTGGTGCCTGTAGCGCGGTGTGGAAGGCAGCGTGGTTCGCCAGTCGCAAAGGAAACCTATCCTGCACAACGGGATTGGCGGTTTCAAACGCATTTAGTCCTGCCTCATTCCCTGCAAGTACCAGCATCCCGCCCAGATCAATCGAAAGCGCCAGAGTATGGTCTTTCAATGTGTTGATCCGTGCAACCGCGTCTAACAACGCTGATTTGCGTGCAACATCATTCGACCACTCTTCGTCGACGAACGGGTACACCAATTGGCCACCGATCAGTTGCTTTTGCATTAGCGTACCCATCGCATTGACCACACGAAAGCCGTTCTCTGGGGTCAATGCACCAGCGACGGCCAGCGCGATGTACCATCCCATCGAATTGCCGGTGACGGCGACTACCTCAATATCCTTGGCAAGTGCCTGCGCATCCGCCAATGACGCCGCATAGATCAAGGGTGAGGCCACATCGCCACGCGAATATTTTCCAACGCTGAAACGGCCAGCACCATCCAGCGCCGTAACCGTCTCCTGCCCCGCTTCAGCACGGATCTCATCGAAACTGTGAAATTGGCTCATCCGATCCGCATGATATTGATGCAGGTAGCCCAATTCAGGCTTGTTATAAGTACCCCGACCAGGACAGATCACAACAGCAGTGCGGGTCATGATTTTCCTCCGGTCAGCGCCAAAGCAGCGTCAACAATTCCGTCTTTCGAGGGGAGTGGAGCAGCATAGGCCGGTCCGGTCGCTATAAAGCAATCCTCGGCCACAACACGAGCAGTTGGTATTGCGGGGCTGTCTTCCGCGAAGAAAGTCATCAACGCCTCAGACTGGCTGCCGGTGCGGCGGCATTCGTCAACGATCAACACATGCGCGCATGTGTTGGTGGTCTCGCGCAAGGCGTCAGTCGGTAGCGGAGCCAGCCAGCGCATATCAATGATCCGGGTTTTCAGCCCTGCCGCTTCAAGCTCGGGCAAAGCCTGTCTCGAAAGATAGTGCCCATTGCCGTAGGTCACGATCGCCAAATCTGTGCCGTCACCATGTATGCCAACCTCGCCCAGCGCGATCTTTTGATCCGGTGACGGATATGTGGTCATCCACCCTCCATCCTGCGCCCCGTGCAGATCGCGCATGGGATAGAGCGCGATCGGTTCAAGAAACACCACAACCCGTTGCTCCTCTCGCGCCAACCGCACGCACTCGCGCAGCATTTTTGCCGCATCCGTACCAGTAGAGGGGCAGGCGATGATCACCCCCGGTATGTCGCGCAAAACGGCCAGAGAATTGTCGTTGTGAAAATGCCCGCCGAATCCCTTCTGATACCCCAGACCAGCGATCCGCAGGACCATCGGATTAGTGAATTGTCCATTCGAGAAGAACGGCAAAGTTGCCGCCTCACCCCTGATCTGATCCTCGGCATTGTGCAGATAGGCCAGAAACTGGACTTCGGGGATCGGCACGAAGCCGTTATGACCCATGCCGATAGCGAGCCCCAAAATAGATTGCTCGTCCAGAAGTGTATCAATCACTCGATCCGGGCCAAAACGCTGCTGCAGCTTTTGCGTTACGCCATAAACGCCACCTTTGCGTCCTACATCTTCACCCATACACACGATCTCACCATGTGTCAGCATCAGATCAGTCAGCGCCCAGTTGATCAGCCGACTCATTGGCTGGGGCTCATCCATCGCACGCATGTCGCCACCAAAAGTATCAGTCCGCGCTTTGGCACTCGGGCCATTTGTCGGCTTGCAGGGACGCTTGGGCGGGATCAGGCTTGCCATAACCTCGGCCGCATTCGCCAGATGCGGACGTCTGGCGACCTCGGTCGCCACGCGATCGGTTCTTGCGCAAGTGTCGCGGTAGATGCTCAGCGCTTGGTCAGGCGACAACGCACCTGCCTGATCCAGCAGCCGTACGGTGTGCAATAGCGGGTCGTTTGCCTCATCTGCTTCAACTTCAGACTTTGGCAGATAAGTTGTCGGCACATCCGCACCTGCGTGGCCATACAGGCGAACTGTTTTCAAATGCAGGAAAGCTGGTTTTCGACGCCTGCGGACATAGTCGGCAGCCTTTTTTGCGACGGCTTGAGTTTCATAGATATCCAACCCGTTTGCCTGAAAATACCTGATCCCCGGACGGTGCTCCATCGACGCCTGAATCCAGCCTTTGGGCGTTTTGACGGAAATCCCGATTCCATTGTCTTCGCACACGAACAGCAAGGGCAGCGGCGTCGACTGCACGCTTGTCCACCCTGCAGTGTTGATCGCCCCCTGAGCCGTCGAGTGATTGGCCGAAGCATCCCCGAAAGAACACATTGCAATTCCGTCTTCCGGCAACACGCGATGTTCAGGCGTGTTTCGGCGCGCAGCCCCCAGCGCATAAGCCGCACCGACAGCTTTGGGTAAATGGCTGGCGATGGTCGAGGTTTGTGGCGGGATCATCAGTGCTTTTGACCCCAGAACTTTATGCCGTCCGCCCGAGATCGGGTCATCACTTGAGCACGCAAAGCTGAGCAGCATGTCCCATGTGATCTGTTGACCCGGTACCTGTTCCGCCCGCGCGATCTGGAAGGCCGCGTCCCGATAATGGAGGAACGCAATATCGGTCGGGCGCAGGGCATGCGCAACGGCTGCCATCCCCTCATGCCCGGACGAGCCAATCGTATAGAACCCCTGCCCAGCCTTTTGCATCGCTCGGCTGGTCCTGTCCAATGCACGGCTCAGAACCTGTGACCGGAACAGCGAAACCGCATCTGCATCGCTCAACCCGGAGCGCGGCGGCACGCCGTCGGGAAAATCGCGATCTGCAACGCGGGTCAGAAAATTCTCATGTACGATCTGGGCGCGGTCCATGGTTCTCGCTTTTGTTTGGTCTGTATCATCGGCGTTGACCGATCTCGGCGCGGGTTCGCCCAGCCTCTCGATTTTCCCGCGCCCGGGCGCTCGTTTCAAGATCACAATTGGCGATGCGTTCCAGCTTTCATCGCTCTGGTGGCTGGAAAAAACCAGTGCTATTGCATTCAGAAGGTATGAGGATAAGTCATATGATTACGCCCAGGCGGTTTCTTCCCTCCATCTCATCTCTGCTCGCGCTCGAGGCTGTTGACAGGTTGGGCAGCGCTTCGGCTGCGGCTGCTGAACTGTCCCTGACCCAAAGCGCAATCAGTCGCCAACTGAAGACAATGGAAGACCAGTTGGGCGTACAACTGATCGAGCGCAGCCAAATGCGTCTGCACCTCACGCCCGCCGCCAAAGTTTATGTCCAAACCGCAAGGTCTGCAGTGCAGGAACTGGCGCGTGCGGCATTGAAGCTCAAAGCCAACCCGGCTGGCGGGTCGCTTGACCTGTCGATCCTTCCCGCGTTCGGGATGCACTGGCTTGCACCGCGCCTGCAGGATTTTGCCCGCCGCCATCCTGAGGTCACAGTCAATCTGGGTACCCGCCTCAGGCCATTTGATTTTGCCTCTGAACCGTTTGATGCAGCGATCCATTTTGGTCAGCAGGATTGGACGGGTGTTCAGTATCTGCCGATCATGAGGGAAGAGGTCCTGCCCGTTTGTGCCCCTGCACTTACCAACGTCAATTTCGACACCTTGGATACCCTCTGCGCCGCGCCGCTGTTGCACCTGGATTCCCGACCAGACGCCTGGGAGCGCTGGTTCGAGATGCAGGGCCAATCAGTCACCGGTCTGCGAGGTATGATGTTCGATCAGTTCTCGACCATGATCCAAGCCACGATCCACGGATTAGGCGTAGCTTTGGTGCCTTCATATCTGGTTCAGGATGATCTGCGCTCAGGGAGACTTGTTAAGGCGTGGGACGGTCCGTATGTGAGTCTTGGCAGCTATTATCTCGTATGGCCGAATGACCGGTCTACCCCCGAGCCGCTGCGATCTTTCCAAGGCTGGATCAGTGAACAATTGGAGCCTGATACCAGCCTTTAGAACTCCCTTAGAATTTGCCGTTGTCATTCTTCCATTCGCTGCGCGGTGCAATCGTCTCAACCGTATCCCAATGTTCAGTGATCTTGCCAACAGATACGCGGAACAGATCATAGAAAGAGCTATGCTTGCCTGCTCGCTCGCCCTCACAAACGGTCAAAACAAAATCGCCTTCCGCCAGAACCCGGTGAAGATGCTGATAGTTTATGGCCTCTATGTCGGACAATGCGGCGCGCAACGCTGTTAACTCGTCTGAGAAACCCGGGCTGTGTTCCACAAAGGCAGTTGTGTTAACAAAAGCTCCTATCTGATCTGGGTCTCCTGCGATCAGGGCATTTTCGACGAAAGAACGGACAAGCGTCCGGTTCTTTTCTGTATTCTCGATGTCCCGGCTTTCTGTGGGGCCATCCACCATACTTCGCCCCGAGTCATTTGGACCCAGTCGTTTCTGAATATTATCCCAATGCTCGACCGCTTGCCCGTCTTCAAAGCGGAATACTTCAAATCCAATGTTTCGGCGCGAGAAATCATATTCGGTATGCGCAAAGACAAAGTCTCCATCTTCAAACGCGCGCACAATGTTCACGCATGGAGAGGTATCAGACAGCCGCTTGAACAACGCCGCCAGGCCCTCACTGCCTTCATGAGTTTGTGGATTGTGCTGGATATACCGCGCTTCGTTCACCACTGAAATCGGGCCCGGATCGCCCGTCTCAATACTCTTGAGCAGGGCGCATATGCGATCTTTGTTAGACGCAACCATATCGAGGTTCCTCTCGGACAGAATATCCCTCAATCACAATGGCAGGCAGAATTCAGTGCTTCAATGGCAATCAGTGCCGCAAACCTACGCGGCCTCCGGCCTTGCGTCCTGCGGACGGCAGGGGCCAGGCAGGCGCGGGCTGCGCCCGCGCCTGCCTGGCCCAACGGGAGGAGACGTTCTGCAAGGAATGTCGACGACGGGCGGGAGTGTCTCGCCTTAGGTGTCCAGCGAACGGGCGATAAGCTCTTTCATCACCTCATTGGTGCCACCGTAGATCATTTGCACCCGCGCATCCGCGTAGAGCCGCGCAATCGGGTACTCCATCATGAAGCCATAGCCGCCGAACAGTTGCAGGCATTCATGCATGATTTCGTTCTGCACCTCTGAACCCCAGTATTTCACCATCGATGCTGTCGCTGCGTCCAGCTCACCGGCCTCTAGTTTGCCGATGCAGTCATTGACAAAACTGCGCAGGACTTCGGCCTTGGTCTTACACTCGGCCAGCTTGAAACGGGTATTCTGGAAATCCATCACCCGCTGGCCAAAGGCTTTGCGTTCCTGCACATATTTCACTGTCTCAGATATTGCGAAGTCGATCGCGCCCAGCGCCATGATCCCGATGGTCAGCCTTTCCCACGGCAGCTGTTTCATCAGCTGATAGAACCCTTGCCCCTCCTCTGGGCCCAGCAGGTTAGTCATTGGAACTTTGACATCCTCAAAGAACAATTCTGCCGTGTCGTTGCCCTTCATCCCAAGCTTTTCGAGGTTCCGTCCCCGGCGGAATCCCTCGGTTCCTTCGGTTTCGACGGCAATCAGCGAGACACCCTTTGCCCCAAGGGATTTGTCGGTCTTCGCCGCCACGATGACCAGATCAGCCGATTGCCCGTTGGTGATAAATATCTTGGAGCCTTTAAGCCGATACGAATTGCCATCCTTCTCAGCCGTAGTCTTCACTGCCTGCACATCCGATCCGGTACCCGGCTCGGTCATGGCAAGCGCTCCGATCATCTCGCCCGAGGCAAGCTTTGGCAGCCATTTGTGTTTCTGATCCTCACTGCCATAGGTCGTGATGTAATGAGTCACGATGGACTGAATGCCATATCCCCATCCAGCATCACCGCGTGCGGTCTGTTCGTACAGGGTGACAGAATCGAAGCCCATTCCACCACCAACACCGCCATATTCCTCGGCAATCGAACCGGCCATCAGACCCGTCTGACCCGCCTGCAGCCAAAAGTCCCGATCGACCACGCCGTCTTCGGCCCATTTCTCTGTGTTGGGAACCAAAGCATCGTCCATGAAACGGCCGGCCATCTCGGCAAACATCCGGTGTTCGTCAGTAACCCAGGCTGCGGTGCTGGTAAAAAGCGACATCAATAAGCTCTCCAGATCAGGTGTTTGACCTAAGGCTATCTGCGTGTGCGATTCCTTCCAATCCATGTGACGTGGCGTCGAAAAGCGTTGCTACGCAACGTCTTTGGTCCAGTTTCCGGCCCTGTTCACTTCTGCGTTCCCACATCTGACAGCCCACGCAATTGTCATCCATATTGAAGACAATCCGCGAAAGTCTCAGGAGACCGCAAAAATGCCCCGCGCCTTTTCTGAACTGACCTTCACGCCCGCAGTGCGCACCCATCAAGAGCGGATGGGATCAACCAAAACCTACTCAAAATTCCTCGAATCCGGGCCACGGCAAGGCCATCAAATCGGACCGGTAGAAGAGGCGTTCATTCACGCACGCGACGGATTTTATCAAGCCACCGTATCAGAAACAGGGTGGCCGTATGTTCAGTTTCGCGGTGGACCGGTCGGGTTCCCGAAAGTGCTGGACCCGCAAACTATCGGTTACGCTGACCTGTCGGGAAACAAGCAGTACATCTCGCGCGGAAATCTTGATGGAAATGACCGCGTAGCGTTGATTCTGATGGATTACGCGAACCAGCGTCGCCTCAAGATCCTAGGGCGGATGACATTTTCCGAGGGTGTTGAGGCCGCAACCAATCTCTATGTCGACGGCTCGGAGACCGAGGCAGAGCGTGCTGCCATCATCAAAGTTGAGGCGCTCGATTGGAACTGCCCGCGCCATATCACGCCCCGCTTCACCGAGGCCGAGCTACGGCCCCACCTAAACACTCTGGGCAAGCAACTGGCTGATTTACAGACAGAAAATCAGCGGCTGCAACGCGAGTTGGCCGAGCTCAAGGCTTCCGGCGCGTAGATCAACTTCAATCCAGGTGCGACGGTGACGCGCAGTTGAGAACAGTGTCTTGACCTTCCAGTGACTGGAGACTCTATATCGAGACCAAAGTACATTACCAGGACGCCACGAATGGCCGAGTTACTGCATACACAGATCAGGATTCCGGGCATGGGATGCGCCTCGTGCGTTGGCCGGGTCGAGGGCGCATTGCGTGCGACACCCGGGGTGTGCTCCGCCGAAGTCAACTTCGCGACCAAGACGGCCGATATCACCCATGAGGCCTCATTCGACGAGATTCTAGACGCGCTCAACACGGCGGGCTATCCCGCGGCGACAAGACAGATACGTCTGGACATCGATTGCATGACCTGCGCCTCGTGCGTGAAGCGGATTGAGCGTATTTTGCAGTCAAGCCTGGGTGTGTCAGATGTGGCAGTCAATCTTGCCACGAAAAGCGCCACAGTGACCTATGCCGAGGGTGTAACCGAAACGGCATTACTTGCGAAAACTTTGACCAAAGCGGGGTATCCGGCGCGCCCGGAGGTCGAGGACGGATCCAATCATAATTGCAAAATAGATGAGTTTGCGGGACTGCGGCGCGCGACGGTGTTTGCGGCCATGTTGGCCTTGCCGGTTTTTGTTTTGGAAATGGGCGGGCATATGATCCCTGCATTTCACCATTGGGTTCATTCTACTATCGGCCTTCAAACAAGCTATTTGATCCAGTTGGCCCTAGCTTCAGCGCTGCTTGTCGGTCCTGGCCGGGTGTTCTACACCAAAGGTATCCCATCACTGCTGAGGGGCGCCCCCGATATGAACGCGCTGGTCGCTTTGGGGACAGGCACGGCATATCTGTACTCGGTCCTCGCGACATTTGCACCGCAGGTTCTGCCGCAAGGTACCGCCAATGTCTATTTCGAGGCTGCGGCAGTCATCGTTGTACTGATCCTGCTGGGCCGTCTGATGGAGGCTCGCGCAAAAGGGCGAACAGGTGCAGCAATTCGCAAACTGGCCGGACTCCAACCCAAAACTGCACGGGTCGAGAGGGATGGAACAACCCAAGACCAGCCTATCGCTGAGATCATCGTGGGTGACATCATTCAGATCCGCCCGGGTGAGCGCGTTCCTGTGGACGGCAACGTTTTGGACGGAACCTCGTAGGTAGATGAGAGCATGATTACCGGTGAGCCCATACCCATCGGCAAAGCCAAGAACGATCCGGTGGTCGGAGGAACGGTGAATGGAACAGGTGCCCTTCGCATTCGGGCCACGCATGTAGGTTCGGATACCGTGCTGGCGCAGGTTGTCAGACTCGTCGAACAGGCACAGGGGGCAAAGCTACCCATTCAAACGCTGGTGGATCGAATCACCTACTATTTTGTACCTGCGGTGATAGGTGTGGCCTTATTGACGGTTGTTGCGTGGCTGATTTTTGGGCCCGCCCCGGCTTTACCGCTGGCACTGGTGGCCGGGGTTTCGGTGCTGATCATCGCCTGCCCTTGTGCGATGGGTCTGGCTACGCCGACCTCGATCATGGTGGGTACCGGGCATGCAGCTGAATTGGGCGTGCTGTTCCGCAAGGGCGATGCATTACAGCAGTTACAACAAGCCAAAGTCATCGCCCTGGATAAAACTGGCACGCTGACTCTGGGTCGGCCCGAACTGGAAGAGATTGCGACAACAAACGGCTTTGACTGCGCCGAAGTCCTGCGCCTGGCCGCGGTGGCTGAGGCGCGATCGGAACACCCTATCGCTACCGCAATAACTCGCGCAGGTCCTGACATTTTGCCTGACGTGAAGGAATTCAACTCCCTGACAGGGTTGGGCTTGCGTGCGCAGGTCGAGGGGCATTCTGTATTGATTGGGTCTGACCGCCTTATGGTACAGACCGGCATCGACCTTGGTAGCCTGCGGCCTGATGCGCAGATACGTGCAGCCCAAGGGGCTACACCGATCTATGTAGCGATTGACGGACAAGCCGCTGCTGCGCTGACAGTTTCAGACCCACTCAAACCGGGCACGCCCGAGGCACTGACCCGACTGCATGAGATGGGTGTGACCCTCGCCATGGTCACCGGCGATAACGCGCAAACCGCACAGGCGCTGGCCGATAAGCTGGGCATTGACCACGTCACCGCCGAGGTACTGCCGGAGGGGAAGGTTGACGCAATCGAAAAGTTGCGAACCAGGTTTGGAACGCTCGCCTTTGTTGGTGATGGCATCAACGACGCGCCTGCTCTGGCAAGGGCTGATATAGGTGTGGCAATCGGAACCGGCACTGACGTGGCAATCGAAACCGCGGATGTCGTGCTGATGTCGGGCGATCTGCGCGGTGTCGCAAACGCGGTCGAAATCAGCCAGCGCACGATGCGCAATATTCGCCAGAATCTCGGTTGGGCTTTCGGATACAACACGCTGCTGATCCCGGTCGCAGCCGGAGCACTATATCCGTTAGGCGGTTATCTACTGTCCCCCGCACTGGCCGCCGCGGCCATGGCCTTGTCCAGCGTCTTTGTCGTATCCAATGCTCTGCGGCTGCGGCGCATCCGGACCAGCGTGCCGGCGGCCAGTGACAATTCACTTCGACGGGAGGCGGTAGCATGAACATCGGAGAGGTCTCGACCCATACGGGCCTGCCCGTCAAAACCATCCGTTACTATGAAGACATCAACCTGATCAAACCGCTGCGCGACAACAATGGGTATCGTCGGTTCCGCGATCAGGACATTCACAAACTGAATTTCCTGGGTCGCGCCCGAACGCTCGGGTTCACCATCGAAGACTGCCGCACATTGCTGGCCCTTTACGAGGATGAGACCCGGGCCAGCTCTGACGTAAAACGCGTTGCGCGGGATCATCTGGCGCAGATTGACGCCAAAATTGCTGATCTCAAAGGTATGCGCCAAACGCTTAGCCATCTCGTCGATGCGTGTGCCGGGGACGACCGTCCTGATTGCCCGATTCTGAAAGACTTGGGCGGCAAACTGTGACGCAGGGTTGCCCTTTAGCCCAACCTTTGATTTGTCTCTGCTGAACATCTCGCCCTGTAGTGCCGTCGAGGCCTGGGACGGATTACAAAGAGGATCATCACATGGCAAAAATCGCTTTCCTTGGTCTGGGCGTCATGGGCTACCCGATGGCCGGGCACCTTCAGGCCGCCGGTCACGACGTCACAGTCTATAACCGCACCGCATCCAAAGCAGAGGCCTGGGTTGCCCAGCATGGCGGAACCATGGCGCTCACCCCGCGTGAAGCCGCAGCAGGGGCAGAATTCGTGATGGCCTGTGTCGGCAACGACGACGATCTCCGCATGGTGTGCACAAGTGAGGATGGGGCCTTTCACGGAATGGCCAAAGGTTCGATCTTTGTGGACCACACTACGGTATCCGCCAAAGTGACGCGCGAGTTGTACGAAGCTGGCAAAGCTGATGGGATCGCTTTTGTGGATGCCCCGATCTCGGGCGGTCAGGCCGGGGCCGAGAATGGTGTATTGTCGATCATGTGTGGTGGCGATCAGGAGGCCTATGACGCAGCTGAACCGGTGATGCAGGTCTATTCCAAGATCTGCCGCCGCATTGGCGACAACGGTGCAGGCCAGATGACGAAGATGTGCAATCAGATCGCCATTGCTGGGCTGGTGCAAGGCCTCAGCGAAGCGCTGCATTTTGCTGAGAAGGCCGGTCTGGATGGCCGTGCTGTCGTCGAGGTAATCAGCCAGGGCGCTGCGGGCAGTTGGCAAATGGCAAACCGGTACGAGACCATGTTGGATGACCACTTCGAACATGGCTTCGCCGTGGATTGGATGCGCAAGGATTTGGGGATCTGCCTGAATACAGCAAATGAGACCGGCGCATCGCTGCCCGTTACCGCGCTAGTCGATCAATTCTACAAGGATGTGCAGAAACTGGGCGGCGGCCGGTGGGATACGTCCTCGCTGTTCAAACGCCTGCGTGCTTTGAGCTGACGGCAGGGGGGCTGTCTGCCCCCCATCGCACCGGGGCGCGATCCCCCCGAGAGTATTTTTGGCCAGATGAAGGGGATCAAGTTGGGAATGGCATGGGGTAATGCATGGGCGATCTGAATGCATATTGGGCTGGAAAGCTGCGTCAGAACTGGGGGCTGGAAGCCCGTCTAACGCGGTTGGATGGGGAATATGACCTCAACTTTCTAGTCGAGGCCACGAATGGGCAGGACTATGTGCTCAAAGTAATGCGGGCCGGATGTGACGCCGATCTGGTGGATTTGCAGATCAAAACACTAAAGCATCTCGATGCCGAGGCTCCGGGCTTGCCGTTTCCTGACGTTGTTTCTGATTTGAACGGAACCATGTTGCCTGAAATTGCTGACGCGGACGGGCAACCGCGGCTGGTCTGGATGCTTGAACGAATGCCGGGGCAGTGCTTTGCCCGCAGTGTGCCAAAAAACGAGGACCTGATCCTCAAGCTGGGGCGTATTCTAGGCGCAACGGACCGGGCGTTGGAGGCGTTCAAGCACAAGGGCTTAAGTCGTGCAGATTTCAAATGGGACCTGACCCAAGCGGGTTGGATTGTTGATCGACTGGAGGCAATTTCTGATCCTGCAAGGCGCGCACGTCTGCAAAAGATAGCTTTGGAATTTGATGCCATCGGTGATCAGCTGAACGGCTTACCTAAACAGGCGATCCACAATGATGCCAATGACTACAATATCCTTGTTGAAGGTGAGTTGAGCGAACGTCGAAGCGTCTCGGGCCTGATCGACCTTGGTGATATGTGCGCGGCACCGCGTGTATGCGAGTTGGCCATTGCTGGGGCTTATGTTGTTCTGGACCACCCGAAACCCGAACGCGCATTGGCCGCGTTGGTGCGTGGCTATCACGCCGCCAACCGTTTGCGACCTGATGAAATCGATCTGATCTGGCCCCTTCTGCAGATGCGGCTGGCAGTGTCGGTGGTGAACTCGACTCTGATGGCGGCCGAGAACCCGGACGACCCTTATGTGACAATCAGCCAGGCTCCGGCGTGGCGATTCCTGGAGGACGCGAAGATCAATGGCGCGCTCATGCCAGCCCGCCTGCGCGCCGCTTGTGGCCTGCCGGTAGTTGACGGTGCCGAGCGCGTCCACACCTACCTGTCCAGCCATCGCGGGCATTTCGCACAGATGTTCGGGCAGGATTTAAGCGATGTGCCGATGGGCTCGTTGTCCGTGGAAAATTCGACATGGCCACAAAATCCATTCCACATGCCGCTTGCTGAGGCGGCTCGAGTCGGAGAGGAATTCGGAGAGGGCCTCTGGCTTGGCTATTACAATGAACCCCGCCTGATCTATGCGGAGCCAGGGTTCCGCAAGGGTCCGTGGAAAGCGTCGGATCGGCGCACCGTGCATCTGGCGTTGGATGTGTTTGCACCAGCCGGAACAGTGCTTCATGCGCCGCTGAGTGGTCGGGTCGAGGTGGTTGAGAACCGGGACGCTCATCTCGATTACGGTGGGGTGGTGATCCTGCACCACGAAACACCCGAGGGGGACGCGTTCTATACGCTATACGGCCATCTGGACCCCGAAGTAAGCGAGCGTTTGAAACCCGGTGATCCGGTGGCTCAGGGTGCGGCTTTTGCCCGGCTGGGCAATGCCAGCCAGAATGGTGGCTGGGCCCCGCATGTGCATTTCCAACTGGCACTGACGACCGACGGGATGCAGGCCGACTGGCCCGGAGTTGCCGACCCGGATGAGATGGAACTGTGGAACGCGGTGTGCCCCAACCCGGCGGCTTTGTTGAACCTGTCGGATGAGAAGGTTTTCTATCGCCCAACCGACAAGCAAGCTATTCTGCAAGACCGACGCGATCACTTTGGCGGCAACCTCAGCCTAACATATGACGATCCGGTCATGCTGGTGCGCGGTTGGAAGCATCACCTGTTCGATGAGTGGGGGCGGCCTTATCTGGACGCATACAATAACGTGCCCCATGTGGGCCATGCACATCCGCGCATTCAAGCGGTCGCGGCGGATCAACTGAAGAGGATGAACTCCAACACCCGCTATCTGCATCCTGCGCAGACCGCATTTGCTGACAAGATTTTGTCGAAACTGCCAGATCACCTTGAGGTCTGTTTCTTTGTCAACTCGGGGACCGAAGCCAACGAACTGGCCTTGCGGCTGGCGCGCGCGCATACCGGGGCGAAGGGTATCGTGACGCCGGATCACGGCTATCACGGAAACACAAACGCAGCGGTGGCGATCTCAGCTTACAAGTTCAACAAACCCCGAGGGGTTGGGCAAGCCGATTGGGTGGAACTGGTTGAGGTCGCAAATGACTATCGCGGTTCGTTCCGCCGTGACGATCCCGACCGTGCCCGGAGGTTTGCGGATCTGGTTGATCCGGCGATTGAGGCATTACAGGCGAAAGGCCACGGCCTTGCGGGCTTTATCGCAGAAACCTTCCCTTCGGTCGGCGGGCAGATCATCCCGCCAAAGGGCTATTTGCCTGCTGTCTACGAGAAAATCCGCGCTGCCGGCGGGGTCTGTATCGCAGATGAGGTTCAGACTGGTCTTGGGCGATTGGGTGAACATTACTTCGGCTTTGAACATCAGGGCGCGCTGCCTGACATCGTGGTCATGGGAAAACCCATCGGCAACGGCCACCCCCTGGGCGTGTTGGTCACCACCAAAGAGATCGCCCAAAGCTTCGACAACGGGATCGAGTTCTTTTCTACTTTTGGCGGCTCAACCCTGTCCTGCAGGATCGGGAAAGAGGTGCTGGACATTGTCGACGACGAAGGATTGCAAGAAAATGCCCGCGTCATGGGGGCTCGCCTGATGGACGGCCTCAGGCAAATTGAAGCAGACTTTGCCTGCGTTGGCGATGTGCGCGGTATGGGCCTTTTTCTGGGCGTAGAACTGATCAACCCGGATGGCTCGGAAAGTGACGAGATCTGTAGCTACGTTAAAAATCGGATGCGCGATCACCGCATCCTGATTGGCAGCGAGGGGCCGGAGGACAACATCCTGAAAATCCGGCCGCCGCTGACCATCGAAGCGGAAGATGTGGACATGATCCTCTGGGCGTTGCGGGAAGTTCTTGCGGAGGTTGGGGACTATTGCCCCGCCCTCGAATGCGATCACGACCACCACCATGCAGGCTGTGGCTGCTGCTGAGTAAAACAAAACCCCGGCAAAATGGCCGGGGTTTTGCTACCACCGATCAGTGGAGCACCGCATTTGGGGGTTGGTGCCCTGTCGTCGGCAAAGGTGCCGCTTTAATCATCCGGCGTAGAGCCAGCCCCAGTTCCTCGGACAATGAGGCCAATGCTGGGGCAAAATCAGGTCGCACAATCAGCGAGGCCATCATCATCGCGTCCTCGCGCGCGCCTTCGGACGCGGCGCCGATCATCTGCGCAAAGCAGTTCTCATCAGCCCCCAGACACGCGCAACCCAAACCATGGCGCACTAGCGGGCGGCGACCGTGATGCGCGCACAGTGAACACAGCCGATCCAACGTCAGCATCGTGGCATGGCCCTGATCTGCGCCCAGCGCGATGTCGAAATCACTAGCAGCGTTGGCGCGGCCTTTGTCACCTTCACCCCAGAGACGCAGATACATGACTGCACCGGCCTCAATGGGGCTCAAGTCTGACAGGCGGCCGACGGCCGCCCCGCCGCGCGAAGAAGGTGCACTCATTTGGTCAGGATCAGTTTTCCTGCGCGGGTGATGCGCAGTGTATAAAGCTGATCGCCCAGCTCGATATGGGCCAGATTGCCACCGTTTGTCAGATCTTCTGCTTTATGAGCCGGCAGCATTGAAACAGCATAACTTTGCGTCGAGGAGGGTGTTTGCATGTTCATCGGGGCATCTCCAGAGCGTCTTTGGCACGTGGCCTGTCGGTTTGTTTCGCTTGATCTGGCTGACCCTGAATAGGGTTGGCTATCTTTTCGTAAAATTAATCTGATAAAAATAGTAAGGTTTGTCAAGCCACAGTTTTGAAGCCAATTATTCGGCTCTCCATTGCGTCGTCACGAATTGCGACCTAGGCACTAATCATCAATAGTTATAGGTGGATTCGCAGATGACGGCAGTCGTTGTATTTGACCTGGACGGCACCTTGGTAGACAGCCTTGCCGACATCGCTACTGCAGCAAATCGAATGCTTGATGATCAAAGGCATCCGGCCTTGCCTAATGACACAATCCGTAGATTCGTCGGAAACGGCCTGCCTAAATTGGTCGAGCGTGTAATGACCCATTGCGGGATAGAGCCGGATCGGCACGCGGAACTGACGCAGCTTACCTTAGCGCACTACAATGCGGGCGCGTGCGACCAGACCGTCGTTTACCCCGGAGTCTTTGAGGCATTGGAAGAACTGCGTGAAATGGGTTGTGCTCTTGGGGTCTGTACCAACAAACCCGAAGCGCCGGCCAGGCATGTATTGAGCGAATTGAAGCTGCAGCCTTATTTCGACACGGTATTTGGCGGCGACACCTTGGATATCCGCAAGCCCGACCCAGCGCATCTGAACGCCAGCTTTGAGGCACTGCAGGCTGCTGGCCCGCCCATCTTTGTCGGTGACAGCGAGGTTGATGCCGAAACAGCCCAGCGTGCAGGGGTACCGTTTTTGCTATTTGAACAAGGCTATCGCAAATCACCTATTTCGGACCTGCCGCACACGCTCAGCTATCAAGACAGCGCCGAGCTGCCTGCACTCGTTCGGCAAATCCTTCAAAACGATACGGTGTGAGCCTAGTCCCAAAAAAGTTGAGGGGCCGGCCAAGGGGGTAGGAAGCCAGCCCCTCATCGGGGGAAATTAGTGAAAGTGGTTGGGCACACTGGCCCGGTAGTTAATCAAAAGTTAACGCATCCATGGGAATCGCGAAATTGGGGGATTCCCGTAGTGTCGAAACATTTTTGTCTGATCCCAGAAAGAATCTTCAAACCGGCGCGCTTCGTAAGGGAAGATTCAACCGATCTGCGCAGCCGCCGCACGCGCTATTACCAATTCCTCATTTGTCGGAATGACCATCAATTTCACGCGCGACAAATCGGTGGAAATAACCCGCCTGTTATCAGCGTTTGCATCATGGTCCAGCTCGATGCCCAACCATCCCATATCGGTGCAGATGCGATCACGGATGTAGGTCGAGTTCTCTCCGATCCCACCGGTAAACACGACCGCGTCCAGCCCACCCAGCACGGCGGCCAATGCACCTAGTTCGCGGCGTATCCGGAAGGTGTAATAGTTGATTGCATTACGCGCACCCGGCGTATTCGACGCCTCGAGTGTGCGCATGTCATTGGTCATACCCGAAAGTCCCAGCAACCCGGATTTGCGATAAAGAAGATCCGATATCTCGTCCGCATTCATGCCCTGTTGATCCATGAGATACAGCACAACCCCCGGATCCAACTGACCGCAGCGCGTGCCCATAGGCAAACCATCCATGGCCGAAAATCCCATGCTCGACCCGACCGAGCGGCCTGCGATCATGGCACACATCGAGGCACCGTTACCAAGATGGGCTACAACCACGCGCCCACCGTGAATTAGTGGGGCGGTGTTGGCCAGATGGTCCGAGATGTAATCATAGCTCAACCCGTGGAAGCCATAACGCCGAACGCCTATGTCGTAATACTCGGTCGGCAATGCGAAGGTGTCATTGACCCAGGGGTGATGGCGGTGAAAAGCCGTATCGAAACAGGCAACCTGCTTGGCATCTGGGAACCTTTCCATCGCCGCGCGTGCGCCGTGCAGATTGTAAGGCTGGTGCAACGGCGCAAAAGGCTCGAGCTTTTCAAGCACCTGCAAACTATCGGGGGTCAGCAATATCGGTCGATCATTGTCCGGCCCGCCATGCACAATGCGGTGCCCAACGGCTGCCACACGTGCAGCCGGGAACTCTCGCTCTAGAAAATCCAGAATGTAATCCAGTGCGCTGGCCTGATCGTGCAGAGCCTCGGACGTGGTATCAACAAGTACCCGGCCATCCGTGGTCTTTGCGCTGATATGTGCCGCTGCACTGCCAATGCTTTCAACCTCACCCGAGCAGATCAGCACCGGATCGTCTCCGGTGGTTGTGAACAACCCAAACTTGAGTGAAGACGAACCCGAATTCAGAGTAATGATATGGTCCATCAGAATCTACCCGATATACGTTCCCGTTGCAGAGTCGCGTCCAAGGCAGCTGCATCCTGTATTGTGAAGCGCCGCGTCAGATCTGCAATATCGCAATTCTGTAACTGATCATTTGGATTGTAGTGGCAATGCATTGAATCTCTCGGCGGTGGATTTGACCGGAGCATTATGAGATTTCAAGCAAATGTCCAATGACATGGCCAAGCTCTTCTAGGGTTCAAAGCCCTCGGGCACACCAAAGAGCGGCGTATCAAGCGTCGTTCCCGTCAGAGCATGAAGAAAGGCAACTAGGTCGGCGATCTGATCATCCGTCAGATTTTGCGGGGTAATATCGATTTTGCGGCGCTGGCGAGCCATCTCTAAGCTGTCTTCCCAGACGATGAAGTCGACACGTTCCAGCCACGGCACTTCGGGAAGGGCAGCCATATCTGAGGTCCATGTCGCAAGACTTTCCGGCGGGTTCAGGTGATGGCGTACAATACCTTCAAGATCGGGAAACGCACCGTTGTGACCATAGGGTGCCGTTTTGGCGACGTTCCGCAGCATTGGCGTGCGGAACCGATAGGCGTCTTCCAGGCGATTGCTTTCACCCACACGGCCCACGTCGCGCGCATAAGGATCCCACTGACGGGTTTTCCCCGGACCAAACGGAGGCAACCCTAATGCATGGAATCTTTGATCCGAAAGCAATGGGCCAGAGTGGCAGGAAGAACAGCCCGCGTCGCCAAAGAACAAGGACATCCCTTCTTTTTGTTGTGGCGTCAGAGCCAAACGATCGCCGGCCAGAAATTGATCAAACGGACTGTCTGTGCTGCGCCATTCCAATGCCATGAACGCGGCCAGCGCGTTGGCGATCTGGGTAATCGTGATGTCTTCGGTCGTGTCGATTTCATCAAACGCACTGACCATGGCTGGGCCATAGAGAGGGTCGGTGCGAACGCGCTTTGCGAGGATCGGCCAACCTTTGTCGATGCGGTCATGCACCGCGCCCGTCACCTGATTTTCGGCGACATTGCCGGCCATCTCGAACTGCGAAGTCAGCGGGAACAGCGCCTGCGCGGCCAATAAGGAATTCAATCCTTCCGGCAGCCACTCCTGTGCAGGTGAATTGAAGCCGTTGCCGTAAACGTCCGAAATACTCAGGCGGCCGTCGTGAAAAACCGTATGGATCTCCTTGGCCCCCAGATTCCACAAACCCGGCGAGTTCCGCGGAATTCGCTTGCGGATCTTGTCCGCCCCGATGCCGGGCGTGCGGTCCGGGCCAAGCCCTTGCCCGCCTTCGCCGATGCCCAGAGACAGCCCATCCGAGGTGCCAAAATCCGGGTGATGGCAATGAGCGCAAGCAATGTTTTGATTACCCGATAGGATCGGATCGTAAAACAGTTGATGACCGATAGCGGCCTGTTCCATATCAAAGGGAATGAAATCAGTATCCGTCAGCGGGCGCGGCAAATCCTGAGCCACCGCGGCCCCGGCCAAGAGGAAAGAAACCCCATGCGTCAGTTTGTATTTGCCCTTTATCTGCTTGCGACTCCGGCGCTGGCCGAGTTGGAACAGGCGCGTGATTTTATGGAAGCCGGGGAGTTTAAGGCCGCGCGCGAAGAACTGTTGCCAGCGGCGCGATCCGGCAATGCCGAAGCCGAAGAGTTGATCGGTGTGATGTACGGGCTGGGTCTTGGGGTAGAGCAAGACTATGAGCGCGCGTTCGAATGGTATCTGCGCGCCTCGATGAAGGGGCATCCGGGGGCACAATCCGGCATCGGCTGGTATTATGAGCTGGGTCTGGGCATGCCTGCGCCTGATCTGGTGCGAGCCTACATGTGGTACACGCTCAGCGCGATCGGCGGCGATCCCGATGCGGCGATCAGCCTTGAGGAAGTGGTCAAGAAGATGTCGCCGGAGCAGATCGAAAGGGCGCATGTTCTGGTCAACGACTACAAAGGGTGGATGTACCCGTTTCGGTGAGGGCCGAGCCCAAAGGCCCGACCCAACAATTTAGTTCAGATCCGCATCACGCGAGGCGTTTACATCCTCCTCAGCCGCTGCAACGGCCTCGGTCAGCGCAGTGAACACTTCGTCCCCGCGTGCCACGTTTGACTGGAACCAGGCATAGACCGGCGTTGCAGCCTCTTTGAACGCGGCTTTCTGCTCGGGTGTAGGTACGTAGAGATCACCTCCGCCAGCAACAAAATCTTCGTACGCTTGGATCGATTTGCGCTTGGGCGAGGCAAAGGTGGCCTGCTGCAGCGCATAAAAACCATCCACGACAACGCGACGCATGTCCTCGGGCATTTCCTGGAATTTGGCGTTGTTCATCCACCACAGCGCACCCATGTAAGCGTGACCATCAAGCGTGACGTATTGCAGACCCGCATCGGGGAATTTCATGCCCATGATGTCGGTGATGCCGTTTTTGGATCCTTCAACCACACCGGTCTGGAAGCTGGTGAACAGTTCCGGCCACGGGATTGGGGTCGGCGAGGCACCAAGAGCCTTAACCAGTTCTTGTGGCAGGTCGGCCACGACTGTGCGAATTTTCAGACCTTCCATATCGGCAGGCTCGGCAACACGACGCTGCGTATTGGCGAAGTTGCGCCAGCCACCGGTGTTGCCAATGGTCATCAAGCGGATCGCGCCACCGGAATCTTCCAGCGCCATGTCGCGCATTTTGCGGGTGAAATCGCCTGACAACACGTGTTCGGCAATGCGGTCATCGGCCATCAGATATGGCAGGTCCAGAACCTGCACGTAAGGAAAGATGCCCGACGCGCCGCCAGAGGTGGAGATGTAGATGTCGATGGTGCCATCCGCCACGCCCTGCAGGCACTCGGCACCGTTCGAGCAAAGCTGCGTTCCGATAAACAGCTCAACCTCAATGGCTCCGTTCGAGGCCGCCTCGACATAGTTTTTGAAAACGACCAGACCGTCATAGTCTTCGTCGTTTTCATTCGAGTTTGCTGTGGCGCGTAGCGTGTAGTCGGCGGCTGTCGCGGCAATCGCGGATGCAGCCACCAACGATGTGGCCACCGCTGCGGTTTTGATAAATCTTCTGAGCATGCGTTTCCTCCCTGTGAAACTCAGTTTGCAAATCCCGTTATCCTCGGGATCGTCATGGATAGTGCGGGGATGTATGTGATCAGGAAGATCACAATGATTTCGACTGCCAGAAACGGCAGGATGGCTTTGGCGATGGTTTCTACCCGCTCCCGCGACACTGCGGCGGCTACGAACAGAACCAGGCCCATTGGCGGTGTGGCCAGACCAACGGTCAGGTTGACGCTCATGATGATGGCGAAATGGATCGGGTCGACACCAAGACTGGTGAAGATCGGACCAAGGATCGGGCCAAGGATGATGATCGCCGGGCCTGCGTCCAGAAACATACCCACGATGAACAAAAGCAGGTTGATCAGGAACAGCAGGATCAGCGGGTTTTCCGATAGGCTGAGGATTAGCGAAGCCAACTGTTCCGGCGCATGGCTGAGGCTGACCACCGTCTTAAACGCCATTGCCGCGCCCACCAACAGCAAGACGACCGCCGAGGTCATACCCGCGTTGCTAAGTATTTCAGGAACTTCCTTCAAGGTAAGTGTGCGCAGAATAAAGAAACCGATGATGAAAGCGTATCCCACAGCCACGGCGGCGGCCTCGGTGGGGGTGAAGATACCGCCGAGAATACCACCTAGAATGATCACTGGTGTCATCAGCGGAAAGAAGGCCTTAAGGCTGGCCTGACGGCGTTCGGGCCAAGTGTATTTACGGCTCGCGACAGGGAAGTCATAACGATCGGCCATGACCTTGATCATAAGCATCAGCCCAACGCCAACCATCACACCGGGCACGATACCTGCTAGGAACAGGGCCGCCACGCTTTCGCCCATGACATAGGCATAGATGATCATGATGCCCGAGGGCGGGATGATCGGCCCGATCACTGAACTGGCCGCCGTGATCGCTGCGGCGAATTTGCGGGTATAGCCCTGCTTCTCCATCGCGGGGATCAGCATCGAACCCAGCGCCGAGGTGTCCGCCACGGCGGACCCGGAAAGGCCCGCAAACAGGATTGAGCTGAGGACGTTCACATGTGCGAGACCGCCCCGCAGGTGGCCCATCAGGGCCTGGCTGAACTCGACCAGGCGAATGGTGATGCCGCCGCGATTCATCAGCTCTCCGGCCAGCATGAAGAACGGAATAGCCATCAGCGGGAAGCTGTCCATGCCGTTATAGACATTGCGATAGAGCAGCGTGATGTCGTTGGTTTGGCCACTCAGCCACAGCAAGATACCGGGTGCAGCCAGTAGCGCGAAAAAGACCGGCAGGCCGATCAGCAGGAAGACAAGGAATGTAGGCAGGAACCAGATCAGCATTTATTCAGCCCCCACCGCAGCTTCGGGAATTTCGGGCAACAGATGTGCTCCGCCTAGCATGGTCACGATGGACCGCAGGATCAGTTCGATATTGACCGAGATCAGAAGGATGATCCCCACCAGCAGCGAGGCCATCATCCAACTGCGCGGGATGCGATACCATTCATCAAACCCCAAAGAGGTAGGCAAATACAACGCCGCAGTGGCGAACCGGCCACCAAAGCCCGTCACCTCGGACCAGCCGATATTGACCGCAACCAGCAGGACGGCCAGCGAGATCAGCAGCAGGAACAGATTGAGCGAAAGGCCAAGCGCACGCGGCAGGAAACGCGCAAGCATGTCGATGGCGACGAACCCTCCACGGCGGAAAGCGGTGGGGGCCATCAGACCCGTCATCCAGAGCATGCAGAACCGCGCAGCCTCATCCGGCCACGGCAGGGCGTTGCCCAGAACGTATCGAAAGAACACTTGGATCAGGATTGCGATTACCATGACTGCAATCGCAACGACACCAACCGCGCGGCCCAATCGCAGCACGGTTTCGTTCACGAATGCAATCGGCGCGAGCGCCGATGCCAGTCCGCCCATGCGGATCCTCCCTTGTTCAGCTGCGGGTTTGCCCCGCAATCGTCATATCGCGCTTAGCTCTGCGCGAATTGGCCGAGTTTTCCGGCAAAGAAAGTCAGCGCGTCTCCATCCGCCATGCTGACCTTCAGAACTTTGCCCACGACGATCACATGATCGCCCGCATCGTGATAAGCGTGCTGCTCGCATTCGAACCGGGCAAGACTGCCCGGCAACAACGGGGTGCCGTTTTCGCAACGGTCATGTTCGATATCACGCAGCGCATGGGCGTCTTTTGAACAGCCAAAGCACAGCTCGGCCTGTTCAGCAGACAGGACATGCACGCTAAAATGGCGTGCCGTGTGAAAATACCGGAACCGGCGCGAATTACGATCGCCCGCCCACATCACCAGTGGTGGGTCCAGCGACAGTGACGAAAAGCTGTTGGCCGTAATGCAGATCGGGCCATCCTCACTGTCGCAGGTCACGACCGTAACACCGGTGGCAAAGCGACCAAAGGCATCGCGCAGGGTGCGCGTGTCGTCTTTATGCGGGACGAATGTATGGTTCATATCGCGCGAGATTGCATTCATCAGGGCACCTCATGTCCCAGCGCCGCCTCATACAGGCGGTACCAGCTTTCACGATCCAGCTTGACCTTCAAAGCATCCGAGACGCGCTTGATGCGGCCCAGATTATTTGTGCCCAGAACCGGCAGGATGTTTGCCGGATGCGCGAGCAGGAAGGCAACGGCCACTGCCGCTCGGTCCACGCCGAATTCTGCGGCGATCTCATCCGCTACAACACCGACCGGAGGGTTCCCGGCCATCAAAAGGCCGCCGCCAAGCGGGGACCACGCCATCAGCGGATGTCCATGCTGCTGATGGAACGCCAGATCACCGTTAGTGAACGGGCCGATTTCTCCAAGCGAGATTTCAATCTGATTGGTGACCAACTGGGTTTTCATTGCCGACTGCAGCAGAGACCAATCCCAAGGGCGGAAGTTTGACACGCCTACAGCCCCGACCTTGCCACTGGCAACCACCTCGTCCAGCACTGCACCGGTTTCATTGTGGTCCATCATTGGATCAGGGCGGTGGATCAATAGCAGGTCGATGTGGTCAATCGCCATTTCCGACAGAGACGTATCCACCGATTTCAGAATATGCGCGCGCGACGTGTCGTAGTATTTGACCTTGGCCTCCGCATAGCGACCCATTGGCGCGACGATGTCACATTTGGTGACGATCTCCATCTTCTGGCGCAGGCTGGGATTGGCGCGCAAGGCGTTGCCCAGAACAGCTTCGGCTGCGTATCCACCGTAGATATCTGCCTGGTCGAAGGTGGTGATCCCTTGATCCAGACAAGCCTGTATCTTGGCCTCGACATGCGCTGTCGAGGTGTCACTGTCATCACCCAAGCGCCACATGCCATAGACAAGGCGGCTCATTTCCAGCGTGTCAGATAGTTTCACACGTTGCATTAGCGACGAACTCCGTTGCCCAGCGGGGTCGCCGGGGTGGTTGCTGGCACGCGTCCGTAGGCTTCGGGAAGCGAGCAGGTTTTCAGGTTGGGCATCACGCGGGCGCCAAAATGCTTGGCCTCGTCCATGTGCGGATAGCCCGAGAAGATGAAGGCGCGGATGCCCAGCTTCTGATACTCTTCAATCTTAGACATAACTTGATCGGTCGAACCGACCAGCGCAGCACCACAGCCCGAACGCGCGCGACCGACGCCGGTCCACAGGCCGGGTTCGACATAGCCAAATTCATCCGCCAGATCACGGTTCTTGGATTGATGCGCCACACCCAACGATGTCGCGTCCAACGCCCTCTCGCGGATCGCGCGACCGTATTCGTCATCCAGTTTCGAAACGATGTAGTCGGCGTATTCCTGTGCCTCAGCCTCGGTATCGCGAACAATCATGTGGACGCGCAGACCGTAATCCAGAGTACGATTGTAATTCTCGGCAACGGCATGAACGGCTTTCATCCTCTCGGCCAACTGATCCTTGGTTTCTGGCCACATCAGATAGACATCGCAATGCTCGCCGCACAGGTCCAAAGCAGACGGGGAGTAGCCGCCAAAATACAGAAGTGGGCCACCAGCCTGGTAAGGCCGGGCCGGGTCCGTAGTCAGGCTCGAAAAATTGTAGACCTCGCCCGCATGGTTAATCTCATCCTGCGTCCAGGCCTGTTTCAGAATCTCAACCACTTCGCGCGAACGCTGATAGCGAAACGCACTGTCGGCTTTTTCGCCCGGGAAATCGGACGAGATGATGTTGACCGTCAACCGCCCCTTGAGCATGTGGTCCAGCGTCGCGATGGTACGGGCCAGCATGATGGGCTGCATCTCACCACAGCGCACGGCGGCCAGTAGGTTGATTTTTTCGGTAATCGGCGCGCACCCTGCGACAAAGCTCAGGGTGTCCTGTCCGACCTGATATGACGAT
The DNA here is from genome assembly GCF_059610325.1 of Ruegeria sp. YTSA064. Classification (NCBI taxonomy): domain Bacteria; kingdom Pseudomonadati; phylum Pseudomonadota; class Alphaproteobacteria; order Rhodobacterales; family Roseobacteraceae; genus Ruegeria; species Ruegeria sp. YTSA064. The sequence continues at coordinate 84,825 of NZ_JBXWNK010000008.1, forward strand.
GGGCAAAGGATGTTGCGAAAACCTTGCGCCTCGGCCTCTTTAACGATGCCCGAGCAATGCTCCCAACTGGATCGCAGATCACCATCGGGCACACCCAGAAACTGGTAGTCATCCGAGCAGAGCGCTGCAAACCACGAAACCTCGGCCGCATCCAGGTCGGGGGATGTGATGGGGACGATGGTCATTTGATTCACGCTCCGTACATCTTTGACTTTCCTCTTGCGTAGCAAGCGCATTGATGTAGATCAATAGTATATCAATTTTTCCTGCGACCGAGTGAAGCGCCCTCAATGTCCTCCAACAGCCGCAACCCAAATGCCCTGCCTATCTATGTCCAGATCTCAGAGCTGCTGATCCGTGATATCGCGGCGGGTCGCCTGATTGATGGTGAACGTCTTCCGCCCGAACGAGACATGGCTTCGAACCTGAATGTCTCAGTCGGGACCTTGCGAAAATCCCTCGCCGAGCTTGAGAAAAAAGGCATGTTGGAGCGTATTCAGGGTTCGGGCAACTACATCCGCGAGACTGGAACGCAGAACAGCGTCTATGCGATGTTCCGGCTGGAATTACCCGAAGGCGGCGGGTTGCCGCGCGCTGATATCCTATCGGTTGATCATCTGCAAAAGCCCGCAGACCTGCCGGAATTCGGCCTGTCTGATCACGGTTCGCGGGTGCGCCGGATGCGCTATTTGAATGACACAATCATCGCGGTCGAGGAAATCTGGCTGGACGAATCGGCTGGGACCATCGACCAGAACCTGCTGTCCGACTCACTTTATCGCTATTACCAGCAACAGCTTGGCTTCTGGATTACACGGGCAGAGGATCGCGTTTCCATCGGTTCATTGCCCGACTGGACGCCTGAAGGCTTCACCAAATCTGCCGGACACACGGTCGGTTACATCGAACGGTTCAGCTGGTCTGAGAAAGCCGAACCTGTCGAGTTTTCAAAAACATGGTTCGATCCGGATCGGGCCAAATACGTTCAACGCCTGAAGTAAAAGGAACTGCGCATGACCCGGACCACCAACTACGGGCTGATCGGATGCGGCATGATGGGGCAGGAACACCTGCACAACATTGCTCTGCTTGAGGGCACACGCGTCGCCGCAATCTTCGAACCTGACCCGGAGATGGCGCAAAAGGCGCAGGCGATTGCGCCCGATGCGAAGATAGCATCTTCCATTCAGGACCTTCTGGCGGTCAGTGACCTAGACTGTCTGGTCATCGCCAGCCCCAACCACCTGCATGTCGATCAACTGGCCGAGATTGCGGAAACCCGCCCCCTGCCCCTGTTGATCGAGAAACCGTTATTCACCGACCCCGCCGATCTTGCCCGGCTTGAGGAACTGGATCGCATTTACCCTCACCCGATCTGGGTGGCGATGGAATATCGCTATATGCCCCCTATTGCGGTGCTCATCGATAAAGCAGCGACCGCCAGTGGTGGGATCAAAATGCTCTCGATCCGCGAACACCGTTTCCCGTTTCTTGAAAAGGTCGACAACTGGAACCGGTTCAACCGCAACACCGGCGGTACGTTCGTTGAAAAGTGTTGCCACTTCTTCGATCTCATGCGCCTGATCCTGCAATCAGATCCGGTTCGGGTTTCGGCAAGCGGTGGCCAAGCCGTCAATCACTTGGACGAAGACTATAACGGCGATACTCCGGATATTCTGGACCACGGCTATGTCATTGTCGATTTCGCCTCAGGCGCGCGGGCGATGCTCGAGCTTTGCATGTTCGCCGAGGGGTCGCGGTATCAGGAAGAAATCTCAGCCATTGGACCCGAAGCAAAGATCGAAGCGCTTGTGCCCGGCCCGGGCCGGTTCTGGCCCGAACATCTGGGCGACGCGCCGGTACCACAGCTGATCATCAGCCCCCGCGCACCGAAAGGCCCAATCCAACGTGAGATTCCGGTCGACCCCGAGTTGCTGGCGGCTGGCGATCACAATGGCTCGACCTATTATCAGCACAAAGGTTTTCTGGAGTTGATCCGGGGTGAGCGCGCCAAACCCGAGGTCTCTCTGGGTGATGGGATTTGGGCCGTACGCATCGGTCTTGCGGCGCAACAAGCATCCGAACAGGGCCAAACAATCAACCTGTCCGGATAGTCATCAGGTTTAGAAGATCACGTTTAGCATCAACAGCGAGACGAACAGAAATATGATCGTCATGACGCCGCCGGAACGCACGAAATCCATAACCTTGTACCCTGCGGGCCCCATGATTAGCGCGTTGACCTGATGGGTCGGGATAATGAAACTGTTCGAGGTCGAAATCGCGACGGTTAACGCAAAGACAGCGGGGTTGCCACCGGCGGCAACCGCGATTGAAACCGCAAGGGGCACCAGCAAAACTGTGGCCCCGACATTCGACATCACCAGCGAAAACGCTGTCGCCAGAATGGCTACACCGGCCTGGAGCGCCCAGATTGGCCATCCGTCCAGGATGATCATGATCTGTTGCGCAATCCATGCTGCAGTTCCCGTATTCTGCACCGCTTGCCCCAATGGGATCAGGCAGGCCAAGAGAAAGACCGTGTTCCACCCGACCGCGCGGTAGGCCTCGTCCACGCTCAACACGCGGGTCAGCATCATACCCGCAGCACCCGTCAGCAGGCAAAGCGACAACCGCACATCTGTGAATAGAATTAGCGATAAAGAGATCACGAAAAACAAAAGCGCCCAGCCAACCTTTTGCGGGCGTAATTCGTCTTGCGGGAAATCAGATGTGACCACAACAAAATCCGGGTCACGCTTGATCCGCATCAGGTTATCCCAACGGGTATGGGCAACCAACATGTCACCGGCCTTGAACTTCTCAAGACCGATTTGCGTGGATTCGTGTGTCTCTGTTTCGACATGGCTTAGCGTTTCCTCCCCCCGATGGATGGCGAGCAGAGACATTCCGTAAGTTTTCCGAAACAGCAACTCCCTCGGGCATTTGCCGATCAGCTTGCTCTCGGGCGTCACGACCACCTCTGCGACCCCGGCATTTGTGGGTGCAAACTCTTCGACAAACACATCCAGATCCGGCAGCACGGTCAGCCCGTACTTTTCGGCAAATTCTTCGACAACCCAACGCCGCCCCACAATCGCCAATCGGCATGGCGCGGCAATTTCGGCTGTCAACACCTGAACCATCGAGGTCTTGCCGCGATAAAAGGTCGAGATGATATAGAGGTGATTTTCGAAATTGATATCCGCCAGAATTTGCCCAACCAAAGGGCTGTCGGCCGGTACAACAACCTCAAACACGTCGGCCTTCAGCCCATAAACCCGCTGAAGATATTCCTGCGTCCCGCGCCCGGTACCGGTGCTTTCCGAACCTGAATCACCCGGCAAGACCCATCGCCCCAGCAAAAGGAAATACGCGATACCCGTCAAAATCAGCACCGCACCTATGGGCGTGACCGAGAACAACCCAAAAGGCTCCATACGCTGTGCTTCAGGCAAACCCTCATTCGCAGTTTGAATCAAATCATTCAGAAGGATCAGCGGAGAAGAGCCCACCATGGTCATCGTGCCACCCAATATGGCGCAAAACCCCATCGGCATTAGCAATCGCGACAGCGGGATCCCTGATCGAGATGAGATCCGGCTAACCACAGGAAGGAACAAAGCCGCGGCACCGACATTCTGCATGAATGACGAGATGACACCGACGGTACCTGAAATGATGGGCAAAACCCGTCCTTCCGACTTGCCACCATATTTCAGGATAACCGAGGCGACTTTGTTCATCAGCCCCGTCTTGTCCAGCCCCGCACCAACGATCATTACTGCAATGATCGAAATGACCGCATTCGACGCAAATCCGTCAAACAGATGCGGTACATCTGCCAGATTCTCAAGGCCGGGCGCATAGCTCAGCAGACCGACAATGACCAAAACGAGAATAGCGGAAAGATCGATCCGGACGATTTCAGACACAAACAAGAAAACCGTGAACGCCAAAAGCCCCGACACCACGGCCATCTCATAGGTAAATGCCAATTGCTCCACTGGGGTCACCGGGCTTAAATCGTAAACTTAATTAACATTTCTAGGCAATTGCCCGGTGTCTGTCATGGTATTTGTGATCCTTGTGCAAAATCAAAACCATTATCAGGTTCTACCCACCTCCATATCAAGAGACCTGAACATACAAACACCCCGCAATTAGCGCCAAAGGCAGATCGCCATTTTGTAGAATAGCGTGGATGGTCGCTAATCGTTCCGTCAAACAGCTGACTCCAGTATGTCGCGGGCAGCGCACTGTTGAACATTTGGATCAAGCTCGGCCAAAGCAGAGCGGAAATCTCGACCCCACAAATGGAACCCAAATGTGGTGGGTGTCACCAAATCTGAAAGCCGGGTTCCTGCTTGAAACAACGTAGGTATTTCTCGACTGGAAATATAGTAAAATGCGGTGCTGTCATGAGCGTATTTGCGTTCGCCTGACATATTCAATGCAGTCGTCAAAGCTCTTGGGCCAGTTGACCCCCAACGCAAGCGCCCAAAAGGTTTCTCTCGTTGCGCCTCAACCACCGCGTTCAATCCCAAAAGTGCCGGCGAATCCTTCCAGGCCTCAGAGGCCAAACGGTCCTCCTCGAACACCTCTCCCAACAGAGCAAGCGATTTACTATGCGCCGGAAGCCCAAAAACCGCATTATTCACGAGTGAATGATACGTTTGATGCCTTGGAAGATCCGGCAAAACACATCCAACACAAAAACCTGCACGAGATTCAGCCGAAGCCATGAGCCTCTCGGCCGAAGCGACCATGTACATATCGGTATCAAGCCAGATCATGCCGGTCTTACTAACCAAATGATACCTGAATATGTCTGCGTGTATCGCTGGGCTTTTGTGCCTTACATGCCGAATGACCCTGCCTGGCTCATATATTTCTCTCGCATCAAAATACTCCACCCCTTCTGGCAGGTTTCGGATCGGCTCGTAAGAAAAGACAATAGGATTATAACCAAAGTCCTTCATGGAATTGAGGCAAGAACGTTCCAGTTTTCCCGGCTCACCCCCCATCCAGAGTGTCCCAAATTTTTGGTCCTTCTTTTGCTCGCTTCGCTTCTTGGGCAACGCGGCATTCTTTGGCTTTTTCTTTGGCTTTAAGTGCAGCCAACGCATTGGGTATCTACGTCCCTCGGATGCAAGCACCCAAGTCAAATCATCTGGCATATGCAACTCATTCCGAAGCTGCAAAAGATCGCGTTTTGTATCGTCAACCAATTCGACATCAAACAAGACCTGTGCGTCGCGAACTAGCCTTTCTTCTTTTTCGTTGCCCAACCAAACGCCACTGGAGTGCAACTCGATCAGAAACTCTGAAGACTTGAATTCACTAAGAAATTCGAAGGTTAAAAGTTCGAACTCACCGCCTTCGATATCAATCAAGAAAAACAAATCCTGAGGCTGATACCTAGTAGACACCAGTTCGCGAATTGACGTGTCCGTAGCGGTGGCAGCAATCTCGACCCTGTTGCGAACACCATTCACGTGCAGGGTCTTACGGATGATCTGTCGAGCTTTGCGTCTTTGTTCGAAACATAGGCTTCGCTCGAAATGGCCCGCTTGCACCAAACCAACGCCCCAATAGCCATCTGCCGCCCCAAGATCGACGAGTATCGGCTTTGTGCTTTCCACGAAAATAGGTTGATTTTGTTGTTCGTAGATCCCCAGCAATTTCGTGAACAAATCTGCTTGCCCCCAACTGCTTTCTTCAAGCAACCGGAAACCGCGAAGGCAGCCGCCCATGACGTATCCACCACGTTCCTTAAATAGTTGGTTACCTATGTCCCTCCGATACTGGACGATCTGACGCTTTAACTGCCGCAATTCTTTTGGAGATTTGCTCGGACGCATGGAACGCTCTTGATAGAATCGAAATTTGGACCTTTTCTATCGCAAAAGTCTAATAGCGAAACCATCTCCCAACTTGTCGGCATTATTTGTGACATCAATGCAGCGGCAACGCGGAACAAAAAACCCGACCAACACCTGTTGGCCGGGTTTTCCGAGAGTATTTCGAAGAACTTATTCGCCAGCAGCAGCAGCCACGTCCAAAGTAACACCTGGGCCCATCGTCGAGCTCAGTGCGATTTTCTTCATGTATGTACCTTTGGCGCCCGACGGTTTGGCTTTCGCAACTGCCGAGATGAAGGCGCGGACGTTTTCCACCAACTTGGCTTCGTCGAAGGACGCTTTGCCGACACCAGCGTGCACAACGCCGCCTTTTTCCGCCTTGAACTGAACTTCACCACCCTTGGCTGCTTCCACGGCCGCTTTCACGTCCATGGTCACGGTGCCAACCTTGGGGTTGGGCATCAGGTTGCGGGGGCCCAGCACTTTACCCAGACGGCCAACGATCGGCATCATGTCCGGGGTTGCGATGCAGCGATCGAATTCGATGGTGCCGCCCTGAATAGTTTCCATCAGGTCCTCTGCGCCAACGATATCTGCGCCAGCTTCTTTTGCTTCGTCAGCTTTCGGGCCGCGAGCGAAAACAGCAACGCGCATCGCTTTACCGGTGCCGTTCGGCAGGCCAACAACGCCGCGAACCATCTGGTCTGCGTGACGGGTGTCAACGCCCAGGTTCAGAGCGATCTCGATGGTCTCATCGAATTTCGAAGTTGCGTTGCCTTTGACCAGGGAAACTGCTTCTTCAACCGACAGGTTTTCCTTGCCAGCAACAGCTTCGCGCGCAGCGCGGGTACGTTTACCGAGTTTTGCCATCTTACTTCACCTCGATGCCCATAGAGCGGGCCGAGCCCAGGATGATCTGCATTGCGCCTTCGACGTCGTTAGCGTTCAGATCTTTCATTTTGGCTTCGGCGATTTCGCGAACCTGCTTCGAGGTCACGGTTGCCACGGTCTCACGACCTGGGTTTTCCGCGCCACGGGGGCGGTTACGCTTGCCAACCGGCTTCAAACCAGCCGCTTTTTTCAGGTAGTAAGACGCGGGCGGCGTCTTGATGTCCATGGTGAAGGACTTGTCCTGATAGTAGGTGATCACGGTCGGGCACGGAGCGCCGGGCTCCATGTCTGCGGTCTTGGCGTTGAACGCCTTGCAGAATTCCATGATGTTGATGCCGCGCTGACCCAACGCTGGACCAACTGGCGGCGACGGGTTCGCCTGACCTGCAGGAACCTGCAGTTTCATTGTACCAGCAAGCTTCTTGGCCATTTGGTTTTCCTTTCAACTTAGGCGGGACGCGTCCCACCCAGATTATGTTGCGTGGTCCGGCCCAAGATCGCGATCTCAGTAACCTCCCACGAGAGAATCTCGCCCGAAGACGATAGGGGCGGCGTTTACAGTGGAACGAAGACATTGGCAAGTGACTGGCGACCAATTGGGCCATATCGAATCGCGCTTCGCAGCATCGAGAGTGAGTTCTATGGATGAGCGGTCTCGCCACCAACGTCGGGTGAACAGCTAACTATCCCATAGTTCGACAGAAATTCCAGATACTCCGCGCACAATCAGCCAATTGTCGCCGGTTTCACCCGCGCGTGCTTAGCTGTGCTATACTCAGCGAAATTAGTGATTTTTGAGTGGAGGTTGATTATGATCATTCGTTTTATTCTATCGTTGGGTATCGCTATTTCTATTGCAGCAATAGCCCCTCAGAATGCGCGCGCTGACGCTGGGGATTTCATCGGCGGTGCTGTCGTCGGAGGGGTCGCTGGATATCTTATTGGCAAAGATCAGCAAAAAAAGAAGACACAGTCATCGACAGCGACCCGAACCTACCGGCAGGGCATCCCATCCACCACTCAAGGGGCGCAAACCCAAACGGCGCTGAATTACTTTGGCTACAATGCCGGTCGTGTTGACGGTCAGGTCGGGCGTGGCACGCGCTCCGCCATCGAACGTTATCAGGCCTCAATGGGTTATCCCGTAAATGGGCATGACTTTCAGCCTTATCAATATGACTTCCTGCAGCAGGCTTATTACTGGGCGACAAGCGGTGGACAGGCCGCCACCCAGCTCTCGGGTCAACCGCTGTTGATGGAGTACCGCCGACAGGTTCAATCAGGATCTTCTCTGGCTGCGGCACCTCAGGCTCCAGCTCAGGCTATTCCGGTTATCAAGCCCCAAGATACCGAAGCCGCAGCGAACACCACTGAAACAGCATCTGCGAGCCTGCCGACTCTGTTTTCCGGCGGCACCGGAGGTCCATCGCTGGCAAATCGTTGCAGCGGGGTCATGCTGCAAACCTCGACCAACGGAGGCTACACAACGCTTTCGAACATGACGGATGCCGACTTTGCACTCAGCGAGCAGTTTTGCCTTGCCCGCAGCTATGCGATGGCGCGTGGTGAGGATCTGATGCAGGATATCCAGGGCCTGACACCCGATCAGGTATCTGCCCAATGTGCCTCGTATGGTGAGATGCTGGCACCCCAAGTTGACGCCCTGTCTATCAGCTCAAAAACAGATGCTGAAACGCAGGTTCGCAAAATGGCGCTGGATTCTGGATTGAGCCCCGCGGATCTCGCTGCGACGAGCAAGGTCTGTCTGGCGATGGGCTACCGTCAGGACAACATGGATACCGCCGTTGGCTCTGCGCTCATGCTGGTTGCGATGGGTGAACCCGCCTATGGAGAGCTGGTGGGCCACCACTTGCGCGAAGGATTTGGCGTGCAGGAGCGTCGCGATCTTGCGATGCAGTGGTATGATGCGAGCCTTTCGGCACTGGATGCCGGTTCACAGGCTGTCTTCCTGCCGTCCCAGACCGACCGTCCACAACTTTTGCGCGCGGCTATGATCCAGTCGCAATAAGACGATACGCAATTCGGTATCGGCCCCTGTAGGTTTCAAAACGCGCCGCGTCGCTAGCTGCGTTGCGGCGTTTATTCCGGTCGCGTAGCATGGCTCATCCCGTGATCGCGCGCCTTTCAATCTGGGATGAAAGCCTCTCCCCAATTATTGTGACCGCAACTACGCTTAACGCTGAATACATTGGGGCGGAGTTTTGATACATTCACCCGTTTTTCAAATAGCCAAGCGTTTTTTGTGGAATATTGTGCTATCGATTGTCCATCCAAAGTGCTGAACCGACAACCGCCTAAAAAGAGGAGATCAATGATGAATACGACAGGCAGAGCAATGGCAATTGCCGTGCTGGCAGCGTCGGTCGGCACCGCGCACGGAGAAACCGCCGAGATCAATGGGTCTGATATGTATTATGAAACCGTCGGAGACGGGCCGCCAATTCTGATGATGCATGGCGGTCTCGGCCTGAGCCATGATTACCTGAGACCCTATTTCGATACATTGTCCGATACGCATACGGTTATTTACTATGACCATTTTGGCAATGGTCGCTCGGGCAGACCCGACGAATATTCTGAAATGACCTTTGACCGCCTGGTATCAGATGCCGCCGGGCTGATGGATCACCTGGGGCATGAAAAATTCACGCTGATCGGCCATTCCTACGGCGGTTTTATTGCCCAGGACTTTGCCACTCAAAATGCGGATCGGCTGGAGGGGCTTGTATTGATCGATACGGTCCCCGCGTTTGACTATGCGCCAACGATTTCCGGGCCAGACGAGCAAATGGCGGCTTTTGGGAAGTTGTTCAGCCAGCCCATGGCCGACAATGATGATTGGCGGTCTACCTGGGGTGAAGTCGTCAAGCTCTACTTCAAGCAATATCCTGAAGATACTGGCGCGGATCTGGATGATCGAACCGTCTATGAATATCAGGCCTGGAATGCCGCTGGCCCTCTTCTGGGCACATTCAACATGCTGGATAAACTGCCTGATGTGACTGTGCCTACTCTTGCCATGGCTGGTCAGCATGATGGCATTACGCCTCCCGGTCCTGGGGCCGAAAAAATTGGCGCATTGATGCCCAACGCCACAGTCGTGGTTTTCGAAAAATCTGCCCATTACCCATTCATAGAAGAGCAGGATGCCTTTTTTGCCAGTCTGAACGAATGGCTGAACCGATAGCAGAAACAGGTGGCGCCCTCGGGCACCGCTTTTGATTTTCTCAGGCAGAGTCCGAACAGGCGCGGCAGCCTACGGAGATCCCAATATGTTTGGGTTATTTGGCCAAAGATCGATTTTGAGACCCGTTCGATCACGTACCAGTCCCTGATAGTCTATTCCATTAGTCGCAGCACTATCTTCGCGTGCTACTTGCGGTCTCGGACTAAGACCGCCACAATTTTATCTAACGCGGAACGAACCTGACCCAGCATTCTATCGCGAGAGGCTTATGTTGCCCCCAGCATCCGAAGCGAACCAGCAACAGAACAAGGTTGATGCTCTGATCGAGTGGATGGTTGACGGAGCCCGACCGGCTGGAAATGCGGTCGAGATTATTGAAGGTATCTGCACGCGTCTGCTGGACGCTGATGTGGCCATTGATCGGTTCGGTTTGTTCATTTGGACGCTACACCCCAATCTGATGGGCCGGCGTTTCCTGTGGAAAGCGGGCGCTGGCGTCGACAGGGTCGATGCGCCGTCACAACTGTTTACTACCGCTATTTATACCGATAACCCCTTGCCGCACGTGATCGAGCGTCAGCAATCCATCCGTCGCCATCTGGAAGATCCAAACTGCCCTCAGGACTACATTATCGTCAGCGAACTGCGCGAGCAGGGATTCACGGACTACCTGGCGCAGCCGCTGATCTATCTCAATGGCGATACTCATGTCTGCACTTGGTCAAGTGCTACACCCGGTGGGTTTTCAGATCGAGATCTGGCAGTCCTGAACCGGGTTCGCGGTCCGCTCGCGCGCCTGACCGAGACCTATATGCTTCGGCTCGACGCGACTTACCTGCTGTCGACCTATGTTGGACGTAACAGCGGCGCGCAGATACTGGATGGCAAGGTGCATCGCGGTGATGGTAACACAATCGACGCCGTTATACTGTTTGCAGACCTCAAGGGATTCACACATCTTTCAAATTCTGTATCCGGCGATGCACTGGTTAGGCTGCTGAATGACAGCTTTGACTGCCTTGTTCCTTCAGTAATGGATCAGGGAGGAGAGATTCTGAAATTCATGGGCGACGGCTTTTTTGCCATCTTCCCAACCAACTCGGACCTTACTCCGAGCACACAGATCACAGCCGCCATTACAGCAGTCCGCGAGGGTTTGGCGTCGCTGACCAATGCCGATTTCCAGCACAAGCTTGGCGTACGGACTGCAATCCATCACGGTCGTTTCCACTATGGCAATATAGGTGGCGGTGATCGGCTGGACTTCACGGCCATCGGCCCCGATGTCAACTTGACAGCCAGACTTGTGTCGGCGGCGACAGAACTGAATTGCGATCACGTCCTATCCGAAACCGCCGCAGCGTTTTTGCCGAAACTCTGCGAACCGGTCGGGACCGTATCACTCAAGGGGTTTGGCGAAGATCAAACCGTTTGGCAGTTGAGTGGCCCGTAAACGCAAAAAAGGGTGCCTATAAGGCACCCCATCCGGTGGTTCAAAGAAACCAATCAGCTCTGCTTGGTAACCTGTGTAAAATCCAGCTCGACCGGGGTCTCGCGGCCAAAGATCGAGACCGAGACTTTCAGCTTTTGGGCTTCGTCGTCCACACCTTCGACCATACCGTCGAAATCCTCGAACGGGCCGTCGTTGACCTTGACCTTCTCGCCAACCTCGAAGGTGATCATCAGCTTGGGCGCTTCTTCACCTTCCTGAACGCGGTTGAGGATCTGGTTCACCTCGGCATCGCGCATCGGCATCGGGCGGCCCTGCGGGCCCAGGAATCCAGTGACACGGTTGATCGAGTTGACCAGATGATAGCCCTGATCCGACATTTCCATATGCACCAAAACGTAGCCGGGCATGAACCGGCGTTCGGTGGTGACCTTCTTGCCCCGGCGCACTTCGATCACCTCTTCGGTGGGCACCAGAACTTCGTCGATATCGTCCTCAAGGCCCTGTTCAGCCACCGACGTGCGGATCTGCTCTGCGATCTTCTTTTCGAAATTCGAAAGAACGCTGACCGAGTACCACCGTTTCGCCATGAACCTGTCGTCCTTGTTTGCCTTTGGCGCGTTCGAACCAGGCGAAGCACCGTCATTGAAATTCTATCACGTCACCCGGAATAAAAAGCGGCGCGCAGCTCGAATCGCCGCACGCCCATTCCGAATAGTTCCGTGTCACCTACTCTGACACGGCGCGCTGTGCAAGGGGCAATGGCGTTTCCACCCGCCCCGAACGGGCTTAGCTGAACGCGCCCAGGACCAGTTGCAGACCACCACGAATGCCCAGATCGACCAGTGCAAAAAACACAGCAGTCAGCGCTGCCATGATGAACACCATGACCGTGGTCAACAGCACCTCGCGACGGGTCGGCCAGACGACCTTTGCAACTTCGGCTCGGACCTGCTGAATGAACTGGATCGGGTTTGTGGTTGCCATGAGGCTACAATCTCTCTGCTTGCGGATGGGCCGGACATAGCCGGGCATTGCGGCAATTTCAAGGGCTGTTGGCACCGCGTCAGGGCTTGGGCTTGTCATCCCATTCGTCGCTGAGGATGCGGCGCGCATCACCTTCGGGATCTTCATACTGGTTCGAGCGCACGGTGTAGATAAAGGCGATAAGACCAACTGCGCCCAAAAGCAGCGAAATCGGGATCAGATAAGCAAGCACTTCCATCGGGGTTACCTCAGCCGCAAGGCGTTCAGTGACACCGTAATCGACGAGGTCGACATCGCCAAGGCTGCGATCAGAGGGGTTGCCAATCCGGCGACGGCCAGCGGGACAGCGATCACGTTATAGACAGTGGCAATGCGGAAGTTCTCGCGAATCCGGCGCGTCGCCTTGACAGCAGTTTCGCAGGCCTCGGCAATCGGAGACAGATCGTTGCCCAGCAGCACGATATCCGACGCCACCCGTGCGGCATCCAAGGCGCTGGCAGGAGAGATGGATACATGCGCTGCCGCCAGTGCGGCCGTATCGTTCAGCCCATCGCCGACCATCAGAACGTGCCGACCCTGATCGCTCAGGTCCTGCACCTTGGCGGCTTTGTCCTGAGGCAAGGCCTGTGCGATCCAGTTCTGGATGCCAAGCTTGTCAGCCAAGGCCTGAACTGCGGGGTGCGTGTCGCCGGATATCAGGATGACGTCTTTTCCCGCCTTCCGAAACGCGGCGATGGCTTCGGCGGCACCCGCGCGCAGGCTATCCGTGAATGTAAAGCGCAACGGGGTTTGCGACCCTATGGCCAGCCAAGCTGCGGTCTGCTCACAATCTTTGCCTCCGACCCAGGCTGCACGACCCAGCCGGACGCGCTGTTCCTGATACATGCCTTCGGTGCCATAGCCCGGCACCTCAACCACATCACGCAATATCGCAGGCTTTATCCCGACCCCACGCGCCGCCTTTGCAAGAGCAATCGACAGCGGATGGGAAGAGGCCTCAGCCAATGCCAGCGCGACTTCCAGATCAGCGCGGGAATGATCGCCGAGATTGGTCAGCTCGGGCGTCCCTGAAGTAAGCGTGCCGGTCTTGTCGAACACCACCGTGTCCACCTCGGCAAGGCGTTCAAGGGCGGTGGCGTGTTTGATCAGCATCCCGTTCCGAAATAACCGGCCCGAGGCCGCTGTGGTTACTGCTGGCACCGCCAGCCCCAATGCGCAGGGGCACGTGATGATCAAAACCGCCGCTGCGATGTTCAGCGCGGTGCGAATATCGCCGGAATAGATATACCATCCTAAAAAGCTGAGCGCCGAAAGGATGTGCACCCCCGGCGCGTAAAGCTTGGCCGCCTTGTCCGCCAGCGAGGTATAGCGTGACCGGCCCGACTCTGCGATGGCAACCAGATCGGCCATACGGTGCAGCGAGGTATCCTCGCCGACCGCGGTCGCACGGATGGTCAAAGGGCCGGTCAGGTTGACCTCGCCAGCGCTGACACGCAGCCCGGCTTCGGCAAAGATAGGAAGCGTTTCCCCGGTCAGCAGCGATCGGTCCAGCTCGGACCGGCCAGAGGTAATTTCGCCATCCACCGGCATACGCCCGCCGGGACGAACCAAGATCAGATCACCCACGCGCAGGTTAGTGACGGCGACCTCCTGTTCTGAACCATCCACCAGACGAATGGCGCGGGGGACTTCCAGCGCTGTAAGCTCTTCGGCAGCCGATCGCGCAGCGGCGCGCGTGCGATAATCAAGATACCGGCCCGCCAGCAGGAAGAATGTCAGCGTCAAGGCCGCATCAAAATAAGCGTGTTCACCGCTGAGTGCAGTTTCCCAAAGCGAGGTGACCAGCGCCAGCAGGATCGCCAAAACAATCGGCACATCCATATTCAACCGGCGCACGCGCAGCGCGCTCCAGGCGTTGGCAAAGAAAGGTTGGGCCGAAAATGCAATCGCAGGCAAGGCAATCGCTGCCGATATCCAGTGGAACATGTCGCGTGTCGCGTCGGTGGCACCAGACCAGACCGAAACCGACAACAGCATCACGTTCATCGAGGCAAATCCCGCAACCGCGAGCCGCATCAGAAGATCGCGCCCAGCCTTATCCGATTGCGTGGCCGACAGGGCACCCGGATCCAGTTCGTGTGCTTCAAAACCGGCACGTTCCAGCACTGGTATCAGATCAGCCGCACGTGTATCGGGTTTCGCTTTGATCATCGCGCGTTTCAGCGTCAGATTGACCCTCGCACCCTCCACACCGGGATGAGCATTCAACTCGCGCTCGACAGTGGAGATACAGGCCGAGCAATGGATACCCGGCAGCGACAGCGCGATTTGCACGTCCTCGGGGATTAGCCGGGCCGGTTCCGCCGCGGTCGCGACACAACCGGGACAAGCTGCCCGAGCTGGGGTAACTTGCGCTGTCATCCCTCTAACCCTTCACATAAAGCGGCACGCGTTGCGCAAACTCGGCACCGTCTTTCGCTTTTGCCACAAGGCGAATGTTCCAGTTACCTTTACCCAGCGCAGCTGGGGCGGCATAGGTGATGCCGTCAAAGGTGAAGTCAGGTGAGAAGTCATCTTTCACGTGGGTGGCGCGCCCGACGACGGCCTGCAATTCAGCCACCTCAACCGGTGAACCAGTCTGATCGGTGATGCGCAATACCAGCAATCCACCGACCAACTCAGCCTTGATATCCCAGCCCAGCGCCTGCTGTTCCTGCAAGCGTTCGTTGAACTCCTGGCTGGCAACATAGGAGTTCTTTACTTCCAACCCCGGGAACGTCTTTACCGCGCTGTAGGCCAGCACGAGGTTCACCGCGATGATCACGCCAAAGGCCGCGACAAATACCGCCAGTGCGTGTTTGCCAGTGAATTGACGCTCTGCCATTGTCAGTTTCCTCGCCCATTGAACGTGGTGTCTTTGTATGCGCGCTCACCACTTTCCAGATCTTCGACCCAGATGCGAACTGATGTGCTGTCAACCGCTGCGGGCCCGGTGTCTTTCGCTGCTGTAATATAAACGCGCGTCAATTGTGCCGTATCTGCCGTGACATTTACAGTGTCACCTTCGACGCCCTCGATTTCGACCTGCAGCGACGGATCACCGGCAAGCGACAGTTTAAAGGCCCGTTCCTCGCCATGCTTGTTACGCAGGCGTACGTCATAGGTATTGCGGATCGTACCATCGGAAAGGGTTACGAAAGTCGGGTTCCGTACCGGAGCCACAGTCAGGTCGATATCCGACCGGATGAACAGGGCGAAGAGCAAGGCGAAACCAACCAGCGACCACAAAGAGGTATAAAGGATCGTGCGCGGACGCAGGATGTGTTTCCACACATTCTTGGGCGGATGACCTTCGCGTTCACGCGTTTCGTCACTCAGCGCCATGTAATCGATCAGGCCACGTGGCTTGCCGATCTTGGCCATCATGTCGTCGCAGGCATCAATGCAAAGAGCGCAGGTGATGCATTCCAGCTGCTGACCGTCGCGGATATCGATCCCTACCGGACAGACATTGACGCAAGCCATACAATCGATGCAATCGCCCAGCTCGCTGTCAGCGGAGCGTTTGCCCTTGCCACGCGGTTCACCCCGCCATTCACGGTAGCCGACGACCAGGGTATCCTCGTCCATCATCGCGGCCTGAATGCGCGGCCATGGGCAGGCATAGATGCAGATTTGTTCGCGCGCGAAGCCTCCAAAGAAGAAGGTTGTACCAGTCAGGATCAGCATTGTCGTGTAAGCGACGGGATGCGCATTGCCGGTGACCAAATCACGCGCCAGTGTTGGGGCATCCGCAAAATAGAAAACCCACGCGCCGCCGGTTGCCAGCCCGATAAAGAACCAAACTAACCATTTGGTCAGTCGAAGACGCGCTTTGCGGAAATCCAGCTTCTTTTGGCGATGCAGGCGCAGACGCGCATTGCGGTCGCCTTCGATCCAGCGTTCAACAAGAATATAGAGGTCGGTCCACACAGTCTGAGGGCAAGCATATCCGCACCAAACCCGGCCCAACGCTGAGGTAAAAAGAAACAACCCCAATCCCGCCATAATCAAAAGCCCGGCAACGAAATAGAATTCGTGCGGCCAGATTTCGATCCAGAAGAAATAAAAACGTCGGTTCGCCAGATCGAGCAACACAGCCTGATCAGGAAGGCTTGGCCCTCGATCCCATCTGATCCACGGCGTTACATAGTAGATGCCCAGTGTCACCGCCATAATGATCCACTTAAGGTTCCGGAATGGACCGGATACCCGTCTTGGGAAAATTGGTTCTCTGGCGGCGTAAAGGCTGGGGGTCGGGTTGGAATCGCTCACAGGCTGGCTCCGGGACTGGCTCTTCTGAGTGTGCGTTCTTCCAGATCACAAGCATAGGGACTTTGACATGGGTCAAAACGCGCATCGTACAGATACCTTTTATCACGTTTCACGTGCTTGACGTCTAAGCCAGCCGGCAAAAGTTCTGACAGCAGGCCTAAGTGCCGAATTTGCCGTCACAATATGGTATCCGCGCGCATCGGGCTCAGCGTAGAGCTCCACAATGCGCCCAGCTTTGATGTCTTGCTCGACGAAATGTCGCACGGTCACCGTGACCCCCTGCCCGGCGCGCAAACCATCCAGAACCAGATTGCCAGGCAGCTGAGTCCGACCTGCACCGCGTTCTGGACCAACGCCGTGCTCGGCAAGCCAAGACGTTGCCTCGGTGGTGCCAACCTCTTCCAACCACGGCAGCTGCGCCAGCTCCGACGGGGTCAATGACGTCTTGCCCCCCAGAAGTTTCGGCGCGGCGACAATCACCACCGGCGATTGCAACAGCATTTCTGAATGTACCCCCGACCAACCTCCGGGGCCGTAGCGGATCGCAATGTCCACTCCGCCTGGGCGCAAATCAACCACTTCGGCGGACGGGTCGAGGATCAGATTCACCTCGGGGTGGGATTCGCGAAACACCGGAAGGCGTGGCATCAGCCATGAGGCCGCGAAAGAGGATGTCAGTGATACATGAACTGGGCGATCCAGGCCGGATCTGGCCAGATCGCCGACCGCAGCCTCGATCGCACCAAAGCCAAGTTGCAAGGCGCGGGCCAGATGCTCTCCGTCCGCTGTCAGCGTCAAGGCTTTGCCGCTGCGATCCAACAGGGCTGCGCCAAGATACTTTTCCAGCACGCGCAACTGCTGGCTAATGGCGGCATGACTGACGTTCAGCGCGGCCCCGGCTTCGACAACATTACGCTTCTCAGCAAAGGCAGCAAAAGCGCGCAGCGCGGCGAGTGGAGGAAGTTTGAGCCAATCCATATGTAATCCATACTTACATGTTGGAAAGGTTATTGAGTCGCATTTTCGGCATCAAAGGTCAATCTATTCGGCAGAAACAACGCCACATAGGAGGCAAGCCATGCTGACTGTATTTGCCCGATCTTTCATGAATGCGACCCGCATCGACGCTCCGCACATTCGAGAGGCTCCTAAGCCGGGTCTCCGTAAGCGCCGGTGGCTGCCCGAGAGTCATTGGTGGAGAGAAAGCCCGCGCGGGGTGGATCTGAACAACCTCTGATGGCGTCTTAGATCCCCACACTAGACCGCAGCCTGACGCGGCCCTATTGTTTGGAAAATCGGCACCGGCTGTTCTGGAAACGCGCGAACAGATTGAACAGCCGGTGCCTCAGCCTTCGGGCGGAAAACCGCCCGGAGGTGTTCTTTTAGCCTCTACTGACCACCACCCAATTGGTGGACGTAGGACGTAACGGCGCGGATTTGCGCGTCAGTCAAACGATTTTCCCATGGGGGCATCACACCAAAGCGGCTGTAGGTGACCGTTTCAGTCAGAGCCTCTTCACTGCCACCATAAAGCCAGATCGCATCCGTCAGGTTTGGTGCACCTTGTGTGACGTCGCCTTTGCCATCCTCGCCGTGGCACGATGCACAGTTGTCCTCGAACACAACCTTGCCCGCCTGCGCCGCCGCATCGTCGGTCTGCGCATTTGTCAGAGACATGACGTATTGGACTACCTGAGTGATCTCGTCTTGCTCGAGGATCTCACCAAAGGCCGGCATCTCAGAATAGCGCGCATCGTCGCTTTCTTCGTTCCGGATACCATGGGCGATGGTGTACTCGATATCTTCGAGCGTACCACCCCACAGCCAGGCGTCATCCAGCAGGTTCGGGAAGCCCGGCGCGCCTTGCGCACCAGAGCCATGGCACTGCGCGCACCAGGTCCGGAACACGGCACCGCCAGAGTTCACAGCGTATTGCTGAAGCTCTGCATCCGCCGAAATCTGTTCCAGCGGTGTCTCCACCAGCTTGGCATTCCACGGCGCGTTCGCTTCTTCAAAAGCGACCATTTCTTGCTGCACCAGCTCGCGCGAAGACCAGCCCAATACACCGGCGGTTGCCGATTGAACCAGAGGCCACGCTGGATACATGATCGTATAGATCACGCCCCAGAGAATGGTCGCATAGAACGTCCACAGCCACCAACGTGGCATCGGGTTGTCGAACTCTTCGATACCGTCCCAGCTGTGACCTGTGGTATTCGGATCGCCCGGCTGTTTTTCAGGTGTTTTGCTCATTGCCGCGCCTCCTTGGATGTGGCGGGTTTGTCTTGCTGAGGGGCAGGGGCATCCACATGTCGGAACGGGATATTGGCCGTGTCCTTGTATTCCTTGCTGGCACCGGGGCGGAAAACCCAGATCACGATGCCCAGAAAGAACGTAAACAGCAGCAGCAGCATCCAGCTATCCGCAAACTGCCTTAGGAGAGTGTATTCTTCCATCTTATCCCTCCTTAGCGGCTTGCATCTGGCGTAAACGTCGAGAAGTCGACCAATGTACCCAGCATCTGCAGATAGGCGACCAACGCGTCAGTTTCCGTCAGTTCGGGCTGACCATCAAAGTTGCGCACGTTCACCTTGTCACCATAGCGCTCCAAAAGACCGTCGTAGTCGCTGTCCGGATCCGCCTGAGCACGGAAGTCTGCCAGCGCGTTCTCCAGCATCTCTTCAGTGTAAGGCGTGCCGACCATTGCGTTCGCGGCCATGACATCACCGATGTACTTACCGTCGATCTTGCGACGCTCGAGATAACCATACTTGGGCATCACCGATTCCGGGACCACCGATTGCGGATCACGCAGGTGATCAACTTGCCATTGATCCGAGTATCGGCCGCCGACGCGTGCCAGATCAGGTCCGGTACGCTTCGATCCCCACTGGAACGGATGGTCATACATCGACTCGGCCGCCAGAGAATAGTGGCCATAGCGTTCGACCTCGTCCCGCATCGGGCGGATCATTTGGCTGTGGCAGACATAGCATCCTTCTCGGATGTAGATGTCACGCCCCGCCAGTTCCAGAGGAGTGTAAGGGCGCATGCCCTCCACCTTCTCGATGGTGTTCTCAAGATAGAACAGAGGCGCGATTTGAACGATGCCACCGATAGTAACGACCAGGAAGCTGAAAATCAGCAGGAGAGTCGCGTTGGTCTCGAGGATCTTGTGTTTGTCGAGAATTGCCATTGCTCCGGCCCTCCTTATTCAGCCGGGACCGCGACGGTCAGGCTGGCCTCTTTGGCCGGTGCCTTCCGCACAGTCATCCACAGATTGTAGCACATGATCAGCGAGCCAGCGAGGAACATCACCCCACCCAAACCACGTACGACGTACATTGGGAACTTGGCAGCCACGGTGTCAGCAAACGAATTCACCAGGAAGCCGTTGGCATCCACTTCACGCCACATCAGGCCTTCCATGATACCAGTGACCCACATCGACGCGGCGTAGAGCACGATACCGATTGTGGCGAGCCAGAAATGCCAGCTGACCATCTGCAGCGAATACAGGCGGTCCCGTTTCCACAGGACAGGCACCAGATAGTACAGCGCACCGAAGGTGATCATTCCGTTCCAGCCCAGCGCACCCGAGTGCACGTGACCAATAGTCCAGTCGGTGTAATGAGACAGGCTGTTCACAGCGCGGATCGACATCATCGGACCTTCGAAAGTGGACATGCCGTAGAAGCCGACTGAGATGACCATCATCCGGATCACAGGGTCTGTGCGCAGCTTGTCCCATGCGCCCGACAGGGTCATCAGACCGTTGATCATACCACCCCACGAAGGCATCCACAGGATCACCGAGAAAACCATGCCCAGCGTCGAGGCCCAATCCGGCAGCGCGGTATAGTGCAGGTGGTGCGGACCGGCCCAGATATACAGGAAGATCAGCGCCCAGAAGTGGATGATCGACAGTTTGTAGCTGAACACCGGACGCTCGGCTTGTTTCGGGATGAAGTAGTACATCATGCCCAGGAAGCCTGCGGTCAGGAAGAAGCCCACGGCGTTGTGGCCATACCACCATTGGATCATGGCGTCTTGGACACCTGACCAGACGATGACCGATTTCGAACCCCAGATGCTGACTGGAATGGTCATGTTATTGACCAGATGCAGCATGGCGACGGTCACGATGAATGCCAGATAGAACCAGTTGGCCACGTAGATGTGGGGTTCTTTCCGTTTGATGATTGTGCCCAGATAGACAGCCAGATAAGCAACCCAGACAACGGTCAGCCATAGGTCGACATACCATTCAGGCTCGGCGTATTCTTTCGACTGGGTTCCACCCAGCAAGTAACCGGTTGCGGCCAGAACGATAAACAGCTGATAGCCCCAGAACACGAACCAGGCCAGGTTTCCGCCCCACAGACGTGCGGCACTTGTGCGCTGTACGACATAGAACGAGGTTGCGATCAGCGCGTTACCACCAAAGGCGAAGATAACCGCCGACGTGTGTAATGGCCGCAAACGTCCAAAGTTCATATACCCTTGCGCCCATTCGAAGTTCAGCGACGGAAAGGCCAGCTGGAACGCAATGAAAGTCCCCGCAAGGAACCCGACCACACCCCAAAAGGCAGTTGCGATCACGCCATAGCGGATCACGCCATCCATATATTCCGCCGAGCGATCTACAAGAATATCTGGCTCATCGGTGTTTCTAAGCGTCCAAATGAACAATCCAGCAGCGATGATCATCACCAGAATTGCGTGCACCTGATACGCCAAATCCCGTGCATAATTGGACCCAATGGCTGCGAACAGCACAACCAGCCCAAGCACGATCAGCTTGATGTAATTTGACATATTGCGTCCCTTTGCCATGCCCCGCGCGATTCTTCATGCCACACGGAACCCTTTTGACTGCGTGTCGTAATGCAGTGATGCCAATTCTGCTGCTTTGATCTGTGTCAAGACAACCCCCTGTTTTCTGTGAGAGGTATTTTCCAGAGACAAACACACGTTCCGCATTAAGGAGCGCCGGAATAATGAGGTCGACATGGCATACAAATCCCTGCTTACGGTCATGACAGAAACCAAGATTTCCCAAACGGCTCTGGCACAGATGGTCGCCTTGGCCGACGGGCAAGACGCCCACGCCGAAGCGCTGTGCCTTGGGGTCGACCGCAGTCAGACCGGGTATTACTACGCCGGGGCCAATGCACTGATCCTGCAGGAAACCCTGAGTCGCGCAAATGCCGAGGCGGATGAAATCCTCAAATTTGCTCAGGACTATCTTGGCAAATCAGGGGTGCGTTGGTCGGCTGAAAATGGGGTAGCACAGATTGCCGATATTGGCCGACACGTCGCCCGCCGCGCCCGTTTTTCGGATCTTGTGATATTGCCGCGCCCATACGGAAAGGATCGCGACGCCGAGGCCGAACCGATTGTTGAGGCCGCCATGTTCGAAGGGCATGCCCCGGTATTGCTGGTACCGGATGAAATTGAGCCAATCTCCTCACCCAAAACCATAATGGTAGGCTGGAATGAAAGCATCGAAGCGATGCGCGCCATCCGCTGCGCCCTTCCCTTCCTGAAGCAGGCCGAGCTTACACGGATTGTCGTCATTGACCCGCCACGTCATGGGCCCGATCGCTCGGACCCTGGCGGGCTGTTGTCTCAAATGTTGGCGCGGCACGGCGTGAAATGCGAGATTGATGTGCTGAGCAAAACCATGACACGCGTTTCGGATATTCTTAATCGTCACGCCGCCGATACCGAGGCCGACATGATCGTAATGGGCGCCTACGGGCACTCGCGCTTTCGCGAGGCCATTCTGGGCGGTGCGACTCGGAACATGTTGGAACAATCCGAAGTGCCGGTCTTTCTGGCCCATTGATCAAATTGCAAAAACCGCCCTATCGGGGCGGTTTTTTCTCAAGCCTTGCGGATCAGGCCAATTAGGAACAGAAGAATCACTGCGCCGGCCGTCGCAAAGAAAATCGAAGAGAGCAGCCCACCACCGACGCCAAAGCCCAAAGCGGGAAAGATCGTGCCAGCCAAAAACGCGCCGACGACTCCGACGATGATGTTGCCGATCAGGCCGAACCCGCGTCCTTCCATGATCTTTCCGGACAGCCACCCGGCAATCGCGCCGATGAACAACATGGCCAATACACCGCTGAATTCCATTGTTGGCTCCTGTTTGTTTTGGGGCTTTAGTCAGATCATCGGATATCAGACCAGAAATCCGCCATCCGAATCGTCACCCGCCTCTTCCATCAAACGCCCCATATCTGGGATCGTGACATGGCGTTTGCTTTCCAACAAGATGACCTTGTCCTTCTTGAGGGCTGAGATTTGTCTGCTAACAGTCTCAAGTGTCAGGCCTAGGTAGTCTGCCATCGCCTCTCGTGTCAGAGGAAGGTCGAATACAATCGGGCCGACAGTGCCGGACGAATGAAGTGACGCGTCCCTACGCGCAATGATCGAGAGAAGGCTGGCAATCTTTTCCCGCGCCGTTTTCCGCCCAAGCACCAGCATCCATTCACGCGCGGCATCCAACTCGTCCAAAGTCATCTGCAACAGGCGCTGCGCGATATGCGGTGTCGTCACCATCAGTTCTTCAAAAGGTTTTTTCCGAAAGCAGCACATCACCAGATCGGTCGTCGCAACAACGTCATACGGCGCGTTTTCACGCCCGGGTCGGCCAACGAAATCACTAGGTAAGAGCAAGCCCACCATCTGTGTGCGCCCGTCTTCCATCGTCTGTGTCAGAGACGCAATTCCGGATACGACAGAACCGACAAAGTTCATCGGATCACCGGACCAGATGACTGTCTGCCCAGCCTCAAAGCTGCGGTAGTACTTGATGCTCTCAAGTTCTTCCAGCTCGTCCTTTTCACAATGCGCGCACACCGCGCGATGCCGTATCGGGCATTCTGCGCAATTTGTGTGGTCGAATTGGGCCTTGAGTGTCATTCGCGTTTCCATTTGATTTCGGTCAAAGTACCCTGGGCCCTCCCGCTATAGTCATATCGCCATGACACTGAAACCGCAATTGGCACGGCTTGGACTTTTTGACGCGAAAGTACCGCGTTACACAAGCTATCCCACAGCCCCCCACTTTAGCAATGACGTGGGGGCTGACTTGTTTGCCGACTGGATTTCCGGGATTGCCCCCGGCAGTTCGATCTCGCTTTATATCCACGTACCCTTCTGCCGCAGGCTATGCTGGTTCTGCGCCTGCCGGACACAAGGCACCCAAACGGATAACCCTGTTATTGCCTATGTTGACGTTCTGAAAGCCGAACTTGACCTGCTGGCCGCGCGTTTGCCCGAGAGAGTTACGCTGTCTCGGCTACATTGGGGTGGCGGCACGCCGACCCTGTTGAATGCGGACCTGATGCGCGAGTTGGCAGGACGGATTCTTGAAGTCGTTCCGCTGGGTCCAGATGCGGAATTCTCGGTTGAAATTGATCCGAATGAGATCGACGAAGCCAGATTGGATGCGCTGGCCGAGGCCGGGATGAACCGCGCCTCGATCGGCGTGCAGGATTTCGATGATGAAATCCAGAAAACCATAGGCCGCATTCAAAGCTACGATACCACTCGCAAAGCGGCCGAGATGATCCGCGCACGTGGAATTGCCAGCCTGAACGCGGATATCCTTTATGGTCTGCCTCATCAGACCAAAGCCCGCATGACCGAGAGCGTCCAAAAGCTGCTTTCCCTGAACCCGGATCGGGTCGCGCTTTATGGCTATGCTCATGTGCCCTGGATGGCCAAGCGCCAGCAACTGATTCCATCAGATGCGCTTCCCACGCCAGAGAAGCGACTGGAATTGTTCGAAACTGCCCGGCGACTGTTTCTGTGGGACAATTACGCTGAGATCGGGATCGACCACTTCGCGACCCAGGATGATGGGCTGACCCATGCGCTGCGTGCCGGTCGTCTGAAACGGAATTTCCAGGGTTACACGGACGATCAGGCCCCGATCCTGATTGGCTTGGGTGCCAGCTCAATCTCGCGGTTCCCGCAGGGATATGCACAGAATGCTCCGGCAACCTCAGCCCACACGAAGGCCATTCGCGAAGGGCGGTTCTCGACGTCGCGCGGGCACTTGTTCAAAGGTCAGGATATCCTGCGGTCGCGCCTGATCGAGGCACTGATGTGTGATTTCCAGATCAATTCGAACGAGATTCTGCGCGACTACGACATCTCAGCCGCTGAGCTGCACCAGATGTACGCCAAGGCAAATGCAGCCTTTGACGGACTGCTGCGCATTGATGAAAACGGCTTGTTCATCCCGCCCGAAGCGCGCGCTCTCACCCGCATGATCGCACGTAGCTTCGACGCATATGATCTGAGTAAGGCTGGGCATAGTTCCGCGATCTGAACACACTTCGGCAGGTCGTTTTTCGCGACCTGCCCTTCGAATCCAGCACGGGGGCTTGACGCATGCCTTCGGTTTTCTCCACACTCAAGGGGTGGAGAGGACCGCCTCTTCACAGCCTGAGGCAGGCAAACGCAGACAGTTCTTGCCGACGCGCATGCGTTCGACAGCCCTTTTCGTGCAGCCAAGTTGCAACTGAAACAGGGACAGCACTCATGCGCGTTTTCACCGTCCTCGGCCCCAGTCAATCGGGCAAATCCACCTTGGTCGAAGCGATCAGCCGCCTCGACGGGCGGCCTACAACATTCGATGTTTCCGGAACCGTGCATTTGCACGGTTTTTCTTATTTAGACGAACCGTGGTGCGCGGTGGACGTGGACGGAGGCGGCGATGCGCTGGCCTATGTCGGCCCGGCGATGGCCATTTCAGACGCAGCTGTGGTTGTGGTTCCCCCCGATCCAGACGCCGCAGTCCTTTGTGCCCCTTATCTGAGACTGGTTGAGGAAGCAGGTATTCCCAGTTTCCTCTTTATCAATCGCATGGACAGCCCCAATGGCCGCATACGCGACATCGTAGCAGCGCTTCAGACCTATTGCAGTCACCACATCGCTTTGCGTCAAGTTCCGATTCGCGAAGGAGAAGACATCATCGGGGCCGTCGACCTGATCTCGGAACGCGCGTGGAAGTATCAAGAAGGCCAGCCCTCAGCCTTGATCGAATTGCCGCAATCGGTGGAGGATCGCGAACAGGAAGCGCGCACCGAGTTGCTCGAGACCCTGTCAGATTTTGATGACCATTTGCTGGAGCAACTGATCGAAGATAAGCAGCCACCCAGCGAGGAGGTCTACGAGTTGGCCGCGCAGGTTTTGCAGAACCACCAGCTTATCCCCGCCTGCCTGGGTGCTGCCAGCCATGGCAATGGCCTGACGCGCCTGATGAAAGCACTGCGCCATGAGGCCCCGGAATTCAACATCGCAGCAGACAGGGACGAGGCCGAAGATTCAGCGCGCGCCATCGCAGGCTTTGCGGATGTGAAGAAGCATATTGGTAAGATCACCGTATTGCGCGGACTGGGCGATGGCGTCAAAGCGCACGAGCCTCTGGGCGGTGAAACCGTTGGGAACCTGACCACACTCGACGCCAAAACCCAGATCGGTGCTCTTGAGGCTGGACAGATTGGTCTGGCCGTCAAATCCGATCATCTCAACCCTGGTTTCATATATGACAGCGCTGCTGCTACACCGCTGCCGGAATGGGCCTCTTCGCATCCCGCTGCGCATCGTCAGGTTGTCTCACCCGCGCATGAACGCGACGATGTGCGTCTGTCGAACGCGCTGACCCGTTTGGTTGAAATCGATCCCGGACTGCATCTGGAACAGGACGAATTAAGCGGTCATTCCATTCTAAGTTCGCAAGGCCCACAACACATGCGCCGCGTGACAGCTAAACTAGACGAAGATTTTGGGATTGAGATTGAAGCCGAGGCCGCCGGAACCGCCTATCGCGAAACCATCCGCACCAAAGTCGATCATCGTCACCGCCACCGCAAGCAATCCGGTGGCGCAGGTCAATTTGCTGATGTGGTGATCTCAATCGCGCCGCTACCGCGCGGATCGGGGTTCCAGTTCGAAGAAGTAGTCAAGGGCGGGGCCGTACCCCGGAACTACATTCCTTCGGTTGAACACGGGGCCAAGGACGCACTGGTCGAAGGCCCTGAAGGTTTCCCTGTCGTGGACGTCAAGGTGACGCTCAGCGACGGCAAGCACCATAACGTGGACAGTTCGGACTATGCCTTCCGCACCGCTGGCAAGAACGCGGTGCGTGAAGCGCTGCCCGAGGCCAAACCCGTCGTCCTGCAACCAATCCTGAATGCCGAAATCCATCTGCCGTCAACCTTCGTCGGTGACCTGGTCCCCACGATCAGTTCTTTGCAGGGTCAAGTTCTAGGATTCGAGGGCAATCCGAACGCTTCGGGTTGGGAGATATTCAACGCGCAGCTTCCGGCCGTTGCCGAGGATGAACTGCACCGAACCCTTGCCAGCGCCACCCGTGGCACCGGTTGGGTCAAACTGCAGTTCGATCATTATGAAGAACTGCGCGGCCCTGTTCCTGCCTCTGCAAAGAACAAGGAAATGGCCTGAGGCTAGGGGGGCGGGCTGCTCGTCAGCCCGCTGCCGCGATCAATTCACGCGTGTAGTCGGTTTGGGCGTGTTCGAACAAATCCTCGGCTGCGCCCATCTCGACCACATCCCCGTTGCGCATGACGATGACGTTATGAGACATCGCGCGCACGACCTTCAGGTCGTGGCTGATGAACAGATAAGCCAGCCCGTACTTCCTTTGCAGGTCCCGCAACAGATCAACAATCTGCACCTGCACGGTCATGTCCAGCGCGCTGGTCGGTTCATCCAGAACCAGCAGCTTGGGCCGCAACACCATGGCGCGCGCGATGGCGATCCGCTGGCGTTGCCCGCCTGAAAACTCATGCGGGTAGCGGTCCATCGCGGCGGGGTCCAGCCCGACCTCGGTCATCACTTCGGCCACCAATTCACGCGGGGCACGATGGGGGTCGACATTGTGGATAGCCAACCCTTCGGCGATGATCTGCATACAGGTCATACGGGGGCTGAGGCTGCCAAACGGGTCCTGAAACACGATCTGCATATCTTTGCGCAGCCGTCTGAGTTCACGCGTTGACCAGCGGCGAACGTCCTGATCGCGGAAAGTGATCCCGCCCTCGGAGGCGATCAAACGCATCATGGCCAGGGCCAGTGTCGTCTTGCCCGACCCGCTCTCGCCTACGATTCCAAGCGTTTCCCCGGCGCGGACGCTGAGCGTCGCGTCATTGACGGCTTTTACATGCCCGACTGTACGTTTCAGGAACCCCCGTTGGATCGGAAACCAGACCTTCAGGTGATCGGTGCGCGCGACCTCTTCGGCATCAGCTGCCACCGGATCGGGGTGTCCTGACGGCTCAGCCGCCAGCAGCTTGCGCGTATAAGGATGCTGCGGGTTGTCGAAAATCTCGGAGGTTACGCCGGTTTCGACGATCTCACCACCCTTCATTACGCAGACCCGGTCTGCGATGCGCCGGACGATGCCAAGGTCATGGGTGATGAACAGCATTCCCATGTTTTCAGACTTTTGCAGTTCAGCCAGTAGTTCCAGAATCTGTGCCTGAATGGTCACATCCAGCGCGGTCGTTGGTTCATCTGCGATCAGAATGTCCGGCTTGTTGGCCAGCGCCATTGCAATCATCACGCGCTGACGCTGCCCACCCGACAGCTGATGCGGATAACTGTCCAAACGTTCTTCCGGGTCGCGGATGCCAACTTTGTTCAGCAGTTCAATAATCCGATTTCGCGCCGCATCACCAGCCAGCCCCTGGTGCAATGCTAGAGACTCGGTCATCTGCTTCTGGATCGTATGAAGCGGGTTGAGCGAGGTCATCGGCTCTTGGAAAATAAAGCTGATGTCGTTGCCACGCACTTCCATCAGCTTGTTCTCGGACGCGCCAATCATCTCTTGGCCGTCATAGGTGACCGAGCCTTCGACGATCGCACTATCGCCCAGCAGTGATACGGTGCTGAGAGCGGTCACAGACTTGCCTGAGCCCGATTCCCCTACCAGCGCTACTGTTTCACCCCGGTCCACGGTAAAGGACACACCTTTCACCGCAGCAGAAACCTGCCCGTCCTGCCGGAAGGAGACTTTGAGGTTGTTCAC
The DNA here is from genome assembly GCF_059610325.1 of Ruegeria sp. YTSA064. Lineage (NCBI taxonomy): Bacteria > Pseudomonadati > Pseudomonadota > Alphaproteobacteria > Rhodobacterales > Roseobacteraceae > Ruegeria > Ruegeria sp. YTSA064. The sequence continues at coordinate 113,612 of NZ_JBXWNK010000008.1, forward strand.
ATCCAGCAGGCTCATGAGAAGGTCTTTCTGGGATCAAACGCATCGCGCACGCCTTCGAAAATGAAGACCAGCAGCGACAGCATGATGGCAAAGGTGAAAAAGGCGGTGAAGGCCAGCCACGGGGCCTGCAGGTTTTGTTTTGCCTGTAATGTGAGCTCTCCGAGCGATGGGGCCGAGGACGGAAGGCCGAAACCAAGGAAGTCCAGCGACGCCAGTCCGCCAATCGTGCCGGTCACGATGAACGGCATGAAGGTCAGCGTGGCAACCATCGCATTGGGCAGCATGTGGCGGAACATGATCGTCATGTTACCCACACCTAGCGCGCGCGCGGCACGAACATATTCCAGATTTCGAGCCCTCAGGAATTCAGCCCGTACAACGCCAACCAACCCGGTCCAACCGAAGAGAATCATCAGAGCCACCAACAACCAAAAACTTCGGCCGAGAATGGCAAACATGATGATAATCACATAGAGCGAGGGAGTTGATGACCAGATTTCAATAATCCGTTGAAAGATCAGATCGAGCCAGCCGCCAAAAAAGCCCTGAATGGCCCCTGCAAAGATGCCGATCAAACTGGCAGCCCCGGTCACAATTAGCGTGAACAGGATCGACAGGCGAAAGCCATAGATCACGCGGGCCAGCACATCTCGCTTGGTGTCATCCGTGCCCAGCAGGTTTTGACTATTGGGCGGCAGCGGTGCAGCACCCGGTCGGTCCACGCTGGTGTTGAAGGAATAAGGGATCAGTGGCCAGATAGCCCAGCCGCGCTCGAAGCCGTCCGCCTCGAATGTACCGGCTTTAATCTCTTCGATAATCCCTTCAGGATCATCGAAACACTGATCTAGCCCTCCGCTGTCGATCAGGCACATGACTTCGGGGTCGCGGTAGATCGCCTCGGTCTGGAAATCGCCACCGAATTCGGTCTCGGCGTAGAAGTTGAAGACCGGCGTGTAGAATTCGCCCCGGTACTTCACCAGGATCGGCTTATCGTTGGCGATGAACTCGGCAAACAGCGACAGGCCAAACAGGATCGAGAAGATGATCAGCGACCAGAAGGCACGGCCGTTACGCCGGAAATTGCGCCAGCGGCGCTGGTTAAGAGGGGAAAGTGCCAATTATCCCTCCCGCTTTTCAAAGTCGATGCGCGGGTCGACCAGAACGTACATTAGGTCGCTGATGATGCCGACAACCAGGCCCATCAGGCCAAAGATGAAGAGCGTGCCGAAAATCACCGGATAGTCGCGCGCCACTGCGGCCTCAAAGCCCAGTCGCCCAAGACCATCGAGCGAGAAAATGGTCTCGATGATGATCGAGCCACCAAAGAACACGCCGATGAACACTGCCGGAAACCCTGCAATCACGATCAGCATCGCGTTGCGGAAGACATGGCCGTACAGCACCTTGCGCTCGCTCAGACCCTTGGCGCGGGCGGTCATGACGTATTGCTTTTTGATCTCATCCAGGAACGAGTTCTTGGTCAGCAGTGTCAGCGTCGCGAAGGCCGAGATCGTCAGTGCGATGATCGGAAGCGCGATGTGCCAGAAATAGTCGGCGACTTTGCCAAGCAGGCTGAGGCTTTCCCAGTTGTCCGAGGTGAGCCCGCGCAGCGGGAATATCTGCCAATACGACCCACCGGCAAACAACACCAACAGCAGAATGGCAAACAGGAACCCGGGGATCGCATATGCCACAATGATCGCACCACTGGTCCAAGTGTCGAAACTTGACCCGTCTTTGATCGCCTTGCGGATACCCAGCGGGATCGAAACCAGATAGGCGATCAGGGTCGACCAAAGACCCAGCGATATCGACACGGGCATTTTTTCCAGCACCAGATCGATCACGCTAATCGAGCGGAAGTAGCTCTCACCAAAATCCAACGTCAGGTAATTGCCCATCATGCCTAGAAAACGTTCGAGTGGCGGTTTGTCGAATCCAAACTCTTTTTCCAGTTCAGCGATGAACTCAGGCGGCAACCCACGCGCACCGACGTATTTGTCGTCAAAGGAACCTCCAGCAGGTTCGGCGCCTGCCCCGGCATCGCCACCACCGGCGAATCCTGCAAAGACATCGCCCTGACCTTCGATCTGCGCAATGATCTGTTCGATCGGTCCGCCCGGCACAAATTGCACCAGCGTGAAATTGACGATCATGATGCCCAGAAGGGTCGGTATGACCAGCAATAGGCGTCTTAGAATATAGGCGCCCATTTTACCGCAGCGCGCCTTTGGCTTTCAGGTCAGCCTCTTTCTCAGGGTTGATCCACCAAAAATCGAGATACCCCAGCGAGAATGGAGGTAGATTTTCAGGATATTCATACATGTCGTAGTAAGCCGTCCAATAGTCCGCCACATACCCATCGGGTATGACAAAGAACTCATAGCGCAGCACACGGTCCAACGCCATCAATGCGGCATCCTGCTCTGCCTGATTTGTTGTATCAAAGGACGCTTCGATCACCGCGTCCACAAGAGGGCTGGCAAGACCCGCCGGATTGAACAGGCTGAATGCAGCCTCTTCCGATCCATACATCTGGCTTAGGCCGCCACCGGTGGATAGGAACGAGCCATATCGGTTCGAATACACCATGTCGTAATCCCGCTCACGACGCCGCAGCGTGAACTGAGAGGGGTCAACTTTCTCTGCAGAAGCATCCACACCAATTGACTGAAGGTTCTGGACGTAGGTCTCGATCATCGTCGAAGTCGAGGTGGGAATACTGGACGCGTAAGGAATATTCACTTTCAGCGTCTGCCCTTCGGAATTTCGGCGCAGATTGCCTTCACCGACCGGCCATCCGGCTTCATCCAGCAGTTTCGACGCTTTCCGCAGATTGCGACGGTCGTTCAGGCGGGCCGGGTTGGATTCATGAACAACAAGCGCGGGCTCGCTTAAGACTTCGGCCGGGACGACATCGCCCAGTGTTTCCAAGAACGCCAGTTCCGCGCCTTCTGGCGCACCTGTTGCCTCAAGATGAGTGCCTTGCACAAACGAATTGCGCGGCTTGTTCAGTCCGAACATCAGCGACTCATTTGCCCATTCGAAATTAAACGCCAGCGCTAGTGCTTTGCGCACATTCTTGTCGGCAAACTGCGGTTTTCCCAGATTGAATACAAACCCAGATGGTGTCGGAGGACTTCCATCAACGATCTCATCCTGCACAACATACCCTTCGTCGAGCTTCGGGAAATCGTAACTCGAGGCCCACTGCTTCGGATCACTTTCAACACGCATGGTGTACTCACCAGCTTTGAAACCTTCAAATGCGGCAGTTTGATCAGCGAAATATTCGATCCGAATGATGTCGTAATTGTTGCGACCCACATTGATCGGCAAGTCCTTGCCCCAATAGTCATCACGACGCTTGTAAACGATGCGGCGATTGATGTCGTAGCTGTCCAGCTTGTACGGGCCGGACCCTACCGCGACCTCAAGACGAGGTTCATCAAGACGGCGGTTTTCATCAGCTTCAAACCAAGCCTTCGAGAAGACCGGAGTTGAACCAACTGTTTCGATAAGCCCACGACGGGTGACATCCGGGCTGAAGGTAAATTTGACGGTGTGATCATCCAGCGCTTCGGCACCCGTGACCATCCGACCGACTGCCTGTGCATAAGATGGCAAGCCCTGCTTGATAAACAGGCGGTGGCTATAGACTACATCCTCGGCCGTCACTGGGGTTTCATCCCAGAACATCGCCTCGGGGCGCAAATGAAATATCACGTAGTTGCGGCCTTCGTCATACTCCATGCTTTCGGCGACAACGCCGTAGTATTGGCCAACACTGTCTGATGTGCTTTCGATCAGCGGGTCATATTGAATCGTCGTCAACGCGCCTGCGCGACCTTTTCGCGAGTAGGGGTTCAGGGAATCAAACGTACCTGATCCCGCCAGCGACAGCTCTCCACCTTTTGGCGCATCGGGATTGACATAATTCAAGTGCGGATAATCCGCCGGGTAATCCAGGTTTCCAAAGTAAGAATAGCCGTGGCTTCGCGTGATACCATCCTCGCTGGCGCTGGCTTGAATACCCCCGAAAACAACCGCTGCCGAAATTCCTAGCGCCGCAGTCCAAGAATGAATTCCAGTAAAGCGCATCGCGGGCAGAAGGGGTTTCATTGGGCTCGTCCTCTGAATAACTGTCATCTTCATTGTCGTGCCAGCCAGCTAAAGGTCCAGCACTGTCAGTTGCAAGTTTAGAATGCGTGAGCGCTTTGTGAAGTTTTTCTCACGTAAAAAATAAAAGCCGCTGCTTGGCGCAGCGGCTTTGAATTCTTGCGTAATGATCAAAAGATCAGTTGCCGATGGTCTGCAGGTAAGCAATCAAGTCGGCGCGATCCTGTGGTTTTTTCAGGCCAGCAAAGCTCATCGAGGTGCCCGAGATATAGCTGCTGGGTCGGGTCAGGAAGGCATCAAGCGCTTCAGGCGTCCAGTTGCCGCCATGCGCCTGCATAGCTGCAGAATAGCCGGTAAACCCTTTTGCCGAAGCTACAGGGCGATCTACGATAGCGTACAGGTACGGGCCAGTGCCGTTCGCGCCGTCTTCCAATTTGTGGCAAGCGGTGCATTTACGGAACACCCTTGCTCCTTTTTCAGGATCGGCTGCTGCCAGAATCTCTTCGAAGACCACCTCTTCACCGTCGGCACTTTCGCCCGAGCTTTCGGATTCGATAACGTAGGCAGCCTCGGCATGATGGCTATCACTGCTATAGAGGACATCCGCCCCCCATTTTGCCAGAAGCAGCACCAGGAAGGTGCCAAACAGGCCTGCTGCGGCCTTGGTAACTGTCATCGTGTCGAACATTGATCGCGAGTCCACTTTAGCTGTCTTCCGGGTGTCTAAGGCTTCCCCTGACAAGAGGCAAGGTATAGACACCGCGACTAAACGCCCAATTCAAGAACTTGTTGCACGGAAACGACCAAATGACCAATCGCATCGCATTTCAGGGAGAACCCGGCGCCTATAGCCACGAGGCTTGCCGCAACGCGCGCCCGGATATGGACGCACTGCCCTGCCGCACATTCGAAGATGTGATCGAATCGGTGCGTTCGGGAGAAGCTGATCTGGCAATGTTGCCGGTAGAAAACACCACCTATGGCCGCGTCGCGGATATCCACCGCCTGCTTCCCCATAGCGGGCTGCATATTATCGATGAGGCATTTGTGAGGGTGCATATCAATTTGCTTTCCGTACCAGGCGCCAAGTTGGAAGACGTCACCGAAGCGCATTCCCACCTTGTTTTGCTGCCACAATGTGCAGGATTTTTGCGAGAGCACGGAATTCGCGGACGGGTCAGCCCTGACAATGCCCGCGCCGCGCGAGAAGTTGCTGAGGCTGGCAACAAGCATTCCGCAGCTTTGGCCAGTGAACTGGCGGGCGAAATCTACGGCCTCAACGTATTAGCGCGACATATTGAAGATCAGGGAGATAATACGACCCGGTTTCTAGTGATGTCACGAGAGGTGGACGATTCGCGTCGTGGCGAACATGGGATGATCACCAGTTTCGTCTTTCAGGTCCGAAACATCCCGGCCGCGCTATACAAGGCAATGGGTGGATTTGCCACCAATGGCATCAACATGACCAAGCTGGAAAGCTACATGGTCGACGGCTCATTCACTGCGACGCAGTTCTATGCGGATATCGTAGGCCACCCGGATGATCGCAATGTAAAATTGGCGATGGATGAACTAGAGCATTTCACCACCAATGTTGAGGTGCTTGGCGTCTACCCGGCGGCGCAGCCCCGCGGGTAACATTTCGCTGTCGCTACCCCTCCTGCAGGGCAAACTCAGAGCTCCGCGTCCCATTGCGCCAAGCGTCGAGGATGAGATCGACATTCCCATCGATGTCATCCATCGAATTGACTTCCAGATCATAGACCCTGCCTATGTGAATGACCTGTTGGTCACTCACCGCGCTGCCTTGTTCGCGGTCACCGCGCGCCATTTCTCTTTTGATTAGGAGGTCGGTGGGGCAATGCACAGCCACAAACAATACATCATGACCTGCCAGATGCCGCTTTAGCATTTCTGCCCATTCAGGCGTATCCAGAATGTGTTCGATGATCAGATTGTTCCCTGCATTTGCATAGGCCGCCAAAGACGCATGGAAACCATCAAAGAACTTGCCACGCTCGATCGACCAATCGAATTCTCTGCTTTGAAAGCGCCGCATGGGCAGAACGCCAGAGTCCCGAAGATGATCAATCGAGATGTGCCAGAATGGCACCTCTGCCGCCCTTTGCCGTGCCTGTGCCAGTGTCGTTTTCCCACTGCTGGATGCGCCGTGAAGAAAGAAGATCTGCGACATGTTTTAGGACGGGCTTATCGTTTGGGTGTTGCCAGGCTCAGACTTTGGGAACATGAAAGATCTTGCATATTGCACCTTCCATCCGGCGATATTCTCGAAATCCCATGGCTTCATAATACCCAAGCCCCTCGGGATTGGCAGCCCCAATCGTCGCGTCGATAGCAGGTAAACCCTTATACCGAGCGGCCTCAAGCGTCGATTCAAATAGTGCCCGCCCCACACCGCGTCGCGCAGCAGACGGCCGAATATGTGTGCCGATGATGCCCCAGCCGACCGCAACCTCATAGGGGTTGTTTTCGGTGGCAAGTTTCAGCGATTGGAATCCCAAAATTTCTCCGTTTGGCGTGACAGCAACACTACACCGAATACGTTCGGGATCGCTGATGTAATGCCCCAAAGCAAAAGCAGCGTTGCTGTCTTTGCTTCGCTTACCGGCAGCCACGAGTTCGGTCAGCACCTTGGCAATTCCATCAGCATCAGCCTCAACAGCTTCGCGGATGATCGGTTGATCCAATCTACTCATCTACTCCCTCATATTCAGGCACCATGCAGGTGCCGTTCTTCCATGTCCCGCGCAAATTCGCTGAGCCGCGTATGAAACTGTCGGCGGAACCTGGATTGCCCGAGCTTCAAAGACTGTAGCAATAGCCGTGCGGGAAGGGTTTTTGCGCCCAGCGATGTCTCAATCCGCAAACGTGTCCGACGTTGAGACAGTGCCAAAAGCTCGACAACCGTATCACCGTTCATTCCCTTGCTACTGGATTGAAAGCGCATCAGAGACGGGCTGTCATATTCCGTCATCTCTATGGCAATCTGACGTGGTTTACCGCGTATCTTGAACTCGGTCTCCCATGCGGTTCCGGTCTGTGGCACCGCAGAATCGGCGATTCTCCTCACTTCAATCCCGCGCCGCAAGGCCATGCGTTCAAAGCGCTCGAAATCAGAAATCATGGTGAAGACCGTATCAATCGGAACTTCGATATCTTCCTGCGCTGAAAACTGCATGTTCGTTTTACTCTGCCCTTGATTGAGTCCAGTTTCTCGTCAGTCCAATGTGTCTGCAAGCCAGTGCTGCAACAAAAAATGTGCAATCGCGCCCTTTCGGGCTGGCAGGAGCTTGGGGTGGTCCCCGGCAAAGGCCTGCATCATCTCGGTCCGGGTGACCCACATCGCATCTTCGATTTCAACCGGGTCGATCTGAATATCTCGCGAAAGGGCTTCGCCTGCACAGCCAAACATCAGGGATGCAGGAAAGGGCCAAGGCTGGCTGGAAAGATAGCGCACCTCGCCCACGGGTACTCCGGCTTCTTCCATCACCTCGCGCCGTACTGCGGCTTCGAGCGTTTCGCCGGGTTCAACGAAGCCCGCCAAAAGTGAATACATCCCCTCGGGCCAGCCAGGAGAACGGCCCATAAGAACCGAATTTCTATGCGTTATCAGCATGATAACAACCGGATCTGTGCGCGGGAAATGCTGCCCGCCACAGGAAGGGCAGCTGCGCTGCCATCCAGCTTGAACCATCTCACTATGTGCACCGCACTGGGCGCAAAACTGATGCGTTTCATGCCAGCCGATCACCGCCTTGGCGGTTGCTGCCAACTCTGCATCACGTGGATTCAGCCGTGCCATGATCCGGCGTAGCTCGACAAACACATGCCCTTTGGGCAAGTCGGGGTGTTGTTGTTCGCTACCATCCACAAACTTCCCGACAGCAGAGAGGTCGAGCCCCTCGGCCGCCCAATCAGATATATCCAAGGCAAACAGAGGCGATCCGTCGTCCATACACCCGAGCAGGACGGGCACCTCGATCACACCACCTGGACCATTTTTGAGAATATCGTGGGACATGGGAAGCAGCGCCAACTGATCCACAGCGTCACCCTTAGCCAAAATTTTGCCGCGCCACAGCAGAACACATGTCGCTGATGGGTCAGCATGGGCCTGCGCCAATTTGTCCGCATCGCCTCGCAGCAATCCTGCCCGGTCCAGCCCAGAGCCGCCAAAAGTTACCTGTTCTGCGCGTTTCATGCCTGTCATTCCTGTATTTGCGCAAAGGGCTGCCATGTCTTGACCACCGGTGCAACGGGGTATTCACAGATCAATATTTCTTACGCCGTCGAAAGACCGCAGCAATGCCTCGGAATTTGCACTAAATACAACTCATAGTGAAGTTTGCGTTACACAATCATCCAGAAGTAAAAATATTGAAAGCCGAAGTTTTCCCGCCTCAAAATCGTGATTTCAAAGGTCGCGCGCACCTTCGGATCCTGGCGACCTCTGATCTTCATATGCACATGACGTCATACGACTATTATGCCGATCACCCCGATCCTGATGTCGGCCTCGCCCGCACCGCAAGCATGATCCGGGTCGCCCAAGAACAGGCGGAACGCAACGGGGCGCTGGTTTTGCTATTCGACAATGGCGATAGCCTGCAAGGTACCCCGTTTGGCGACTGGGCGGCCGAAGCCATGCCAGCCCAACACCCTTTGCCCAAGGCGTTCAATATCCTGGGGTATGATGCAGTCGGATTGGGCAACCACGATTTTGGATTTGGACTAAAGTTCATCAATCGCATCGCAGGTCAGTTCGAGTGTCCGGTTGTTTGCAGCAACATGAAAAGCAACACTCCCGAACAGGGCTGGGTGTCCCAAGCAATTCTGCAGCGCACAATCAGTATCGGTGGAGAAGATGTTCCTATTAGCATAGGTGTTCTTTCTGTCCTGCCACCTCAGACCGCCCGGTGGGAGGCGCATATGCTGCGGGATGACGTGCAAATTGCCGATATCCTAACCGCAGCACAACGTATAGCAGCAGAACTGCGCAAAGATGGATGCGATTTGGTCGTCGCGCTGGCTCATTCAGGCCTCGGTTCGGCAGAGGCACAGCCAGAACTGGAAAATGCCGTTATTCCGCTTGCGGCCCTGACAGGCATTGATGCAATCGTTGCTGGCCATACACACCTGACTCTGCCGGGCGCGGCGCATGTCGGTTTGAAACATGTCGACAGCAATCGCGGACTTGTAAATGGCAAACCGGTGGTGATGCCGGGTTGGGCAGGCTCACACCTCGGCCTCATTGATTTGACTCTGGGTCGAGATATTGACGGCTGGCACATCATCAAGAGCGAAGCCGAATTACGCGCAGTCAATCAAGCAAAATCGCCGGTGACCGATTGTCCCGAGTTGGCGCAGTTGTTTGCCCAAGGCCACACAGCAACACGCGCCCGCGCGGCCAAGCCCGTCGGCAATGTCCCACACCCATTACACAGCTATTTTTCGTTCTGCACCCCTGATCGTGGGTTGGCGCTTATCGCAACCGCTCAAGCTGCAGCGCTTCGGCCGTACCTATTGAATACCGAATGGGCAGACCATCCCGTCCTGTCAGCCGCCGCCCCGACCAAATTCGGAGGCCGCGCAGGAACTCGGTTTTATACCGATGTCCCGGCGGGAAGTATCTCGGTACGCAATGTGGCTGATCTGTGCGTGTTTCCAAACGAGTTGCGTGCCACTTTGATCACCGGAGAACAGGTTCGTGATTGGCTTGAGATGTCCGCCGGGCTGTTCAATCAGCTTTCGCTGAATGATCCAGTCAACCTCATCGATCCTCTGCGGGCGGGGTATTATTTTGATGTACTGCATGGCGTGACCTGCCGGTTCGACCTGTCTCAACCCGCTCGTTTCGATGCAACGGGACGGATCACAGATCCCGGCCATAGCCGCGTTCGCGATCTTACATTTCAAGGGCTGCCTCTCGCCGCCAATCAAAAGTTTGTTGTTGCACTCAACAATTATCGCGCCAGCGGGGGCGGTCATTTTCCTGTCGACTTTCAAGCAGATCAGATCAACCTGCCGTCGCTGCGCATTCACGAAATCCTGTGCGATTACATCGCGGGAAGATCGCCCGTAGACCCATTGGAACAAGCTCCTCAGCCGTTTTCTTTTGTGCCGACCCAAAGCCGCGGAGCAATTCTGACCACCGGTCCCGGCGCGGACAAGTACCTAGAAGAATTGGCGGATTATGATCCCCAGATACTGCCCCGTGATACCGATGGGTTTATGCGTATTCATCTGACCTTCTGACGGGTTGCCATTTTACAGCCGGAGGCCTATATCGATGTTCGAGAGGTTGGCGCGGGCGAGCGCCTCGCCAACCTGGTCAGGTCCGGAAGGAAGCAGCCACAACGAGCCCCGCTTGGGTCGATGTCCAACCTCTCACTTTGAACCCATTAGCCGTAGGAGGGCGTTTATGATTGTAGCAATGACCCTTCGGGCAGACCGGTTCTGATTCTTTTTTCCAGCTGACTGCCTGAATACCTCACCTGCGAATGCGCGTTCGCCATTCGACAGGATTGTTGTTTCTGATCACAGGCAGACACATGTCACTTTCCTTATCGGACCTCGGATGGTCCTCTCACTTTGCAGCTCAGCATGCGGCTGAGCCGTCTCTTCTCCCCTTTCGCATCGCAGCCGTTCACCGGGATCGGTTGATCGGGTTGAGTCCAGAAGGCGAGACTCCCCTACTCTCCCCAGACCAATCGACTGGTGCTTTTGCGGTCGGAGATTGGGTGCTGACCGATGAAAACAAACGCATTCGCAGTGTTCTGGAACGGCGCAGCCTGCTGCAGCGCCGGGCCGCGGGCACAGACGCCGCAGCACAGTTGATCGCGGCCAATGTGGATGTGCTGTTCATCGTCAGTTCCTGCAATGCCGACTTCAACCTGCCCCGACAAGAGCGCTATCTTGCGCTGGCCCATCAGGCAGGCAGCTATCCGGTGATCGTTCTGACCAAGTCGGACACCTGCGACAACGCAATTGCTTATGTCGAACAGGCCCAGTCACTGGCCCCGTTTCTGACAGTTTTGGCCGTAAATGCCTTGGATCAGTCCGATATCGAACAGGTCCTGTCGTGGTGCCCGAAGGGACAGACCAGCGCCCTGGTCGGATCGTCTGGCGTTGGCAAGACGACACTCGCCAACGGGATGACTGGACAGGATCAAGCCACCGCAGGCATTCGCGAAGATGATGCGCGTGGCAGGCACACAACAACAGCACGTGCGTTAAATCGAATGAGCAACGGAGGTTGGTTGATCGATACACCCGGTATGCGTGCGTTGCGCCTGCTGGACGCGCAAGAGGGTGTGGACGAGGTGTTCTCGGACATCTCGGACCTGAGCCTGAACTGTCGATTCTCTGATTGTCAGCACGACACCGAGCCCGGCTGTGCGATACAGACTTCAATCGAATCCGGTGCACTTGATCCAGCACGGCTGGACCGATGGCGCAAGCTGCGTCGCGAAGATCAGCACAATTCGGCTTCGGTGGCACAGGCACGCGCACGCGATAAAGCGTTTGGAAAAATGGTGCGCAGCGTGATGCACGAGAAAAAATCCCGCAAGGGACTTTGACCATTCTGGGCACCGGTTACCGGTGCCCAGCAGTTCAGGCGATCAACCGGGGCCAGACGGCAGCGTTTCGCCGGGCAAACGCGCCGATATGGCCGACTTCAGATAACCCGAATTCATTTGCCGAAAGCGGATGGCGCCGCGCGCCAGAACCATAGAGATCGGCAAGCCGCCAAACCGCCTCGGGGGGCACAACCTGATCATCCTCAAAGGCGAATATGTCAACTTGCTTGCCCATGTCGGCCCAGCGGTTTGCCGGCAAGGTGTTTCCGATTTCGGGTACATAGCTTTGAGGCGCTGTGCACCATTTGCGCCATTGCCAGTAAACTTGGGAAGGCAGATTTGTTCCAAAACCCAAAGCCTTTCCAGGCAAATACCCGAGCGCATGTACCGCCAGGGGCGCATGACCGTACCAGAACAACGTCGCCAAAGCGCGGTAAGGCCAAGGATGATCCCTCAGCGTTACCAGGCCGGAACAGACACATATCATCCTGTCGATCTGATCGAAATCGGGTTGGACCGGACCAAACATCCCGCCCAAAGAATGCCCGATACTCCAAAGCTTGGCCTGTGGAAACCTCCGCCGCATTTCGGTCCGTGCAGCCGGAATGTCGATCAGCGCCCAATCCGCCATGGTGACACGCGATTGCTTTTGTGAGCCTGTCAGAGAGTGACCAAAATCCCTGTAGTCATAAGTCAGGCAGGCCATGCCGTGCGCTTCTGCAAGCCAACTTGCGAAATGTTGGTAGTAATCTCGGGGCACACCGGTTGCGCCGTTGATCACAACAACTTTGTCCGGTTTTGCGACTGGATGATAGAGCCGGGCCGACAGTATTGCCGGGCCGGACTGAAACTGAATGTCCTCGGTGACAACCGCTTGCTGTGTGTCCAACATGGTGCCCTCTGAAATCAACTGAACCGATCAGTTCACCCAAGGCGCGCCGAGTCAAGGTTGACGTGGCTAGACCGTGCGTCACATGCCATGATCAATCTTCTTGACACCCGAACGATTGTACCGCTAGCGATGACGTGATGGTTCTCGCGCCCAACCGGGCCGGGATGAAAAGGGAACACGGTGCGGTTCTGCCCGGATAAACCCGGAACGAACCCAGTCCGAGACTGCCCCCGCAACTGTAAGCGGAGAGCGATGTCGAAATGCCACTGGCCTTGAAGGCCGGGAAGGTCGGCAAAGCAATGACCCGCGAGTCAGGAGACCTGCCATCAAAACGAAACTGAAACTCGGGCGGGGTGTCCGGGCAGGGCAAGACCGCATGCATGCTGTCCCTCCTGATTGATGCCCCTGCCCTGCGCGGAGGGCGCATGAATGATCTGGAAGACCAACACGCATAAATTCTCGGCAACAATTTGCCAACGGACCGGGAAAAACTGCCCCGCTTTGGCACGAATGGCACGGGCACTGGCCAATTCGGTTGGAAAAGCTGGCCCCACGACCACCGCAGGATTCGGAATCGAAGGAAGCTGCGATCTGACTCATTGCACCAGTGGATGCACCGCCCGATTTCGCTCCGGTCCGGAAGAAACCCGAGTGTTCTGTGATGCCGATTCAGACGTCGCGATCGACCATCTGGACAGCTATGCAGACCTGATGTTTGGCACGGACTCGCGCCCCATCCCTGCAGGCACCTTGTCCCGACCGCCGTGCGCAATGCTGGAAGTGTTAGCCCTGAGCGGAAACACTCGGGCGCAGGCTGAATACCGTCCGTCGGCCTGATCGCTATTCGGCTACCAGGACACTGGCAGGCGCAGTCGCCCAGCGCAGCTGCGCGTCGGTTTCAACTGCACATGGGCGTAAGGCTCGCAACCTTTTCAATGCCTCGTCCGGGTGCTCTCCACACTCGACCATCAAGCGCAATACAGCCATACCAGAGCGGCCACATCCGCCTTTGCAGTGGATTAGTACTCGGCCTCCACCCGACAATGCGTGGCGAGCAGACTCGCTGGCATCCGCCCAGCGCATATCAATGTCGTTGCAGGGTATACCGTAATCCTCGACTGGCAGATGAACCCAGCGACAAGCGCGGCTGCGAACATCGGCCCCAAAATCCCTGGCGCCATCAAGGATCATCTCGACCTCAGTGGTCATTGACAGAATAAGGCCGGGCTTCCATCCGGTAACCGCATCAAGATCACCGGAATAGTCTCCTCCTCGCCCTGGCATTGAGGTTAACGCAAGCGAGCCCCCGCCCACTTGAAGTGCATGGATAACAATCTGAGCCATTCTACGCTCCCCCCGAAACGCTGATCAGAAAATCTTTCTGGCTGGTCTTAGACTGTACGATATTAACCGCGTCGGACGGCAATCCAAAATGAAAATCCTCGCGGCTTGCTGTGGACGCGGGCAGCGGGGGCCTCTACGCTGCGGCGTAATTCGAATCCGACAGAGCAGACATGACCGATACGCCAAGCCCCGCCTACCAGGTTCTTGCCCGCAAATACCGTCCTGAAACCTTTACCGATCTGGTCGGTCAGGACGCGATGGTACGCACACTGAAAAACGCGTTCGAGGCGGACCGGATCGCCCAGGCCTTTATCATGACCGGCATTCGTGGCACCGGTAAAACAACCACAGCCCGGATCATCGCGAAGGGGATGAATTGCATCGGGCCTGATGGCGAAGGTAAACCCACCACCGAACCCTGCGGTCAGTGCGAGCATTGCGTCGCCATCATGGAAGGCCGCCACGTTGATGTGATGGAGATGGATGCCGCCAGCCGGACTGGTGTGAACGACATCCGTGAAATCATCGACAGTGTCCGCTACCGTGCCGCCAGCGCACGCTACAAGATTTACATTATCGACGAGGTCCACATGCTCTCGACCAGCGCTTTCAACGCGCTGCTCAAGACGCTTGAGGAACCACCCGAGCATGTGAAATTCATCTTCGCCACGACCGAGATCCGCAAGGTCCCGGTCACGGTTTTGTCGCGCTGCCAACGTTTCGATTTGAGGCGGATCGAACCCGAAGATATGATCGGCCTGTTGCGCAAGATCGCTGAATCCGAGAAAGCGCAGATCGCCGATGACGCATTGGCGCTAATCACCCGAGCCGCCGAAGGATCTGCCCGTGACGCAACCTCGCTGTTGGATCAGGCGATTTCGCACGGTGCGGGTGAAACCAGCGCAGATCAGGTGCGCGCAATGCTTGGGCTGGCGGATCGGGGTCGAGTGCTGGATCTGATGGACATGATCCTGCGCGGTGATGCGGCCAGTGCTTTGACCGAACTTAGCGGACAATATGCAGAAGGTGCTGATTCTCTGGCAGTGCTCCGCGATCTGGCTGAGATCACCCATTGGGTTTCGGTGGTCAAAATCACCCCTGATGCCGCCGAAGATCCAACCGTTTCGCCTGACGAGCGCGCCCGAGGCCAACAGATGGCCGAAGCGCTGCCAATGCGTGTTCTGACCCGCATGTGGCAAATGCTGCTGAAAGCTCTGGAAGAGGTCTCGGCTGCACCCAACGCCATGATGGCCGCAGAAATGGCTGTGATCCGCCTGACCCATGTGGCCGACTTGCCAAGTCCGGAAGAACTGATCAAGCGCTTAAAGGATGCACCTCCCCCCCCCAATCCCGGGCCGGGTTCGGGTATCGGAGTGCCAGGCCAGGCGAGCGCTGCGCCACAGGCCTCTGCCCGACCGGCCTATACCTCTTCGGCCATCGGTGGGAATGCAGGCGGACCGAGTGCAGCTCTGGCTCAGGACGTACAGGCAGCACTAGCGCGGTATCCCACTTTTGAACATGTGGTTGAATTAATCCGTACCAACCGGGATGTGAAACTGCTGGTCGAGGTCGAAAACGGGGTACGCCTCGTGTCGTACCAACCGGGACGGATCGAATTTACCCCGGCCGACAATGCCCCGACCGATCTGTCTCAACGGTTGGGTGCATCGCTGCAACGCTGGACGGGTAACCGTTGGGCAGTATCGATTGTCTCAGAAGGCGACGCTCCGACAATTGCGGAAGTTCGGGATGCTGCTGATCTGGCTCTCAAAGCCGAAGCGGAAAAGCATCCACTGGTGCAAGCGGTTCTGAGTCATTTCCCGAAAGCGCGGATCAAAAGCATCGAAACAGCCGAGCAACGCGCTGCTCAGGTCGAAACTGAAGCCCTGCCCGAAGTAGATGACGAATGGGATCCGTTCGAGGAAGACTGATCCTGTAAGCGATCTACTCAATCCAGCCAGGTGCTCCCGTGCCGCCACGGCTCCTCGGCTGACGCCGACGATCCTGCCCGGGCCAAACGGGAGGAAAGGTCTTGTCAAAGGTCTTGACGACGGGCGGGAGTGTCCTGACCTCTTGTGTCGCGCGGTTACGCTTCGTATCTAGGCCTCAAATCGAGTGACAGGAGATTACCGATGCTTAAAGGACTCGGCGGCCTGGGTGACATGGCCAAAATGATGAAATCTGCACAGGACTTGCAGACCAAGATGACCGAGATGCAGGAAGAGCTGAACAACCTGATGGTTGTCGGTGAATCCGGCGCCGGCCTGGTCAAAGCCACCGCAACCGCCAAGGGTGAGTTGAAAGGTCTGGATATTGACCCGTCGATCTTCAACAGCGATGACAAGGAAGTGGTCGAGGATCTCATCCTCGCTGCGATCAAGGACGCCCAGACCAAGGCGCAGGAGCGCTCGCAGGCTGAAATGGCCAAGCTGACCGAAAGCATGGGTCTGCCCGCAGACATCAAGCTGCCGTTCTGATGCACCTTCCTGACGGATCAATGGCCGGGGCTTACTTACCCGGCCTCTTTGCAGGAGCTTCGCGGTGAGTTCGAACAGCGACATCGACAATCTGATCGACCTTATGGCCAAGCTGCCCGGCCTCGGCCCTCGCTCGGCCCGACGCGCCGTCCTGCACCTGATCCGCAAACGCGCCCTGCTTCTAACGCCGCTTTCAGATGCCATGCAGCAGGTGGCTGTCACTGCCCGTGAATGCCTAAACTGCGGCAATGTGGGCACAACCGATATCTGCGACATCTGCAATAGCGAAGACCGTGCAACCGGGGAACTGTGCGTCGTAGAAGACGTCGCCGACCTCTGGGCGATGGAGCGCGCCGGGGTTTTCAAGGGTCGCTACCATGTTTTGGGCGGCACATTGTCAGCACTGGACGGTGTCGGTCCGGTTGAATTACGTATTCCTCGGCTAAAGGATCGGGTTCTGGCCGAGGGTATCACCGAGATCATCCTCGCCCTAAACGCCACCGTTGATGGCCAAACCACCGCGCATTACATCGCCGACCAACTAGATGGACAGGTCCGCCTGACTTCCCTAGCGCAGGGCGTCCCGATTGGAGGCGAGTTGGATTACTTGGACGATGGGACGATCACAGCAGCGCTTAGGGCAAGGAAGGAACTTTAGACCGTCAGACCAAGGCCGAAGCATCACCTTTCCTTGAGAACAGCATCCAGCTTCTCGAATGCTTGCTTCCATCCGCCTTCGCCTGCACTTCCGGCAGGCACACCCCGATGGACCATGGTCATGCGTGTCCTACCATCCTGTTCGAGAAGATCAATAATCACCTCGGTTAAGTCTGGGCTTCCCTCGGGCATCCCCATATCTTTTGGCGAAATAATATTTCCATCCTCGTCACACATGCTCTCGGTATAGACCAACCGGGACGGTTCTGAGATTTCTTTATATACGCCAGTAAACCACATCCTCATGGTGGTATCCGGCGTTTTCATTTCCATACAGACCTTTCGTATACCTCCGACACGCAAATCGATCTCTGCAGTTGGAACTGAGAACCCTTTGGGCCCATACCATTTCTGAAAAAGCGCCGGATCGGTCCACATACGCCAGACCCGGTTCGCCGGAGCCTGGAATTCCTGCACAATTCGCACCCAGTTTTCTGAGTCACTCATCATTCAAATCCTTTATTTCGCTAAGTAGTTTTTCCATCGCTTCAAACCGAACCTCCCAAATATGACGATATTGGTCAGTCCAGTTTGCAATCGATTCCAAAGGCTCCGGGTTTAGTCTGCAGGGTCGGAACTGAGCGTTTCTTGAACGCTCAATCAGCCCGGCCTCTTCCAAACACGAAGATGTTTAGAGATTGCCGGCATGCTTACATCGAACGGCTCGGCCAGTTCTTTTACTGTTGCTTCTCCTTGTGCCAATCGCGCCAGCATGGCGCGGCGCGCAGGGTGCGCAAGAGCGGCAAATGCAAAATCCAATTTTTTGTCGTCAGTCATAATCCCATTAATAAATCACATGGTTAATTAATCAACTGGTAAAATAAAAGGATGAACCACCCTGCAGTTTGAATCTCTCGAATTCTCTTTGGAAGAGAATGGTTTGCGGTTACTAAGGGTCAGTATCACTTGCGATTTGGAATGATCTGATGTCCCGACTTTTTGCCTTGACCCTGGCCGCCTTCAGCGCCACCGCCGCCCTGTCGCAGGAACTCATCGACAAAGGCTTCGTCGAGGGCTGGAACATCATGATGGACCCCAACCTCGGAAATGGGTGCCTGATCCAGACCGTGTATCAGGATCTCTCGGTGGTGCGGCTGGGCTATGACGCGCTGGACAATCGTGGGTATTTCACCGTTTACAACAAGGCTTGGGGCGACATCAAACCAGGGCAGAGCTATCCGATCCGGTTCGAGTTGGACGGCAAGAGCTTTGATGCCACCGCCATCGGGTTCAAACAGGATCGCGTGCCCGGCGCGACGGTGTTCTTTACCGACCGGAGCTTCGTCACCTCGATTGCGCAGAACAAGACCATGACCGTTTACAACCCAGAGGGTCAGACTGTCATGGCAATTGATCTGAAAGGCACGGCCAAAGCGCTGGAATATGCGCGCGATTGCCAGAACAAAAAGCTTTAACGAATCGGATCAAACACGGCGTCTTTGGCAGTGCAGTCGCGGATAACATCCCGGCCACATGGAACGGGCTTGAGATCGCGGGACAGGCACAGGCGGACCTCTTCGATATATCCCTGCTTGCAGGTGATCGAGATCATGTCTGGTTCCAGATTGGGGTTGGCCTTGAGAAATGCTTCTTCCACCACCGAAGCAGGCATTTTGACCGACGCATCGAGTTTACGAAACACGTCGGGTCGCGTGACGCCTTCATAGGCCTTTCGTGACAGCGCAAAATAGTCTGGCGCACTCAGACCCGAGCAGGTTCCGTGCTTTTTCCATTGATGCCATGCCAGCCCGGATGAGCCCTGAATGTCCTCCATTTCCCGTGTCATACGGCGTGATGGCGGAGCCTCAACCGTGCGGCAGTAAGAGGGCCAGCCCTGGTGATATTGCGGCCATAGCCCGTGCAGGATCCATCCGTGATCGTGCCGGGCATCGCATTGTTCCGATCCGCGCGCATCCCCCTCGCGGGCGCACCAGTTGGGTGACCAGCTAAGCGACAGGACATAGTAGTCGAATTCTCCCGCTTGCTCGCCATCGGCCAGCGCTGCCATCGCGCTGAAGAACCACAATACCAGCCCCAGAATACCTTGGCGCATTCGCCTCTTCCCTTCTTTAGTTGTCGCGACTATATAGGCCCCAAGTTCCCCGACAACGGAAACCTGCCCCAAAGCCTCGGGGCCGCCGCATTCCGGCGACGGGACAGATGTATTTATAGGAGACGGGCTGATGGCAAAACCGCTTATGGCCAAGGCAACCGCCGTATGGCTGGTGGACAACACCACGATCAGCTTCAAGCAGATCGCGGATTTCGTAGGGATGCACGAGCTTGAGGTGCAGGGCATCGCGGATGGTGATGTGGCTGCTGGTGTCAAAGGATTTGATCCGATTGCCAACAACCAGCTGACTCAGGAAGAGATTGATACAGCGCAGAACAATCCGCTGCACAAGCTGAAACTCAAATTCAACCCGGCGGCTTCAGGCGAAGAAAAACGCCGCGGCCCGCGCTACACGCCGCTCTCCAAGCGGCAGGACCGTCCGAACTCGATCCTGTGGCTAGTCAAGTTCCACCCGGAACTCAGCGATGGTCAGATCGCCAAGCTGGTTGGCACCACCAAGCCGACCATCCAGTCGATCCGCGAGCGGACGCACTGGAACATCTCGAACATGCAGCCGATCGATCCGGTTGCTCTGGGCCTGTGCAAACAATCCGAACTGGATGCCATCGTGCAGAAGGCTGCGGCCAAGAAAGCTGCTGAAGGCGGCGTTATGAGCGATGATGAGCGTCGCAAGCTGGTGTCGACCGAGCAATCGCTGGAAATGGATTCTGCACCTAAGATCCCGACCGCGATTGAAGGCCTAGAGACGTTCTCGCTATCCGACGAGCCTGAAGACAAAGAAGACGATGAGCCAATCGTTGATGCCGATAGCTTCTTCAACCTGCCCAAAGGTGGCGGCGACGACGAAGACGAAGAAGATCTGCGCCCCTGACGCGCTCACGGCCCCGATATTCAATACTCGGGGCCACATTCCCAAGGGAAACTGATGCTTAGCATTCTGTCCGCAGTTTTTGGACCGCACCGCGCCGTATCGATCTATGTGTTCCTGAAATCCTGGTGGTTGGCGATCACCGGCGCCATCGCAATGATTGCCATCGTTGCAGGCTTATTGTTGCTGAATGACGACGGCAAGCACGAGCACGAAGCGTTTCTAACCGTTGCCGTTTTGTCAGCGACGCCGATTAATGGAGACCTCAAAAACGGGGTTATTGCATCGGTGCGCTTGCCTGATGGTTCGGCAACTTCGATTACGTCTACAGAAAGCCCTATCGCGCGTTCAGTGGGTACAGAGGCCTGCATAGAAAAACGTGTGTACGTGGCGAGCGGTGAGCCGCGATACAGGTTCAAGCTGCCGCGGTACTGCGAAGCAAGTTAGTAAAGCAAAACCGCCCGGTGTCTGCACCGGGCGGTTTTCATTCAAATCATCTGGAATGCGATGCCTGCGATGATGGCCCCACTGATGCCCAGCCCCAGATAGGTTGCAAATACGCGAGGTTTGACCAGCGACCACACCGCCGCCATTGCTGGGATTGAGCTGACGGCTCCAGCCACCATGAATGACATCGCAGCACCTGCGCTCATACCCTGTTCCATAAGGCCTGCCAGCAGCGGTGGCGCGACGTAAGAGTTCAGATAGGCCGGCATTCCGACCAATGCCGCTACAACGATGGGAACAACGCCTTCACCGCCGACGACTCTGGCAATCAGGTCCGCTGGAACATAGCTGACCAGCAGTGCTTCGAGCACGTAAGCAAAGGCCAGCCATTTCAGCAGGAATAAACCGTTGTGGACAAACTCAGCCCGAAAACGCGTGCGGCGTTCAGGCTCGTTCCAGAACTGCCATACGGGCTTGTCATCCTTCTTTGGTCCGCATCCACAGCATCCCGTTGGATTGTATTCGCGCAACGGCTGTGCGAAGGCACCACCTCTCATCAGGGCGCGTACGGCGAATCCACCGAACAGCCCCAAGGCAACGGCGGCCACGGCTTTGCCGATCGCAAACGGCCAGCCCAACGCACCAGCTGTGATAAGCAATGTCGGCGGGTCGATAAGCGGGGAACTAAGCCAGAATGCCATGACTGCCGACAAGGGCGCACCCAGGGCCAGCAATCCCGCGATGAACGGGATGACTTCGCAGGAACAAAAGGGCGCCAGTCCGCCAAACAAAGCTGCAAAAAAAATCATCCGCGTCTCACGCCCTTCAAACGCGCGGGCTACCATCACTTCAGCTCCGGTTGCCTTGAGGTAGGACAGCAGCAAAACGGCAAACAGGATGTATTGCCCTGTATGCGCAAGTGCCTTACCGGCAAATGTCACGATTTCGGCCCAGTTGCTTGGGTCAAGAACGGCCACCAGCACCAGGATGACCACGATCAGCGCCCACGGCGTTTTTATCAGACTGACCAGATTTCTCGCCGAGGGTTTGGGGTTTTGGGTCAACTCAGCCATCGTTCGCGGCCTTTCCCACCTCATCTGCACAGCACTCGCTGAGGATGAACTGTGCGAGATTTCTCAACTCATCAAAGCACGCCCGATTGATTGTAGTGCGCCCGATCTTTTCTTGTTCAACAACACCACCAGCAGCGAGAAACCGCAGATGATGCGCCAATGTCGACGGCGCGATGCCCGTACGAGACTGGATTTCTCCGACAGTCAGCCCGGTCTCGCCGGCACGCACCAACGTTTTCAGAACTTTCAGCCGGGCTTCGGACCCCATGGCCGAAAAACCGGCAGCGGCTTCTTCCCACACAAGTTTTCTCCATATAACTAGGTTTCTAGTTATATGGCTCAATAACCAACCAACGTCAACCAAACAGTTGCGAACGGTCATAAGTCCAGATTGCTTCCACCTTAAGTCCAGCCTATAACGACGCCATGGGCATTTCGGTCGACACGTTCTTTCTTGAGCGCAACGGGCAAGGCACGTTGCAGGCGCAGCTTCAGCAGCTGATCGCCGAAGGCATTCTTTCAGGGCGTTTTCATGTTGGTGAGAAACTGCCCTCGTCCCGCAAACTTGCGGCTCATCTGGGTGTCAGCCGGATTACCGTTACCCTTGCCTACACTGAGCTTCTGGCAAACGATTATCTGACCGCCAAAGGCCGGTCGGGATACTATGTGTCGGAAAACGCTCCGGTGCCGCCAACCTACGCCCCGGTTCGGCGTGATAACGAGAGTGTAGACTGGGACCGTGCCTTTGCCCGCCGTTTTTCGGATGGCGATGTATTGACCAAGCCCAGCAACTGGCGCGACTACCGCTATCCGTTCATCTATGGTCAGGTCGACAGAAAACTGTTCGACCACGCAAACTGGCGCCTCTGTGCAGTAAGGGCGCTTGGACACAAAGATTTCCATTCATTGACCGGGGACTATGTCGACCAGGATGATCCTCTGCTACTTGAATTCATTGCAAGACACACTCTGCCACGCAGAGGCATCGTGGCTCGGCCCGAGGAAATCCTGATCACTCTGGGTGCTCAGAACGCACTTTGGCTGGCCTCGCGCATTTTGCTAAACCGGAATCGAAGAGCCGCGATTGAGGATCCCTGCTATTACGCCTTGCGTGATCTTCTGATCCACTCAGACTGCCAGCTATCCTATCTGAAGGTTGATCGTGAGGGTTTGCTCCCAGATACGATACCGGATGATACTGACGTAATTTTCACCACTCCCAGCCACCAGTGCCCTACCACCGCAACGATGCCGGTTGATCGCCGCAATGCCCTGTTGAGCCGCGCCCGGGAATTGGACGCAATGATTGTCGAGGATGACTATGAGTTCGAGATGTCATTTCTGGGTGCACCGTCGCCAGCGCTGCGATCGATGGATCGGGACGGGCGGGTGATCTATGTAGGCAGCTTCTCAAAATCTCTGTTTCCGGGGCTTCGTCTGGGCTACATGGTCGGTTCCGAGCCCTTCATCCGCGAAGCCCGGGCACTCCGGTCACTCGTGCTGCGCCACCCTCCCGGCCACATGCAGCGCACAGCAGCCTATTTTCTGTCGCTCGGTCACTACGACGCGCAGATCAGACGGATGTCCAAAACACTGCAACGCCGACGAGAAGCAATTGAAGAAGCGATCAAGCAGTATGGCCTGACGGTGGCAGGTCGCGGCATGCTTGGCGGCTCTTCGATCTGGATGCAGGCACCAGAACGTATCGACACGACGAAACTGGCAAGCGATCTGCAGCGCCAAAGCGTCCACATTGAACCGGGCGAGCCCTTCTTTTCGGGCCCGAACCGACCGCAGAACTACTATCGATTGGGGTATTCTGCGATTTCGTCAGCGCGTATCGGACCCGGCATCCAGCAAATCGCTGAGACTATTCGTCAGTCTTGAGGCGTACTGGACCTAAGTCACCACCAGTTCTGGCCCTAACGCCACAGACACCCGTACGCCAAAACCGACCAGAAAACCGGGTCCCTAACCTCGGTCCCGCCATCTATGATCGGAGATTACGCAGATGAAGATGACCACCGAAGAAGCCTTTGTAAAAACCCTGCAGATGCATGGCATCGAACATGCGTTCGGAATCATCGGTTCTGCGATGATGCCAATTTCTGACATTTTTGAGAAAGCTGGTATCACTTTTTGGGATTGCGCGCACGAAGGTTCGGGCGGAATGATGGCTGATGGCTACACCCGCGCGACCGGCAAAATGTCGATGATGATCGCCCAGAACGGCCCCGGCATCACCAACTTTGTCACCGCTGTTAAGACTGCTTACTGGAACCACACCCCGCTGCTGCTGGTCACTCCGCAGGCCGCCAACAAGACCATGGGTCAGGGCGGTTTCCAGGAGATGGAGCAGATGCGCATGTTCGCCGACTGCGTTTGCTATCAGGAAGAAGTGCGTGACCCAAGCCGTATGGCCGAAGTGCTGAGCCGCGTCATCATGAACGCCAAACGCGCGTCGGCCCCTGCGCAGATAAACGTCCCGCGCGACTTCTTCACTCAGGTCATCGACATCGATTTGCCTGCTGTTGTTGAATTCGAGCTGCCTTCGGGTGGCGCAACGGCTGTGTCCGAAGCTGCCGCGCTGCTGTCGAACGCAAAGAACCCTGTCATCCTGAACGGTGCAGGCACAGTTCTGTCGAATGGTGGCATCGAAGCGTCGAAAGCACTGGCCGAGCGTCTGGACGCTCCGGTTTGCGTTGGTTACCAGCACAACGACGCCTTCCCCGGCTCGCACCCGCTTTTCGCTGGCCCGCTGGGCTATAACGGCTCGAAAGCCGGTATGCAGTTGATCAAGGAAGCAGACGTTGTTCTGTGCCTCGGCACCCGCCTGAACCCGTTCTCGACTCTGCCGGGTTACGGCATGGAGTACTGGCCGGCAGACGCGAAGATCATTCAGGTCGACATCAACCCTGACCGTATCGGCCTGACCAAGAAGGTCTCGGTTGGTATCGTGGGCGATGCGGCAACTGTTGCCACCAACATTCTGAATCAGCTGTCTGATACAGCCGGTGACGAAGGTCGTGATGCGCGCAAAGCGAAGATCGCAGAAACCAAATCGCGCTGGGCGCAAGAGCTGACCTCGATGGATCACGAGCAGGACGATCCGGGCACCACCTGGAACGAACGTGCCCGTGCTGCCAAGCCGGATTGGCTGAGCCCCCGTAAAGCATGGCGCGCAATCCAGTCCGCTCTGCCAAAAGAGGCGATCATCTCGTCCGACATCGGCAACAACTGCGCCATCGGCAACGCGTACCCTTCGTTCGAAGAAGGTCGCAAATATCTGGCCCCCGGCCTGTTCGGCCCCTGTGGCTATGGTCTGCCTTCGGTCATCGGCGCCAAGATCGGCTGCCCAGATGTACCTGTTGTCGGTTTCTCGGGTGATGGTGCCTTCGGCATCGCAGTCACCGAACTGACCGCCATCGGTCGCGAAGAATGGCCCGCCATCACCCAGGTTGTGTTCCGCAACTATCAGTGGGGTGCGGAAAAGCGCAACTCGACCCTGTGGTTCGATGACAACTTCGTCGGCACAGAGTTGGACACCAAAGTGTCTTATGCTGGCATCGCCAATGCGTGCGGCCTGAAAGGCGTCATCGCACGCACTCAGGACGAGTTAACCGCTGCACTGAGCCAGGCGATCGAAGACCAGAAGAACGGCATCACCACACTGATCGAAGCAATGATCAACCAGGAACTGGGTGAACCCTTCCGCCGTGACGCGATGAAGAAGCCAGTTGAAGTTGCCGGTATCGACGCGGCTGACATGCGACCACAGCAGGTTTGATCGCTGTAAAGTCAAAGTCCGGACCGGGTTCAACCGGTCCGTCAAACAAAAGCAGAGGAAGAGGCTTTCGCGCTCTCTTCCTCTGAGTGGTTAAGCCCGGCGTTCCTACGCTCCAGAGCGTCCAACACGCGCAGGCACCATGGCGATTCGCCACAGGGAGAGAGATAACGTGAACCAACAACCAAACCTCAACCTATCCCCGCCTGTGTCAGATGAGATTCGCCGCACCACCTGCTACATGTGCGCCTGCCGCTGCGGTATCAACGTGCACATGAAGGATGGAAAGGTCGCCTATATCGAAGGCAACCGGGATCATCCGGTGAACAAAGGGGTGCTTTGCGCCAAAGGCAGCGCAGGGATCATGCAGGTGAACGCACCGTCGCGGCTGCGCGCACCACTGAAACGGGTCGGGCCGCGCGGTTCGGGTGAGTTCGAGGAAATCAGCTGGGACGAGGCGCTGGAGATCGCTGTCGGTTGGCTGAAACCGATCCGCGAAGACAATCCCGAAAAACTGGCCTTTTTCACGGGCCGCGACCAAAGCCAGAGCTTCACCAGTTTCTGGGCGCAGAATTTCGGCACCTGTAACTATGCAGCCCATGGCGGGTTCTGCTCGGTCAACATGGCAGCCGGTGGCATCTACACGATGGGCGGCGCATTTTGGGAGTTTGGTCAACCTGATTGGGATCACACCAAGCTGTTCATGCTGTTCGGTGTGGCAGAAGACCACGACTCAAACCCCATCAAGATGGGAATTGGCAAAATCAAGGCCCGCGGCGCGCGTGTGATCGGGGTCAACCCAATCCGCAGTGGCTATAATGCCGTGGCAGATGACTGGGTTGGAATCACACCCGGAACCGACGGCCTGTTCATCATGTCGCTGATCCATGTGCTGATGAAGGCCGGTAAAATTGATCTGGATTACCTCAGCCGCTACACCAACGCACCGGTCTTGATCAACGCATCCGAAGGCCCGGAAAAAGGTCTGTTCCTGAAAGACGACGACGGCAAACCGCTGGTCATTGATCGCAAAACTGGCGAGCTGACTGCGTTCGACAAACCGGGCGTGCGGCCTGATCTCTCGGCAACCTACGAGAAAGATGGGGTCACGCACCGTCCGGTTTTCCACCAGATGGCCGAACGCTATCTGGCCGACGAATACGCACCCGAGGCAATCGCCGATAAATGCGGCGTACCTGCGACCCGTATTCGAGCGATCGCAGCCGAACTGGCCCGTGTGGCCTTTGATGAAGCCTTCGAACTGGACCATGAATGGACCGATTTCCGGGGCGAGAAACACTCGAAGATGATCGGTCGCCCTGTCGCGATGCACTCGATGCGCGGCGTCTCGGCCCACGCGAACGGTTTCCAGACCTGCCGCGCCCTGCATGTGTTGCAGATCCTGCTTGGAACAGTCGAAGTCCCCGGCGGCTTCCGCTTCAAACCACCATACCCCAAGCCGGTTGAGGCGCATCCGACCCCGCACTGTAAGGTGACGCCGAATACACCTCTGGACGGGCCGCATCTGGGATTTGTCCGCGGCCCCGAGCATCTCGCGCTTAAAGAAGATGGTAGCCCCGCCCGTATCGACAAAGCGTTTACATGGGAAAACCCAATGTCCAGCCATGGGCTGATGCATATGGTGATCTCGAACGCCCATGCGGGCGATCCCTACAAGATCGACACGCTGTTCATGTATATGGCCAACATGTCCTGGAATTCGACCATGAACACCAAAGGTGTCATGGAGATGCTGACGGACAAGGATGAGAACGGCGATTATGTGATTCCGCGCATCATCTATTCCGACGCCTACAGCTCGGAAATGGTGGCTTACGCTGACCTAATCCTGCCCGACACCACCTATCTGGAACGCCACGACTGTATCTCGCTGCTGGACCGCCCGATCTGCGAAGCCGAGGCCGCCGCAGATGCGATCCGCTGGCCCGTGATCGAACCCGACCGCGACGTGCGCGGCTTCCAGTCGGTTTTGATTGATCTCGCCAATCGCATGGGCCTGCCTGGCTTTACCAACGAAGACGGCAGCGCCAAGTGGACGGATTACGCCGACTACATTGTGAATCACGAGCGCAAACCTGGCATCGGGCCTTTGGCCGGTTTCCGGGGCGCAAACGGCGACAAGGAAGGCCGCGGCGAGGTCAATCCCGATCAGCTGAACCGCTACATCGAGAACGGTGGTTTCTATATCGCGCATATACCCGACGGTGCCGACTACTATAAGCCGTGGAACAATGCCTATCAGGATTGGGCTGTTGGCATGGGCATATATGACAGCCCGCAGCCTTATCTGTTCCAGCTCTATTCCGAACCCATGCGAAAGTTCCAGCTGGCAGCCGAAGGTCATGGCGAACGGCAACCACCCGAACACCTGCGCCAACGGATCAAGGACACGATGGACCCGCTGCCGATCTGGTACGAGACCGACCAGACCGGCAGTGAAGGCTTCACCGTCAACGCCCTGACGCAGCGCCCCATGGCGATGTACCACAGCTGGGGCACCCAAAACGCATGGCTGCGGCAATTGCACGGGCGTAACCCACTTTACGTCCCGACCAAGCTTATGCGTGAACATGGGCTGGAAGACGGCGACTGGGCCAAAGTCAGCTCTCCGCATGGTGAGATTACCGTGCCGGTCATGGAAATGGCAGCACTGAATGACAATACCGTGTGGACTTGGAACGCCATCGGAAAGCGCAAAGGCACTTGGGCACTTCAGGAAGATGCGCCTGAGGCCACAAAGGGTTTTCTGCTCAACCACTTGATCCACGAGTTGCTGCCACCGAAGGGTGACGGTCTGCGCTGGGCAAACTCTGATCCGATCACCGGTCAGGCTGCGTGGTTCGATCTGAAGGTAAAGATCGAAAAAGCCGCCGCTCCAAGCGACGCCGAAAGCCAACCCGAGTTCGATCCGATTAAATCCCCGGTTGGCACCGGCCCCAAAAACCTGGCGTGGAAGGTAGGAAAATGACCCGACTCCCCACATCTACCGACCGCAAAATGGGTCTTGTCATCGATTTGGACACCTGCGTCGGATGCCATGCCTGTGTGATCTCTTGCAAAGGCTGGAACACCGAAAATTATGGCGCACCTCTTTCCGATCAGGATGCGTATGGCGCAAACCCCTCGGGTACTTTCCTCAACCGCGTACATTCCTACGAGGTGCAGCCAGCGGAAGGGCACGCCCAACTGATCCACTTCCCCAAATCGTGCCTGCATTGCGAAGACGCGCCCTGCGTCACGGTCTGCCCAACTGGCGCCAGCTATAAGCGGGCTGAGGACGGTATCGTTCTCGTTAACGAAAGCGACTGTATCGGCTGTGGCCTTTGCGCCTGGTCATGCCCCTATGGTGCACGCGAATTGGATCAAGCCGAAGGCGTGATGAAGAAATGCACCCTTTGCGTCGATCGGATCTACAACGAGAACCTGCCCGAAGTGGATCGTGTACCCTCTTGCGTGCGCACTTGCCCGGCGGGCGCGCGTCATTTTGGAGACCTCGGGGATCCCGACAGCGATGTTAGCAAGCTGGTCGCCGAACGCGACGGTATGGACCTGATGCCCGAAATGGGCACCAAACCCGTCAATAAATATCTGCCACCCCGACCCAAGGACAAGATTGAGGAGCAGATCGACATTCTGGCCCCTCTGCTGGCCCCGGTCGCCGAAGAGCCCAAGGGTTTTCTTGGCTGGCTCGACAAGACCCTGGAGAAGCTCTGATGCACCCGGCCCCTTCCGTTATCATCTTTACCACACTGTCCGGCCTCGGCTTTGGCCTGCTGTACTTTCTGGGCTTTGGCACCCCTGACGTCTCGGGCATCACCGCTTTCGTGTTCTTCGCCATCGCCTTTGCGCTGGCCATCGGTGGGCTGCTGGCCTCTACTTTCCACCTCGGCCACCCGGAAAGGGCATGGAAAGCCTTTAGCCAGTGGAAAACAAGTTGGCTCAGCCGAGAAGGCGTCTGCGCCGTTGCAGCTTTGTCGGTGATGGGGCTTTATGCCATCGGCGTGATATTCCTTGGGCAGCAGTGGACGCTTCTCGGGGTTGTCGGCTCCATCCTTAGTCTCGCAACGGTCTTCACGACCTCGATGATTTACACCCAGCTCAAAACCATCCCGCGCTGGAATATGTGGGCGACCCCGGCGATGTTCATCACTTTCAGCCTTGCCGGCGGCGCGTTGCTCGCTGGTGCGGAAAGTATTGCACCCACGCTGCTGGTCGTCGCCGCCATTGTGCAACTGATTTACTGGGTCATGGGCGACAATGCGTTTCAAAACGCTGGTACCGATCTGGGCACCGCAACCGGCCTTGGCAATCGTGGCACAGTGCGTGCGTTCGAGCCGCCACATACCGGTACAAACTATCTGCTGCGGGAATTCGTGCATGTGGTCGGGCGCAAACACGCGCAAAAGCTGCGGGCCATCTCTTTCGCGCTGGCCTTCGTATTGCCGATCCTGCTGCTTATCCTTCCAGCAGATGGCGTTGTCCTGAAACACATCCTGGCTTTGTTTGCTGTCATGTCACATCTGACCGGCGTCGCGGTTTCACGCTGGTTGTTCTTTGCGCAAGCAGAGCATGTGGTTGGGTTGTACTACGGCAAGCGCTGATGGGGGCTCTGCCCCCGTCGCGGCAAGCCGCGACTCCCCCCGAGATATTTTTAGCCAGATGAAGTTTGGATCCCGAATTGAAAAGGGCGGCACTCGATCTTCGAGGCCGCCCTTGCGATTCTGTATGTTGACTTCAGATTAGTCCAGCGTGCGCCATTGCGGCTTCGATAGTGGCTTTGGTGCTGTCTTCCAGATCGGTCAAAGGCGAACGCACTTCGGTGCTGCATAGGCCAAGTTTGTTGAGCGCGTATTTTGCGCCGACCAAGCCAGGCTCGATGAAGATCGCTTCGTGCAGCGGCATCAGTAGGTCCTGATAATCCAATGCTTTTGCATAATCGCCCGCCAACGTAGCCTGCTGGAATTCGGCACAGAGCTTCGGGGCCACGTTTGCGGTGACCGAGATGCAGCCCACTCCGCCATGAGCGTTGAAGCCAAGTGCTGTCGCGTCTTCCCCGGACAGCTGACAGAAATCGGCCCCGCAGCTCGCACGCTGCTGGCTGACGCGTGCAAGATCGCCGGTCGCGTCCTTGACCCCGACTATGCGGGGCAGTTTCGCCAGTTCGCCCATCGTTGCTGGGGTCATGTCGATGACCGAACGACCCGGGATGTTGTAGATGATGATCGGGATATCGGCGCTGTCATGCAGAGTTTGGAAATGCGCCAGCAGCCCTTTCTGGGTCGGCTTATTGTAATAGGGTGTTACAACCAGCGCCGCATCCGCACCAATTTTCTGTGCGAATTGAACGAACCGTATGGCCTCGACCGTGTTGTTGGACCCGGCACCAGCGATGACAGGTACGCGACCTGCGGCGGCTTTGACCACCTCGGCAATCACCGTTTCATGCTCTTCATGGCTGAGCGTCGGGCTTTCGCCGGTCGTACCAACCGGTACCAGTCCGGTCGAACCTTGCTGAATTTGCCATTCGACCAGGTGTTTGAGCGTATCCAGGTCCAACGCGCCGTTGCTGAACGGGGTGACCAGGGCTGGCATCGAGCCTTTAAACATGGAACGCTCCTTAGGTGTTTTTGCGCACCGGTCCGTCACGATTAAGGGTTTGTGAGTTGATCCCGGCGGCGCAAGGTTTATCCTGCATGGCTGTATCCTTGGTTTGTTGGGGAATGCAAGGGATGAGACGTATTCTGTCGCTTGGAATAGCGATGATTCTGGCGTTGGTGCTACAGCCGCAGGCCACTCGGGCGGATGCGACGCAGGATTTGCGCGCGGGGCTCTATGAGATGCGCAAGGGCGACTGGAATGCCGCGCTGCGCGTGGCAGGTCACCGTGGATCGGTGGCGCGGGACATCATTGTCTGGCATTGGTTGCGCGAGGGCTTTGGCAGCTCGGGTGACGTGCTGGTATTTCTGGAGCGGCGTCCGGATTGGCCCGGTCTGGCCTGGCTGCGCCGTAAGAGCGAGCCATCGTTCACCGCAGCCGATCCGGATCGGGTTCTGAATTTCTACGAGGGGATGCCTCCGCAAACCGCCGAAGGCGCGTTGAACTATGCCGTTGCATTGAAAAGCCAAGGCCGCAACGGTGAGGCCGAAGCCGACATCGTAACGGCGTGGCGGACAATGCCGATGGGGTCGAGTCTGCAAAAGAGCTACCTGGAGAACTTTAGCAAACTTCTGAAACCGCATCACGAGGCGCGGTTGGACCGGATGCTGTGGGACGGGCATTTGGTCAGTGCGGGGCAGATGCTGCCCCTTGTCGATGCCGACTATCGCAAACTGGCTGAGGCACGCATTGCTTTGCAAAAACGCGAGAATGGTGTGAACGGCAAGGTCGCCGCTGTACCCGGTTCGTTGGCCAAGGATCCTGGTCTGGCCTTTGATCGCTTCGTATGGCGGGATCGAAAGGAACTGGACGACAGTGCCATTGATCTGATGCTGGCGCGTTCCACCGGACCAAAGTCGCTGGGTGAGCCTGACAAATGGGCGGAAGGCCGGCGTCGACTGGCGCGGCTCGAGATGCGTACCGGAGATGCAGAGCGCGCCTATGCGATTGCTGCAAATCATCACATGACGCCTGAAATGGGCTATGGCTATGCAGATCTGGAATGGCTTTCCGGATTTCTGGCCCTGCGCAAACTGAATGATCCGGCCACAGCAGTACGGCATTTCCAGAATTTCTCGGGTGCCGTGCAATCGCCGATCTCGAAGGGTCGCGGTGGATATTGGTTGGGTCGTGCCTACGCGGCGCAAGGGGATGCGGACAAGGCGCACGAGGCTTATGCAGAAGGTGCGAACTATCAGACCTCGTTCTACGGATTGCTCGCTGCAGAGCAGATCGGCCGTCCGTTTGACAGCGAATTGGCTAGTCCACGCCGTGCACCGCATTGGAAACAGGCCGCGTTTGCGGAATCCAGCGTGCTTGAGGCTGGGTTGCTGTTGCTGCGCGCTGGCGAGGGTAACCTGTCTGAGCGTTTCCTGACCCATCTGGTGGAGAGCCTCGATCAAACGCAAGCCGCTCAGTTAGGTGATCTCGTAATCGAACTGAATGAACCGCATCTGGCCGTTATGATCGCCAAACGAGCTGCGACCACCGGCATGGTTTTGCCTGCCGCCTATTACCCGGTGCATCCGGTGGCTGATATGGGCCTGCCCATGGCGAAGGAGATGACACTTGCAATTGCCCGCCGTGAAAGCGAGTTCGATCCAGTTGTTATCAGCGGTGCGGGTGCGCGTGGCTTGATGCAGGTTATGCCAGCCACTGCCAAACTTGTGGCGCAAGATCTGGGCATACTGGGAGGGCACAAGACAGGGCGTCTGACCTCGGACTGGCAGTATAACGCCAAACTGGGGGCGAATTATCTTGCGACACTGGCCGAGGACTTTAACGGCAATGTTGTGATGATGGCGGCTGGATACAACGCCGGGCCAAGGCGTCCAATCTCGTGGATGGAACGCTACGGCGACCCGCGTCGGGGTCAGGTGGACGTGATCGACTGGATCGAAACCATCCCGTTCAAGGAAACGCGCAACTATGTGATGCGCGTCGCTGAAAGCCTACCGGTCTATCGCGCGCGGCTAGGTCAGCCAGCGCTCCCGGTGCCATTCTCACAGGAGCTAACCGGCTCGACTCTTTCGTCTTTCGCGCCATAGGGTGAACAGACCTGCGGCAATCACAATTGCTGCGCCCAGAACCACCTCAGGGCGCAGCGTTTCGTGGAAGATCGTGATGCCCAGAATGGCGCTCCACATCAGATGGAAATAGGCGAAAGGTTGCACTGCGCTGGCCTCGGCCATCTCATAGCATTTGATCAACAGCCAATGCCCCAGCGCGCCTGTGATGCAGAGCAGACCCATCCATAGCCAGTCGGTTCTGGCCATCGGCTCCCAGAACCAGACGCCAACAGCCGTCATTGCGACTGCGCCAGCCACGCCGGTCCAGAAAAAGCTGGTCGCGGTACTGTCCCGCCGCGCGGCGTACCTTGTCAGAAGGCCGTAAACCGCGAACATGAATGCCGAGATCAGCGGCACTACGGCCCAGGGGTTGAACACTCCTGCACCGGGCTGGAGGATTATCAGGACGCCGATGCAACCGACACCGATGGCGGCCCAGCGGCGCCAGCCGACCTTCTCTCCCAAAACAGGGCCGCTGAGGGCGGCGATCAACAGCGGATAACAAATGAAAACTGCCTGACTTTCGATCAGCCCCAGGATGGTGAAACTGAAAACTGCCACGCAAATCTCACCGGCCAGCAAAAGGCCACGGAAAATCTGCAGCCCGAGCTGCTCGGTTTTCGCCGCCGTCCGCAGTCCCCCGGCTGACCTTGCGGCCACGGCAATCACGAAAGCGGCGAAGAACCAATACCGGATCATCACAACCATGTAGGTGTTATAGGTGCCCGCCAGATGCCGTGAGATCCCGTCCTGTAACGCAAAGACAATCGTTGCTGCGATCATCAAGGCAATGCCAGCATTAACATTGTTTTTCTGGCTCATGTCTTCACCGCCCGCGTCATATGCCGCTTGCGACCAAAACCGGGGGTGCGTGTCACCTTGAACCCGGCATCAGACAAACCGCGACGCACAAAACCGGCGGCGGTATACGTTGCCGCAGTGCCATCTTGGGCCGTGTGATCAGCAACCTGCTGCATCAGGTCAGCGCCCCACAGTTCGGGGTTCTTGGCCGGTGAGAAGCCATCCAGAAACCACGCATCTGCAGTGTCATCCCAACTGGGCAATGTCTCACGCGCGTCTCCGACCATGACTTCAAAATGCAATGTGTCCAGCACACATTTCTGCCCATTCCAGGCATTCAGAAAGCGCTCAGCCCACGGCGCCACCTCGGGAAAGGCCGCCAAAGCGCGCGCCATATCATCGGGCGCCATCGGATAGGCTTCGAAACTCGTGAACCGAAGAGGCGTGGTCTGACCCGCTGCTTCCCAGGCCGACCAAACGGTCAGCAGGTTCAGCCCGGTGCCAAAGCCCAGCTCGGCGATATGAAATCCCGGTGCAAAGCGCGCAGGCAGGTCATTGCCCGCCAGAAACACATGTCGCGTTTCTTCCAACCCGTTTTGCAACGAGTAGTAGGGATCATCGAACCGATCAGAGACCGGAATCTGATCCTCTGTCCAAGTGAGTTCGGCACGCTGGTCTGCCATCGGGGAATCCTGTAGCTAAGCGGCGCGACACTGAACAAGGAAAAGGGGATTGGCAATGGTCGATGTGACGGTGCGCGGCGCAGGGATATTTGGCCTATCCATCGCCTGGACCTGCGCAAGACGCGGCGCCAAAGTCCAGATCGTTGATCCCATTGGCCCTGGGGCGGGCTCCAGTGGCGGCTTGGTCGGCGCGTTGGCCCCGCACGTCCCCGAAAACTGGAACGCTAAAAAAGCGTTTCAGTTCGAAAGCCTCATCATGGCCGAACCGTTCTGGAAGCATGTCGAGGCCACAGGCGGGGTGTCACCGGGATACGCGCGGCTTGGCAGGCTGCAACCCATTGCAGACGCTCGGACATTGGACTTGGCCCGCGCACGCGAACTAACGGCCAAGGAACTTTGGCAGGGACAGGCCGACTGGAACGTCAGAGCGTTGGAAGAGATCGGCGCGTGGTGCCCGCCCAGCCCGACAGGATTTGTTATTCATGATACGCTTAGTGCGCGCATGCACCCTCGGCGTGCCTGCGCCGCATTGGTTGCAGCGCTTGCGGTAATGGGAGTCGAGGTCACCACAAATGCCCCCGACAAAGGGCAAGTCGTCCACGCGACAGGGCTTGCAGGCCTGCAGGAACTCAGCGCAGCATTTGGCAAAACAGTCGGTAATGGCGTTAAGGGACAGGCGGCGCTACTGCGATTTGATGCGGGTGCCGTCCCGCAGCTGTTTGCTGATGCTATTCACTTTGTGCCCCATACGGATGGTACACTCGCCATCGGTTCAACGTCCGAGCGTGAGTATGATGACCCAACTAGCACGGATGCGGCATTGGAAGAGCTGCTGGATCGCGCGATGCGGGCAGTGCCGGTGCTGCACGGGGCCGAGGTGATTGAGCGTTGGGCCGGTGTTCGCCCGCGCAGCAAGAGCCGCGCGCCAATGCTGGGTGCACATCCGTTGCACAAAGGACAATTTATCGCAAATGGTGGTTTCAAAATCGGCTTTGGCATGGCCCCGAAGGTAGCTGAGGTCATCGCCGACCTGATTCTCGACAATCGCGATGCAGTTCCTGATGGTTTTCGCCCCGAGGCGTCGCTGTGAACACCGCATACTCTGAACCCACACGACTGAACCGCGACAGCCTTGTGCTGCCTGAGGTATTACGCCTGATCCGTGAAAGCTTTGCGTATATGGAAGGTCGTATTGATCCGCCTTCTTCAATGCACCGCCTAACTCTGGACAGTCTGCGCAGGCAGATCGATGAGGGCGAGATTTGGGTGATCGGAGACCGCCCCGATGCTGTTGTTTTTCTGACACCCAAACCGGGTCGATTATATCTTAGCAAACTGGCTGTAGACCTTCGGCAGCGCGATCGCGGTCTGGCCCGTACACTAATCGAACAAGCTCAGGTCCAAGCACGCAGGTACGGGCTTGATATACTGGAACTACAGTCCCGGGTTGAGCTTGTCGAAAACCACGCGACTTTTGCCCGGCTTGGATTCTCAAAGACCGGTGAGACGGCCCATCCGGGCTTTGATCGGCCGACCTCAATTACCATGCAAAAAAGGTTGGGCTGAAGTTCAAAACCCGGCTTCGGCCCGCAGCTTCTTCATCAGCGCGTTCAGTGTGTTTTCGTAGCGCTCATTAGACAATCGTCCTTCACTATCGAATTCGTTGGAACTGTCGGCCAAATGCAATTCAGGCCCCTGCAGAATGCGAGGCTGAAAAGGAACCATGAAAGCCCGTAGGATCATCTGAGCCCGCTCACCGCCGGCACGACCGGCCGCAGCAGACATGACTGCCACAGGCTTATCCATCCAAGGCTTGCCGCTGGTCCGGCTAACCCAATCCAGCGCGTTTTTCAGAACACCCGAGGGCCCCTTGTTGTATTCCGGCGTCGAAATGATCACCGCATGAGCCTGCGCAATCAGATCAGCCAACACATGTACCGCTTCGGGGATACCTTCACCAACCTCAACATCGCCGTCATAAAGAGGCAGATTCAAATCTGCCTCGATGAACGTACCGGCATCAAATAAACGCGCAGCCTCGCGAAGAAGTTTGCGATTGGTGGCATCTTTTCGCAGTGAGCCGGAAAGGCCAAGAAGGATCGGTTCGGACATGGGGAAACTCCGCTGTGGTGTTTCCCTCTTGTTAGACCGGGATGATCCTGAACCAAAGCCCACGTGACGCGCAGTCACTGTGCGCGAAACATCCGGTCAGGTATTGCCGCTGGGAACGACCACAATCTCAACCCGTCGGTTCTGGGCTTTTCCTTCCGGTGTCAGGTTCGACGCAATCGGATTGTTTTCACCCTGCCCCACGGTCGTGATGCGGGAAAAGCTGACACCGTTGGCCTGCAGAATATCGGCGACAGCATTCGCGCGACGCTCGGACAGACCCAGGTTGTATGACGCCTCTCCGTCACTGTCGGTATGACCGATAATCTGCACGTTCGAGTTCGGGTAGTTGACCAGGTTCTGCCCCACCTTCACCAGATCAGCGCGGAGGGCCGGACGCACGGTGGAGCTATCTGTGTCGAAGGTGATATCATTCGGTACTGTAACGATCAGGCGGTCACCCGCGTTGACGATAGTGATGCCGTCATTGGCCAGTTGTTGCCGCAACTCAGCCGCCTGCCGGTCAAGCTGGTTGCCGATCACGCCACCGCCTGCGGCACCGATCGCACCGCCGGCCAGCGCCCCCAGCAACGGATCTGAATCATTAGCGATTGCGCCCACACCCGCACCGATCAGACCCCCAAGCAATGCGCCTTGTTTCGCGTTCTTATTGGGATCTTCTTGCACGGTCAGAGTGCCGGGGTCGGTACACGCCGCCAAAAAAAACGCCGAACACAGCCCGGCTCTTAGTACAAATTTGGAAATCGTCATAAATTCACCTTCTGCTCACGTACCCGTTCACCGGGTTTGCCTCGTTGCGCGCAGTATAACATGGTGAGAACAATGGGCCTCAAGCAACAATTGGGTGAGATCGGCGAATACTCGCCATTTAGGCCGCTCCGACAGGGTCGCTCCAGTGATTTTGCTCCTGCCAGATCGCGCGCAATGGCTCTCCCTGCCCACAAAAGTGATCTTCCGTCAATTCGCAGGCCCAAATCCGATCGGTGCGGAAGTGGCGAAACCCATTTCTCAGTTCACACCAGGCGGCCAACATTGTGCATTCAATGTGGTAGATCAGGGCAACGGGTCGCACCGTTCGTTCGCTGCGTTCACCTTCCGAATTCACATAGGTGATGCGGATCTTTTGTTCAGCCCTGATCGCTTCTCGATAGTTTACGACTGGCACACACCCCTTTTCAGGATCATCCATAGGAGCCCCCCATGGAGCAACCTGCAGCCAATCCGTAGGCACCCGTAACGCTTCGATCTTGCGACACACCCTGTCTGCGGCTTGCTGCAAGGTGCTGTCGCCCGTACGCGCCAACATCGAAAGACCAACCCAAAGGGCCTCAACCTCTTCGGCGTCAAAATTCAGTGGCGGCAAATCATATCCCCGCCGCATCAGATATCCGACACCCGCCTCACCCTCGATAGGAGTGCGCTGCGCCTGCAACGCAGCAATATCACGATAGACAGTACGCACCGATACCTCGAGCTTTGCAGCCAGTGCATCAGCAGTCACAGGTGTCTCGGCAGCACGCAAAATCTGTATGATTTCGAACAGACGGGTTGAACGACGCATCAGAAGCTCCTTGCGATCTGCTGACAACTTAGCACACCCCACTGACAAGGTGGTGTCAGGAGTGTTGAGCGAAGATAGGTCAAACACCAATCAGGAGACTGCCCATGCCTTATCTCGACAATCACATCATGATGACTTTGAAGTTGGATCGCTGGTCTCAGGATCACGTATTACGCGGCTTCGAAATCGAGCGCGAGCTGGCTGCTGCCCGAGAATGCAAAGCCGCGCGACCCATCAAACGTACCAAGCGGTTTTCCTTAGGTAATCTGAAGATGTTGTGGACCAGCACCGCCGAAGTTTAGAACTCAGCTGGGGCGCGGAATTTCATTGATACACCGCCTTCTGGGTTTTTCAGTCGCAATTCTTCAGAATGCAGCATTAGCCTCGGAAAATCGCGCGCTGCGCCGTCCGCGTAAAATGGATCACCTAGGATCGGATGGCCCAGCGCCCGCATGTGTACACGCAATTGATGCGATCGCCCGGTTTTGGGAAACAGGCGGATACGGGTCGACTGACCTTCGTATTTCACAACACGCCATTCGGTGATCGCTGGCTTTCCCGTCTCGTGGCACACCATCTGGCGTGGGCGATTGGGCCAATCAACGATCAAAGGCAAATCCACAGTCCCCGTTTTCGCTTCGACCTGTCCCCAAACACGGGCGATATAGGTCTTACGGGTCTGACGGTTTTCAAACTGCAGCCCCAGATGCCGCTGCGCGTGCGGTGTCTGGGCAAAAACCATGACACCCGATGTGTCCCGATCCAAACGATGCACCAGCAGAGCCTGAGGGAACGCGGCCTGGACACGGGTCAGCAGGCAATCGGCCAGATGCTCCCCCCTTCCGGGCACAGACAGCAAACCCGATGGCTTGTTCACCACGATCAACTGTGTGTCTTCATACAGCACGTCCAGAGGTGTTTGCGGGGGATCATAGGTCTCGCTCATGCGCGCCTGCCTATCCCAGCCCGTCACCTCCCGCAACGTCGTCCTTGCTTGAACGAAACGGTTCAGCAACTCTCGGGTCAATAAGAAGGAAGATGGCATGCACCCGACGATCAAACGAATGCAGGACGTTGTCGCAAAAGGCGATGAAAGCCTGATCCGCGAATTGCTGGCAGAGGACGTGCGGTTTTTGCCCCCAACCTATTATAGCACCTGGACAGGGCGTGAACCGGTTGCGGCGGTTCTGGGTCATGTAGGTCAGGTATTCTCGGATTTTCGGTATCGCCGGATCATGGGTGACGGCAACGATTGGGCCTTAGAGTTTCAATGCAAGGTCGGAGATCTGGACGCAGTCGGAGTTGATTTGATCACTTTGAACACTGATGGCCTCATTCAAGATTTCGAAGTTGTCATGCGCCCCTACAAGACTGTCGGCGCCCTGCGTGAAGCCATGATGGCGCGGGTCATGAAAGATGCGCGTTTTCTGAAATTCAAGGATGCACTGAACTGAAGATGCCTTTCCCTGTTGCTGCGGACCAAATTCTCCGCGTCCCGTTATTGCCCGTACTGGCTGTTCAGGGCCACTCTGTGCGACGCAATGCTCGCTTGCTGCCTGAACCAGAAGGTCCTCGCGAAGGGCGTGAAGGGCGCGGTCCGCGATTGCGTTTGTTGATCGCCGGGGACAGCTCGGCTGCCGGTGTAGGCGCAGGTACGCAAAAACAGGCGCTGTCGGGGCAATTGGTCAGCCTACTGGCAAAACACCACACCGTAGAATGGCGGTTGGAAGCTACGACCGGATATACCACGCAAGATACAATCGACCGATTGCAGAGACTAAAAGACCAATTTGATGTGGTGGTGACGGCCCTTGGCGTGAATGACGTGACCCGTGCCGTGACCGCACAACGCTTTGAAGATCAGCAATCACGCCTTCTGGCCTTGCTGACCAGGCAAATCGGAGCCCGAAATGTAATCGTGACGGCCGTTCCCCAGATGGCGCGATTCCCAGCCTTGCCTCAGCCCTTGGCATGGGTGTTGGGGCGACAGGCCGCGCGGCTGGACCGAGGATTGCAAAAGGTGGCTGCTGGTTTCCCGCAGGTTTCCCATCTGTCATTGAATCTGCCCGACGATCCGTCCCTCGCCGCCCCGGATGGGTACCATCCAAGCCCTAAAACCTACGCGATCTGGGCTGCCGAAATCACTCGACTTATTCGTCAGGCCTGAGACCGTATCTGCCGGATCATCGGAATCGAATACACGACCAACCCAGACCAAATCAAAGGGAAGGCAATCATTCTTGCCTGGTCAATATGTTCTCCGAACAGGGTGATCGCAGTAATAAAGATCATAGTGGGCGCGATGTACTGCAATATGCCCATGGTCGACAGGCGCACCAGTTTTGCCCCGTTTGCATAGATCAACAAGGGTACGGCTGTTACGATACCCGCGCCTGCCAGCAACAAAGTGTCTGACGCAGCCGCCCCAAAATGCCCCGTTCCACTTGCGCCCAACCATGTAACATAGGCCAAAGCCGGGATAAGCAGGATCAGGACTTCAAGTAAAAATCCCTGATTGGGTCCAATCGGAAGAGAGCGTTTGAAGAATGCATAGAATCCCCAACTGACCATCAATCCCAAAGCAGCCCAAGGCAGGCTTCCGGCTTGAAACACTAGAACCAACACGCCCGATGCGGCCAGCCCGACTGCGACTAATTGTGTACGGGTTAAGGGTTCGCGTAGCAGGATCGCCCCGAGCGCAATACTGAACAAAGGATTCATATAGTAGCCAAGTGCCGCATCCAGCGCGTGGCCAGATGAAATCGCCCAAACATAAATCGCCCAGTTCACCGAAATCAAAGCCGCAGTCAGCGCTGCCATGCCCAACATCTTCGGATTGCGAAGTGCAGCTTTAAGATCACCGGTACGCCCAAGCGCAACCAACAGCAACCCAGCCACCGGAACCGACCAGATGACGCGATGTGCAACGACCTCTATCGGGCCGATATGTTCCATCGCCTTCATGTACAGCGGCAGGAAGCCCCAAAGGACATAGGCCAATACGGCCAGCACAAGCCCTTTGGGCGTATCCGTGTTGTTTGGCGTTACAGGGGTCTCTGCCACGATGGGTCTCCGACTGATACTGTATTTCTCTACGGCAAATCAGACGGGCTTGGGAACCATCAAAACTGTGAAGCCGGTCATCAGGAATCCTGATATGTTTCATCTGAAACAGGCAGGCCAAACAAACAATTCGGGGCGCCACAGCGCCCCGACAGTTTGGCTATACTTTTACGCGTTCGGACTTTGGGTCGTACATCGGTTTGAGCGATGCCTCAGCTTTCACTTTCACACCGCAAACGTCTATTTCATAGCTCGAAGCCAGAACATCTGCCGCTTTCTCGCTTTCGCAGGGTACATAGCCCAGACCAATCGCGCCGCCGAGTGTATGCCCATAGTTGCCAGAACTGAGATACCCCACATATTCTCCATCGCGTATGATCGGCTCATTGTGGAACAACAGCGGCTCGGGGTCGGTCAGCTTGAACTGGACCAAACGGTTTTGAGGCCCGCTTTCTTTGCGGGCTATAACCGCCTCACGCCCAATGAAATCACCGCCCTTGTCCACTTTGACGGCAAAGCCCAACCCTGCATCGACCACGTGATCTTCACAGGTGATGTCATGGCCAAAATGGCGGAAGCCCTTCTCGATACGACAGCTGTCCATCATGTGCATACCACAAAGCTTCAGGCCTATATCCTGACCGGCCTCATGCAGCGTTTCGAACACGTGAACCGCCATGTCGGATGAAACATAGATCTCCCACCCAAGTTCGCCCACATATGTCACGCGGTGGGCACGGGCGAAGCCCATACCTATCTCAATCTCTTGCGCGGTGCCAAAGGGGTTGGTCGCGTTCGAGAAATCCGCTGGTGAAACCTTTTCCAGAAGTGCGCGGGCATTCGGCCCCATGACAGCCAGAACGCCTTCGCCTGAGGTGACATCCGTGACGACGACGTTGAAATTGCCGGCATGGCGCATCATCCAGGTCTGATCCGCCAGACGCGTCGCCGCTGGGGTGACGACCAGATAGGCGGTCTCGGTCAGGCGCGTGACGGTCACGTCGGCTTCGATACCACCAGCGCGGTTCAGGAACTGGGTATATACGATCTTACCATTGGGCACCGAATAATCGCCGCCACCAATATAGTTCATGAATTTCTCGGCATCCGGCCCTTCGACACGGATCTTACCGAAGGACGACATGTCGTACATGCCTACATTTTCGCGCACTGCGCGGTGTTCTGCGGCCGCGTTTTCAAACCAATTCTGGCGCTTCCAACTATATTGGTATTCACGTTCCTGTCCGTCATTGGCAAACCAGTTGGCGCGCTCCCACCCGGCAATTTCGCCCATGACCGCACCCTGTTCCAGCAGATGATGGTGAAATGGTGTCCGACGGACGCCCCGTGCAGTGGCTTTTTGGCGGTAGGGGTAGTGGTCAGCGTAAAGCAGGCCAAGCGTTTCTTTCGAACGTTCAAAGAGGTAATGTTTATTGCCCTGAAAGGGCTGCATGCGGCTGATGTCCACATCGCCCAGATCAAATGGCTTTTCACCCGTATCCATCCATTCGGCCAACGCCATACCGGCCCCGCCCGCCGACTGAATACCGATTGAGTTGAACCCGGCCGCGACCCAGACATTGTCCATCTCGGGTGCAAGGCCCAGATGATAGGCGTCGTCCGGTGTAAAGGATTCAGGACCATTGAAGAACGTGTGAATCCCGGCCTCGGCCAGCATTGGCATCCGATTGCAGGCTGCTTCGAGTATCGGTTCGAAATGGTCGAAATCTTCAGGCAATTGGTCAAATTCGAAACTGTCAGGGATGCCGTTCATTGCCCAGGGCTTGGCATTCGGCTCAAACGCGCCCAGCAGGATTTTCCCTGCATCCTCTTTGTAGTAGGCGCATTCGTCTGGCACGCGCAGCACGGGCAATTGGGTCAGACCGTCGATCCCCTCGGTGACGATATAGAAATGCTCGCAAGCGTGAAGCGGTACGTTCACACCTGCCATCTTGCCAACCTCGTGGCCCCACATCCCTGCGCAGTTCACCACCATGTCGCACTCGATATGGCCCGAAGCGCCGCCATCATCTGCGACCCAATCAACGCCCGTCACTTGACGGCCCTGCTTGACGATGTCGGTGACTTTCACACGTTCCTTGACGATACCTCCGCGCTGACGCGCGCCTTTGGCCAAAGCCAGAGCGATATTTGCCGGATCACCCTGCCCGTCCAATGGCAGGTAAACTGCCCCTTTAACCCCTTCCAGGTTCAGATGGGGATACAGCTCTTGCACACGGTCATTGCCGATCTCTTCGACCTCAACCCCGAAAGCGCGGGCCATAGCAGCCTGGCGATAAATCTCTTCCTTACGCTCGTCGGTCAAAGCGACCGTAATCGATCCACAGCGCTTGAACCCAGTGGCAACTCCGGTCTCTTCTTCAAGCGCGCCATATAGTTCCTGGCTGTACTTGGCCAGTTTGGTCATGTTCGCCGTCGCGCGCAGCTGCGCGATCAGTCCCGCCGCGTGCCATGTCGTACCGCTGGTCAGTTGCTTGCGCTCCAACAGAACGACATCGCCCCAACCTTTCTTGGTCAGATGATACGCAACCGAACATCCAATGACGCCGCCGCCGATGATGACCACTCGGGCCTTGGTGGGAAGATCAACCATCCTGACGTCTCCGCTGATTCAGGTTTTCTGTAAAATGCCACGAAGGATCGACAATAAAAGCATCAAAAGCGTCAGCTTAAATACAAAAATCACCGATATTCCGGGCGTCTTTTCTGGCGTCTCAGAACAAAAGGTGTGATGCCGAAAAAACTTTTGTAGACGGATGAAAATCCGTTTGGAAAACCGCAAACCAGCCCGATTTCCCGCACGCTCATCGTCGTATTCAGAAGCAGGTTGTTAGCTTTGGCCAGTCGCATTTCCCGGTAGAACCCGTTTGGCGTGGTTCCAAAAATTGCTTTGAATTTTCGCTCAAGAGAGCGGTTCGATACGTGCAATATGTCAACGATCTGTTTGATCGGCAGAGGTTCCTCGATGTTCGCCTGCATCAGCTTGATGCACTGGTCCAGTTTCTCATCACCAGTGGCCGTTGTCCGGGTGCCGGAAAAAGGTTGCATGGATGAAAAGTCACGGATGTTTTCATGCAGCATGATGTCGGCAACCGTCATCTTGGCCGCACCCGAGATATGCCGCCCGATCACGGCCAGCGCGATATCTGTGGTTGCCTCCATGCCAG
Organism: Ruegeria sp. YTSA064; assembly: GCF_059610325.1. Lineage (NCBI taxonomy): Bacteria > Pseudomonadati > Pseudomonadota > Alphaproteobacteria > Rhodobacterales > Roseobacteraceae > Ruegeria > Ruegeria sp. YTSA064. Next base: position 158,182 of record NZ_JBXWNK010000008.1, read on the forward strand.
CGCAAGTGACAACCGAACCTTGCTCGGTGGCGATAGATAGCTTGGCCTCAAACCGAGCTCCACGTTCGCGCAGGAAAGAGGCATTTTCCCAATGGGTTGCCATATGATCAGCGCTATTTTCGTCGATATACCGGCTTGCAGCTTCAGCCAACAAAAATACCTGGCCGCCCCGAAACGTATAGTCGCGCACGACACGTCCCAGAGAAAGTTCGGGCTGATCCGGGTCTGAGTTTCCGATCACAAACAGATAATTCGCATTCGGTTGCGCCGGAACTGTGTCGGTCGATACTGTCGCTCCGCTGCTGCTTTCCACCGGCCCTCCTTTTCGCGACCGATATGTGAACGTGAACGGCGGGTGGGCACACACACGGTTCGCCAAGCGCAAAACCTCAACCAGCGAGGCCAGTTCGAGCAATACGAAACCCGACGCAACCAGAATGTCAAAATGGTACTGGACGCGATCCTGCTGTTGGTCAGATTTGGTCCGGACAGGCATCTAGGTCCCTCAGACGATTTTGTGTCCGGCCGCACGTAAATTCTCGGCGAGGGTTTTGATGTGTTCCGGCCCGACTTCGCAGCAACCACCAACGATCGTAGCGCCCTGCGCCACCCAACCCATCGCGTGCCGTGCATAGGCATCGGGGCCCAGGTCATGGCGGCTTTCCAAGGCATCAACCGTTGGGGCATCTTCCAGAAAGCCTTCTTTGATGCCTGTAAAGCCGTTGGCATAGGCCCCGTACGGGCGATCCAACATTGCGATGACATCCAAAGCCGCCGGAATCGCTTCGGGGCGTGAACAGTTGATCAGCACCGCCTCGGGTGCATAGCGCGTAACAAGAGGGGCAATGTCCCCCAGTGGTTCGCCTGAACGCAGGCGGGTTCCGTCCTCGTCCATAACCGACAGGGCAAGCCAGACGGGTTTCCCACTGTTCTCTGTTCCGCGCAGCGCACCTTCGGCCTCCTGCACCGAGCATACTGTTTCGATCAGAAAAAAATCGACCCGGTCCGACATCATTGCAGCCAGCTCGGCGAATTTCGCGGCGGCATCTGCGGGGTCGGGGTTCAGATCGGGCCGATAGCTGGCCAATAACGGGCCAAGCGCGCCTGCGATCCGCCCACTGGTGCCACAGCGCGCCTGATCGGCCTGTGACAAGGCAGCGTCAATGAGATTGGGCATCTGATCTTCGATCCCCTCACGGACCAGGCGTGAGCGGTGTATGGCGTAGGTGTTTGTCGTAGCGATCGTTGCACCGCTGCGGAAATAGGCTGCGTGAACCTCCGCCACAAGTTCGGGTTTGTCGATCATCACGCGTGTTGACCAAAGTGGCGTCGGCTTGTCGCCGCTCAACTTCACCAACTCCTGCCCGATCGAACCATCCAAAAGCGTAATATCAGCCATTTATTCCCTCTTTCACGGCACCAGAACCAGCTTTCCGGGCAAAGTCTTGGACAGGAAATCCTCTTGCGCCTGAACAATGTCGCGCAACGGATAGGTCTTTGAGACCAAGGGCTTGATCCGACCTGCATTCATCATTGCAACAAGGCGGTCAAAAACGTCCGGTGGCTGATAGGTGCACCCATGGATCGTGATGTCGCGCAGATAGATATCCCGCAAATCCGCGCTGACAATGGGACCTGCGATCGCGCCTGCTACGGCATAGTGGCCGCCAGGTTTCAACGCAAGTATCAGGTCTGGCCAAGCCGGACCTCCGACCACGTCTATGACGACATCGAACATGTCTTCCGGCAAAGCCGCGTCGCGCTCAAAAGTCCCGATTGCGCCCTGTGACTTGACCACTTCAGACTTGGCGGCGTTGCTAACGCCCCAGACCGTCGCCCCGCGCAGCGCTGCAAGCTGGACGGCAGCAAGGCCCACACCGCCTGACGACCCGGTGATCAGCACTTTTTGACCTGCGATGACACCGGCACGAGTCAGCAGGCCTTCGGCCGTACCAAAAGCACAGGGAATCGCGGCAATTTCAACGTCAGACAAAGGCGAGTCAGTCACGTCGTACAGGTCATCACTTTCCATCAGGCAATATTGGGCAAAGGCCCCGTCAATTTCTGAACCGAGCACGATAAAGCCCTGTGGTCGGCCAGGAACCGGGCGCGGCAAATTGATCGGGCAAGTCACCCGCTGACCAGGCTTGAACGCCGCACCCGATCCAACCGCTTCGACAATTCCACAAAGATCGCCACCCTGGATCCGGGGAAAGTGCAGCGCACCTCCCCAACCACCTGCTTCGACCTGCTGATCGACCGCATCCGTTGCGCCCGTGACGTCCGAAGAATACCAACCGATCCGCGTATTAATGTCAGTGTTGTTCACCCCGGCAGCGGCAACGCGGATCAGGACCTGCCCCGGATCAGGGTTTGGAACTGGGATATCGTCCCGCCATTCCAACACCTCCGGTCCACCGTGGCCATTCAGATATACGCCTTGCATCTGCCGGGTCATTTGCGTTCCTTTCTATATAGGTGGTCAGGCCCTCAACCGTTCATTCGAAGGATCCCAAAGCGGTTGGTCTTCCTGCACAACAGCACGGCATTTTTGACCGTAGATTTCAACCTCCAGCTCAGTTCCTGGCACGGCCTGATCTGCACGCACCATGCCCAGCGCGACGGAAGCACCAATGCGGTACCCCCACGCACCAGAGGTCGTTTCACCCACGATCTCATCGCCGCTCCAGATGCAGGACATGTAAGGCGCATCGACCTCGCCTGCGTCCACGATCAGAGTGACAAAGGATTTCTTAACGCCTTGTTGCTTTTCGTTCTGAATGGCCGCTTTGCCAACAAAATCCTGCGGCTTGTCGAGTTTGACAAAACGACCCAAACCACCTTCAAGCAAAGAGTAATCCGTGCTCAGATCGCCCTTCCACGCGCGATAACCTTTCTCGATCCGCAAAGAGTTCAGCGCATACATGCCAAAGGGTTTGGCCCCGGCAGCCAGCACGGCTTCGTAGATGGCTGGCATCGCATCGTTTTCAGAGTGGATTTCCCAGCCCAACTCGCCTGCGAATGATACTCGGATCAGAAAGGCCTCCTGCCCGGCAACTTTGGCAAACTGATGGGTCAGCCAGCCTTGCTGCAGATCCGCATCCGTGATGCCGGACAACACATTCCGCGACATCGGCCCCGTTACGATCAGCGTATCGCGCTCGGTAGTAGTTTCGCGAACAGTCACACCTTCGGGCACCGAATTGCGGATTAGCTCTCCATCATGCCATTGCGCCGTCGCGGCGGTGATCAGGACGAAGTTATTCTCGGCCAGACGGATACAGGACAGTTCTGTCAGAATGCGCCCTCTTTCATCCGAGACATAGATCAGGTTCATGCGCCCGGCTTTGGGTATACCTCCGGTGCAGAAGCCCCGAAGCCAGTCATCCGCGCCATCCCCTTGGATCCAGAAGCGTGAGAAGCCCGGCAGATCCAGCACGCCGCAGTGATCGCGCACGGCTTCGCATTCTTCTTTGACCCGCTGTTCCCATGGGCCTGAACGTCCCCAGGTGTGGGTGGCTTCGAGAGAAGTATCGTCGCCCGGTTGCGCGAACCAGTTGGCGCGTTCCCAGCCGTTATATGCCCCCATGACACCGCCCAGTTCCTTGACCTTGGCGTGCACAGGCGAGAGTTTCTTGTCGCGCGCAGCGGGCCATTCGTGATGGGGGAAATGCATGGCGTATTCGTTGCCGTAGACCTCCATCCCTTTCTGATTGCAGTAATCCTGATCGGTGTAGTCGGTGTAACGACGTGGATCGACGGCCCACATGTCCCATTCGGTGTGACCATCGACGATCCATTCGGCCAGCACCTTGCCAGCGCCGCCACCTTGGGCGATGCCAAAGGTGAAGGTATGAGCCTCGAACGCGTTTGTCACACCCGGCATCGGGCCGATCAGCGGCAAGCCGTCTGGCGCGTAGGGGATTGGGCCATTGATGACGCGACCAACGCCCGAAGTGGTCATCAGCGGCACCCGCTCCATTGCATCTGTGACGATATCTTCGATGCGGTCCAGATCGTCGTTCCACAGTTGGAAGCTGAAATCCTCGGGCATCGGATCATCCTCGGTCATCCAGTGGCCCTTACAGTTGGGTTCGTAAGGTCCGAGGTTGAAGCCGTTCTTTTCCTGCCGCAGATAGTAGGAAATATCCACGTCACGTAGCAAAGGCAGCTTGCCGCCACTTTCTTTCGACCACGCTTCAATCTCGGGGATTTCGTCGGTCAACAGGTACTGGTGGCTCATCACCATTGCCGGGACGGTGCGGCCGCCGAAGGGTTTAAACCATTCCCCTACGCGCTGGGCATAGTAACCGGCGGCGTTCACCACATAGTCACAGGCAATGTCACCTTTTTCGGTATGCACGGTCCAAGTGCCATCATCATGCTGGGTCACATCGGTTGCCGGGCAGAAGCGGATGATCTTCTGCCCCATATCGCGTGCGCCCTTGGCCAGCGCCTGGGTCAGCTGTGCGGGGTCAATGTCGCCATCGGTCGGGTCATAGAGCACGCCTTCAAGATCATGAGTCTCAAGGAAGGGATAGCGTTCCTTGGCCTCCTCCGGCGTCCACATCTCCATCGGGATACCCTGATAGCGGCCCATGGACATGGCCCGCTCGAATTCCTGCATCCGTTCCTTGCTGTGCGCCAGTCGGATCGACCCAGAAACGTGGTAGTTCATCGGATAATCGACCTCGTCCGCGATGCGCGAATACAGCTCGGTCGAGTAGCGCTGCATGTTCATGATCGCCCACGAGGTCGAAAAGGTCGGCACGTTACCCGCTGCGTGCCATGTCGAGCCTGCCGTCAGCTCGTTCTTTTCCAACAGAACACAATCCGTCCAGCCCTTCTTGGCCAGATGATACAGCGATGAGCAGCCTACAACGCCACCGCCGATGATGACCACGCGGGCCTTGGTTGGAAAATCACTCATGTGTTTGGTTCCCTATTAGTGAGCCCGCTGGGGCAGGTCGTCTTTGATGTCATAGTAATCGCCCTTGTCCGCCACGAAGATGTGCTGGGCGAGTTTCAACCCGGTCGGCTCATCCAAAGAGCCCACGGAAATTGCGATCGTGTCCTCGTCATTGTGCTGCCAGAAGAGGAACGAGCCACAAGCGCGGCAGAAGCCGCGCTTGGCAATGTCAGAGGCGCGATACCAGCCCAGCGTTTCGCTGGCGGTAAAGTTGAGATTGTCCTGATGCGTGACGGTCGAGGCCCACAAATGCCCCGACTGTTTGCGGCACTGCCCGCAATGGCAGGCATTTGGTGGCGTGAGGTCTCCGTCAACAACAAAAGCGACCGCGCCGCAAAGGCAGGAACCGGTATGCATGTCTTTATCCCCTCGCTGTCGGCGTAGAGCTGGCCCCCAGCAAAACGCCATAGATGATGAAACAGGTCGCCATCACGCGGCGTACCCAGATATTGAACACCGCCCCCAGTGCGGCCTTGCCCATCAGTGCCCCCAGCAAGGTGAACCCGGTATAGCTGAGTGTCGTGATGACCAGTGCCGTCGGCATGATCACAGCCATCTGTTGCCAGATGGGTACATCCGGCTGCACAAATTGCGAAAACGCCGCGAGGTATCCGGCGACGCTTTTGGGGTTGATCGTGGCGACGGCCAACGCGTGAAAGTAAACATGCCGCGCTGGCCGCTCAGAAGCTGGAGCTGGCTTCGCAGCGTTCATCCAACCGCGAACGCCCATCCAGATCAGAAACCCGGCCCCGATCAACTTGGCGATAAAGAACCCCATTGGCGACGCGGCAATCAACGCAGTAATCCCCACTGCCGAGAGGATCAGGAACGCGCTTGCCTGTGTCAGAATGGCGAGTACGCCCAGCATAGCTTTGGTTAATGGCAGGCTCATACCATTTGAGATGCAGTTGACCGCATTCGGCCCCGGAGTGGTCACAAACACCACCCAGAACAGAGCGAATATGGTCCAGGCTTCAAAACTCATCAGTACACCGGAGGCGCAATGACCCAGATGGCCACCGCGGGTTCGTCAAAGGGGTTGGACCATGTGTAGGGTTCGTGCTTGATCCGGAAGCTGTCACCAGGACCAACCTGAAAACTGCGCGTACCAATCGTCAGTTCCAGACGGCCTGACACCATATAGCCGACTTCCTGTGTCGGCCGGTTTGCTGGCGTCTGCATCTGCGAATGCGGCTCGAATGTTGAATGCACCATCTCGAAATCGTCGGTCAGGTCGGGCGAAAGCAATTCTTCAATCAGACCTTCTTCACCCGAGCCCATCGGACGACGTGATCCGGCCCGCACGACATATCCCTGCTCATCCGCTGGGGCGGCAGAATGAGCAAACAGCATCGACATCGGCACGCCCAAACACTCGGCAATCTGTCGTAGATTCGAGATCGAAGGCTCGGACATGTCTCTTTCGACTTGGCTGAGCCAGCCTACGGACCGATCCAATCGATTAGCGATTTCTGTCAGCGTCAACCCGCGCGCCTTACGGAGCGCGCGCAGGTCGGCACCGAGTGTTGCGCTGTGGGGGGCCTGAGAGTTCAATTTGCGCTCCGAGTTAGCGTGAAATTTTTTCTTACTTTTTCACGGTGCCTCGAATCGGTGAAATTTCCAAGCATTTTTTCACTTGGGTCCGCAAAAATAGTTGGCTATGCACGGTCCATGTGGATTGCCGTAATCTATCTTTGGGCCATTAACGCCCTAACCATATTGATCTTTGGTTGGGACAAGTTGCGTGCACGCCGCAGAAAGCGGCGCATTCCTGAGCGGCGCTTGTTGTGGTTGGCAGCTCTCGGCGGCAGTCTGGCCGCGCTTCTTGGGCGCTGGATATTTGGACACAAGACACGCAAGCGTGGATTTTCCACGTGGCTTTATGCCATTACCGCGTGTCACGCCGGGCTTTGCTATCTGATCGTCTCTCACGACCTCGGGGCGCTATTGCAATAGATGCAGATTCCTAGCGCGCAAAAACACCCGCGAGAATGGAGCCAAGCGCAACCACATCATCCTCGGTAAACGCATCAGGTTGATCGCTGTCGATATCAAACACTGCGATAACGTCTCCGTTAGCGTCCCGCACGGGCAGCACCAACTCGGATCGTGTGGATGATGCACAGGCGATATGGCCCGGGAAGGCGTCGACATCCGGGACCAATTGAATCTGCCCTGTCCGGGCAGCCGCGCCACAAACGCCCCGTTCGAAAGGGATCACTAGGCAGCCGTGCCCACCTTGATAGGGTCCGATTTTCAACACCTCGGGCTCGGTCACGCGATAAAACCCTGTCCAGTCGAAACGGTCGTCAGAGTGATGCACTTCGCATGCCACCGTGGCCATCAGCGCAACCTCGTCGGTTTCACCTTCGGTCAAGGCGGCAATGGTTTTGGCGAGTGTGTCGTAATCGGCTGTCATGTTGATGGACCTTGCATCCGGGGAACTGCGGGCGCTGCCGCCAATTCCCCGAAGTATTTGCAAAAAGTCAAAGCGTCAAACGCGTTCTATTGCTATGGCCGTCCCTTCTCCGCCACCGATGCAGATTGCCGCGACACCGCGCTTGAGGTCCCGTTTTTCCAACGCGTTGAGCAGCGTGACCATGATCCGGGCCCCGGAGGCGCCAATCGGATGACCAAGCGCACATGCGCCGCCATTCACGTTCACGATCTCACGGGACAAGCCCATTTCGTGCATGAAGGCCATGGGCACAACAGCGAAGGCTTCGTTGACTTCCCACAGATCGACATCCTCTTTCTTCCAACCGATACGATCCAACAATTTCTGCGCGGCAGGGACCGGAGCAGTTGTGAACAACCCCGGCGCTTGAGCATGGCTGGCGTGACCAAGGATTCGCGCACGCACGGTCAGGTTCTGCTTTTCCGCCTCCTCAGCCGAAGCAAGCACAAGGGCGGCTGCACCATCCGAGATCGAAGAAGAATTGGCCGCCGTTACCGTTCCATCCTCGCGAAAGGCTGGTTTCAGCGTGGGTATCTTCTCGGGCCGCGCCGACTGTGGTTGCTCATCTGCATCCAGCACGACCTCTCCCTTGCGGGTTTGAATCGAGACCGAGGTAATCTCTTGATCAAAGGCATTATTTTCCTGCGCTGACAGAGCGTTCGAAAGCGATCGCAGAGCGTATTCGTCCTGCGCCTCGCGCGTGAACTGGTAGGATTCGGCGCAGTCTTCGGCGAACGTGCCCATGAGGCGGCCTTTGTCATAGGCGTCCTCAAGCCCGTCCAGAAACATGTGATCAACCACCTGCCCGTGCCCGATCCGTGCCCCACCGCGCATCTTGGGCAGAAGGTAGGGTGCATTAGTCATGCTCTCCATCCCGCCAGCGACCATTGTCTGAGTATGGCCCAAAGCGATCTGGTCAAACGCAATCATTGCGGCCTTCATGCCGGAGCCGCACATTTTGTTAAGCGTTGTGGCGGGCACCTCTTCACCCAAGCCCGCCGCAAATCCCGCTTGGCGCGCAGGGGCTTGGCCCTGACCCGCTGGAAGGACGCAGCCCATCAGCACTTCATCAACAGTATCGGCCCCTGCACCTTTCAACGCGGCACGGATTGCAGCACCACCCAAATCCGCCGCAGTGACGCCGTCAAACATTCCCTGAAATCCACCCATTGGCGTGCGTGCGGCCCCCGCGATCACAACTTCGTTCATCCGGAATCTCCTTCGTGCTTTCTCGACCATGGATACCGAATGGTAAGAATTACCGTCTAGCGTATTTCTACGATCAAATTGCAATACGAAGGGCGGTTGACCATGGGGCTCAGCAGCGGCACGACCGGCGAGACACAAGTAATATCCGTTCACTGCGACCGCATAGATGCCGCAATGGCGATTCAATTCAAAGAAGCCATGCGGGCAGAAACACAAACCGGTGCGAAACGAATTGTTCTGGATTTGTCATCGGTAGAATTCATAGACTCCAGTGGCCTGGGGGCCATTGTCGCCTCAATGAAACAACTGGGCGACGGGCAACGCCTGGACTTGGCAGGACCCCGCCCGATTGTTGAAAAAGTGTTTCGTCTTACGCGTATGGATACCGTTTTCAGGTTGTTCGCTTCGCTGGATGAAGCGATATGCGCAGGGGCGGATTGACGACCGGCAGGAGTAAGTCGCTGTGGGCGCCAATTGCAAACAAGATTGTCTCAATTTGAGCTTTCCTGCGACCCAGGTTCAGGCCTCCGAAGGGATAGCTATTTTAAGTGCCCGACTGGAAAAACACGGCTTGCCGGAAAGTAAAGCTGACGATGTTAGAATTGCGCTCACCGAAGCCATAAACAATGTGGTTGAACACGCCTATGCCGAGATCTCCCCGACTGACATTAGAATTAATTGCTCTTTGTGCGCAAAAGAACTGATAGTCCAAATTTTTGACTCCGGCGATCCAATGCCCGGTTTGCGTGTGCCAAGCAGCCACCCGGCACCCGTCGACACAGATTTGGAGAACCTTCCTGAAGGCGGCTTTGGCTGGTACCTGATTCACCGACTTAGCAGCGACATTCAGTATGAGCGCAAAGACGGAGTTAATCTGCTCTACCTTCGCTTCAACTTTGACACGCCACACTGATCGGCACCAAATGGCCACAATAACGCCCAGATCGAACCATTGTCGCGCCGCAAACAAAGATCATAAACAAGGGGTAGCTCAGATAGCTTCCCTCGGCGCCTAGCGTCACAGCCCCCACCCAGTGAACGGCGCCGAGGAACCTCCTTCCTGAAATTGTTGGACAATTTTATCCCAAGCCCTAGTCTCGGCCTGACTACGGAAGAGGTACGCAATGCGCGATCTGCACAAGCCCGGACGGTCTGAAGTTCTGGCAACCGAAGGAATGTGTGCCACATCACATCCACTGGCCGCCAAAACAGCATTGGACATTCTTGAACAAGGCGGTAACGCGATGGATGCCGCCATTGCGGGTGCTGTGCTTCTGGGTATTTGCGAGCCACAGATGACCGGCTTAGGTGGCGATTGCTTTGTTCTGTATAACCGCGCAGGTGAAAACACGGTGCGTGCACTAAACGGCTCAGGTCGTGCCGCGACGGATGCTGATGCGGGGGCATTGCGTGATCGCGGACTAAGCTCCGTCCCTCTGACCAGCCCCGATGCGGTGACTATTCCTGGTGCCGTTGAGGCCTTTTGCCGATTGGCACAATCGGAGGGGCGATTGGGGCTGGAAGCGATCCTGCGACCGGCCATCCACTATGCTGAAATTGGCGTACCAGTTGCGCCGCGCGTAGCGTTTGATTGGCAAAACAGCGCCGCGACCCTGCAAGGTGCCGCACGGGATCACTATCTGAGGGATGGCAAACCCCTGCAAACCGGTCAGATTTTTCGGGCACCGGGCCAGGCAGAGGTACTGCGCCGTGTGGCACGACACGGGCATGACGCGTTTTATAACGGTGAGATTGCCGAAGACATGCTGGCGGTCTTATCAGAACTTGGAGGCACACACACAGTACAAGATTTCGCGGCGGTTCAGAGTGACGAAGCGTCGCCTGTTCGTGGAGATTACGCAGGTGTCGATCTGTACGAACATCCTCCAAACGGTCAGGGCGCCACCGCAATCCTTTTGCTAAACATCCTGAAACATTTTGATTTGGCAGCACTCGACCCATTGGGGGCCGAGCGGGTGCATATCGAGGCCGAGGCCACCAAACTGGCCTATGACGCCCGCAACCGGTTCATTGCCGACCCCGATCATAGCAGCCGGATGGCGCATTTCCTTGCCCCAGAAACCGCTGCAAGCCTGGCTGCCCTCATAGACCCGAAACGCGCTATGCCCGCAGCCGCCCCTCTGACTGAATCCGTGCACAAGGACACCGTCTATATCACTGTCGTTGACCGGGATCGCATGGCGGTTTCGCTGATCTATTCGATCTACCATGGGTTCGGCTCGGGCATTGCTTCCGAGAAGTTCGGAATATTGCTGCAGAACAGGGGGGCCGGGTTTAATCTTGAACCTGGACATCCGAATGAGTTGGCAGGTGGGAAGCGTCCTATGCACACCATCATTCCCGGCCTTTTGCGGGAAAATGGCCGGATAACGATGCCCTTTGGCGTCATGGGTGGTGCCTATCAACCGACCGGCCATGCCCGGCTTGTATCAAACCTGACGGATTTCAAGATGGAGATGCAGCAGGCCATTGACACCCCCCGCGCGTTTGCGGATGGAGGTGTATTAAAAATGGAACGCGGCTATTCTGACCCAATCAAACAACAATTATCCGATATGGGGCACATCATTGAGGTTCTGGAAACACCCCTCGGGGGCGCGCAAGCCATTCGAATCTGTGACACAGGCATCTTGATAGGGGCAAGTGACCCGCGTAAAGACGGCTGCGCCCTTGGATACTAAACACTTAGAATACAGCTACGGAATTCAGTTCAACTGAAAATGTAACGGGTATGATCCGTCCTGAAACGGGCCGAACATATTGGGGATGTCGGGGTGATCAACGGGCTCACCCGATTGGTCTTCGATCAGATTTTGTTCTGAAACATAAGCCACATAGAAGGATTGGTCGTTCTCAGCTAGCAGGTGATAGAACGGCTGATCTTTCAGAGGGCGGCTATCTTCGGGGATGGCTTGATACCATTCTTCTGAATTCGAAAATTCCGGATCGACATCAAAAATTACCCCTCGAAAAGGGTGTCTTTTATGTCGAACCACCTGTCCCAGGCGGTACTTGGCTTGTGTCTTTAACATTGTTTCGGCCCCCAAAGAGGTTACTACCTCTTTTCGGGCGGAAAAGCCAATCATTGAGTGGAAATTCGGGGAAACAGTCTGTGCACCTACTACTGACAGTGTTCGAAATCGTGGCCCCTGTGTTCCTTTTGGCTGGGATCGGGTTCGCATGGGTTAGGCTTGGATTTGAGTATCGGCTACAGTTTGTAACGCGTCTTGCGGTCACACTTGCGGTGCCCAGTCTGATTTTTGTCGCCCTGATGCAGACCAATATTCCCGGTGGGGATCTGACCCGGTTCACCATTGCGGCAATTGCGGCCCATATCGCGCTGGCAGCAGTGTTTTGGGCCTTTGTGCGATTGACCAGAATGGAGCAACGCACTTATCTGGCACCGCTTATCTTTGGAAATACCGGCAATCTTGGGCTACCGCTTTGCATATTTGCATTTGGTCAGGCAGGATTGGGTTATGCGGTGATATTTTTGGCAGTGACCGCTCTGTTCTCATTCACCTACGGAATCTATCTGGTCGCCGGGCGCGGAGCATTTGGCAAGGTTCTGCGCGAACCCATGGTTTGGGCCACGTTGCTGGGGGCCTTGTTTCTTTGGCGTGGGTGGCAAACACCTCTGTTTCTGACCAACACGCTGGAATTGCTGGGTCAGATGGCGATTCCGATGATGCTGATTACACTGGGCGTAGCGATTGCCCGACTGACAACCCAAAAATTGCAACAGGCGATTTGGCTTTCTCTGCTCAAGCTTTCTGTGTGCTTCGGGCTCGGCTGGGCTTTTGCCGCCGGTTTTGGGTTGGGGCCTGTGGCTTTTGGAGTGTTGGTCTTGCAGATGTGCACGCCGGTCGCCGTGACATCATACCTGCTGGCGGAAAGGTTCGAGGCTGATTCCGACGCCGTTGCCGGTATGGTTATGGTCTCGACGATGTTGTCTGTTGCAGCACTACCTCTAATTCTCGCTATTATTCTGTAACGATTGTGATTTCCAAAATGCTCAATCTGCGCTAGAATAAAGAAAAAAGGCACGAGGCACATGAGCAGATTTCTTTTCGTACTCTTCGGGGTGCTGCTTTTGGCATCCTGTGGTGGCGGGTCGAAGCAGCCGCCAAGCAGATTGAATGACGCGTGCAGCATTGCGCGCGAAAAGCCCGACTATATCAAGGCCTTCAAAAGCACCGAGCGCAAATGGGGCGTTCCGGTCCACGTTCAGATGGCGACAATTTATCAGGAAAGCCGGTATAGGCACGACGCACGCACCCCGCACAAATATGTGCTGGGTGTTATTCCGATGGGTCGTCAAAGCAGCGCCTACGGTTATGGCCAGGCGCTTGATGGCACCTGGGAGCAGTATCAGCGCGAAACCGGTAAACGCCGCGCCAAGCGGGATCGCATTCGCGATGCGTCAGATTTCATCGGCTGGTACATGAACAAAAGCTATGAGCGGAACGGCATCCACCCCAGCGACACACGCAACCAGTATCTGGCCTATCACGAAGGTCATACAGGTTACGCACGCGGCAGCTACAACAGCAAGTCATGGCTGCTGAATGTGGCGAGTGATGTGGACGCCCGCGCAGAGCTGTATCAGGCCCAGTTGGCGAATTGCCGATATTGAACCTGTCGGATCAGCGATCGCTTGACCCGATTCTGGCCTTGTTAGAAAACACATTTGAATCGAGGGTCCCACCCTCGATCAGAGGCCCAAGCAGAACGGTCGTCTGACTGCCTGCGTTGTCGTGTATCACCCATTTGCGCAGCTCAACCGGATCGGAAGTAAACATCAGTTCGATCCGGCCGCTTTCAGGGTTCTTGGGGTCCTGAGCCGTGACAATCGTAGCTGTTCCGTCAAAGTCGTGACCCACGACCATGTTGGCTTGTGCAAGATTGACATTGCGCGCCAAGACCAGAGACAGTGGGGTACGTTTCAAAGGGTACTGCTCGGGCGGTTGGTTCGATTTGGGGTCGAATATCTGCACTGTTCCGGCCCGTGCCAAAACCACCGCGTCATTTGGCGGATCATATTCAAACCGCATCTTACCCGGACGCTGCAACCACAGCTTTCCGGTGCTTAATGAGCCATCATCGTTTACTTGCGTGAACGTGGTCTGAACCGTTTTCAACTGATTCAGATAGTTAGAAATCTGCGACAGCGGCAGCTTGTCCGCCGCCCATGCGGCGGGTGCGGCCAGTGTCAGAGCAAGGGCAAAAGCAATCTGTTTCATACGCCCCAGATAAGCGTTCTGCCCTTGTTATTAAATATCCTATTGCTCGGGGACGAGGATTTCGCGTTTACCCACATGATTTGCCCCGGAAACAACGCCTTGATCCTCCATTTGCTCAACAAGCCGTGCCGCTTTGTTATAGCCAATGGCGAGTTTCCGCTGAATGTACGAGGTCGAGCATTTGCGATCCTTGATCACAATCGCCACCGCCTGATCATAAAGGGCGTCTTCACCGTTGGTGTTACCGCCAGTATTCAGACCCAGAACCGCGTCGATATTGTCGGCTTTGTCCTCGGCCGGACCTTCCAAAACGGTGCCGACATATTCCGGCGGGCCGAACTGCTTCAGGTGATTGACGATCTCTTCGACCTCTTCATCTGAGACAAACGGGCCGTGGCAACGGGTAATCTTGGCACCGCCAGCCATATACAGCATGTCGCCCTGCCCCAGCAGCTGTTCGGCGCCCATCTCGCCCAGAATGGTGCGACTGTCGACTTTCGAAGTTACCTGGAATGAAATCCGTGTCGGGAAGTTCGCTTTGATCGTGCCGGTGATCACATCGACCGAGGGGCGCTGCGTGGCCATGATCAGGTGAATACCTGAGGCACGCGCCATCTGCGCCAGACGCTGGATGCAGGCCTCAATTTCTTTACCTGCGACCATCATCAGGTCGGCCATCTCATCGACGATGACGACGATATAAGGCATTGCCTCAGGCGCGAATTCCTCGGTCTCGAACATCGGCTCACCGGTTTCATCGTCGAATCCGGTCTGGACCGTGCGGCTGAACATCTCTCCCTTGGCCAGCGCGTCCTTCACGCGGCCATTGTAGCCCGCGATGTTGCGCACACCCATCTTGGACATCTTGCGATAGCGATCCTCCATCTCGCCCACGACCCATTTTAAGGCCACGACCGCCTTTTTCGGGTCAGTCACAACGGGTGAGAGTAGATGCGGAATACCGTCATAAACGGACAGTTCCAACATCTTCGGGTCAATCATGATCAGGCGGCATTCATCCGGCGTCAGCTTATAAAGCAGCGACAGGATCATCGTGTTGATCGCTACCGACTTACCGGAACCGGTTGTACCAGCAATCAGTAGATGAGGCATCTTTGCGAGGTTCGCTACGACGGACTCACCGCCGATATCCTTACCTAACGCCAGTGGCAGGGCGTGATTGCCATCACCGAAATCACGGCTGGCGAGGATCTCGCGCAGCACCACCATCTCACGATTTTCATTCGGCAGTTCGATCCCAATGACCGAGCGCCCCGGCAGAGTCGACACCCGCGCCGACAAGGCCGACATCGAGCGCGCGATATCGTCCGCCAAACCAATCACGCGGCTGGCCTTCAGGCCCGGAGCCGGTTCAAGTTCGTACATGGTGACCACAGGGCCAGGGCGGACGCTGACGATCTCACCCTTGACGCCATAATCATCCAGTACGTTTTCCAGCATCCGCGCATTTTCCTCCAGCGCCTCATCACTCAGGTGATGACGCTGAATGCTGGCCGGGTTTGACAACAAGCCCAGCGGTGGCAGTTCGAAATCGGAATGCCGCTCCTCAAATGAAAGTGTCGGCTGCGCCTCGGCCTGTGCCCGGCGCGAAGGCGGCGGAGTGCGGCGAACCGGCTGAGCCACTACGGGCTTACGCGGTTCTGCCACCGGTATCTTAACCGCCTGCCGTGGTTGCGGCGCTTGTTCAGGGGCATCCTCAAACACTGCCTCGTCTTCATAGTCCGGTTCGGCCACAAAATCAGCCTGAGCCAAATAAGACGCCTCAGAACCAGCAGTCATCGGTGGTTCGGGGGGCAAACCGGCAGATGTCATCGGAGGCTCAGGTGGCAATTCATCTGCCACGCCAGAGTTCAATATCAGCGGATCCGGACCCCTACCCCGCCCTTTGGTCAATGGCAGACTCGGATCAGGTTCAGGCGTCAGCTCCCCTGCCGCGACCTTACGATTGCGTACCGCAGCCGAAATCTTGGACCGAATACGATCCTCGCCGGGCATATCGTAATAGCCTTCGACAGCGACGTTTTCGATCAACTCGGGTTCGGGCATCGGTTCGGGGCGGCGGATCAGCGATGGCATCCGCGCCAGAAGACCTGTCTTAGCTGCGGGCTCCTGAACTTCAGGCTCAGGGTCTTCAAAAACAGGATCTGCATAGGCCAGATCATCATCAAAATCCGCCTGCACCGCTACTGCGCGTTCTGCTTTACGCTCGGCCCACTGCGCTTTTCGATCGCGCGCGGCCTGCGCGGTCGCGGTCGCCCCTCGGCCCAGCGCATTCATCAGCAAGTCATAAGCCATGACCAGCCCCAACAAGAAGGCCCGGAAACCATTGCGCACATCGACTTTGGTAAAACCCAACACGAAAACGCCCAGCGCTAGCATCCCAACCGCCATCGCAAGCGACATCAGCTTGACAAGAAAATGTGAAGAGATCGGCAACAGCGTCAACAAAGCGCCCATCACCGTGTCACCAAACAGACCGCCCAGCCCATAGCTATGCGTAGCCCGCCACTCGACACCCGGCACCAGCGTCGCTGCGTATACGGCCAGAACTGCAATCCAGATCGGAGCGAAAATCAAACGGGCAATGGCGCGATCTTCGCCAAAATGACCAGCAAAGCGCACGCCCCAGGTGACCAATACCAGCGCGACACCCAGGCTGCCCCACCCCACGATCATGAACAACGGTGCGGCGATCGAGGCCCCGATGCGCCCCATCCAATTCTGCACAGGTGCGTCGGTTGAGACCATCCAGTTCGGATCGTCAGGCGTATAGGACCATACCATCGCGGCCGCTGCGAGCCCCAACAAGATCAGAGCGATCCCGATCAGTTCCTTACTGCGCCGTTCGATGGCGGCCTGCGTGGTGCTGTCCAGCAGCGGGTCACGGTTGCGCGCGTTCAATGATGCCATTTTGCCCTCGTACCTCACGAATAGATGCAGTCGCGGAGCGTGATCAGCCCGCGCTTCATCTCTGTTTTTGGAGCCACCATAGCGACCCTGATAAATTGCTCGCCCGGGTTTTGCCCCGGATCACCTTGGGAAAGATATGCGCCCGGCAGAACCCGAACGCCGGTTTCCTGCCAAAGCTTCAATGCGGTTTCTTCGCCGTTTTCGACCGGCAGCCACAGGAAGAACCCGGCCTCAGGCGGCATGTAACCCTGCACACCTGCAAAGACCTCATCCGCGATTGCGTATTTCTCCTGATAGAGAGCGCGGTTCTCCTGCACGTGCACCTCATCGGCCCAGACTTTGGCGGCGGCGGCCTGCAACGGTGCAGGCAAGGGTGCACCCGCATAGCTGCGCAACAGCTTGACCTGTTTTATTGTTTCAGGCCCACCCGCGATCAGCCCGGACCGCAATCCGGCCAGATTTGATCGCTTGGACAGTGAGTTGAACAGAGTAACCCGCTCGGGATCAGCACCCAGCTCCTGTGCAACGGTCAGCGCACCGACCGGAGCGGTGTCGCGGTAGATCTCGGAGTAACACTCATCGGCAAAGATGCGAAAATCGTATTTCTCGGCCAATTGGATCAGTTCAGCCCAATAGTCTCGCGATGCGACCGCCCCCTGAGGGTTCGCGGGTGAACAGATATAGGCGACGGCCGTGCGATTCATCACCTCTTCGGGCAAACTGGTGTAGTCCGGCAAATGGTCAGTTGCGGCGGTTGCGGACACAAAATAGGGCTGCGCTCCGACCGAGATCGAGGCGACCATGTAGACCTGATAAAACGGGTTAGGGCACAGAATGATCGGCTGCTGGCCATTCTTCTGTTCAGGGCACAGTGCCATCGCAGCATTGTACAACCCCTCGCGGGTGCCGTTCAGAGCCATCACATTGGTATCTGCGCCCATTGACACGCCATAGCGGCGGTTGACCCAGTCAGCGATTGCAGCGCGCAATTCGGGCGAGCCCTCGTTTGGCGGATAGCCTTGAAATCCGGCGGCGTTTTCCATGATCACGTCGGTTACCCAGGGCGGGAAATCGTGCTTGGGCTCGCCAATGGTCATGTGAACGATATCACCACCCGGTTGATGATGATCCAACAGGGCGCGCAGACGCGGGAATGCATATTCCGGTAGGTTCGAAAACCGCTCGGGGTAATTCATCATACTGCCTCAATATCGGGGTCATTTTGCGCCCCGTTTCTTGGCAGATTACAGATCGACCCGGGTCTCGTCCAGACAAAGAGGTTCCGAATCAGGGGATTGTGGCATTCAGGTCAAAGCACCTTCGGCGGCTGATCCGAGCCGTAACAGGGCCTCTTCCGACCCCGGATAGCCCAGCATCATCAGCCCGCAACCGGGTGTTCCCGTGGGCAAAGTCAACGCCGCAAGCCCCATCAGATTTCCAATCCTTGTATTTCGGAGGGCCAAGAGATTTTCGGTGACATAGTAGTCATGATCATTCATCAGCCGGTCGAGATTGGGCGGTAGGATCGGCGCCGTCGGCGCAAGCACCGCGTCAAACCCGGCGGTCGCCGCGTCCCAGGCCTGACGGCAGGCAGTCAGCTTTGACCAGGCAGCCACGTAATCTGGGCCGGTATAGGCTTTGCCCATGCGGAACCGTTCCAGGATTTCGGGATACATCGCTTCAGGGTTCGCTTCGATCACGTCGCGCCACAGACCATAGGCTTCGGTCGTATAAAGCACACCTGACAGTCCCATCGCATCGTTCAACTCGGGCACTTCAAGCGGAACAATCTCGGCCCCGGCCTCTTTCAGACGCACTAGCGCCTCATCATAGGCCTTGGCAGGTGCCTCGCGCAGATCATCTTTGGCCACGTTCTGCAAATCAGCAAAGCGGCGACCTTTCAAAGAGGCCCCGCGCAGATCAGCCGGGGCTGTGCCCTCCAGTGCAGCCAGCATATGAGCGGCATCCTCAACAGACCTTGTCAAAGGCCCAACCGTATCGAATTTCAGGCAGAGCGGTACGACGCCTTCGAGGCTAACGCGCCCCGCCGTGGTTTTGAGCCCCACAAGATCGTTCCATGCAGAAGGAATGCGCACCGATCCACCCGTGTCTGATCCGATGCCACCAGCCGCAAGACCCCATGCCACCGAGGCCCCTGCCCCTGAGGATGAACCTCCGGGCACGGCCTCTTCGTCATTCACACACGGAGGTGTGGCCGTCACAGGGTTGAGGCCCAAACCCGAAAACGCCAATTCGCTCATATGCGTTTTGCCCAGACAGACCGTGCCCATTGCTGTCGCGTTCCGTACCACCTGCGCGTCAGATTCGGGAACGCGGCCTTTTAGCAGGGCCGAACCTGCCTCGGTTCCGACGCCTGCCGTGTCAAACAGGTCTTTCCAGCTGATCGGAACCCCATCCAGCAATGATCGACGCAGGCCAAGTTTGACCCGCTCTTGAGCTGCTTGTGCCTCGGCGCGGGCGCGGTCGTGGGTAACACAGGCGTAAATGCGATCGCGATGTGGATGGGCGTCAATCGCGCTCAGATATGTTTCGGTAAGTTCAACCGGATCGATCTGCCCCATTCCGATACCACGGCCCAAATCACATGCCGTCATGGTCAGCCAGTCTTGCATCCGGTCCCCTCCAGTTAATTCCGTGTCCGGACGGTAGCGACAGGACCGCACATGGACAATCCCGAATGGGCACGCATATTGCAGCACATGGAACACAGATCCGACATCCTGATTGTTGGCGGTGGCCTGAATGGCCCCGCTCTTGCGCTGGCGCTGGCTCAGACCGGGCATTCGGTCACCGTAGTTGATGCTCTGGCAGAGAAGGTGCGCAAGAACGCGGCCTTTGATGGGCGTGCTTACGCACTGGCGCTGGCCTCGCAACGTCTTCTGGACGCAATCGGCGTTTGGGAGAAGGTCGAAGAACATGCCCAGCCCATGCTCGAAATCAAGGTCACCGATGGCCATGCCGGTGCAGGACCCTCGCCATTTTTCATGCATTTCGATCATGCTGAGATCGAAGAAGGTCCAATGGGCTATATGGTCGAAGACCGTCACCTTCGGCGTGCCTTTCTGGAAGCCATGGCCGAACATGCCGGGATCACCGAAATCAGCGGCAAAACTGTTGTATCTCAGGACATCACAGCACTCGGAGCGACGCTGACGCTGGATGACGGTTCGACTCTGTCTGGCAATCTTTTGGTCGGTTGCGATGGTCGTCGCAGCGGGACTGCAGCGCGCGCTGGGATAAAGCGCACGGGATGGGACTATGGACAGACCGCTTTGGTTTGCGCCATAGAACACGAACTGCCCCATCACGGAATTGCCCATCAATTCTTCATGCCCCCCGGCCCGCTGGCGATTCTGCCTCTGACCGGCAACCGTAGTTCCATCGTGTGGAGCGAACGCAGTGAGACGGCAAAACAGATCAATGCCCTGCCCGAGGCAGACTATCTGCAGATCCTGCGCCCGCGCTTTGGCGATTTCCTTGGGGACATCCACCTGCAAGGCGACCGGTTCACATATCCGCTGAACCTGACAATTGCCAACTCCTTCATAGCAGATCGACTGGCCTTGGTCGGAGACGCCGCCCACGGCATGCACCCCATTGCTGGGCAAGGCCTGAACGCGGGACTGCGCGATGTGGGGGCCTTGGCCGAGGTCCTGACTCTTGCTGGACGACGTGGCGAAGATATCGGATCAACGCTGGTACTGGAGCGCTATCAGGAGTGGCGTCGGTTCGACACCGCCTCGCTCGCAATGGCGACGGATGTGTTCAACAAGCTGTTTTCAAACGACAACCCTCTGCTCCGCATGGGCCGGGATATCGGTATGGGCATTGTCGGATCTCTGCCCGGGCTGCGCCGGGGCTTTGTGCGCGAGGCAGCAGGTCTGACCGGTGATTTGCCGAAACTGCTACAAGGGCGTCCGATTTAGTCCAGTTCGCGCGCCTCATCCACAAGCATCACTGGGATACCGTTGCGGATCGGGAAGGCTAGCCCGGCGGCTTTGGAAACGAGTTCCTGCCGCTCGGCATCATAGTGCAGCGTCGTGTGCGTCTGCGGACAAATCAACGCCTCAAGCATATGGCGATCAAATGCGTGTTCGGGTGTGCTCATTGCAGATGTTCCTCATTCGATCCGCCACGCATGGCGAACTCAATCAATGTCACCAAGGTCTCGCGCCGGGTACGCAGGCAGGGGGCTTCAAGCAGGGCCTGCTTCTCCTCAGGGTCAAATTCGAGCATCATCGACAGCGAATTGACCAAAAGCTCGTCGTCTGCGTCTTTCATCGTGTCCCAATCGGTCGACAACTGGCGCGATGAGAAAAACCGTTCCAGTAGTTTTAGGAACCTGTTTCGATCAAAACCATCATCCACTTCGGCCTTGCCCAGATCACGATCGAACCCATCCCAAGACACTGAGGCGCGCCGATACGGGGTGAAACTGTCCAATTCTGATTTGACCCTAAATCGCGATATACCAGTCAGAGTGATCAGATAGCGACCATCTTCAGTCTCGGAAAACTGCGTGATGCGGCCAGCGCAACCGATTTGATGCAGCTTGGTCTCGTCCCCCTGACAGGTGTTCGGCTGCACCATCCCGATCAGCCGCTCGGACGTTTTCAGAGCGTCATCCAGCATCTGGAGATAGCGCGGCTCAAAAATGTGCAGCGGTAGGCGCGAGCGCGGCAACAGCAGCGCTCCGGGCAGAGGAAACACAGACACCGTTTCCGGCAGATCAGCGGGGTGCATCATGTAGACGAGTGTAGCCCTGATCGGAATTTAGGCA
The DNA here is from genome assembly GCF_059610325.1 of Ruegeria sp. YTSA064. Classification (NCBI taxonomy): domain Bacteria; kingdom Pseudomonadati; phylum Pseudomonadota; class Alphaproteobacteria; order Rhodobacterales; family Roseobacteraceae; genus Ruegeria; species Ruegeria sp. YTSA064. The sequence continues at coordinate 179,814 of NZ_JBXWNK010000008.1, forward strand.
AATATCATCGAGCTGAGCTTGCGCCGTCCGTTCAACACGATCGGATCATTGGGCTTGAGCGCATCGAAGATCGTGAAGAGCTGAGCCTTGGCCGCGCCCTCATTCCATTCGCGATCGCGGCGGAACAGTTCGAGCAATTGAGCGACCGCCTCTTCAACATCACCGTTGGCATGCAAGGCCTGCGCAAGATCAAATCGGGCTTGATGGTTGTCAGGTTCAGCCTCAACCGCCGCAGTCAATTCACCAACCGGCCCAGCATCCGCCGCCTGTTTAGCCAGTTCGAGCTGCGCATGGGCTGCTTCAACCTCGGGCGAAGTTGAAATCTCGGCCGGGGCACCGTTGAGGATGGCTTCAGCCTGATCAAGATCACCCAGCGCGATATGCGCCCGTACTAGCCCGCCATAAGCTGCAGCGTGGTTGGCATCCTCGCCCAGAATAGCCGCAAAGGTTTGCGCCGCGTCAACGGCCGCCCCTTCAGTCAACATTTCTTCTGCGGCCTGAACCGCATCGTCCAGCTGATTACCGGGGCTCTCACCACCTGCGGCTTCGATCACGCGATCAATAAATGCCTTGATCTCAGACCCCGGCAAGGCGCCTTGAAATCCGTCAATTGGTTGCCCCTTATGAAAGGCATAGACGGTCGGAATCGACTGCACACGCAACTGGCCCGCGATCATCTGAGCCTCATCCACGTTGATCTTGACCATCTTGACCGCGCCCTTGGCTGCGGTCACCGCCTCTTCCAGTGCCGGGCCTAGCGTTTTGCAAGGACCGCACCATGGAGCCCAGAAATCGACGATGATCGGCATCTCTTGCGAGGCTTCGACCACATCGGCCATGAAAGTGGCCTCGGTCCCATCCTTGATCAGATCAGTGGTATCAGGGCCGGCTGCGCCGTTCAAAAGATCCATGGTATTTACTCTCAGGTTCGTATTTGCGCTCTATATGCAGCCCCGCAGTTCAGAAACCAAGGGCTGAGTCGAGCGTTTTTACATCAATCAGACGTCGAATGTCGCAAAAACCGGCGCATGATCGCTTGGTTTCTCCCATCCACGCGCATCGCGCAAAACTCGGCTGGAATGGCCAGCGTTCGAGATATCAGGCGTGGCCCAGACATGATCCAGCCTGCGCCCCTTATCTGCCGCGTCCCAATCCCGCGCCCGGTAGGACCACCAGCTATAAAGCTGCCCTTCGGGGATATCCTGCCGGGTAATATCGACCCAGCCACCCGCATCCTGCGTCTCGGCCAGCGCTTCAACTTCGATCGGCGTATGCGAAACCACCTTGAGCAGTTGTTTGTGCGACCAGACATCATCTTCGCGCGGGGCAATATTTAAATCGCCAACCAGTATGGACTTTTCCGGCTTCTCGGCATGGAACCAGTCCCGCATATCGGTCAGGTAGTCCAGTTTCTGACCAAACTTCTCATTCATCTTGCGATCCGGGACGTCACCCCCGGCAGGAACATAGAAATTGTGGATAGTCACACCATTTTCCAACCGGCCCGCAATATGCCGCGCATGGCCCAGACCCGCGAAATCCTTGTCGCCCACTTCCTCGAGCGGCAGCCGGGACAGGATGGCGACACCGTTGTAGCCTTTCTGCCCCCGCGCGATCATATGCGTGTAGCCTAGCTCGGCGAAGCCCTCGGTCGGAATCTTGTCGACCGGCGACTTGCATTCCTGCAAACACAGCACATCCGGCGCTTCTTCCTGCAGCAATTTCAGCACGATAGGCTCTCGCAGGCGGACCGAGTTGATGTTCCATGTGGCAAGGGTAAAGGGCATATCGGAAAGTTCCTTTGTCTCGATCTGCGCAGGTTAGCGCGCGACTGTGAGCGGCGCCATGGGAAAAGACCGACAAATCAGATCCTATTGCCCGAAACGGCATGTGTCGGGCTTTCAGCCCGTTTTAATACGATACTTTCTGAACTTCGCACCCTCATACTCGATTTCACCGATATAGTGGGCACCCAACCGTGCCAAAGCCCCCGATTTCCGACGCGATAGAGGCAGTAAAAACGTCACGAACGGGATGCGCGTGTCCGCAATAGCAAATTCAATTGCCTGTCGCGTGATCCGCGAGCCTAATCCAAAACATTCAGGCCTCAGAACCAAACCATAGTCCCACTCGTCGCCTTCTTTTTGGAACCCACCCCAACCTATATATGTATCGCCCTGCAATATTGCCCAATGCCCAAGCCCGTCACGCACCCAGTACTCTTCCTTGACCTGAACAAATTGGTCGACGGCTGCGTTGTCCCATCCGCTTGTTAACAGAGGCAAATGTTCAGCCAAGCGAGGATCAGACATGTGCGAAAGAATATCTTGCGGATCAACCTCGGGTAGGCGTGTAAAGGTCAGTTTCATCTCAATCTCTGATCGTGACAGCATAGTAGAATTCAGGCGATCAATTGGCTGAGCGTTAAAAAAAGCCGGGCCATGAGGCCCGGCAGTCCAACAGGGAGGTGCATGTCATAACCCGGACATGCGCGGGTTGGGAGTAATCTAAAGATACCTACAGGGTATCACTTTGATCCAAGTCAATCCACCATTAGTCAAGCAACAAGGCGATATCCGCCCGATTCTGTGACCAAAAGGCGCGCATTTGACGGGTCGGGTTCGATCTTCTGACGAAGACGGTAGATGTGTGTTTCCAATGTGTGCGTCGTAACACCGGCGTTATAACCCCACACTTCGTGCAGCAGGACATCGCGCGCGACAACGCCATCGGTCGACCGATAGAGAAACTTGAGAATGTTCGTCTCTTTCTCAGTCAGTCGGATCTTGCGATCATCTTCGGTCATCAGCATCTTCATCGCTGGCTTGAAGGTATAGGGACCAAGAACAAATACTGCATCCTCGGATTGTTCGTGTTGACGCAGTTGGGCCCGAATGCGTGCCAAAAGAACCGGGAATTTGAAAGGCTTGCTGACATAGTCATTTGCACCTGCATCCAGGCCAAGGATCGTATCGGCATCACTGTCGTGCCCGGTCAGCATCAGTACAGGGCTTTTGACACCTTGCTTGCGCATCAGGCGGCACAGCTCGCGGCCATCGGTATCGGGCAGGCCGACATCTAGAATAACCAGATCGTAAATCGCTTCGCGTGCACGCTCCATTGCGGACTGACCATCTGATGCTTCGAACACATCAAAATCTTCAGTCATCACGAGTTGCTCACTGAGCGCTTCGCGCAGATCTTCGTCATCATCCACCAGCAGGATTTTCTTGAGCTGAGCCATGTCCGGTCCTCCTAAGCCTTTTCCATCACTTGCGTACGGAGAATGCAATCAGCAAGATATACTGCAGTCGCCTCACGGCCTCGTGTCTGTCGCATAGGAATTGTTTCACATTTCCCATTGATCGGGGTAGGAGAAAGACAAATCGTTATAGGGTAACATACATGAGTCTCGTCCCCAACATAACTGAACTGCTGGCGCGGGCGCGGGCGGACCTGCGAATGGGTGTTCCTGTCGTTCTAACGGATGAACTCGGTTTCGGTGCTCTCGCTTTCGCCACGGAAACGCTGAGCCCGCAGAGACTGGCAGACTTGCGTACCCTTGGTGGAGAACCGGTTGTGGCCATTACAATGCGGCGCGCCGAAACACTAAAAGCGCGCGCGTATGACGGCGATCTGGCCCGGGTCATGATTCCAGCGGATGCCGAGCTAAGCTGGGTCCAGGCAGTCGCAGACCCCTCGGACGATCTGAACGCGCCCATGAAAGGGCCGCTGATGACCCAGCGGCAGGGCAGCGCAAATTTGCACCGGATCGCGATTGCGTTGGCCAAATCGGCCCAACTGCTACCCGCGACTGTGGTCGTCCCCATCAATGAAAGCCATGAGTTTGCAGCAACGCACGGGCTGACCCGTATCGATCATGCACGCGCGGCACCACATCTGACCGATCGAAGCGCGTTGCATCCTGTCGTCGCCGCGCGTCTCCCGATGGAAGTGTCAGAGGCTGGTCGCCTGCACGTATTCCGCCCTGAAGACGGCGGAGAGGAACACTACGCCATTGAGATCGGACGTCCGGACCGAGACGAACCCGTCCTCGCTCGGCTGCATTCAGCCTGTTTTACCGGTGATCTTATGGGCAGCCTGAAATGCGACTGCGGTCCGCAATTGCGCGGAGCTCTAACTCAGATGGGCGCCGAAGGTGCGGGGGTACTGCTCTATCTGAATCAGGAAGGCCGCGGCATTGGGCTCGCCAACAAGATGCGCGCCTATTTTTTACAAGATCAGGGCTTTGATACGGTTGAAGCCAATCATCGATTGGGTTTCGAAGATGACGAGCGGGATTTTAGACTGGGGTCTGACATCCTGAAGTCTCTGGGGTTCAGTTCGGTGCGTCTGCTAACCAACAACCCCGCTAAGATCGCGATGATGGAGCGAACCGGAATCGCCGTCACTGAACGCGTTCCGCTGAAGGTGGGCGAAACCGATTTCAACCGCTCATATCTTGCAACCAAAGCGGCGAAATCGGGTCATTTACTGTGACACCACGCGATCTGGTTCTAACACCTCGGGGCATACGGTTTCTGGGGCGCATGTTCCCCTGTGCGATAGGCAGGGGATCTTTGAGTCGAACCAAACGGGAAGGTGATGGGGCTACACCTGTGGGCGCACATCATATTGTCGGGATGCTCTACCGCGCTGACCGAATGTCGCGGCCCGCTTCTTGGGCGCGCCCTATCGGAACAAACGATTTATGGTCAGACGACGTAGAAGACACCGCCTATAATCATCTGGTTCATGCGCCTCACGGCTACAGCCACGAAAAACTGCGTCGTCCCGATCCGTTGTACGATCTGATACTTATAACCGACTGGAATTACCCAGACTCGATACCCGGTCAAGGTTCGGCCATATTCCTGCATCAGTGGCGACGACCGCGCTATCCCACAGAAGGCTGCATCGCCTTCCGGCGCGACCATCTACGATGGATCGCGCGGCAGATTGCACCGGGTAATCGGCTGATCATTCCTCAGGCTTAACGCGCGCACCAAAGATGGCTGATCCGACGCGAACGTGAGTCGCGCCCAAGGCAATTGCGGATTCGAAATCGCTGCTCATCCCCATCGATAACCCGTCCAACCCGTTCCTTTCGGCTATTTTTGCCAAAAGCGCGAAGTGCAGCGCGGGTTCTTCTTCGACCGGTGGTATGCACATCAATCCACGAAGGGGCAAGTCAAGGCCCCGGCATTCAGCGATAAAGGTATCCGCATCAAGTGGAAGTACGCCTGCCTTCTGATCCTCTTCTCCCGTATTGACCTGAATGAACAGATCCGGGCACTTGCCCATTTCTTGCGCCAATCTCGCCAGTGTTTTCGCAAGCTTTGGCCGATCTACCGAATGGATCGCATCGCAAAGCTCAATCGCCTGCCGCGCCTTGTTGGTCTGCAGCGGTCCGATCAAATGCAAATCGACATCTGGATAACTTTCCCGGAACGCGGGCCATTTGCCCGCTGCCTCCTGAACCCGGTTCTCTCCAAAACACCGATGGCCCTGTTGCAAAACGGCTTCGACCCGATCGTTGGGTTGAACCTTGGAAACCGCGATCAACTTTACAGACCCAGTGGCGCGCCCGGATGCGGATTCCGCTTTTGCGATACGGTCGGTGATATCTTGCAGCGACATGGGGCCTCTCATTTTGCGTTTGCTGCAGCAAAACATCATGTAGACAAAAAAGAAAAGGGCAGGTCCGAAGACCTGCCCTTAAACCTTGCGGTTCAAATCAACTTAGAAGTTGAAGTTGACACCGAAGTCTGCGCGAACGCGGCTGTCGCCGTCACCAGCTTTGGTGTTGCCCAGACCACCTTTCAGCGACACACCGCCACCCAGGTCATGGATGAAGCCGATGCCGTACTGCTGGGTGTCGTCGTCTGCGCTACCGTCACCGTAAGCAGCGGTCAGAGTGGTTGCCGCGCCCAGGTTATAGGCCAGCGAGAAACCATACGCGGTGCCGTTCAGGTTATCTGCTGCAACGTCATCGTCAGCTACAAACAGGGTACCGTTGAAGTCGCCGAAGTCAGCGCCCAAGGTCAGTACGGTCAGAGTGTCTTTCTCACCACCGAACGGACGGTCGGTCTGACCATAGGCCAGAGCGGCTGTGACGTTGCCGAAGGTGTAAGTTGCACTGATATCCCAGCGGTCGCCGCTGTCGGTGTCTGCACCGGCAGTTGCAGTTTCAGCAAAAGTGGCTTGGTCATACGACGCGCCAAAGGCGAAATCGCCAACTGCGTACTGGAAGAACACAGCGTTCGAACCTGCGCCGGTCGACGAGAATGCCAGGAAGCTGTAGTCAACAGCAGCATACTGACCGATGAAGAATTCCAGACCAGGCTCGTTACCGTAGTAGTTTGCCAGGTTGTCGAAGGCACCCGATACGTTACCCGCGTCAACACGCAGACCGCCGTAGATTGCCGAGAAGCGCGCGCCGCTCAGCTGAGCTGTGCCTGCTTCGCCGTTGCCGGCGTTTTCGTCAGCTTGCAGACGAACACGAGCCGAGAACTCAACACCACCGTCGGTTTCTGCGGTGCCGTCGATGTTCAGACGGAAACGCGAGATCAGGATTGTGTTGTCGGTGTCAACGCCAGAAGCGGTGCCGCCATCAATCGAATCAACGGTGCCGGTACGGTCTTCCAGGTAACCAATACCAAAGCGGCCATAACCGCTGAATTTAACGTCGGCCGCTGCAACACTTGCGGTTGCGATCAGAGCGGTCGATGCGAAGAGAACTTTTTTCATCTTGTTTCCCTCGGTTTCAAAGATATTTCTACTCGACACATGCAAAGCACGTGTCTCAGCACGCACATCGTTTCGCTTTTTTTACCCCGGTTGCGCAAGCTTGGCATAAACGCCTTGCCGTCATTCAGATCGAATTGGTGCAAGGATGCCACAGTCGATTTTCCGCCAGGTCCTGCGGGCAACTCACGCCCATATGTAAAGAATAGGCTTGTTGCAGCACCACTCCTTGTCTAGGAGTGACATTCAAACAGTACAAAACAAGTAAAACAGGACCTTCCAACGATGCGCCTGATAACGATTCTGGGTTTGATCATGGTGACGGCGACTGTCTCTGCCTGTAGTCGCGGGCGACTGCCGCCAGGAGACGCCAGCGTTTTGACCGTTGATGGCAGCTCGTCAGAAGAGCGCGAGCTGAATGATCCGAATCGTACAACGATATGGGACATCTTCGGCCCGGACACATCCGAGCAGGTAACGCAGGTAAACCGCTATCTTTGGGCCGCGTCACTGGATGTGCTGAATTTCCTGCCCATTGAAGAGGTTGATCCGTTTACAGGTGTGATCGTTACCGGTTACGGAAGGCCGCCCGGCGGCGGGCGGTCGTATCGCGCAACGGTACATATTAGTGATCCAGCGCTCGAGGCGCGCTCACTTTCTGTTGCGCTTCAAACCAGTGGCGGTTCCCCGGTCAGTGCGGCAACCTCTCGCGCGGTTGAGGATGCAATCCTATCCCGGGCCCGTCAGCTACGGATTGCTGACAACAAGTTCTAGCAACCCGCAAGAAATCACAATAATACAACGCCGGGTTCATACCCGGCGTTTTCATTCACGAAGGACCGCACCATGTCGCGCTACTCGGCCAACGAAATCGAAGCAAAATGGCAAGAGGCCTGGGACAAGGCCGGAATCTTCACCGCCAACCACAAGGCGGACAAGCCGAAATACTACGTGCTTGAAATGTTCCCCTATCCCTCAGGCCGCATTCATATGGGGCATGTGCGCAACTATACGATGGGCGACGTGATCGCGCGGCATAAACTGGCGACCGGACATAACGTGCTACATCCGATGGGCTGGGATGCCTTCGGAATGCCAGCCGAAAATGCCGCGATGGCAATCGGCGGCCACCCTAAAGACTGGACCTACGGCAACATCGCCGACATGCGCGGTCAGATGAAACCGCTGGGCCTGTCGATCGATTGGTCCCGTGAATTTGCCACCTGTGATCCGGAATACTACGGCCAACAGCAAGCGCTGTTTCTAGATATGCTTGAGGCCGGTCTTGTCTACCGCAAGAACGCCGTAGTGAACTGGGACCCGGTCGACATGACCGTTTTGGCCAATGAACAAGTAGAAAACGGCCGTGGCTGGCGTTCGGGTGCATTGGTGGAGCGTCGGGAGCTGACTCAGTGGTTTTTCAAGATCTCGGATTATTCCGAGGAGTTACTCGACGCGCTGGACACGCTGGATAACTGGCCCGCCAAGGTGCGCCTGATGCAAGAAAACTGGATCGGCAAGTCGCGCGGCCTTCAGTTTGGGTTCGAACGAACCGATGGCAAAGAGCCTATCACCGTCTATACGACTCGTCCCGACACGCTGCTGGGGGCATCTTTTGTTGGCATCTCGCCTGACCACCCGATCGCCAAGCAGCTCGAGGCCGAAAACCCCGAAGTTGCTGAATTTGTTGCCGAATGCCGCAAGGGTGGCACCACCGAAGAAGCCATCGAAACGGCCGAAAAGCTGGGTTACGATACCGGCATCCGCGTCAAGCACCCTTTGGACCCGAACTGGGAGCTGCCGGTTTGGATCGCCAACTTCATCCTCATGGACTATGGCACCGGCGCGATCTTCGCCTGCCCCGCCCATGACCAGCGCGATCTGGATTTCTGCCGCAAATACGACCTGCCGGTGATCGACACGTTCTTCGCACTGGACAGTGACACACCGGTCGACAAAATCGCCTTTGTACCGCCTAAGACCGAAAAGGTCCGCTGGGTGAACCATTTTGCCGGTCTGACCGAGGCGACCGGTGATGAGGCGATCAACGCGACGGTCGATTTCGCCGAAAAGGCAGGATGGGGTGAAGGCGTCACTAAGTACCGCCTGCGCGACTGGGGTCTGAGCCGTCAGCGGTATTGGGGTTGTCCGATTCCCGTTGTCCATTGCGACAAATGCGGCACCGTGCCAGAGAAGAAAGAGAATCTGCCGATTCAGCTGCCCTATGACGGTGGCAACGGCGAACCAATCGACTTTTCGATCCCGGGCAACCCGCTGGACCGTCACCCCAACTGGCGTGACACCCCTTGCCCGTCCTGCGGCGCACCGGCCAAGCGCGAAACCGACACGATGGACACGTTCGTCGATTCGTCGTGGTATTTCGCCCGTTTCACTGCGCCGCGCGCGGAATCGCCTACCGATCTTGCCGAAGCCGAGTATTGGATGAACGTCGACCAGTATATCGGTGGGATCGAACACGCGATTCTGCACCTGCTCTATTCCCGTTTCTTCGCGCGGGCGATGAACATCACTGGCCACCTGCCGAAAAAAGCCATCGAGCCCTTCAATGCGCTGTTCACGCAAGGCATGGTCACGCACGAGATTTACCAGACGCGCGATGCCAAGGGCCGACCGGTCTACCACCTGCCCGAGGATGTGACCGACGGCAAATTGGCCGACGGCACCGAGGTAGAGATCATCCCCTCGGCCAAGATGTCGAAATCCAAGAAAAACGTGGTTGATCCGGTAAGCATCATCTCGGCCTTCGGTGCCGATACCGCGCGCTGGTTCGTGCTGTCCGATTCGCCACCCGAACGCGACGTGGAATGGACCGCGTCCGGCGCTGAAGCCGCGTTCAAGCACCTGAGCCGGGTGCACCGGATCGCATCGGAAATCGTCGGGTCGGACGTGGCCGCCAATGCCGAGGACGAAGCGCTACTGCGCGAGATGCACAAAGCCATTCACGATGTGTCAGGCGGCATCGAATCCTTCGGCTTCAACGCCTCCATCGCCAAGCTTTATGCTTTCACCAACACGCTGGCGAAATCAAAGGCGGGCACCGCAGCCAAGCGCGAGGCCGCAAAAACGCTGGCACAGCTTATGTCGCCCATGACCCCTCATCTGTCAGAAGAGCTTTGGCAGATGCTGGACGGCGAAGGTTTGGTCGCAACAGCACCGTGGCCTGTGGCCGATGAGGCGATGCTGGTTGATGACACCATCACCCTGCCCATTCAGATCAACGGCAAGCGCCGTGCAGAAATCAGCGTTCCGAAAGACATGGACAAGGCAGAGGTTGAAAAAATCGCGCTCAGCACCGAAGCTGTGCAAAAGGCGCTGGATGGCGCTGCTCCGAGAAAAGTAATCGTTGTTCCGGGCCGAATCGTAAATGTCGTCGTTTGATCGCAGAACCTTGCTGTTGATGCCGCTAGCGCTTGCCGCTTGCGGGTTCGAGCCGGTCTATGCACCCGGTGGATCAGGCTCGGCTCTGGATGGCAAGGTTGAGGTATCAGCACCGAATACGGTCGAAAGTTTTCTGCTGGTACAGAATCTTGAGCGTAAATTGGGCCGAAGCGCGACCTCCGGCAATGAATACAAACTAGATGTCGTGGTTTCGACGGTCACCCGCCGAGCCTCAATCACGACGGCAAATGAAACCAATCGCTACACGATTGATGGCAATGCCAGATACGAGTTGAAGTCCAACGCGACCGGGCAGGTCCTTGCCTCTGGACAGGTCACAGATTTCGTCGGTTATTCTGCCGCTGGCTCGACCGTCTCAACATTGGCTGATGAACGCGACGCGACCGAGCGATTGATGGTGATACTGGCCGATCAGATCGTGAATCGTCTATATGCCACACCGGGCCTGTCCGCATGAAGCTGAGCCCGCGCGAGGCTGACGGATATTTTGCCAAGCCGGATGAGGGCAAAGCGGGTTTGCTGATCTACGGCGCGGACGCCATGCGGGTTGCCCTGAAACGCCAACAGGTACTGGCCGCCCTGCTTGGACCCGGCGCGGAAGAAGAAATGCGCCTGACCCGAATCCCCGGAAGCGAGCTGCGCAGCGACCCGGCCTTGTTGCTGGACGCAGTAAAGGCGGTCGGGTTTTTTCCCGGACCCCGCGCGGTATTTGTCGAAGACACGACAGATGTGGCAGCGCCCGCGATTCTTGCCGCTTTGGAAGACTGGGATCATGGCGACGCACAAATTGTTGTAACCGCTGGTCAGCTCAAACCCAGCTCAAAAATCCGCAAAGCGTTTGAGGCGAACCCGGCAGCGTACGCCGTTGGTATCTATGATGATCCACCCTCTCGGGCCGAGGTGGAACGAATTCTAGCGCAAGCCGGATTACAGAATATTCCGCGTGATTCGATGTCGGCCCTCAGCGAGCTCGCCATGGCGCTGAGCCCCGGCGATTTCACGCAAACCGTTGAGAAACTGTCGCTTTACAAGCGTGGCGACACAAGCGAACTGATCATAGAAGATATCGAGGCATGCGCGCCACGGTCGACTGAGGCCGCACTGGATGATGTGTTGAACGTTGTCGCCGAAGGCCGTGCACAAGAGATCGGGCCATTGATCCGGCGGTTGCAGGCGCAGGGCACCAATGCGGTAACCTTGTGTATCGGTGCCACGCGACATTTCCGAACTCTCTATGCCTGTGCGTCAGATCCAGGCGGAGCGGCACAGGGAATCGGCAAATTGCGCCCTCCGGTCTATGGCAAACGGCGCGATCGGATCTTACGGCAAGCCCAGGGTTGGGGGGCACAGAAATTGCAGACCGCATTAACGGTTCTGACCGATACTGACCTGTCCTTGCGCTCGGCTGGCCAAACCGCACCAGCAATGGCGCTGGTGGAGAGGGCCATGATCCGCTTGGCGATGCTGGCCAGATCCGGCTGAAGCCTAGCGGTTCAACCATTCAACTGCCGACTGCCCAGCCCATCGACCCGTCGCCAGACAGCCGGTCAGAAGATAACCGCCAGTTGGTGCTTCCCAATCCAGCATCTCGCCTGCACAGAAGACGCCAGGCAAGGCGGTCAGCATTAGGCCTTCATTCACCGAATGACGCTCAATACCACCTGCAGTCGAGATCGCTTCATCCATCGGGCGCAGGCCAGAATGGTGTAAAGGCAGGTTCTTCAGGGTCTCGACCCAATGCGATGGTGCCAAATCGCTACCTTTGGTCATTTCATGAAACAAAGCGACCTTCTGCGAAGACAGGCGCAAACCATTTTTCAACCAATGCGACAGGGTCGCCTTGGGTTTCTTCGCACCCAATCGCTCATGCAGCGCATCTTTCGAAATATCCGGAACCAGATCCACAAATAGTGGCGTGCCATTCCGAAGTGCCGGCGTCAGAGAATACAGGCCCCCACCTTCCAAGCCCTTTGCGGAAATCGTCGCCTCACCTCGACTTTGAAATTGACCTGCCCACCATCTCACCGACTTTAGGGCTGCACCAAAATGAGGCTGCATGTACGGGCTCCAATCGACTGAAAGAGCCGCATTAGCGGGTGCGAACGGGGCCACGCTGACACCTTGTTCTACAAGCCAAGGTGCCCATGCCCCATCCGATCCAAGCCGCGCCCAACTGGCACCGCCGAGCGCTAATATTGTCGCGTCTGGGGTGCAATACTGTGCCCCAATGGGCGTTTCAAACACCAACGCACCATTTTGCCAACCTTTCCAGCGCCATCGGGTTTTGATCTCGACACCAGCCCGATCAAGTCGGGACAACCACGCCCGCAATAAGGGCGATGCCTTCATCGCTTTGGGAAATACACGGCCAGTTGAACCTGTGAAAAGCTTTTGCCCCAGACCACCGGCCCAAGACATGACCGCCTGCGCGTCAAACGCTTGGATCATCGGATGCAGCCAGTTCGCAGCTTCCCCATATGCGGAAATAAGAGTCTCAAAGGGTTCGTCTTTGGTCAGGTTCAGCCCAGACTTTCCTGCCATCAAAAATTTGCGCGCCACCGAAGGTTTCGCTTCGGCCACAAGAACCTCATGCCCTGCAGCAGCAAGTTGCTCGGCAGCAATCAATCCCGCTGGTCCTGCTCCTATGACAACGGTTTGCGCCATTGTGTCCCTCTTGCCCAATGCACGCTTCGGCGCAAAGTTAGGTCATGGCAAATTCTGATCCGATCTGCCCGCTCTGTAACCGCCCGATCCCTGAAGGGGGTGGTAGCCTGCACCATCTGATCCCAAAGCTCAAAGGAGGCAAGGGCGGGCCAATCGTTTTATTGCATCAGATCTGTCACAAAGAAGTACATGCAACACTCACCGAGGCCGAATTGGCGCGCGACTACAACACGGTCGATTCGCTGCGCACGCACCCAAGGCTGGAAAAGTTTCTGGATTGGGTGCGTAAACGCCCACCGGGTTTTCGTTCAAAGGTGCCCGGTAAACGGCGTGGACGTTAACCACCCGGAAGCCATGGATCACCAAACGCATCCTCTTGTGGATCTGCCAATCCTTCGACCTCAATCCCAAGATAATCCGGCACCGGCGCAAACCGAGCACTTGGGATATGTTGGAACTCCAACGTCGTGTAGGGGCGCTTCCACAGCCATTCGCGATTCTCGACTGCCCAGAGATCGGGGTTAGGAGGCGCGTCGGCTGTAAACGCATAGAAATGCAGATCAAAGCCGTAAGGTTCGACATCTTGCATAGATAGCAAAGTCATTCCCTGGGATCGGCAAAACGCATCTTCAGCGGCGATGTCACCAGTCCGCAAGGTGATCTGACCAATGTGGGCCTCGGCAAATGGGGTGTCCGGGCTGGCGGCTTCGTCGGGTCGGTTACCCTCGAAATCATGCTGCAGCAGTTCGATAACAAACCCCTCGGGATCACTCAGATGGCACATGTAGCCAATGTCCAAAAACTGTCCCGGCGCGCTGACCGCGATACCCTTCTGGTGCAGGATGTCCGCTGCAAGATCAACATTCGGCAGCGTGATCCCAATCTTCCAATAGCGTTGACCACGGTCGTGGCGGTAGCCGCCGCCACCCGGCATCAGTAAAAGATCGGCATCCAAGCCGGGGTATCCCACGCGGCGATTGGCACCTTCGGCCTGAACCGACATACCAAGCGCATCACGATAGAACGCGGCCAACCCATCCGGATCTGTCACTCGCAAGCGCAGTGCAGCCATTCTCATGGGCACAATCCGGCGATACCAGCTGCAATTGCTGGGTCAGCAGACAGACTGTCTGCTACCAACTCCCGCGCGGTGGGCATCAGTAGATCGGCCTCGACAACCCGATCAACCAACCCAAAGTTGTACGCTTCTTCGGCCGAGATCTTTTGCCCGGCCATCAAGATCATTTTAGTTCTGGATGGGCCAATCAAAGCGGCCATCCGTTTCGGATCAGAGGGTTGCGGCAAAAAACCCAGCTTCATGACTGGATAGAAAAACTTGGCTGACGGAACTGTGATACGCAGATCACAGGCCAGAACCATACCGTTGGCCCCACCCGCCAGCGTGCCATTGAGCGCCGCCACCGTCAGGCAGGGCAACGCAGCAATCGCACCCGAAAGTCGTTCCCACAGATCTGAGGTTGCAAGTCCCGCCCGCGCTTCCTCGAGATCTGCACCTGCGCTGAAAACCCGGCCTACGCCGGTCAAGATCAACGCGCGGGCCTCAGTTGCGGTCTCTGCGATGTGGACCAATTCACCCAGCATCGCTGAAGTCAGTGCATTGGCCTTTTCCGGGTTGTTCAACGTGACCGTCCACAACCCGTCTTCTTGGGTCAGATCAATCACGTCAGACCAACTCGTTTGCGAATTTCTTCATTGCGCAGCGATATCTCGGTCCCCAAAAACTCATCCGCATCCGCCGAACACATCCACATCAACGCCCGAGCCGGCCAATCTGCGGGGATATGATCGTCCCAATCCAGCTGGCTGACCGGGTTGATACCGCTGGCCTTGATCACCCGCTGCATATCGGTGGCCACGGTCCCCGGCGACAAGCCCATGGCGCGGATGCCATGATGCGCCTCTTCCAAATGCACGCATTCCGTTAACATCTTGGCACCAGCTTTGGAGGCGCAATAGTGGCTCCAGGCTTCCACCGGATTAGACGCCGCGCCGGACGAGACGGTCAAAACCGTGCCCCCGCCTGACGCCCGCATGATGGGCAAAGCCGCGCGCATTCCATAGAAGATACCTTTTAGATTGATATCGATCGCATGGCTCCAAGCCTGTGTATCCGCGTTCGACAGATGAAAAATCGGATCGATCACACCCGCGTTCCCGATCAGCACGTCCAGCGCACCAAACCGATCAATGCAGTCGGCAACTGTCTGTTCTACCTGCGCAAAATCGCTGACATCGCAAGCCAATGCGATCACATTTTCACCCAGCGCCGCAGCCAGCGCTTCGATCTGATCACGGCTGCGCGCGACCAGAGCCACATGGGCCCCGGCTGCGGCAAAAACGCGCCCGGCTTCTGCGCCGATACCTCGGCTGGCCCCAGTGATCAGTACAGTTTTCCCTTGCATATGCATCGCTTAAATCCCTGCATTTGAAATTGTCTTAACTCGTACCCCGCAAATGGGGAATTGGTCCACCCCTTCCCCCTTGACGCTGATCGCTACAGGCACGACGATGCCGTCAAATTGATCAAGAAGGGTTCTCTTATGACTGTTTTCCTTCGCCGCAGCTGCGGTGCAGCTTTGGCATATGCCGTTGCCACAAACGGCGCATTTGCAGATGTAACAGCCGATGATGTCTGGTCCGACTGGCAGGCCTATCTGGGCGGGATGGGCTATGACGTAACGGGTGAGCAGAGCGTATCGGGCAGCGTCACAACCATCTCGAACATGACGATGGCAATGGCGATTCCGGATACCGAAGGCACATTTGATATGGTCATCCCCGAGATGACGCTGACCGAGAATGGCGACGGCACTGTCAATATCGGGTTCCCTGCCAGCTTTCCAATGACAATTTCGGGTGAGGCTGAGGGGGAGACATTCTCGGCCGATCTGGTCTATTCTCATGACGCTCTGGAAATGGTCGTGTCGGGTACTCCCGAAAATATGACTTACGACTATACGGCGAACAGCCTGTCTCTGACGCTGGACTCGATGGAATTCGACGGTGAGACTGCGCCAGATGACATGTTGGCCCTGAATGTCCAGATGAACGATATTGCTGGCGCTTCCCGGATGGAAATCAACGAGAAGCGCAATATAGAGCAGCAACTTACCGCTGGCAGTCTGTCCTATGACGTCGCCTTTAACGAGCCTGATAGCGAAGATACGGGCCGGATCAGCGGCAAGCTTGATGACCTGAAATTTAACGGTGATACAATCATCCCACCCGGCATGGATGTCGCAAGTATTGAAGACATCTATAAGGCAGGGTTTGCCGCGTCAGGGACCTTTACCTATGCCTCGGGTAGCACCGAAATGGCGGGTACATCCGAGGGCGAACCGTTTTCGCTGAGCAGCAGTTCCGAGGGTGGCAGATTTACCGGCAGCATCGATGCCCAGAGACTTGTTTACGATCTTGCGCAGAACGGCACGAAGCTGGCGATCACAACGGCCGACCTGCCGTTCCCGATCGAAATGGCAATGGCCAATGCCGGGCTGAAATTTGAGTTCCCCGTTCAGGCGTCGGAAGAGATCCAGCCCTTCGGGTTTGGTATAAACCTGACCGATTTCACCATGTCCGACATTTTGTGGAGCATGTTTGACCCTGCAGGCGCGCTGCCCCGTGATCCGGCAACCATTGCGTTGGATACGACCGGCACCGCCAAGGTTCTGGTTGATTTCATGGACCCAGAAGCAGTGGAAGAGCTTGAGACATCTGATGTGGTTCCGGGCGAGTTGCATTCAATGAAGATCAACGAACTGCTTGTGTCGCTGGTCGGGGCAGAGTTGACCGGGAACGGAGACTTCACGTTCGACAATTCCAACACCGAAGAGTTTGATGGTCTACCCGCCCCGTCGGGCGTCGCCAATCTGAAACTTGTTGGGGCAAATGCTCTGCTCGACAAGCTGATCGGCATGGGCTTTGTCTCGGAAAACGATGCGCTGGGTGCCCGTATGATGATGGGTCTGATGGCTGTTCCAGGCGAAGAACCCGACACGTTGAATTCGAAAATTGAGTTCACCGAGGACGGACAGATTCTGGCCAACGGTCAGCGTATCAAGTGATCAACATATGGGAAAGGCCGCAATCGTGGCCTTTCCCGCCTGAGGCACATTACGCTATTGTGCTGCAGGCCTTGCGGGACGAACGATCCGAGGCTAGGTCCAGTATAACCAGACCGGAGGCCTCATGACCCGAACACCTCAGAACATCAGCGACGAACTGCTGGACGCAGCCCGCAGGGCTGGCGCCGAGGCGGCCGATGCCATTGTTATTGATGGATCTTCCGTTTCTGTAGAGGTGCGTGGTGGTGCGCTGGAACATGCCGAACGCTCGGAAGCAACCGATCTGGGGCTGCGGGTTTTTCTGGGCAAGCGTCAGGCGATCGTTTCCAGTTCAGACAGCCGTCCCGAGACCCTCAAAGCGATGGCCGAAAGGGCTGTTGCCATGGCCCGGGAAGCCCCGGAGGATCCGTTTACCGGTTTGGCTGAACCCGACCAGTTGATCACCGACTGGGACATGGATGCACTGGAACTTTTTGACACGGCCCCTGAACCCAGCGCCGAAGCTCTGATGCAGGACGCGTTGGCTGCCGAAGCAGCGGCGTTGGAAGTGGCGGGCGTATCGCAGGTTTCTGACGCGGCGTCGGCTTATGGCACTCACCGGGTTCATCTTGCTGCGACAAACGGCTTTTCGGGTGGCTACATGCGCAGCAGCCGTTCAACCTCATGCGTTGCCATATCCGGCGAGGGCACAGGGATGGAACGTGACTATGACGGTGACAGCCGTACCTTTCAGTCAGATCTGCGCGGTCCGGCCGAGATCGGCCGAACAGCAGGTGAGCGCGCGGTTCAGATCGTCGGTGCGCGCAAACCGCAGACCGGCAGTTTCCCTGTCGTCTTCGACGAGCGTATTTCTTCGTCCCTGATCGGCCATCTGCTGGCGGCCAGCAATGGCGCCGCTATTGCACGCGGAGCCTCTTGGCTGAAGGAAAGCCTAGGGCAGCAGGTTCTGCCGTCACACCTGTCGCTGATCGAAGACCCACATCGCCCGCGCATCTCCGGCTCGCGCCCATTTGACGCCGAAGGCCTGGCAACACACAGGCGAGCTATCGTTGAGGATGGTGTGCTGACTGGATGGACGCTGGATTTGTCCAGCGCGCGCAAACTGGAAATGAGCTCTACCGGGAACGCCGCGCGCGGCGTATCCGGGCCACCCTCACCCAGCAACTGGAACCTTAGCCTGACGCCGGGCGACAAAACACGTGCTGATTTATTGCGCGATATGGGGACAGGGCTTTTGGTTACGTCGATGATTGGCTCGACCATCAACCCCAATACCGGCGACTATTCCCGCGGGGCCTCGGGTTTTTGGGTCGAAAACGGTGAGATCACGCACCCTGTCAACGAATGCACCATCGCGGGCAATCTGCGCGACATGTTAATGCGCATCATTCCTGCAAACGATGCGCGCGTTTACTTGTCGCGCGTTGTACCCTCGCTGCTGATCGAAGGGATGACCCTTGCCGGCAACTGACCTGTCCCTGCTGATCGACGCCGCACTTGAAGCCGGAAATATCGCCACGCGCTATTCTGGCCCTCAGGCCCAGCGCTGGGACAAACCCGAAGGCGCAGGACCGGTTACCGAAGCAGATTTGGCCGTCAATGCAATGCTCGAGCGTGAACTGCAGGCTGCCCGCCCAGACTATGGCTGGCTCAGCGAAGAAACCGAGGATTCACCTGATCGCCTGACCCGTAATCGGGTCTTTGTCATTGACCCCATCGATGGCACCCGCAGTTTTGCCGAAGGATCACGCACCTGGGCGCATTCGCTGGCCGTGACTGAGCAGGGGGAAGTAACGGCAGCGGTCATTTATCTGCCAATGCGTGATCTGCTTTATGCCGCCGCGAAAGAGCAAGGCGCAACGCTGAATGGCAGACCCATATACGTTTCTGGGCGGGTGCAGCTGTCCGAAGCTGAGATTCTGGCCGCAAAACCTAATCTTGATCCGCGCCATTGGCTATCTGAGGCTGTCCCGGAATTTCGCCGAGTGTACCGGCCGTCACTCGCTTATCGGATGGCATTGGTTGCACAAGGACGGTTCGACGGAATGCTGACCCTGCGCCCCAGTTGGGAATGGGATATCGCCGCCGGTGATCTTATCCTGCGTGAGGCGGGTGGACGCTGTACAGATCGGTTGGGGCATCCTTTACGGTTCAATAATGCTCACCCTCGCCTGAATGGCGTTGTAGCGGCGGGCTCAGAGGTACATGAAAATCTTCGTTCCAGATTGGACCCGCGCGGGATCGGCATCTCTGCATGAGTAAACCACGATCTCTCAGCCTGGCGGCCTATCGGGTCCTTTCTTGGGGTGTTCCCAAGAACACCAGTTTTGCAGGTATAGCGCGTCCCGAGGGAGAAGTTTTATGGGTGCATGTCAGCACACCATACCGGCTACGCGCTGTTGATGATTTCTGTCGCCGCTTGATGTCTGCGCGACCGGGTTTGTCGCTGCTTCTAACAGCGCCTCCCGACGCCGATTTCGGAGAATGGGAAGAGTGCAGCTGCCAAATTCTAAAGCTCCCGGCCGAACACACCGGTGCCGCACGAGCTTTCCTGGACCATTGGCGCCCCGATATGGGACTTTGGTTCGGCGGTGGATTAATGCCAAACATCATTACCCGTGCGCAGGAACGGTCAATCCCGCTCGTACTGCTTGAGGCATTAGTTGAAGTGAAGACGGCACGAGGTGGGCGTTGGCTCCCGGATATTACCCGTTATACGCTGGATTGCTTTATGACCATCCTCACCACAAATGATGAAACAGCACGCCAAATCCGGAGGCTGGGGGTCAATTCGGCAAAAATTTCGGTCGAACCTCCTCTTCATATCAGCCCCAACCCAACCCCTTGGCCCGAGGATGAATTGATCGAGACCAACCACATTCTGGCCGGTCGGCCAGTTTGGCTGGCCGCATGGGTTCAGGCCAAGGAGTTTATTTCGGTACTCAGTGCACATCGCCAGGCACTACGATTGTTGCCGCGTCTTGCTATGGTTCTGCACGTGGCCGATGCATCCGAGGCCGCGCCATTGTACAAACGTTTAGAGGCGATGGACTTGCGATGCGCTAATTGGGACGAAGGTCATGCCATTGAGGATACAACGCAAGTCATCGTGTCGTCAGAACCCGAAGATCTGGGCCTTTGGCATCGTGTTTCAGCCGTGACATTCATGGGCAGTTCGTTAGAACGCAACGCAGGTGGTCAAGACCCGTTGATTGCAGTCGCGTTGGGATCGGCGGTGATTAATGGTCCGCATGTCGGCAATTACCAGGTCCTTTATGATAGGTTGAACCAAGCCAACGCCGCCCTAACCATAAAGTCAGCGACTGAGTTGGGCGATGGCGTAGTCGAGTTGCTGGCCCCGGACCGCACCGCAGACATGGCATTGGCCGGTTGGCAGATTGTAACCGAAGGCGCGCCACAGGCGGATCAACTGATCGACATGGTGCAAGACACGCTGGACCGGCGGAGGGCCCACCATGCGCGCCCCTGATTTTTGGAATTCGGCCCCCGATCAGTTGAACTTGCGGGCCAGATTACTTGCACCACTCGGCCGCATCTACGCGTCCGCGACAGCCCGCCGCGTGGCGAGCGGGCAGAGCCTCTCACCCGGGGTACCGGTAATCTGCGTCGGCAACCTGAACGCGGGCGGCACCGGCAAAACGCCAACCGTAGTATGGGTACTGGATTGTCTGAGGGGCATCTGGCACCAACCTCATGTTGTCACCCGCGGACATGGTGGATCTCTGGAAGGCCCGGTGCAGGTTGACCCGCGGAAACACACCGCGGCGCAGGTGGGCGACGAACCCCTTTTGTTGGCTGCATTCGCCGAAGTCTGGGTTGCAAAGGATCGTGCCGCCGGAGCACAGGCTGCCGCAGCTGCAGGCGCGACCGCTATTGTACTGGATGACGGATTTCAAAATCCCTCGGTCAACAAAGACTTTTCGATCATCGTGGTGGATGCCGCGCGGGGATTTGGCAACGGGCTGTGCCTTCCTGCCGGACCCTTGCGAGAACCCGTGGAAGCGGGGTTGAAGCGGGCTGATCTTGTATTGTCCCTTGGCGATTCCGAGGCGCAATCGATTTTTGCTGAAAGATGGAGCCACGCCCTTTCGGTGCCCCACGCCACGGGTGAGATGCGACCGCTGCAAACCGGGATGGACTGGAGCGATACCTCTGTTCTGGCATTTGCGGGCATCGGATACCCCGAAAAGTTTTTTGAAACTCTGCGGCAACTAGGTGCAAAACTGCTGCGCGCCGAAGCTTTGGACGATCACCAACCGCTGACAACCGCCCTTATGAGCCGCTTGGAGAAGGACTCTAAAGCGTTGAGCGCCCAATTGGTTACAACCGAGAAGGACGCCGTGCGCTTACCTGCGGCGTTCCGAAGTAAGGTCCTTACACTTCCGGTTCGGCTACACATCAATCAGGATGAAATGGTCAAAGCGATGTTAACCAAAGTCGCACCCTCACCCTGAACGAATGGCCAGCCCGATACAGGCTGGCCCAACAGGGATTAGCTGCCCAGCTCGTCTTCGATCAACTTCTTGAAGTCGTCATAAGACTGGTTATCAACCTTCTTGCCATTCACGATGAAAGAGGGTGTCGCCTGAATTCCATCACGTTCAGCGTTCTCTTGGTACCAGGCTACCAACGTCTGCGCGTGGGTGCCGTCCTGCAAGCAGGCTTCAAGTTGATCATTGTCGATACCTGCTAGACGACCAATCTTGCGCAGCTCCTCAACGATTTCGGTGGGACCTCCGGCGCGAGTCCATTCAGACTGACCTTCATACAGCAGATCGGTAATGCCAAAGAACTTCTCGGGGCTCGCACACCGCGCCACCATCGATGCCCAAAGGCCATAGCGGTCGAAATACACCTCGCGGTAGGTGAACTTGACCTTGCCCGTGTCGATGAAGTCCTTCTTGAGCTGCTTATACGCGCCCTGATGAAAGTTCGCGCAGTGCGGACAAGTGTATGATGCATATTCGATGATCTCGACTGGCGCGTCTTCCGCCCCCTGCACCATCTCAACGATGGTTGACGTGTCCAGATCCGCCTCTTGCGCCTCGGCGGTACCGACAAGCGGGTTAGAAGGGATCGTATTACTCGACGTTGTCAGCCAATAGCCGCCAGCGGCTACGGCGACAGCCGCACATATTACGGTTGCAATCCGGCTCATTCCTCAGCCCTTTCTTAGCGTTTCTGTCTGGATAAAACGTTGCGGCCCAAACGTTCAAGGGCTGCACGCAAATCTTCATCATGAACTGCGCGCGACACATTGTCGGCCTCAGCTGCGACTTCTGGTGAAACAACAGGTTTTGTCTGTTTCGGTTTATGATCGAAACTCGCCTGCCCCTCGGCAAACCCGGTCGGCGCGGTCTGGGTGATACGTACCCGATTAATCGCGTTGTAACCATAGACGGCATTCACTTTGTCACGGAGCTGCTCTTTCTGCATCTCCAGCATTGGAGCCTGCGGCCCGGTTGTCAGCACCGTCAGCGTCGCCCCAAATCCGCCCTTGGCGTATCCTACATTCACCGGCCGGGCGATCGACGCGATGTCCTGGCCCACAATCTCGGCCCAATGAGTCAAAAGGCGCGAGACGGCAAAACCCCGGCTTTCCCCGGCCTGCCTGATCCGGTCATTCAGCAAAGTGGCGGTACGCTTGAACCCGCGGGTCGAAGAACGTCTGCGTTGCATCTGGTTTCCAACTCTTGCGCGGCTATTGTAATAAGCTGCGACCTGTGCGCCAGTGAAACCCGACAGGGAGTTACATAAAACTTGCGTGACTGCACCGAAATCGACCTGAGCAAGACGCTGTTGGACTGGTACGACCGCCACGCGCGGGAAATGCCGTGGCGGATTGGCCCGGTGGATCGCGCCGCCGGTGTCATGCCTGATCCCTATCGGGTCTGGCTTTCCGAAGTTATGCTACAGCAGACCACCGTAGCCGCTGTGCGCGACTATTTCATCAGATTCACCACCCGTTGGCCCACTGTCAAAGCCTTGGCACAGGCCCAAGACGATCAGGTCATGGGCGAGTGGGCTGGCCTTGGCTATTACGCCCGCGCGCGCAACTTATTGAAATGCGCGCGCGTTGTCGCTGCTGAGTATGATGGTCAATTCCCCGAGAGATACGACGAATTACTGACACTGCCGGGAGTTGGGCCCTACACCGCTGCTGCTATTGCAGCGATTGCATTTGATCAATCCGAAACTGTTTTGGACGGCAACGTCGAACGAGTCATGGCGCGGTTATATGACATTCACGATCCCCTACCTGGTTCAAAACCCCTGTTGAAAGAAAAGGCCGCGTCACTGACACCACCTCTGCGGCCCGGGGATCATGCTCAGGCGGTTATGGATTTAGGCGCGACGATCTGCACTCCTAAATCTCCAGCCTGCGGGATTTGTCCACTCTATGCGCCCTGTCTGGCGCGGGCTGCGGGTACGCAGACAGAATTACCGCAAAAAACACCCAAAAAACCGAAACCAACACGGTTGGGTCATATCTATATTGCCCAACGCAGAGATGGTGCTCTGCTATTGGAACGCCGCCCCGACAAAGGCCTGCTGGGCGGCATGTTGGGCTGGCCCGGCTCGGACTGGTCCGACGCGCCTGTAGAAAATCCTCCGTTCCCGGCGCGTTGGCAAGAAATACCGGGCGAAGTGCGGCACACTTTCACCCATTTTCACCTGATCCTGCGTATCTGGACGACCAAACTGCCCGATGGGTTTACTCCGGATGATTTTGTGATCATGGACAAACACCAGTTCAAACCCAGCGACTTACCCACCGTTATGCGCAAGGGGTTCGATCTCTGGCGCGGCCAATAGACCGCTGTGCAAAACATAAAGAGCGGTCTACTGTTCGGGCAACGCTTTGGAGCCCCAAGATGATTGCATCTGACACCCTCTCTCGCTGGCAATCTGCCGTTCCATTTTGGGTCTCATACCTGCTGGTCCCACTCATTTGGATGACCTCCTTCGCTGGTGGTTGGTGGGTCTTGATTGTGCCTCTTTCAACTTGGTGGGCCTTTGCTGTGCTGGATCAACTGACGGGGCTTAACTTGGAAAATGCCGACCCGGATGCGCCAGATGAAGAGCTGGACTGGTATATTTGGCTGACCAAAGCATGGGCTCCGGTGCAGTTCCTCACGCTTTACGGACTGATCTGGTACACGACCCGCGCAACGGGACTGACCACAATCGAAAAAATTGGCGTATTCTTCGGCATGGGCGTTATTTCAGGCACGATCGGAATCAATTACAGCCACGAGTTGATGCACCAGAAAGGCAAGCTGGAACGATGGCTGGGTGATATCCTGCTGTCGATGGTGCTTTACTCCCATTTCCGGTCGGAACATCTGCTGGTCCACCACCGCTATGTTGGCACCCCACGCGACCCTGTGACCGCACGCTACAACGAAGGCTTCCACCGTTTCTATCCGCGCGTCCTGCGCCAAAGTCTGAAATCGGCGTTTCACGCGGAAGCGAACAAACTGGCCCGCAAAGACCGCCCCTGGACAGCTTCCACGAACCCCTTCTGGCGGTATTGGGCCTTGCAATCGACCATGCTGCTTCTGGCGTATCTGCTCGGAGGATGGGCCGGGATAGGCTTATTCCTGCTGCAGGCAGGTACCGCGATCTGGCAGCTAGAATTGGTCAACTATGTCGAACATTACGGCCTGACGCGAAAATACCTGGGGGACGGTAAGTACGAACACGTCCACCCGCGCCACTCGTGGAACGCGTCGCATAAAGCGTCGAACTGGCTACTTATCAACCTGCAACGCCATTCGGATCACCATTACAAACCAAGCCGCAGGTTCCCTTTGCTGCAACACCATTCTCAGGACGCCGCCCCGCAACTGCCATATGGGTATCCGGTCATGACAATTGCTGCGATGATCCCACCATTGTGGCGACGCATCATGAACCCCAAGGTCCGAGCGTGGCGACGTCAATACTATCCCGAGATCGCCGACTGGCAGCCCTATAACAAGGCGCAGAACCCTCTGCCTCGCACCTAACCGCAGCACGCGCCAGCGTGCTCCCCCGCCCAACAGGAAGGATCGCATCTTTGATGCGGTTCTGACAGGCGGGAGCCCCTATTTTTGGAGCACCCAAAAATCCATCGGGGCGGCGACACCTCGCACCGTCTGATCCGGCCGCTGTTCAAATCCTGCCATCAAGTCTTCTGAGTTCGGTGTTTCTTGCAACGCTTGGGCGCGCAATGCATCGCTGACAATTATGCGGGCAGCGCATTCGCGCGTCATTGCCTCAAGCTTTGCAGCAACATTTACCGCATCGCCTATCACGGCGAACTCCAGCCGGTTCGCTCCGATATCACCCAGGACAACTGAGCCATAATGAACCCCTACTCCGATCTGGATCTCTGCCTCACCGGCGCGTTTGCGATCAATATTCCAGCGGTCGATCATATCGACCATCGACCGGGCACAAGCCAATGCATTGCTCGCATCCAATTCACCCGGCAGCGGTGTGCCAAACGTAGCCATCAATCCGTCTCCAAGATACTTGTCTAGCGTTCCATGGTGGCGAAACACCTCTGTCTCCATCCGCGCGTGGAACCCGCGCAACACCTCGATGACCTCATACGGATCGCGCCCTGCAGAAAACTTGGTGAACCCAACGATGTCGATGAAAAGAACCGCAATGTCTTCTTTGCGGACTTGCTTCAAAGGCTCATCGTTCTGGCTCAGCTCATCAACCACATTCGGAGAGAAATAGCGCGACAAGTTCGCGCGCTCACGTTCAAGCCCGGCATTCGACATCAACAAGCGATTGAGGCGCCGCATCGAAACACCAAGCGTCACTGCAACCATGACAAAAACAATCACCTGCTGAATACGAAGCGTCGGCATGAAACTGTTGGGATCCATGAATTCTGCGACGTCTGGATAACCTGCCAAGGCCTCGGATACACGCTCGCTGATCCCCGGTATCGGCGTGGAGACCCACCATGCGATAACCCAACCTGCTGTCCACATGAATGCCGTCCAAGTACCAATCGCGATGACGGTACGCCAGGAATAGGCAAGAGTTCCTGCAGCCAGAATGATGAAGAAATACTGGAAGTTGTCGAACCGATACTGCATTGCCAGCGGCCGCACGTCGTCGCTGAACGGGTTAGGAACGATCATACCCAATGTCATGATCAGCAGATCAATGAAGATCAAAAATAGCTCTGTTCGGGATTGACCAACGCGCCCCGCACGTCGGATCAGCCAACCATTGGCGCAGATCAGCAACAGAATGAAATGGTACCAGAGAACCTCCCAGTGGGGATTCAGGTAAATCAGCAATAGTGCCGTAAAGGCCATTGCGATCCAACGCGCCCGAACTGCAAGCTCCAAACCCTCACGCTTATTTCGCTCCAGCGCAGCTTCGGTGTACTTGTTGTCTAGGTCATAATTGTCCGGCTGCGTGAAGAACAGTCTGCTCAGACGAGATTGACTGGCGGTTGTCTCGGTCATTGCATCGGTCTCCCATATGCGCGGTCAGGGGCTACCCTATGCAATCATCCTATAGAAGAAAACAAAAGACCCCGCCAAAACGGCGGGGCAAGGCTTAGTGCCTTGTGTCAGGCCACAGGCACCGGCGGTATTGAGTAAATCAGCTATGCATCTCTGATCGGATCTGCTGACGCAGCACATCAATCGGCACAGTCTTGCCATCGCGTTTGAAGCACCAGTAAGTCCAGCCATTGCAGGACGGCGCGTTTTCAAGATGCGCCCCCACTTGATGGATCGAGCCCTTGACGTTGTCGCCTACCAACGTCCCATCCGCGCGTACCTTGGCCTTGTGGCGCTGGTTCATGGAATAAAGCTCCTCACCCGGACGCAGCATGCCGCGTTCGACCAATTGGCCAAAGGGCACGCGCGGCTCGGCGCGTTTGCTGGCGCTGACTTCCAGCGCCTCGCGGTCGAATTTACGGACCTTGGCGATGCGCTTTTCAGCTACCTCGCGATAGCTTTCTTCGCGCTCGATACCGATGAACTCACGCCCCAGCATTTTCGCAACAGCACCTGTGGTGCCAGTGCCAAAAAAAGGATCCAGCACAACGTCACCCGGATTAGTCGAGCCAATCAAAACACGATGCAGCAGTGATTCCGGTTTCTGTGTCGGATGCGCCTTGTCGCCATTTTCATCCTTCAAGCGCTCGTGCCCGGTGCAGATCGGCAGCACCCAATCGCTGCGCATCTGTACGCCTTCATTCAGCGCTTTCAGCGCTTCGTAGTTAAACGTGTATTTCGCACCCTCACGTTTGGAGGCCCAGATCATCGTCTCATGCGCATTGGTGAAGCGCTTGCCGCGGAAATTCGGCATCGGGTTCGATTTTCGCCAAACCACATCATTCAGAATCCAATAGCCAGCATCCTGCAGGGCGGAACCCACGCGGAAAATGTTGTGATAAGACCCAATCACCCAGATCGCACCATTGGGTTTCAGCAAACGATGCGCCGCTTTCAGCCAACCACGCGTGAACTGGTCGTAGGCGCCAAAGCTTGAGAATTGATCCCAGTGATCATCGACCGCATCGACTTGAGAGTTATCGGGCCGGTGCAACTGGCCTTTCAACTGCAGATTATACGGGGGGTCCGCAAAAATCAGGTCAACCGACGCCTCGGGCAGACTGTTCATCGCCTCGATGCAGTCCCCGGATAGAATCGTGTTTAAAGGGAGCGCGGTTGCGCCCTTCGTCTTGATTGTGGTCATATCACTGCCTCAGTTCCACGGCGCTTTTGCGCTCATTTGGTTGAGACAAGGATGAGTCAAAGATGATTCGCCGTCAATTTCTTTTTTGAATCAGCAACTTACAATTTACTCTTGATACAAGATATTGTGGACCGGTTTGAACGAACGTCTATGGTGTGGGGTCACCCCGAGATTTCGCAGCGCCTCGCGGTGCTGTTTTGTCGGATATCCGGCATTTGCCTCCCACCCGTAGCCGGGATGCTGTTGCGCCAAATCCACCATCAATTGATCACGCCAGATTTTCGCAATGATCGACGCTGCCGCAATCGACATCGATCGAGCGTCACCCTTCACCACGGCTTGCGAGGGTAGTTTCATCCCGCGCGGAATCATATTCCCATCGATCAGCAGAAAATCCGGTGCCGGGTCGAGCGCCGCGACCGCACGCACCATCGCTAGATGAGAGGCGCGCAGGATGTTGTGCTCATCTATCTCGGCAACTGTGGCTTCGGCCACCGCGACCTCTGCCCGATTGCGCAATGACTCATCCAAACCAACGCGACGTTTGGCCGTCAGTTTTTTGGAATCGTTCAGCCCGTCCGGAATATCCTGCGGATTCAATACCACCGCTGCCGCAACAACAGGCCCGGCCAATGGACCACGCCCAACCTCATCCACCCCGGCAATTCGGGTGTATCCGCGCGCTAGCAAAGCCCGTTCGAGTTCGAAATCAGGTGTCGTCATACCATTGGCAAACCGCGTTTCCTTGCCGGGCGCAAGAAAAAAGAAGAGGGCAGCTTGCGCCACCCTCTCCCGCGTGGCGCTTCTATGGCGCCACTCCTGCTCGAAACCGGTTACTGGTAAACGACGCGGTATCCTTTCTGGCGCAGGCAGGCGGGTTCGTATGCCCGTTTTACCCTTTTACCATTCCAGAAACCAACCTTGCATTGGTGTGGCAGGCTATCGGCATGTTTATAGTGCTTCTTCAGGCAGTTCGGCCCAAGCAGCGGACGCTTTTTCGAGTAGGCATTAAACGTACGCAGGCAACGTTGCGGCAAGTCATAACGAGCAACCCGCTTTGGCAGCGGGCGAACAGCATGTTTTTTCCTAGCCTTTTCCGCCTTGGCTTCAGCCTTCTTATGACGCTTGCGGCGCTCGGCCTCTTCGTCACGCTTCTTCTCTTGATGGTAGTGATTGACCGCCGCACCAATGATCGCGATTGCAGCCAGTCCTCCGAGAATATCCCTGGTATCTGCTGCCCGTGCCTGTGACGCTGAGATCCCGGTGATGGCAACGGCGACGGCTATGATCAGAGCAATAAATTTCCGGTGCATGATACGTGTCCTTTCGGATGATGGGGCAGGCCCGTGACGGACCGCGAAACTGATAACCCGACACTGCGACCACCCCCTCCAGACAAGCAATAACGGCAATCTGTTATCCAATATCAGCACCGCAAACCCCCTGAGGTTATTGAATATCCGCCCAACCCATGCGCAGGATGCAGCCCATGAAACAGATCCTCTCTTCTCTGGCTCTGACGGCCCTGATATCGGTTGGGTCGCAGGCCATCGCGGCAGATTGCTATGCCGACTACAAAGCCAAGCAGGACAATCCCTTGCGCCTGCACTATGGCGTCATGCAGGTCTCAAGCTGCGATAAGGGCTCGGCCCAGAACGAAGTCGCAAAGCGGCTGAAATCAAACGGCTGGACCCTGCTGAACGTGATGACCGTTTTTGAGGCGAATGGACTGGATCAAAGGAAGGCCAATGCCGGAAAATACTATCTCCGTTACTGAAGCGCGTCGCTCGGGGGTTCGGCTGGTTGGTCTGGGGATAGCGGCAGTCGTCGCGATCCTGGTGACTGCAGCGGTTTTCCTATTCTGGACGCTACCGGATGCGAACGCTTTCAACGCGCGTGTCGAGCGGTTGTTTGTCGAGTCTGACCTGACCTCACAATCCGAAATCCGCCTGCTGGAAATATTGGCCCAATCCGGCACAGCATTCGCCGATACGCTGTCCAGCTATCGCATGGTGATCTTCGTGCTGCTGGTCTTTGCCAGCGCCATGCTGATTACCGCGTTGGTGTTTCTGGTGATGCTAGTCCTGCTGAATCGCCGCATGGCGCAGATTGAGCGGACCGGGATTCAGGTGACCTCGCTGCTGATCAGCCGCGAGGAAAACACGGTTTACCTCAACAACATGGATTTCAGGCTAACTCCCGCAGCAATGGAAACCCTGTCGGTATTAGCCGAATCCCGGCTGGATGACGAAGTTCTGTCCGGAGCGCAGATCGAAGCCATGATTTCAGGGCGGAACGTGGTCGATTGCGAAGAAGCCGCTGGGGCCACCCGTATCAAACGCCTAAGGGACGCACTCGGCAATCAGATGGTCAGTGAATTGCTGGTGAAAAACATCGCCAAAAAAGGCTACATGTTGTCGATCGAAAAAGACGTAATTCAGATGGTCTGACTGCTTCACCGCGGTAAAATCTGTGTGCGCATCTTGGAATCGTCACCCTGAAGGCCCATCATATAAGGGCTTGGCCAGGGGAGGTTGCAGATGAACGTCCATGCCACACCAAATGTCAAAGGCTATGGTATTTCGGTTGAACCGTTAAAAGGGCGGATTGCGATCTACCGTGGTGATATCCTGCTCGCCGAAAGTCATAACGCCAAGGTCATGTATGAAACGCGGCTGCCCCCTTCGGTTTACATCCCGCGTGAAGACCTGTGCGTCGAACTCAGCCCCGAGACTGAGTTGCAAACATTCTGTCCGTTCAAGGGCACCGCAACCTATCACGACATCAGCCTGCCGGAAGAGCACCTGAGTAACTCGATCTGGGCCTATGAAGATGCCTTTCCCGAAAGCGCAGCCATTCAAGGACATATCGGCTTTATGCCCAACACGGCGACGCGGATCGACCTTGGAGAAAACCAACTTCGGCAACCCGATGACGGCAATATCAGCGGGCCTTTGATCGACTGGTTGATGCGCGGAGCGTCGGATATCGCAACACCCGATGCTTTCACCAAAGCACTGGCCGAGAAAATGCTGGAACACGGCATCGCAATACAACGCCTTAGCATCCTGGTCTGGTCGCTGCACCCGTTGATCGCAGGCAAACACTACATCTGGGAAAAGGACACGGCCGAGATTTCGACCCACACCCCGACCTACGAGATCCACGATCACCCTGCCTTTACCAATAGCCCCCTGCGCCACGTCTCAAACGGACTGGGCGGCGTGCGTCAACGCCTGAACAACGACAATCCGCATAACAGTTTTCCGATCATCGAAGATCTGCGCGCGAAAGGGGCAACAGACTATGTTGCCATGCCACTACCCTTTTCAGATGGGCGAATAAACGTCCTGACCCTGACCAGTGATCACCCAGATGGATTCACAACAGAAAACCTTGGCCTGGTTTTTGAGTGCTCTTCCGTAATCGCGCGCTTCTACGAGGTCTTCATGCAGCGCGAAAACGCCCAGGTTTTGCTTGAAACCTATGTTGGAAAACGATCGGGCGCTCGGGTTTTGGGCGGTGAAATCCGCCGAGGTGATGGTGATGATATAGATGCGGCTATTATGTTTTGCGATCTGCGCAACTCAACCGCGCTCGAAGAGACGTTGGGCCGCGATGAATACATCGATTTGTTGAACGCGTTCTTCGAAACAGTATCGGGGATCGTGCACGACCATGATGGAGAAGTGTTGAAATTCATCGGCGACGCGGTATTGGCTGTTTTCCCGGCGGGTGACGACGCCGCTAAAGCCCGGACCAACGCGCAGCTCTCGGCGATTGAGATCGTCGAGAAACTGGCTGAGCTTCGCAACGGCGAAAATGATTATCATTGCGACTGCTCAATCGGCGTCGCCTATGGTCGTGTTACTTACGGCAATGTAGGCTCACAAGAGCGGCTGGATTTCACAGTGATCGGACAAGCGGCGAATATCGCCGCCAGACTAGGGGAATATGGCAAAACAGCCGGTCACAGAATCGTTGTATCCCACGATATCGAGCCCGCCTGTAAACAGGCCATCCCGTTAGGAGAGATCAAGCTGCATAACGTTTCGCAACCGATTAGTTCTTTTGCACTGCAAGCTTCTGCAGATATCTAACCGGATACTTAAATTGTTAGCGGATACGACGCGTCGAAAGATCTGAACACCTAGTTGCCGAAGCCAGGTCTTTACCACACTCGAATTCACGCTTCAGAGCTTTGGCGATTTCTGACCCAGATCGAACTCCGTCCGACATCCGGAGTTTAGTATCAAAACCCGCCACCCAGCAGGATCAACGCCGTCTGCGCAGGAGAAGTTACACTCTGGAATTGCGCGATCTGGCTGCGGGCCAGATAGGTATCCGTCAAAATTTCGACGGCTTCTATGTCCGTAAATTGCGCCAGATCCGAGGATCCGGTGGCGCGTTGCAACCGATCCTTAAAGACTTCAAGTTGTTTGTCTAAATCCAACTGTGCAAATGATCTGGGCAGGCCTAATGCCGTTTCCATCATGTTGCGCAATGGTGGCAATCCCATAAGGTCGAACCATTTTCTGTTCTCACTACCACCTTGTTGAGCTATCTCGCGCAAGGCATGCTGCGTGAATAGTGCGATACGCACCGATTCATCGGATTCACCAACCGATATTTCGAACCGGGCGGCCATATTATCTTCGGCGATCTTCTCCATCGCGCTGACCAAACCCGTCTTTGGAATCTCACCCGGCCCCAATCCAAAAGCTTTTGCAAAGTCACGATATCGGTTGTCAGCCAACCTGTTCGCCAATGCATCCTCCGCCTGAGTACCGTCCGACAGCATCTTTTGTATAAAAAACCGATTGTTCAGATCATCTTCGAGGCCAAAGGCACCCAAGGCGATCTGTAGTAAGCGACGATCAGCAACCAGATCTTCAGCCGAGCGAACATTTCCTATGTTTTTCAGAAAATACGCTGTCTCACGCTCATTAATCGACGAGTTTGAAAAACTTTGCAGTTGCGCGTCATACGTCCGCTGAAGAATTCGCCAGCCCACAATTCCACCGGTGGGTACGACCGGTTGAAAGGTCATTGCTCATACGCCATCAACCGCTCTTCTCGCGGTAATAGAGAGCGCAACGCTTTTAGGCACTTATAGTATTGCTCGGCCACCAACGCTTCTGTGGCATCGGCCAACACCCGGCGGCTATCGGTATCTGTAAAGACTTGGCTTAACTCCTCTACGCGTCGCAGCAACTGCTGACGCGCCTGATCGGGTTCTGTGTCACCAGACAGCACAAGCTGTGCTGCATAGCAGACACGACGCACTGGAGTGTTCACCTCTTCAGGGTGAATAGCATCGCGCAGACGCAGAACATTGGCTTGCGGTGTCATGATGGAAAATCTGCTGCGGCGTTCACCATTTTCGATGACGACACCGTTGATCAGAACCCGCTCTTTTGGGGCAAGCTTTAGCACCAGACCGCCCATCAATTCCCCCTCATTTGACGCAGTCCTCGCAAGACTGCCATGTTGATTTCAAGCAGCGGCTCTACTGTCGCTTTATTTCCCAACACCTGACTGCTGTGTTGTTCCGTGAATTCAGCGAGATAAAATATTCGAGCCCGCAGATTGTTCGGCAGTGCATTATCAGCATCCGCAACATCGGTCGCCAACACGCTCCATAACCGGCGGTTTTCATGCAATGCCTGGACGAAGGCGCTAAAATCCGTTTCCATGCGTGCTGACGCAGACTTTAGGCGATGTGTGATTTTGGATATCGCCTCATATTCCGTATCCCGGGGCGTTCGCGTCGGTGCAGCAGATTGCGCATAAGCGCGTTGGGCGAGCGTTTGCGGAGTCACTTGAAATCCTTCCGATTGTCCATCAGCGGGCAGTTAAGGCCGGGGCACGGTACGCGCGCCCCGGCTGAGTTCCTGAATTAGCGGAACAGCGACAGGATGGACTGCGGAGCCTGGTTCGCAATAGAAAGAGACTGCGTCGCCAGTTGTTGTTGCACCTGCAGAGCCTGCAACCGCGCCGACGTCTCTTCCATGTCGGCGTCGACCAATGAGCCAATACCGGATTTGAACGAGTCCGCCAGGTTCGAGATGAACTCTTTCTGGGTTTCAATCCGGCCCTGCGACGAACCAAATGCGGCCGATGCATCAATCGCGGTATTGATCAGTGTCTCGATGGTTCCTAGTGCTGCCGCGGCACCTGCATCGGTCGATACGTCAATCGACGACAACGCACCCAAACCGCCTGCTCCGGCATTGGTGAATTGCGCCGAAACGGTCACATCGCGATCTGCGTCGGAACCCGCTGTTGCAGTCCCGGTAACGAATGAGAGCGTACCCGCCGCGCTGGAGTCATAGTCGATAGCCACACCGGTAATACCCAAGGCATCAATCTGGTTCTTCAACCCAACTGCGACAATCGCATCAGTATAAGCTGAGTCGTAGGTGCCCGACGGGTCCAGATCTCCAGCTTGAACCGTATAGGAAGCAACTTTGTCACCGATGGTAATCGACACCTGGTCACCAGCAGCAAAGTTGTCAGTCGAGCTGTCGATAACGATATCACCCGAACCGCCGGACTTATCCATTGTGAACCCGGCCGCATCATTGTCGGTGGTTACGTTATCCGACCCCGCCAGAACCCCCTTCGACGCATAGCCGCCGGTCGACAAATCCTGGCTCGCAACCGAAATTGATGATGCATTTACGTTTCCAGCGCTATCACGATCCAGCGACGCAAGAATGGACGCTGTACCTGCCGACCCATCGACTAGGTTTAGACCATTGAATTGCGCCGCGCCTACGACCGATGCGATCTGGTCCCGCAATGCCGTCACATCGTCATTGATCTTGCCGCGGTCGACATTGTCTTCCTGTGCCGCAACAATCTTGCCTTTCATCTGGTTCAGCAGATCTGTAACCGTTTCCGAAGCGTTCCGTGCAACTGCCACTGTGGATTCACCCAGCGCCAGGCTGTCTTTGATGGCGTTGAAACCCTTAACGTCCGATTCCATCACTTTGGAAATAGCCCAGACGGCAGAGTTGTCCTTGGCCGTCGCCACATCTTTACCGGTCGAAATCGCGTTCTGCGTCATCGCCAGGTTCTTGTTTACGGATTTGAGAGTTTGCAGCGCAACCATTGCGCCATTGTTCGTCAGAATGCTGGACATATTTGTCATCCTCTTTGCGTTCGAGCGCCTTCGACGCCCATGTTGGACCCACCGAACCGGCGGGCATTCCGTCGTTCTGACCTTTGCGTCGCGCCCTGTGGCCTTCGCGCCACCTGCTGTTCCAGGTGCAATCCCAACTTTGACCCTGATCCCCTAACGGAGTGCTAAGACGAATAAATCCAAAGCTTTGGATTTGAATCAAACCCAGCCTTATGCACGCTTCTCCAGCTTTGCCTGCAAGCGCACCGAATACCCATTCCGCTGACCCGCCGCGTCATAAGTACTGAACTCCTGACGCACGCGACGCAGTTCCGACATGCGTTCAGCAACGGCGCGGATGCCCTCGGCTGCACTGGTCAATAGTGCCTGATTACGCGCGACTTTCATCTGAACACGAACAAGGCCGTCGTTATCAATGACTTTCAGGCCGTTGAGAGCATCAATCAGGTCTTCCTTTTCAGGTGCCAATCGGTTCAGGTCGTCAAGATCGCCGCCTATCAATGCCTTACGCTCCTGATCCAGCAGATCCTCCAACGCCTTTATCGGATTTTCACCCATCGGCCTTCTCCATCATTGCATTAAAGAGAACCTCTGACAGACCAATTCCACCAGCGCGGGCCATCTGCTGGGCCTGCTGCTGAATTAGAAACGAAGAAAACTGATCTTCACCTGCGCCTCCTCCGAACGATTGCCGCGCCTGCCCAAGGCCCGCGGATTTCAACATCTCGGCGAGAAAGGTCGCCTCAAGCTCGATTGAGGCAGCTCTAAGCTTATCTGAAGCTTGAGCGGCCGGCGTCGTTGCTCCAATCGCTGATATCGACATTGGATTCTCCGTAAATTGCTTCGAACTTTCATGATCAAAGAGGAAAGCAGTTAAAATAATTGTAACCTCCTGAGGTCAGAGTCCGGGTCAGGCAAACACAGCCGGAGCAAGAAATGTCCAACCCGCTGACCGTTTTGACGGCCTCAACCACAACAGGAAGCAAATCCGATGCCCAGCACGGGGGGGCGCGAGAGAACAAGGGAGCTCAGGCCTTTGAGGACGTCATGAACGAAGAGGCCGAGTTGAACGATCCTGAGAGCTTGCCAACAATTTCAAAACAGAAAGTCGCAGTAGAAGAACAGCCGGATGTCGAAATCAACGACTCTGTTAGAACTACTGTGAAACCACTATCCCAAAACGGTGATGAGGAGCTGCCAAATCCCGAGGCTGCGTTTCCGCAACTGTTGACGCTTGCGGACAGCGAATTGCAAGCGCCAAGACAGTCGGAAATAGCAGTACCCTCGCCCGCTGTAGATCCGGTGTCTAATCAGAACATATCCACTTCACCAACCGATCAGACAAATAGGTCGACAACAATAAGTTCGACCACCCCTGCAGCGTCCGAAATCCCGCCAGCGCCGGAACAAAAATCCGATAAAGTTGAAAAACGGGTGCTCACACGGACGCTAGGTCGGTCCGGGATCAGCCCGGATTCGAATGCACGCCCGTTTCAGTCTCGAAATTCGACCGAAGTCGGCATCCGCCCGGATTTAGACACACCGATCGCGTCGGTATTTAAAGTAGTCTCGCAGCAGCAAACAGCTAGCGCCACAAATGCGCTGATATCGGCCCAAGCCACAAATATAGCTCCTGTGGACACAATCCGCGAACCTGCAACAGTACACGAGATTCTCGATATTCCGACACTAAAGGAAGCCACAATTGTGCCCACGCAGCGGGAAACCATGGGCATAACACCATTTATACCCCATCGCGCCGAATATGCCCGCGCCATTGCGGGCCAACTGGCAGCCGTCATCTCAGCAAGGCCCGGCGTTCAGGGCGTAGACATTGCCCTCAACCCCGAGGAACTGGGCCGCGTCTCGATCACATTAACCAACCGTGAAGATGGGTTGCATCTGATGATCATGACGGAACGGCCAGAAACGCTTGATTTGATGCGGCGGCACATCGCGCTGTTATCCGCTGAATTCGAGAAACTTGGATACCAAGGTATGTCGCTTGATCTGGGCCTGTCCGGTAACACAGCAGAGCAAGAAAAAGATCCCGAGGCTCAGCAGTTCTCTGACACATCGGAGGTCGCTGTTGATGAGATTCATAATGCACCAATAGTTCAATCCGGCCCGCGTGGTGGCCTTGATGTGAGGCTTTAAGCGATGATCACCCTGTCGAGTTCAACCGCAAACCCAATTGCAACCTCAGGTGTACCCAGCAACGCGCAACGTTCTGCTCTGACGTCGGATTTCGAGACATTCCTGCGCATGCTGACGGTACAGGCACGAAATCAGGATCCGCTGGAACCATTGGACTCATCAGAATACGCCTCGCAGCTCGCGCAGTTTTCGATGGTCGAACAACAGGTCAAAGCAAATGAACTTTTATCTGGTCTGGCTTTGACGTTGGGATCGGTCAATCTGAATCAGCTTGCCAGTTGGGTTGGTATGGATGTTCAAGTTGCCGCACCATTTCAGTTTGAAAACCAGCCTGTTACGCTCTTTGCCAGTGCAGCTCCTGATGCAACCAGAGCTGAACTGATCATCCGCAACACGCAGGGCGACGTGGTCGACCGAATTACCGTACCCGTCGATGAAACCGAATTCGAATGGCACGGTGTTGACAGTACCGGCACTGCGTTTCTGGCAGGGAGTTACTCTGCGTCTCTCGCGAGCTATAAGGGAGACAAATTGCTGGCTGAAACCCCCACCGCAGCTTTTGGCCGTGTTGTTGAGGCCCAAGTTGGTGACGGCGCGGTCATGTTAACACTTGAAAGCGGGGCAGAAGTATCTGCGAATGAGGTTACTCAAATCCGAACAGGTGCTTGATCTGTTGGGCGGCGCAGGTCAAAGCTTGGCAAAATCGACTCGCTGCTCAATCTGGTAACTTCCCTGTCTGACCAAATCCCACCTCCGCCAAAGCTGGTTGCCCAGTTACATTCTCAAGGGCTGATTGATGTTCGAGCCCAATTCCAGGTGCTGTACGGTGGGCGTACAAATCAGGTGTGGAAGGTACTGTCGGATCACAGCGACGCGGTCCTCAAGCTGTATCGCGCACCGTTTCAGAACCCACTGTTTCGCAACGACGCTAGACTTGAGGCGAACTGCTTGCGCGCACTCAACAGCACCGGCTTCGTGCCCAATCTACGGGCGACCGGGTCTTTCGAGAAGGCGAGCTGGGTTTACTACGATCATGCACCAGGCAATCCATGGCGCGAAGGCGTCGAAAACGTCGCGGTTCTGCTGAGGCGACTACACAGTCTATCGATAAATCTGGACCTCCCCACTGGCTGCAATGGCAGCGAGGATCTGAGATGCCATGCTGAGCAGATTTTGCGCAGTTGCCAGAACGCTGAGACACAGCAGCTGATCGCGTTGAAACCGCGGGGGCAAATACCACCCCTTGCCGAGCGATGTCTGATCCATGGTGACCCGGTGGCGGGCAACATTCTGCAATCATCAGCCGGGCTGACACTCATCGACTGGCAATGTCCGGCCTCGGGTGACCCATGCGAAGACTTAGCGATATTTTTATCGCCCGCGATGCAGCAGCTTTATCGCGGTACACCTCTGTCGGAGGTGGAGGTAACGAACTTTCTAACCGCCTATGATCGGCACCAAGTTACTGCGCGATACTTATCTCTGCGCTCTTGGTATGGCTGGCGAATGGCGGCCTATTGTCTGTGGCGGGTCGAAAACGGATCACCCGAATATGTTCGGGCCTTTGAATTGGAAATTCAGGCCTTATAGATCCGCAAGACCAAGCAATGCATAGGCTGGCGGCATCAAGGCACGACGCCATCTACCCAATGGAAAACGGGTTGGCGGTTGCTTGATCGGCAAAGGAAGCTCGCTCGGTTGCCCGAGGACCATCCGGGCGAGGGCTCGGCCACAATAGGTCCCCATAGCAACGCCGTTGCCGTGATATGCAAAGCCCGCAAACAACCCGGCTTGATCCGGAACCGGACCCGCAAAGGGCACGAGGGCGCGGGACAGGCAGACCATACCGGACCAGATATGCGTAACGTCAATCGAGGCCCACGCAGGAAACAAGCGTCTGAAATCCTGCAACGCCTTTTGCCGAATGCGCATTTCGGCACGGGGTGACGACATCAATCCCCCACGCATTCCGAACAGAAACCGCCTATCGGGCATCAACCGGAAATAATGCAGCAGGTTGCGCGTGTCATATGCGATCTGATCCGAAGTCCAGCCTTGAGCCTGTAATTCGTTTTGGGACAGAACGCGTGTGACAAAAGCCGTCGATTGCGTCGGCATATAGCGCGCAGCCATCCATTGGGGTAAATCCTCGCTGGAATACCCATTTGTGCAGGTTAGCACGTTCGAAGCCCGAACTTGACCGGTGGGGGTATGCAGATCAAAGCCTTGCGCGATTTTGCATATCTTCTGAACCGGGCTGTGTTGGTACAACTTTGCACCCTCAGCCTGCGCTGCGTTGGCCAAACCAAAAAGGTACTTACGAGGGTTCAAACCAAAGCCTACAGGCGTTGTGTATCCGCCAAAGAACGCGCCTCCCAACCCTAAATCTGCCAGTTCATGCTGCTCATGCAGCTGGCCTTCTGAGGCGACGCTTTGACGTAGTCGTGCCATCGCTCGCTTGGAATGGGCCAGTTGAGTTTCACCCCGCGAGTGCCTGTCCGCATCGATTTCATGACGCGCCAGAAGATCGGCAACCAACGACACTGCGTCTTTTTCAGCCTGAAAATATGCTGCTGCCTCAATTGCACCGTAACGGCGTCTGAGAGTGGCTTCACTGAGCTTCGAACCACCC
Source organism: Ruegeria sp. YTSA064 (assembly GCF_059610325.1). Classification (NCBI taxonomy): domain Bacteria; kingdom Pseudomonadati; phylum Pseudomonadota; class Alphaproteobacteria; order Rhodobacterales; family Roseobacteraceae; genus Ruegeria; species Ruegeria sp. YTSA064. The sequence continues at coordinate 219,409 of NZ_JBXWNK010000008.1, forward strand.
AGACAGCAGAATCCTCCGTTTCGCCCTGACGCGCCCCAGCCCAGAGAGTTCGCCTCGAACACAGCAACCGATACGCCCTCTTTCGCTAAATGCAGCGCTGCAGATAGGCCCGTGAACCCGCCACCGATTATGGCAACATCGACCTTCAGCTCTCCTTGGTGCTTAGGCCAATCAGGTGCCTCAATCGTCTCGTCCCACCAGCATCCTGAACGAGGGGCCGCACTGTAGGCGTAATCCGAAAAGATTCGCTTCATTCGGTGCGCGCCGCGGCTTGTTCATCCTGCTTTTGCCGCATCATCGCGCGTTTGGTCACCAATGATGCGGTGATGACACCCACCGTTACCACAGCGATCATAAGCGTCGACAACGCGTTGATTTCTGGACTGACACCCAGACGCACAGCCGAGAAAATCTTGATGGGAAGTGTCGTGGCGGATGGTCCTGAGGTGAAGGACGCAATGACTAGATCATCAAGCGACAAGGTAAACGCCAATAACCAGCCGGAAACTACGGCGGGCGCAATGATCGGCAACGTCACTAGACGAAAAGCCTGCGCCGGCGAGCACCCCAAATCCAGCGCGGCCTCTTCCAGCGACCTATCAAATGTAACAAGGCGCGAAGAGACGACGACCGAAACGAAACACATGGAAAATGTCGTATGAGCCAGAACGATGGTCAGGATCCCCCGATCCAACCCGATCCCGATGAATAACAGCAGCAGAGACAGGCCCGTTATCACCTCTGGCATCACCAGAGGGGCGTAGATCATCCCCGAGAATAGCGTTCGTCCAAAGAACCGCCCGCCACGCACCAGAACATATGCCGCAGCCGTGCCAAGGATCGTCGCCAAAGTAGACGAGAACACAGCAACCCGCAGTGTAACCCATGCCGCGTCAAGGAACGCTTCGTTCTGAACCAGCTCTCCGTACCATTTGGTCGAAAACCCGGCCCAGACCGTGACAAGCTTGCTTTCGTTGAAGCTGAAGATGATCAGGATGATCATCGGGATATACAGGAACGCGAACCCCAACGTCAGCGACACTGTGTTGAACCAGCTGAGTCTGCTCATTGTTCAGCCTCCGTCTGCTTTTGCTGGTTGCGCTGGAACAGCACGATCGGAATCACAAGGATCAGTAGCAAAACAACGGCCACCGCACTGGCGACCGGCCAGTCGCGGTTCGAGAAGAACTCTTCCCAAAGAACCTTACCGATCATCAGAGTTCCGGAGCCACCCAGAAGCGACGGGATCACGAACTCACCAATCACCGGGATCATCACAAGAAAACAACCCGCGATGATACCCGGGCGTGAAAGAGGGATTGTGATCAACCAGAAAGCCTGCATGCGCGAACACCCAAGGTCTTCGGCGGCCTCGATCAGCGACCCGTCCATACGTTCTAGAGACGAGTAAATCGGCAGAATCATGAAGGGCAAATAAGTGTAGACGATGCCAATATAGACCGCCGTATTGGTGTTAAGAATGGTCAGCGGGGTTGAGATAATGCCCGTCCACAGCAGCAGTTGGTTCAGATAACCTTCATTGCTGAGAATGCCCATCCACGCGTAGACCCGGATTAGGAATGACGTCCAGAAGGGCAAGATAACCAACATCATGAATGTGGGCCGCCATTCTTCAGGCGCGCGCGCCATCGCGTAGGCGATCGGGTAGCCGACAATCAGCGTAAGAATTGTTGAAATCAGGGCGATTTTGACGCTGGAAAGGTAAGCTTTCCAGTATAGATCGTCCTCGGTCAGCCAAACGAAGTTCTCAAGATCAAGCTGGCTGAAGAAGTTCTTAATGCCTGTCCAGCCCTCAGAGAAATCCAATGTCGGCGTGTAAGGTGGAATGGCCAGCGCGGTGTCCGAAAGTGAGATTTTCAGAACGATAAAGAACGGCACCAGAAACAGCGCCAGAAGCCAGACATAGGGAATGGCGATCAGAACAGCGCGACGCATCAGTTTTCCAACAAGACTGCGGCAGTCGCTGTCCAGGACAGCCAGACCGGGTCTTCCCAAGTAAACGAGCGGCGCGAGATACGACGGGTATTCGCCGTTTGTGCTTTGATGATCGTGCCGTCTGGCAGCTCAACATGATAGGTCGACAGGTTGCCCAGATAAGCGATGTCATGCACCTTGCCCTGGATCGCATTGATCGCATCTGTGGGGCGCTCGGCTGAAATGGCGACTTTCTCGGGACGGATCGCCAGATGGCAGCCCTGCCCATCGGACAATTGGGTTGCAGTTGAGGCTGTGAGCGGAGGTTGCCCCTCGGCCCAATCAATCCGATAGTTTTCATCCCCTTGTGCCGTGGCGCGCCCTTCGATGATGTTCACGTCGCCGATAAAATCAGCGACATAGACGGAATTCGGTGTCTCATAGATGCGATCGGGTGTCGCCACTTGCATCAACTTGCCCTGATCCATGACAGCCACTCGGCTGGCAACGGTCATCGCCTCTTCCTGGTCGTGAGTCACGATGACAAAGGTCGTGCCGGTCTTTTCCTGAATGTCCATCAACTCGAATTGGGTATCTTGACGCAGCTTCTTATCCAGCGCCCCCAAGGGTTCGTCGAGTAAAAGCAGTTTTGGCGCTTTGGCCAATGACCGGGCCAGCGCCACGCGTTGGCGTTGACCGCCCGAGATCTGATGCGGCTTACGGCGCGCAAACTGCTCAAGGCGGGTCAGGCGCAACATCTCTTCAACTCGTTCTTCCAGATCGCGCTTGGGCATGTTGTCCCGACGCAGACCAAAAGCGATATTGTCCCAGATGCTCAGATGAGGGAACAGGGCGTAAGACTGAAACATCATGTTCACCGCCCGCTTATTGGGCGGGATCGGATCGATATCCTGACCCCCAAGAAGGATATGGCCATCGGTCGGAGTTTCAAAACCGGCCAGCATCCGCATCATCGTGGTCTTTCCGCAGCCCGACGGCCCAAGCAGAGCAAAGAACTCACGCTCATAGATATCCAGCGAAAGGTTATCGATTGCGGTGAATGCGCCAAATCGTTTGGTGACGTTCTGGAACTGGATCAAGGGTTTCGCCTGCGGGTCGTCCCACGGCGCAAAGACTTCAGTGTTCAAAGTGGCCCCCGGTAATCGGTCAGGATAAATATGGCGCAAGGCAGTTTGTCTGCCTTGCGCATCAATCAGATCAGGTGCCTGATTTCACTTTGGTCCAGAGACGAGTCACCACCCGCTGGGTTTTTGCCGGATAAGGCGTGGTGATATAGAGATTCTGCATCGTCGTATCATCCGGATAGATCGCCGGATCTCCGATTACGTCCTCTTCCAGGAACTCTTGCGAAGCCTTGTTACCGTTGGCGTAGTAAACATAGTTCGACGCGGCAGCCATGTTGTTGGCATCCAGAATAAAGTCCAGAAACTTGTGTGCGCCTTCCGGATTTGGTGCATCAACAGGTATCGCCATCTGGTCAAACCACATCAGCGAGCCTTCCGCGAATGGATGGTATTCGATGACCACACCATTTTCTGCCTCATCGGCACGATCCCGAGCTTGCAGAATGTCCCCTGACCAACCGACGGCCACACAGATATCACCGTTGGCAAGCGCATTGATGTATTCCGAGCTGTGGAACTTCTGCACATATGGACGCACGCCGGTCAGAACCTCTTCGGTCTTCGCAATGACGTCCGTGTCATGGCTATCCGGGTCCTCGCCGATATATTGCAGCACCATCGGAATGATCTCGGCGGGTGCATCCAGGAAATGGACACCGCACGAGGCCAGCTTTTCCATGTTTTCAGGCTTCAGCACCAGATCCATGCTGTTGAGCGCAACATCGTCGCCCAGCACCTCTTTGACCTTGTCGACATTCAAGCCGATGCCGGTGGTTCCCCACATATAGTTGATCGAGTAAGCATTGTTGGGGTCATACCCTGCGGTGCGCTCCTGAATCACATCCCACAGGTTTCCTGCATTCGATAGTTTGGCTGCGTCGAGTTCCTGGAACGCGCCGGCTTGAATCTGGCGTTGCAAAAACGTTCCCGAAGGCACAACCACATCATAACCTGACCCACCGGCCAGCATTTTGGTTTCCAGAACCTCATTGCTATCAAACACGTCATAGATCAGGGTCAGGCCTGTCTCTTCTTCGAATTTGCTCAGCAACTCCTCGTCAATATAGTCGGACCAGTTATAGACACGCACTTCTTCGGCAAAAGCGGCCGAAGTCCCCAATGCGACGATCGCTGTCATCCCCAGCGTTTTTAGTTTCATAGTCTTCTCCCTGCGATTATGCGGCTATTTTCACTTTTTTTTGGATTTGATCAAGTTTTGCGTTTTGCAGTGGTTTCACCTATGGTCGGAACAGGTGTAAATTCAGACAAGATAGAAACGCGCGGATTGAGGTAAACCATTTGGATTTGATCAAAAATAAGGCGAGCACACAGCCGGATGATGAAGAAAAACGCCCTGCGCATGAACAGGTCTATCGCACTCTGAAATCGCAGATCCTGTTTGGTGATCTTGTGCCAGGACAGCCGGTAACGATTCAGGGTCTGACTGATTCGTTGGGCGTAGGCATGACCCCGGTGCGCGAGGCGATACGACGCCTAATTTCTGACGGCGCCCTGATCTTTCAAGGCAACCGACGGGTCAGCGTACCCTTATTATCTGCCAATGATATCGAACAGATGATTTTTGCAAGAATATCAATAGAAACAGAGCTTTCAAGGCGTACCACCAGGAACATTTCGTCGACCGAAATTGACCATCTGGAGAAGCTGGATCAACGGCTCGACCTCATGATTACAGATGGGGATGTTGGCGGATATCTGCGATTGAACCACGCCTTTCATCAAGCCCTGTATTCGCATGCCGATGCCCCGATTCTGGTCGACCTGGCCGAACGTCTGTGGTTGAGATTCGGCCCTTCATTGCGGATTGTTTGCGGTCGATTCGGCACCCAAAGCCTACCCGATAGACATAAGGATATCATCGTCGCACTGCGCAATAAGGATGCGGAGAAGGCTGCTTTGGCAACGGCACAGGACATTGAGCAAGGTATGGGAATGATGGGCGACGCGCTGCCCAGCACCTAGAATGCAGCGATTCGATTGACAGTGTAAAATTTGATCATATTCTATCCTGCAATCACGCTTGCAGGAGAATCGCCGATGTCCACTATCACCAATCACATGCCCACCGCCGAATTGCAGGCGCTGGATGCGGCGCATCACATTCACCCGTTCTCGGCAAATGGATCGCTGGGTGAGGAAGGCGCACGTGTCATCACCCGCGCCAACGGCGTGTATCTGACCGACAGCGAAGGTGAAGAGATTCTGGATGCCATGGCCGGGCTCTGGTGCGTCAATATCGGCTATGGCCGCGATGAACTGGCCGACGCCGCCGCCCGTCAAATGCGCGAACTGCCGTATTACAACACGTTCTTCAAAACGACCCACATCCCGGCTATCGCACTGGCCGCCAAGCTTGCTGAACTTGCACCCGGTGATCTGAATCACGTGTTCTTCGCCGCTGGCGGGTCCGAGGCCAATGATACCAATATCCGTCTGGTTCGCACCTATTGGGCTGAGAAAGGTCAGCCGGACAAGAATATCATCATCAGCCGCAAGAATGCCTATCACGGTTCTTCGGTTGGATCCGCATCGCTGGGTGGTATGGCCGGAATGCATGCGCAAGGTGGCATTCCGATTCCAAATATTCATCACGTTAACCAGCCAAACTGGTGGGCCGAAGGTGGTGACCTCGCCCCTGAAGAGTTTGGCCTCGCCCGCGCACGCGAATTGGAAGAGGCCATTCTAGAGCTTGGTGAAAACCGAGTCGCAGCCTTCATCGCCGAGCCAGTGCAGGGTGCGGGTGGTGTTATCGTTGCGCCAGACACTTACTGGCCGGAAATCCAACGTATTTGCGACAAATACGATATCCTGTTGATCGCAGATGAGGTGATTTGCGGGTTTGGTCGGACTGGGAATTGGTTCGGGTCACAAACTGTCGGCATCAGACCACACATCATGACCATCGCCAAAGGCCTCAGCTCGGGCTACGCGCCTATCGGTGGGTCTATCGTAAATGATGAAATCGCCGAAGTTATCGGCAACACCGAATTCAACCACGGTTATACATATTCCGGCCATCCCGTTGCTGCTGCGGTTGCGCTGGAAAACCTGCGCATTCTGGAAGAAGAAGGAATTGTGGATCATGTCCGCGATGTTGCGGCCCCCTATCTGAAGAAGAAATGGGAGGCACTGGTTGATCACCCATTGGTCGGCGAAGCTAAGATCGTTGGAATGATGGCGTCAATCGCGCTGACACCGGATAAATCAAGCCGCGCCAAATTTGCGTCTGAACCCGGCACGATTGGGTATATCTGTCGCGACCGCTGCTTTGCGAACAACCTGATCATGCGCCACGTGGGCGACCGGATGATCATCTCGCCACCCCTGATCCTGACGCCTGAGGACATCGATGAGATGTTTGTGCGTATTAACAAATCGCTGGACGAAGCATTGGAAGAAATCAACAACAGGGGATTGATGAAATCCGCGTCCTAATCACGATCAAAGGGCGGCCCATTTGGTCCGCCCTTACTTTCAACGCATCCGCTCCAGCAGACTGAGCGACGGGTACCCGTCCGGAACCAGCCCTTGAGCGACCTGGAACGCTCGGACCGCATTGATCGTATTCGGACCGGTGCGACCATCAATCCCTTGAGTGTCAAACCCAGCCTGCGTCAACCGACGCTGCAACTCTTTCTTTTCGGTAAAACTCAGCACGCGATCTCCACGTGGCCATTCGGCTTGAAACGGAGCACCGCCTGCAAGCCGGTCAGACAGATGCCCGATCCCGATCACATAAGCATCGGCACCATTGTATGCCTCGATCACCTTGAAATTATCGAAAATCATCAGAGCAACACCACGGCCACCCGCTGGCAACAAAATTGCAGCTTTTCCATAGTCGGACACCACCTGGCCTGTGTGCGCCAGAACTCCTCGGGCCGCCCATTCTGACGGCATCAGTGTAACGTCTCGTCTTGCATCTGCATAATCAAAGCCGGATGGTAACTTGACCTCTACCCCCCATGGTTGGCCTTTGGTCCATCCATGCTTTGCCAGATAGGCAGCGGCCGACGCCAGAGCATCAGTTGGATCGTCCGACCAAATATCGCGGCGCCCATCGCCATCGAAATCTACTGCGTGATCCAGAAATGAGGTCGGCATGAACTGCGTGTGCCCCATCGCTCCGGCCCAACTGCCGACCATATTCACAGCATCCACGTCCCCGGACTGCAGGATCTGAAGGGCCGCGATAAGCTGGGATTCAAAGAAACTCGCCCGCCGTGCATCAAAGGCCAGTGTCGCGAGCGATCTGATAGTTTGCTTGCCACCCCGATAGGTTCCGAACGAGGTTTCGAGCCCCCAAATAGCGGTGACAACCTCTTTTTCAACGCCATATTGCGCCTCTATCCGCGTCAGAGTTTCCCGATGCCGGTCCAAGCCCGCGCGTCCATTCGAAATCCGCGTTTTTGAAACTGCCGAATCCAGATACTCCCAGATCGGTTTTGAAAACTCAGCCTGATTGCGATCTCGTTTGATGATGTTGCTGTCATAGGTCACCCCGGCCAATGCTCTGTCCAGCGTCCGGGCCGAGATTCCTTGAGCGCGGGCCCGCTCGCGAAACGCTCCAAGCCAAGCCTGAAAGCGCGCGTTCCCTTCGGCAGATACGCGATAATGTTCGACCTCAGGACGCAATACTGGTCTTACCGAAACCATCACGTCTGCCGAAGCCAGTTGAATATTGTCGACCAATGGTCGGGCCAGAGGCCTTATCGATTTGTCTGTTGTATCCGCCTGCACGATGGATGCCCATAATGCGGCGGTCATGACGCCACCTACGCACTTACGCATTCCGATTTTTCCTGATTACTGCTCAGGTTCAATGATAGCGCAAAATCGGTATTTCTCAAAATGTAGAAAATTAGCTTTCCTGTTCCTGTGCCTCGCGTTCAGCACGAATGCGGGCAATCGCCTCTCGCAGTAACGGCACGCGCTTGGGGCGGAAGCTTTCGTCGGACACGTCCATGTCTTGCATACGGTCCAGCCGGAAAACGCGAAAGTCCTCGCGCAAGTGACACCAGCTGAGCAGAACGCTGGCGCGATCCATGTAGACGATACTCAGTGGATTGACCCGACGCCGGGTTCCCACGCCCTTGGCATCGGTATAGGCAAACTCAACCGCGCGTTCGTCCCATGCTGCTTGGCGCAGGACTGCAACATCAATTGTTGGCACCGCTGGCCTGTCAAACCGCGTGGCAGTCAGAACAGCATGACTTAGTCGGTGGGATTGGCGCTGCGGCAACCGGCCCTGCAGCTTTCGCAAGGCCTCGCTTGCCGCATCAGACAGCGCCGGATCGCCAATCAACTGCACCTCTCGTAGACCTAATACCAATGCTTCAAGCTCGTCATTGGTAAAACCCAGTGGTGGCAAAGTTGCATCTTCGATCAGGGTAAACCCAAACCCGGCCTCGCCGTCTATTACGGCCCCCAGAGCACGCAAAGCATCGATGTCCCGATGTATTGTACGCGGTGAAACGCCCAAATCCTGTGCCAGCTGGACCGACGTTCTGGGTGATGGGCCAGAACGCAGGGCTTGCATCAACTGAAACAGGCGAGCGGTACGAGACATACTGCACACTAACCTAAACCTAATGTCAGAAACTGTCATTAGTCAGGCGTATCCCTCGGACATCCCAATTATGGAGCTGATGATGCTGACCCTTCTTACTTTCCCCTCTGCGTTCGGCCTGTTCAGTGCCAGCCCGTTCTGTGTGAAAACCGCCCTGATGCTTCAACGGGCAGGACAGCGCTGGCAGCGGTCCGACCTTTTGGACCCCCGCAAGATGCCGCATCAGAAACTGCCGGTTCTGCGCACACCCGAGCGCCTGATCCCCGACAGCGACTTGATCCGCGAGTGGCTCGAGTCTCAGGGTGCAGATTTCGATGCCGGTTTGAATGGCCTGCAAAAAGCCCAATCCCGTACTCTAATCCGCATGGCAGAGGAACATCTTTACTTCCATGTCGTCCAGGATCGCTGGGCCAATGATGAGGTCTGGCCAATCCTGCGCGATACGTTCTTCACAGTCATTCCAGCACTGATCCGCAAGCCGGTTTCGAACTCGATCCGTAAATCCGTTGTCAAAGGGTTGGCCTTTCAGGGTGTTTCCCGATTCTCACCCGCAGAACGACAGGACCGGCTAGAGCGCGACCTTGAAGCTATCTCAACCTATCTTTGGCAATCGCCCTACCTGATGGGAGAGGAACCGACCTCGGCGGACATGAGCGTCGGTCCAATGCTGGCGGCGATGCGCGCGACACCGTCCGACACCCCCCTGACCCGCCGGATCAAACAGGATAAGCTGCTCAGCAGCTATATCGATCGAATGGAACAGGCGATCCCACTGTCATGACACCCTTTGAGGATGCAAAAGTCGCCGCAGCTTACGGGGCGATGCCAGAAGAAACTCGCGCAGGAGCACTTATGCTGCGCGAGTTGATTTTCGAAACTGCGGCCTCGCTACCGCCGGCCCAGCCTCTGGAAGAAGCGTTGCGGTGGGGTCAGCCAGCCTATTTGGCACCCAAGGGATCAACGATCCGACTGGGCGGACACAAAGCCGCTCGGTTTGCGTTGTTCGTGCACTGCCAGAGCAGACTGATGGGGGATTTCACTTCTGCTTTTCCCGGTGAGGATCAGATCGATGGCAATCGCGCCATTCTATTCGATGCGCCCGATCAGATTGACCCCACACGCCACGGCTGGCTGATTGCGCGCGCGTTAACCTATCATCTCTGACGGCGTTTGCGTTCAACCTTGCGCTTGATTTTGTCCTTCTTGCGCTTGGTGCTGACCGCCTTGCGCCGCGACCCGCGTTTGGTTGGACCGCGTCCTCGTGGCAGGGCTTGATCATCGATGGAGAGCAGTTCCAATTCCAATCCGCCGGTTACAGGCGTAGCCTCGGTCAGCCGCACGGTGACACGCTGACCAATGGCAATAATCAGGCCGGTATCCGAACCCATCAGTGTCCCGGCTTCACGGTCAAAATGAAAGAACTCACGCCCCAGCGAGCGCACGGGCACCAGACCGTCCGCTCCGGTCTCATCCATCTTCACGAAGGCCCCGAAACGTGCGATACCGCTGATCCGGCCTGTGAACTCATTGCCGACCCGCTCGCTAAGATAGGCCGCCAGATAGCGATCAGTCGTATCGCGCTCGGCCATCATGGAACGGCGTTCCGTGTCCGAGATATGGGTGGCCGTTTCCTCCAGCCGCGCGATTTCCTCCTCGGTCAGCCCATCCTTCCCCCAGCCATGGGCCGTGATCAGCGCGCGGTGCACGATCAGGTCCGCATAGCGGCGGATGGGTGAGGTGAAATGTGCATAATTCCGCAGGGCGAGTCCAAAATGTCCAAAGTTTTCAGGACTGTAATAGGCCTGCGCCATCGACCGTAAAGTGGTTAGGTTGATCAGCTCGGCATCTTCGGTACCCGCGGCAGCATTCAGCAGCGCGTTCAGGTGGCGGGTCTGCAACACCTGCCCTTTGGCCAGATTCAAACCTGCTGCTTGCGCCGTCTCTCTCAGGCTTTCCAGCTTCTCAGGTGCGGGCTCTTCGTGGACGCGAAACAACAGCGGGCGGCGTTTGGCAATCAGTGTCTCGGCGGCAGCGACATTGGCGAGGATCATGAACTCCTCAATCAACTTATGCGCATCCAATCGGTCACGGAACGCGACGCTGGTCACCTCGCCAGCATCGCTCAGAACGATCTTGCGTTCAGGCAAGTCCAGCTCCAACGGTTGGCGCTCCGCCCGCGCTTTTTTCAACGCGTCATAGGCGGCATAGAGCGGTTTTAGAACGGTCTCCAGCAACGGCTCGGTGCGGTCGTTCGGGTTGCCATCGATCGCTTCCTGCACCTCGGAATAGTTCAGTGAGGCGGCTGAACGCATCAGACCCCGTGCAAAGCGGTGGCCGATCTTGTTACCCTCGGCATCAATCTGCATCCGAACCGCGATACAGGCGCGCGGCACGCCTTCGTGCAGGGAACACAGATCACCGGACAGGCGATCCGGCAGCATCGGCACTACGCGGTCGGGGAAGTAACTGGAATTGCCCCGTTTGCGTGCCTCACGATCCAGCGCCGTACCGGGCTGCACATAGGCGGCCACATCGGCGATGGCGACCCAGATTACATGGCCACCTTTGTTCTTCGGATCATCGTCTGCGTGCGCATAACAGGCGTCGTCATGGTCCCGTGCATCCGCAGGATCGATGGTCAGCAAGGGCATATCCCGCAGGTCTTCGCGCCCTTTCAGGCCAACAGGTTTGGACTTGTCGGCTTCTTCAATCACATTGTCCGGGAAATCGTCAGGAATGCCATGTTGGTGGATGGCGATCAATGAGACAGCCTTGGGCTCGGTCGGATCGCCAAGCCGTTCAACAATGCGCGCGCGTGGCAGGCCCATGCGGTTCTTGGGTCCGGCCTGCTCGGCCTCGACCAACTCCCCGTCCTTGGCGCCCAGAACGGCCCCGTCCGCGACCAGCCATTCGGTGGAACCAGCCTTGTCGATAGGTACGATCCGGCCACCCTCGGCCCCTTTGCGGAAGATGCCAACGACCTTGCGTGGGTTGGTTCCGATGCGGCGGATCAGACGCGCCTCGTAATTATGGTCTTCCTCGTGCACAACGATCAGACGGGCCAGAATGCGGTCACCCTCGCCCAATGCCGGATCGCTGGCGCGGGTGATGAGCAGAATAATGGGCTCGATCCCCTCACCGTGCCATTCCAACGGTCGCGCAAACAGATCGCCATCCGCGTTCGGAGCCTTGACCTGCAACACGCTGACCGGCGGCAGGCGGTCAGGATCACGATAGCTGCGCTTGCGCTTTTCCAAATGCCCTTCGGCCTCAAGCTCTTTCAGGATGCGCTTCAGGTCGATCCGATCTGCGCCCTTGATGCCAAAGGCCTTGGCGATATCACGTTTCGAGGTCAGGGTAGGGTTCGCCGAGATCCAGTCGAGGACCTCTTGCTTGGTCGGAATGCGTGTCATGAGTTTGGCCTAGCACGGGCATGCGACCGCGTCATGACCAAAAAGCGGCCTGTCGGGTCAGCCGTGCAGATCGGCCACGGTATCCACATCGCGCAGGTGATCCAGCAACGTCACTCGACGTCCATTTACCGAAGCCAGCGTGTCGGCCAAAGCACTCTCAGTCGACCAGCGCACGTTGTTGAACATCCCTGACGGCAACGCACTATAACGCTGCGCACCAACCAACCAATAGCCCCCGTCAGGGGCTGGCCCGAACACGATTTCAGCCCGGCCCAATGCGTCGAAGGCCCGCGCGATGTGTCCGCGTGTAATCCCCGGAATATCTGCACCGATCAAACATACTGGCCCATCGGGGGCACCGCGCAGCATCCGCCCCATACGATCACCGAGATTTCCGCGCCCTTGCGGCTTACGCGGCAGATCGACTGGCCAGACACGGCTTTTCATCCCCTCCCGATCCGGAGTAACCGCCAGAACAATCTGCCAGCGCGGATCGCGCAGGCGTCGGACAAGTGACCGCGTTTGATGTCGAAACCACCAAGCCGCACCGACCATGCCAATATCGCGTCCCAGACGGGTTTTCACCCGCCCCGGACGTGGCTCTTTCACCATGATGACCAAAGTCTTTTGCATCAATCAGGCAAAATAATCCGATAGAATACGCGCGTATATTGCCTTGAGCTGATGAATTTGTGCCACCTCAACGCACTCATCAACCTGATGCATCGTGCGCCCGACCAGCCCGAATTCGACCACTGGGCAATGGTTCTTGATGAACCGGGCATCCGATGTGCCGCCAGTGGTTGAAAGCTCGGGGCAGATATTGGTTTCTGACTCAACGGCGCGCGCTACCAGATCCGAAAGCCGACCCGGAGGAGTCAGAAAGCTCTCACCTGAGATTTTGATCTTGGTTTCGATTTCAACTCCAAACGCCTTGGCAACTGATTCAGCCTCGGATTTCAACCAGTCGCTCAGGCTGACGCCCGAGTGCAGGTCATTGAACCGAATGTTCACTGTTCCAGAGCATTGCGCCGGGATGACGTTCGTCGCTGGATTGCCCGTATCGATCGTCACCACGGCCAATGTTGAGGCATCAAAGTGGTCGGTCCCCTGATCCAGCTCGCGACTGGCCAGCCGATCCATCAACCGCGCCATTGCTGGCAATGGGTTATTCGCCCGGTGCGGATAAGCAGAATGCCCCTGCACCCCGGTCACGATAAACCAAGCTGACATTGAGCCGCGCCGACCGATCTTCATCATTTCACCCATCTTATTCGGACAGGTTGGTTCCCCTACTAGACAGACCGACATCCGCTCATCCGTCGCATCCATGTGATCCAGCAGGGCGACAGTGCCATCGACCGCATCACCCTCTTCATCACCTGTAATTGTCAGAATCACCGCACCATCCGGAGGCGTATTGCGCACAAAATCAATGGCTGCTGCGGCAAAGGCTGCCACACCAGATTTCATGTCCGTCGCACCACGGCCATACATCACTCCATCACGAATTTCTGCTCCGAACGGGGGCGCGGTCCAAGCGGCCTCATCACCCAAGGGAACAACATCCGTGTGGCCGTTGAAGCCAAAGCTGCGAGCGTGTCCTTTCTTGCCCCAACGCGCAAATAGGTTGCTGACGCCTCCGCGATCCACACGGGTGCATTCAAAACCTGCATCCGCAAGTTCACGTTGCAGTAAAACCAGCGCGCCGCCCTCTTCGGGTGTGACCGAAGGGCAACGGATCAGATTTGCGGTCAGCTCAACTGGATCGGTCATAACGGGCCTCTTGTTCTGATGGATGCCGGTGTTCGTGCACAGATTCAACGAATTGCCCGGCTTGCCAACCCCGAATAGTCAGATTTCCAATCCAAAATCCAAAGACTTCGATTTTAGCACCCCAACAAAACATGAGCCTTGACCCTGCGGCTGCCTTGCCGCGCTGCCCCGAACTAGGTTAGAGGGCCGCGAAACAGGTGATTCCAAATGAAGCGCGTCTTCTTCGCATTGATCTGCCTGACTTTCGCGACTCTCGCGCAGCAAAGCCAGGCTCAGACCCTCACGGTTACAACTGTGACCCGCCCTCCGTTCTCGTTTGTCGAGGACGGGGTCCAGACCGGTTTCTCGATGGACCTGCTGGCGGCGTTATCTGAGTCGCTGGGCTGGGAGTATTCGATCAACCGGGTCGAGAGCTTTGGCGAAATGCTGGGGGCCGTTCAAGACGGGTCAGCCGATCTGGCCATTGCGAATATTTCAATCACCGCCATGCGTGAAACCCGAATGGATTTCACCCAGCCCATCTTTGAAGCCGGGCTACAGATCATGGTTCCGTCCGAGGCAGCGCGCCAACCGTCTTTACTGCACGCCCTGCTGTCGCGCGAGCTGTTCATCGCAATTGGTCTGGCCTTTGCCATTCTTCTGGGCGGCGGCATGCTGATGTGGAGTTTCGAGAAACGCGCGCAGCCCTATTTTGACCGGAAACTGAATGAGGCTTGGTTCCCTTCCTTCTGGTGGGCGCTCAACCTCGTGGTCAATGGCGGGTTTGAAGAGCGGATGCCCCGCACGCCGTTTGGGCGCATTCTGGGGGTTGTGCTGGTGGTTTCCTCGCTGTTCATCGTATCGGTGTTTACGGCCCGGATCACATCGGTGATGACTGTAGATGCGATAACCGGCAGCGTGAATTCGGTTAATGACCTCTATGGCAAGCAAGTCGGAACCATCTCTGATTCAACAGCAGCCAACTTTCTGAACCGCCGCGAGATCGAGTTCACGGGCTATGCCGACCTTCAGGACATGCTGGCTGCGTTCAAAGACAAGGATCTGGATGCAGTCGTATTCGATGCGCCCATTCTGTCCTATTACGCCAGTCATGAGGGTCGAAGAACGGCAAGTATGACCGGCGGGATTTTCCTACGCGAAAATTATGGCATCGCCTTCCCAACCGGATCGCCTTTGGTTGAAGACGTCAACCAAGCACTGCTGTCTCTTCGCGAAGACGGTACCTATGATGAAATCTACCGCAAATGGTTCGGAGCGCGAAACTAAGCCGGGCTCTCGTCTCCAAAGAATGGCGTCATCTGCGCAACTATGACGGCGTTTTCGTCCAGCGCCCGCTGCATCAATGCCCGCTCATCCGGATCGATATCGTGCCCCTGCGCTTCACGCTCGGCAAGCGTGCCGTAGCCGGTGACATCCAGAGGAGCGGTATCGGCCTGTTTTAAAATCGCCACCGTTTCACGCACGGCTTCTGCCTCATCCACACCGCTGGCAAAGCACATCAGCGCGGCTCCGGTTGCGTCTTTTGGCAAACCATCTCCATCCTTCCGGCCAATCTGAACCAGAAGAGTATAGACTTGCTGACGCGAGGGTTTCTTTTGCTTCTGCATAAGGCCCGCAATACGCTGAGCCAGAGTGTGGGTCAACTCAGGTCCGATCGCTCTGGCAGGCCGCTTCCAGCAAAACCAATGCGGCTGCCCGTTGCCTGTCGCGCCAACCTTCCTTTGGAACCAAGGGCATTACAGCATCTGTATTGAAGTAAATCGCTGTGATCCCTGCAGCCGCGACATCCACAAGATTCGGATCAGCGCTTGTATTCTCAGCACTGATCTCAGCAGCGATACGATCTTCAAACTCGTATACGAAGCGCAACAGGGGTTGGCGAATTTCTTTGTGTCGCTCCGAGGCCGCTACCAAAGCCGCAAAAACGGCGGCGCTTTCAGAAGAATAATCAACGCGTCCAAACAACGCTTCGATCAAAGCATCAATGCGCCCTGTTGCTGGCAACATATCGAAGAAGGTTTTTGTCCGCATAGCAAAATCACTCAGGACATGGTCCAGCAGGCGCTGGATCATTTCTTCGCGATTGCCAAGGTAGTGACGAAGCAGAGGCCGCGCGATCCCCGCTTCTTCGGAGATACGGGCGAGTGTTGAGCCATCCAATCCATACCGCGCGACACATCTGGTAAATGCGCTCAGTATTTCCTTCGTACGGACATCTTTCAAACTGGTTCTGGGCATGAGTCAATCATTCAGGCGGTCTGAGTGGGGAAAATGTCCGTCAGGATGTAAAGTACTCCGAAGCCGAACCACATCGCCGTTAGCACCCAGAACAAAACCGGGTTCTCTTTGCGCTCAATAGCTTCAACAAGAAAGGCCTGCCCTGATCGAATTGCCAGAACGCCCCAGTACACAAAAACCACACCCCAGATCGCATATACCCCCGCCAGTGTTGATGCCAGCAGCACCAGCACAGCCGCGATAGTCATCCATTTGTGATGCCTTAGGCTTTTTCCAGGTTTCATCTACCCGCCTTATCCTTCGGTCGAAATCTTGAAATTGGATACTGGACAAATCGCTTTATTGTCAATAATGACAATTATCATTTTTGACAATCTAAGGAAGTGACATGCAAGCCCCGGCATCGCTACCCGACAAACCGAAAAACCGACTACCGCGAGAAGCCTATGTTTCAGAGGATTGGTTTCAGGTTGAGCAATCACAAATCTTCAGCCGCTGCTGGACCTTTGCCGGTGTGACAATGGATTTTCCTGAACCCGGAGATTTTCGCACGATCAAAGCCGGAGCAAATTCCGTAATTGTCATCAAAGGCGCCGATGGTGAGTTACGCGGGTTTCACAATCTTTGCCGCCATCGTGGTACAGAACTTCTGGAAGGATGCGGCAATGCAGGCAAAACCATTGTCTGCCCCTATCACAACTGGGTCTATAATCTGGACGGTGCTTTGCGCGGAGTTCCTGCCCAGCGTGAGTGCTTTCCTGATCTCGACAAGAAATCCAATGCTCTTTTTGGGGCGGCTGTGGGCGTATTTCGCAATCTTGTTTTCGTTAATCCTGACCCGGATGCGGATTTTGACAACTGGCTGAGCGGGCTGGATCAGGTTCCTTGGCCGCATGATCTGACCTCGACCGAGCTGCAGGAAAATCCCGACAACGTGGTTTATGAAATCGAGTGCAATTGGAAGGTCTTCTTCGAGAACGCAATTGATGGCTATCATCTCGCCTATCTGCACAAAGACACGCTGGGAGGGCCGACCCATGACAAAAACCTGTGGGAGGTGTTTGGTCAAAATATGATTTGGTGGTCGACCGAGCGCGAAGGTGTGAAACACAGGATTCCGCAATTCGTTGAAAACTCCGCCAAAGGTTCAGGTTTGAAAACCGTTAAAAATGCTGAAACTCCGGGGTATGGCGGGGTCTACATGCTCTTCCCAACCACGATCCTAACGCCCAATCCCTGGGGATTCTCGATTTCAACGATGGAACCCATAAGCGCAAACAGGATGCGATTAAGGGTGCGGAACTGGTCTCCGAAGGGCTGGTTTACTTACACGCACCGCGCGGCTGACATTCCCGGGTACGATGCCGAAACAGGGCTGATCAAATCCTCGCACTGGACCAAACACCCGTTGGAAACGGGCGATTTCCAAACCGAAGATGTCTGGGTTTGCGAAAAGATGCAAAAATCCATGCAATCTCCGCGCTTCGAAGTGGGCGCTCTCGCCATAGGCGCTGGCGGCGAGGCCGCAATAGATTTCTTTCAACAGACAGTGCTGGGGTTGATGCCCAAGCAATAATAGATTTGGCCGCAACATCTGCTCTGCGGCCAAATCTTAAATAAACAGCTCAGGATCAGTCGCGCAGCAGATCGTTGATCCCGGTTTTCGAGCGCGTCTTTTCATCAACGCGTTTCACGATGACCGCGCAATACAGGCTGACGTTGTTCTTGGACGGCATCGAGCCTGCAACAACCACCGAATAGGGCGGAACCTCGCCATACATAACCTCACCGGTTTCGCGATCGACAATCTTGGTCGACTTGCCAATGAATACGCCCATGCCCAGAACCGAGCCTTCGCGGACAATACAGCCCTCAACAACCTCGGAACGGGCGCCGATAAAGCAGTTATCTTCGATGATGGTGGGACCAGCCTGCATTGGCTCCAGCACTCCGCCGATGCCAACACCGCCCGACAGGTGCACATTCTTTCCGATCTGTGCGCAAGAACCGACCGTTGCCCAGGTATCGACCATGGTGCCTTCGTCCACATAAGCACCCAGGTTCACAAATGACGGCATCAACACCGCACCGGGTGCAATATAGGCTGACTTGCGCACGACGCAGTTGGGCACCGCCCGGAATCCTGCAGCGCGCCACTGGTTCTCATCCCAACCGGCGAACTTGCTGTCGACCTTGTCCCACCAGCCACCGGCTTGCGGGCCGCCATTTTGGATCTCCATATCCTTGATACGGAAACCCAGAAGAACGGCCTTCTTAGCCCACTGATTTACGTGCCAGTTGCCATCTGCCTGCTTTTCGGCAACGCGCAATGAACCGCTGTCCAACGCATTCAGAGTATCCTCGATGGCCTCACGCTGCTCGCCCGTCGTGGCCGGTGTGATCGTATCACGCATGTCCCAGGCGGCTTCGATGGCGGCTTCCAGTTGCGCGTTTGACATAGGCGTCTCCCTAGAGAATCTGTTCACGTTGATGTGGCCTATACGCAAGGTGGAACCATGGCGCAATGCGACGCAAGCAACCCTACATGCGTCAATCTTCTGCTATTGCGCCAAGAAGTGTAAACATGTTCCTGTCATTTTGTGTTCCAGCATTGGGTGCGGTCAGCAAAACATCTCCGTAGAAAACCGAGTTTGCGCCAGCGAGAAAACACAATGCCTGCTCTGCGGTCGAAAAGTCAGACCGGCCCGCCGACAGGCGTACGCGGGTTGCTGGCATGGTGATACGTGCGGTCGCAACCATGCGCACCAGATCGAAGATGCTCACCTTCTCTCGATGCTCCAGCGGAGTACCCTTAATCGGGATCAGAGTATTGATCGGAACGCTTTCGGGATGTGGGTCAAAACTCGCTAGAACCTGCAATAGTGAAGCACGATCCCGCAGACTTTCACCCATGCCGATGATACCTCCACAACACAGATCGATACCTTCGTCACGGCAATAGCTGAGTGTTTCCAACCGATCCTGATAGGTGCGCGTCCCGATGATCTCACCATAGAATTCCGGCGAGGTGTCGAGGTTGTGATTGTAGGCGGTTAGTCCCGCGTCGGCGAGTCGTTGGGCCTGATGCGGCTTTAACATGCCCAGTGTCACGCAGGCTTCCATCCCCAGATTGCGAACGCCCCGAACCATTTCAAGAACATTGTCAAATTCTTCCCCATCCCGCACTTGGCGCCACGCGGCCCCCATGCAGAACCGCTCGGCCCCGGCCTCCCTGGCCTGTTTCGCCAGCGAGACCACATGCCCGGGGTCCATCAATTTCTCTTTGGTCAGTTCGACCTCGCGGTGATGCGCGGATTGAGGGCAATAGGCACAATCTTCTGGGCAGCTGCCGGTTTTGATCGATAGCAGGCTGGCCTTCTGAATGTCTTCCGGGTCGTGATACGTCCGATGGATGGTATTTGCACGGCCAACCAGATCCAGCAGCGGGAGGCGCAGTAGCGCCTCCACCTCATCCACGGTCCAGTTGCTGCGGATGTCCTGTCCTGTATCAAGCATCCGCTTGCGACCCGCGGATTTTCTGCATCAAACCCGTTGGCAGGCCAATCACGATAACGGCCGCCAACGCGATCTTTACGAGATCACCTACGATAAACGGGCTGAAACCGTAAACCAGCACTTTGTCCGCAGGTACAAACTGGGCCAGCCACCCCAGACCCAGAGCGTATATCGCTACAAGTCCAGCTAACATGGCCGGGACCAAAAACAGCTTGCGCAGATTATCCGCCACCCATCCGACGATGGCCGAGGCAAAAACGAAGCCCAGCAGATAGCCACCAGTGCCGCCCATCATATAGGCCAGTCCGATGCCTTTTTCGGGTGTCCCAGCAAAAACCGGCAGACCGACGGCCCCAGCCACCATGTAGCCAATCACAGTTGCGGATCCGAGGCGCATCCCGAAAGCTGCAGAAATCGCCATGACGGCAGCGACCTGCAGGGTCATCGGCACCGGCCAAAATGGCACTTGGACTTTTGCGCTGGCTGTCAGCAGAAGGATGCCCATCACGACACGGATGATCTGTCCCGCCGGGCTGAGCGCACCGGTAGTCGGCAAGGCGGATCGCAGCATGGCTTTCATTGTACTTCCTTTTATAGATAATTATTTACCAGTTGACTCATGATCATCATTTTTATCTATTAAAAATCAAGTGAAATCTTCAGCGGTGAAAAAATAGCACTTAACTGCCTGAAAGAACTCAATTTGCGCGGCGAATATGGCGCACCAGAATCGATGTCGCCGCTGACACATCTTTGCTTTTTAACGCCTGAATTATGGCCGCGTGATCCGTATCGATCCGCTGCATCCATTTTGGTCGCCAGTGCGCGAACAGATGCCGCGCGCTGGCAATATGCAGATCATCAATCGCATGCAACAGGCGAGGTAGGCCGCATGGCGTCAGGATAGCTCGGTGAAAGATTCTGTTCCGCGCTTCCCATTGCGGCATACTGTCAGCCTCATCGCAGTCTTTTCGCGCCCGATCAGCTACTTTCAGTGCGGTTGGGGTCATGTTTTGCGCTGAATGCTGCAATGCCAGAGATTCAAGCGCGACACGCATTTCGATCACCTCACGCACTTCGGCGGGGTCCAAGGCAGTGACACGCATGCCCTTTCGCGGCTCGCTTTTGGCCAATCCATGTGCCTCAAGCCGCAGCAGCGCTTCGCGCACCGGCACATGGCTGGTTTCAAAGTCGCGCGCGATATGGTCCTGACGCAACTTCTCACCGGCGGCAAGGTCGCCAGTTATGATCTTCTGGCTCAGCGCTTGATATATCGTGTCGGCAATGGTCGCAGTCATAAATTATAGATAAAATTCACAACGTGTTTCCACAAGCAGTTAATTCAATCAGCCAGGGGGTCCGGCGCAATATTCCCACCGCAGATAAGAACCGCAACCCGCTCATCTGGTTCGGGCTGATATGCACCTGAGATCAGCGCAGCCATGGCTGCCGCCCCAGCTGGTTCCACCAAAATTCGATGAGCTTGCCACAATGTCTGCTGGGCCTGCGCTATCGCCTCATCGGGAACCAAAACCGAAGTCATCCCCTGTGCCAGACCGAAGCAGATATCGCCAATTCGACGTGCGCCTAACGCATTCGCTGCAATGCCTGAGACCGAAACATCAACCGGCTCACCTTCAGCCAAGGCAGCATTCAGCGCGCAGGAGGTTTCCGGCTCGACAGCCACAACCTTGCGCGCACCCTGAAACCAAGCCAGCGCCCCAGCAATCAGGCCGCCGCCACCGACAGCAACCAGAACTGTATCTGCCTGCAAACCCTGCGCGTCCCATTCAGCAAAACACGTCCCTTGCCCGGCAACAGTTGCGGGCGCGTCATAGGCGTGGATTTGCATTGCACCAGATTCAGCCTCATGTGCCTGAGCCATGGTCAAAGCGTTGGCATATTCCCCCGGAACCACGCTCAGATCGGCTCCGATCCGTTCGATCAGGGAAATCTTCGACGGTCCTGCAAGCTCGGGCACAAAAATCTTCGCCGGATGACCTAACGCATGCGCCGCATAAGCCGCAGCCGCTCCATGGTTGCCACCCGATGCCGCCACCACGCCCGCCGAAGGAACATCCATGCTGAGCAAAGTGTTGAACGCGCCGCGCGCTTTGAAGCTGCCAGTGTGTTGCATATGCTCCAGCTTCAACTCGAGCGGATAACCCAGCGCATTGCTCTGCATCACAGGTGTGATTTGTGCATGTCCGGCAATGCGATCCCGCGCTGCCAATATTTCACTTTTCCAATCCATTCTTGTCTTTCCGTGACTGGCACTCTTCCCGCGAACCCTATAGCTGTTTTGGAAACACGCAAGCAGGGAACCCCGTTTATGAGAGAAGATCGCCTCAGCCCCTTTCGCGACGCACAGACCGACCGCTCGACCGCAAGCGAAGTGCCGGACACGCCGCAGACGCGGTCATCGGCCTATCGACTTGCCTTCGCTGATGATGATTTCCTGTGCCGGGATGAGCTGCGCCCCGTTCGCCTGCAACTGGAGTTGCTCAAGCCCGAGATGATCATGACCGAGCGTGAGATCACCTCGACTATCGTCATGTTTGGCGGTGCGCGCATCCCGGAACCAGCCCAGAAACACACGGCGCGGACTGAGACTTTGGCCGGGCTGTCAAAATACTACGATGAGGCGCGCG
Source organism: Ruegeria sp. YTSA064 (assembly GCF_059610325.1). Lineage (NCBI taxonomy): Bacteria > Pseudomonadati > Pseudomonadota > Alphaproteobacteria > Rhodobacterales > Roseobacteraceae > Ruegeria > Ruegeria sp. YTSA064. Next base: position 241,673 of record NZ_JBXWNK010000008.1, read on the forward strand.
AGTTTGCGCGCCTGATGACAGAGAAATCGAACCAGACCGGTTGCCGTGAGAATGTGATCGTCACCGGCGGCGGACCCGGCGTAATGGAAGCGGGTAATCGCGGTGCACTGGATGCGGGTGGCTATTCGATCGGCCTGAACATCGTGCTGCCGCACGAACAGGCCCCGAACCTGTATGTAACGCCTGATCTCAGCTTCAACTTCCACTATTTTGCTATCCGCAAAATGCACTTCCTGATGCGCGCCCGCGCCATCACTATTTTCCCGGGCGGGTTCGGCACCATGGATGAGTTGTTCGAATCCCTGACCCTAATCCAGACAGGACGGATGGAACGCGTTCCGTTCCTGCTGTTCGGGCGTGAGTTCTGGGAGAGAGTCATCAACTGGGAGGCGCTGGCGGACGCGGGCACCATCTCGGACGAAGATCTGGACCTGTTCCGCTTTGTCGACACCGCGCAAGAGGCGGTCGAGATCATCGAGAACTGGGAACCTGCTCCCCCGCGTGACCAAATTCCGGGGCGCTGAGCTATGACTAAACCCAAGACCGGCGAGATGCTCCACCTGCGCGGAAACGCGTTGGACAAGGGCGAGCCTGTGGCCCTGCCATTGACCCAAAGCAGCATGTTTCATTTGCCGGGTGATCCAGACGGTCACGCCAGTTATGGCCGAGTCGACAACCCGACTTGGGTTCACCTGGAGCACGTCCTGTCGCATCTCGAAAACGCGCCTTGCCTCAGCTTTCCTTCTGGCATGGGGGCGATTTCGGCTGCGCTGTTTGCCACGGTCAAAGCAGGGTCTCGTTTGCTGATCCCATCCGACGGATACTATGTGACCCGGCTACTGGCCGACCGGTTCCTGTCGAATCTAGGCGTTTCAATCGTCGAACGCCCAACTACTGCCTTTGCCGAAGGTGGCTTTGATGGAATTGATGTCGTGTTCTTGGAAAGCCCATCGAACCCCGGTCTGGATATGCTTGATCTGCCAGCAATCGCCAGGCCCGTGCGCGAGGCTGGTGGCATCACGATTGCCGACAACACAACCATGACACCATTGGGCCAACGCCCACTGGACCTTGGCGTCGATGTGGTGGTGAGTTCGGATACGAAGGCGATGGGCGGGCATTCGGACCTGCTGATGGGCCATGTCGCCAGCCGCGATGCGCAAATCATGGAACGGGTAGAGGATTGGCGCCGCGTTTCAGGTGCGATACCGGGGCCGCACGAGGCGTGGTTGTTGCACCGTGGCCTTGAAACGCTGGATGTGCGGTTTGATCGCATGTGTAGCTCGGCGCAAGTTCTGGCCGAACTGTTGGCATCGCACCCGGCCGTGAAACACATTCGCTATCCCGGCCTGCCCGGTGATCCATCGCACGCATTGGCGGCTGCCCAAACCGCTCGGTTCGGTTTTCTGCTGACAATCACGCTGGAGTCTGAGGCCAAAGCCGAACAGTTCATCAACGCCTGCCCCCTGCTGCGCCCTGCCACATCCTTCGGCGGTGTCCACAGCTCAGCCGAGCGGCGTGCCCGCTGGGGCGATGCGGTCGACCCTGCCTTTATCCGCTTGTCTGTCGGGTGCGAGCCGGTAGAAGAACTGTGGCCGGCGATCGAGGCCAGCCTGAACGCGTTATGATTTCTTCTTAGGTTCACGCAGCTCGGTGAACACGTAGATTGGCAGCACGATGCTGGCGATCAACGCGCCCAGCCATACCAGCAAAGTCGCTGCCAGTAAGTTGGAAATACCTCCAACTGTTAGCCCCGCTGTTATCAGATCGGTCACCAGCAAGCCCACAAATGTGACAATCAGTGCGATCCCACCTTTCAGCGCCGGGGCCTTCTTCTCGCCCAGCTTCAGGATCAACGGTTCGGCTACGACTTGAACCAGCGTAAAGACAATCACTACAACGATGAACGAGATCGGCTTGATTGCAAAGCCCGCCAGCAGCAGCGAAGCAAGCAACAACCCGATGGCATTCCCGACTAGTAACGCGAGAGCGGATTTTATTCTGCGCGACATAAGGTGATCTCCGACAATCAACACTTCGAAACATGCAGATATTAGCAGGACAACCAGAATTTGCGAGGTAATTCGACTCCGAAGGTTTTTTGACCTGTTGAAATCACATGATAAAATACCTTCATCAAGGCCAGACCATACCTACATCGACGAGAGGCAATATGAGCGACGATCCCTATTCCGTTCTTGGCGTCGCCAAAGACGCCAACGATGCCGAGATCAAGAAAGCCTACCGGAAGATCGCGAAGGAGTGTCACCCGGACCTTAAGCCGGGTGATGCGGAAGCCGAAGCCAAGTTCAAAGCCGCTGCCGCTGCTTATGACCTGTTGAAAGATCCCGAAACACGCAAACGCTATGACAATGGCGAGATCGATGCGTCCGGTCAGGAACGTCCACGGCAGCAATATTATCGGGACTATGCCGAAGCTGCAGGCAACCCCTATCGCGGGTATTCGACCGAGCAAGACGACATGTCCGACATCTTCGCCGAGTTCATGCGCGGGCGGGGTGGTTATGGCCAACGAACACAAGAGTTCCACGCGCCAGGGCACAACCTGAATTACTCACTGCATATCAGTTTTCTGGATGCTGTATTCGGCGCCAGCCAAAAGCTGACCCTACCGAATGGGAACCGGATTGAAGTGAAGATACCGGCGGGCATCACGACCGGTCAAACCATCCGCCTGCGTGGCAAGGGAGCACCGGGATATGGTGAAGGCCCTCCTGGGGATGCGCTGGTCACCATCTCGGTCACGGATCATCCGGTGTTTGACCGTCAGGGCGATGACATCCATATTACGTTGCCCATCACCATTGACGAGGCGGTATTGGGCGGCAAGGTCCAAGCGCCCACCATCGACGGGGGCGTCAATGTCAGTGTCCCTGCAGGGACCAGCAGCGGCAAAACCCTGCGCCTGCGTGGCAAAGGGGTCAAGAAGCGCGGCTCGTCCGATAGGGGTGATCAGTTCATCGAACTGACCGTCGCAATGCCGGACATGGTAGACGATGAATTGAAGCAATTCATGGAGACATGGCGCGAAACCCACAGCTATGATCCGCGCAAAGGAATGCCGTCATGAGCCGCACATTGACCGAAGCCGAACTGATCGAAACCATCGCCCGCCTGACTTCGGATCGCCTAACCGAATATCTGGCAGCTGAGATCGTGATCCCCGAGCAATCGGAGCAAGGGCTGCGATATCAGCGCATTGACGTTGCCCGACTGGAACTGGCATGCGAGCTGCATGACCAATACGATATGGAGGCCGACGCACTGTCGATGATGATCTCGCTGATCGACCAGATGCATGGGCTGCGCGCCGAATTGCGCGAGGTGCTGAACGCGGTCGAGGCGCAACCGGAACCTGTTCGAAAACAACTGATCGAGGTCATCGGCACAGCGCGGTTCAGTCGCAGGTAACGGGGTTTTGGGCACAGGGGTTTTGGCGTAGAAGACGCCCTTGATCCTTAGCCCGGTATCTCTATGACCCAGTCCAGATCCGAATTGCTGATGCCTGCGGGCAATCTACGCAAGTTAAAACTCGCCATCCTATATGGCGCGGATGCGGTCTATCTGGGCACACCGGATATGTCGCTGCGCACGAAATCCGAGTTCTCGCTGGAAGAGGTAATCGAGGGGGTCGAGTTCTGCCATAACCATGGCCGGCGCGCGTACCTGACGCTGAACCTGTTCTCGCACAATAAGGACATTCCGAAGCTGGACGAATACATCGACACTGTCCGCAAGGTGAAACCTGACGGGCTGATCATCGCCGACCCCGGAGTGTTCCAATACGTCCGCGAACGGGCACCGGAACTGCCGCTGCATATCTCGACGCAAGCCAATATCTGTTCGTGGCTGTCGGTGAAGTTCTGGCAGGATCAGGGGGCTGAGCTTGTAGTACTGGCGCGCGAAGTCTCATACCCCGAACTGGTCGAGATTCGCGAAAAATGTCCCGACATCAAGCTTGAGGCATTCGTCCACGGCGCCATGTGCATGACCTATTCGGGCCGCTGCCTGCTATCGAACTTCATGGCCGAACGCGGAGCGAACCAAGGCAACTGCGCCAATTCCTGCCGCTGGAATTATGGTCTGAAGCTGCGCCTCAAAGATGGCACGCATCAGGAGCTACGCATTACCGACGAAAACGCCGACCTGTTCGAGTTCTTGTTGGAAGAAGGCTGCCGCCCCGGCGATTTAATGCCCATCGAAGAGGATGACCGGGGGTCCTACATCCTCAACTCGCGCGATCTGTGCATTATGCCGAAACTGGATGAATACCTGAAGATCGGCGTCGACAGCCTGAAGGTCGAAGGGCGCGGCAAGTCGGAATACTATGCTGCCATCGTCGCGCGCGCCTATCGCATGGCTATCGACGATTATCACGCCGACCCCGAGAACTGGGACCCGAAACCTTACATGCGTGAGCTCGAAACCGTCGGGAACCGAGGCTACACGCTGGCCTTCCACGAAGGCCGACTGACAAACTACGCCCATGACTACGAGCACACTGCGTCTATCGCGCAGTGGGAATATGCGGGGATCGTCACCGAGGTGATTCAGGATGCCTTTCTGGTTGAGGTGAAAAACAAGCTGGAACCGGGGGACGTGTTGGACTTCGTCTCTCCGATTTCACGCGAGACGGTTCTGTTACGAGTCTATGACTTTGAACGCGCCCAAGATGGCGCGAGACTAGACGTGGTGCATGGGAGCACTAAGACAATTATCCGCCTGCCATTCACGCTGTTCGATCACGAGGATATCGAAGATTTACGCGCGCGTTTCCCTGTCTACTCGGTCCTGCGCAAGGAACGCGCCCTGACGGACGAACACTGGAGCCGCATTCGGTTCGACAAGCTGGTGCAAGGGGTGGAGACCACGGGTCGCGACAACGCCAAAGCTTATGCGCGCCGCCGCGATGAACTGATTGAGAAGATCGGAGAAGACGGCAACGAACGTCGCTTCAAAACCAATCGCATCGGAACCGAAGGGTGTTGCGGCAAAGGCTGCAACGGCTGTTTGATCTTCTGGCAGGATGAGAAATACGCGCGTGCACGCGAGGTTCTGTCCAAACGCAAGCAGGGTGAACAACTTAGCCGCCGTGAGGCCACCGAACTGAGCTTACCGGCAAGCTGAAGTTCAGTTCTCGACGCGATACTCTTCAGGTACGTAAAACGTATAATCCCTGTCAGCAACGGCCTCGTGGCAGACATGGCAGTAATCGACCTCGGACGCGCGAAAGCCCATCGTGTCGCCAAACAGTGAACCATCCGGCATCACCATGATATATCGCCAATCTGCTGTCTCAGGGTTGGTACCCGCCGGTAGTTTTTCCATCACGAACAAGGCACCCGGATGCACGTTACCCTCGTCGGTGACTGTCATGCTGTCTTTGGCCAGAACCGAGCCCACAGGCAACAGCTCACCTTCCTGCAAGGTTCCGTAATTATGCGCCATGCGATTGGCGTAGCTGTTGACATAGCGCTGCCCATGGGTGGCCGAGATATACGGCGCATCGTTGAACAGCGGCCAGGCTTGATAGTTCAAAAGCACGTCCAACTGGGCTGCGGCATAGCCTCGTTCCATGCGCCGGGACAGAGATTTGTAATGAGCCTGAGCATCTTCCTTGGACAGATCAGCCGGGTTTTCAATGGCCAGATGAGCATCCTGATCGTTGTTCTGTGCATTTCCCGCAACAGAAATAAGCCCCAATACCGCAATAAACAGCACGATCTTAACGATCGGCAGGTGTCTTGTAATCATTCTATGGCCTCCCTGACTGATCAGTTCGCCGAAATGCCGCATTAAGTTCGAAAAATGATAGCGGCCTTAAATAGTGTTGCCAGCACCGCCCCAGCAACTTCACCACTTTGTGTTTGCTAGTGACCCCCCAACCAGAGCAGATGCCCCTTAGACATAGCAAATTCTGAATGCCAAAACAGCATTCAATTTATTAAGTTTATCGTAGTGGCGGACAATCTGCGGAATCTAACGGTTCAGGCCAGCCTCGGCCTCAATCTGCTTGCGCGATTTTCGGGCGCGTTCGGTGGCCGATTTCAACTGCCCGCAGGCAGCCATGATATCCTCACCGCGCGTTTTGCGGATGGGTGAGGCATAACCCGCCTGATAGATGATATTGGCAAAGGCTCGGATGCGATTGTTCGAGCTACGCTTGTAAGGCGCACCGGGCCATTCGTTGAACGGAATCAAGTTGATTTTGGCCGGAATCTTATGGCGCTTGATGTGCTCGATCAGTCGATGCGCGTCCTCATCGCTGTCGTTCACGCCATCCAGCATCACGTATTCAAACGTAATTCGCTCGGAGTTCGAGGCATTGGGGTAGCTGGCCAGTGCCTGCAGCAGCTCTTCGATGTTCCAGCGCTTGTTGATTGGCACCAGCACGTCGCGGGTTTCATCGGTTGTGGCGTGGAACGAGATCGCCAATAGGCAGCCAATTTCCTTGGCGGTACGTTCAATTTCAGGCACCACACCCGAAGTCGACAGGGTAATACGTCGGCGCGACAGAGAAATTCCTTCGGGGTCCATGGCAATCTTCATTGCGTCACGGACATTTTCAAAGTTATAGAGCGGCTCGCCCATACCCATCAGCACGATATTCGACAATAGCCGTGTCTCGTCTTTGGGGGCACCGGGTGTCGGCCATTCCTCAAGATCGTCCCGCGCCATCATGACCTGCCCGACGATCTCTGCCGCAGTCAGATTGCGCACCAGTTTCTGTGTACCCGTATGACAGAATGAGCAGGTCAGCGTGCAGCCGACCTGAGACGAGATGCACAGCGTACCGCGATCTTCTTCGGGGATGTAGACGACCTCTACTTCGTGCCCTCCCGCGATGCGACACAGGTATTTGCGTGTGCCGTCCTCGGACACCTGACGTGTCACGACTTCGGGGATTTCGATTAAGAAATTCTCCGCAAGTTGTGCCCGATAAGCTTTGGCGAGGTTGGTCATCTCACCAAAATCGCGCACACCCCATTGATAGATCCACTGCCAGATCTGGCCGGTGCGCATCTTTGCCTGCTTTTCCGGTGTACCATGCTCAATCAGCACATCGCGCAATTGATCACGGGTGAGGCCAACAAGGTTCACCTTCCCCTCGGGCAATTTGCGGGGGATGGTCATGACATCTTGAGTGATCGGCGCTTTGGGCGACATGTGGCTATCTCAATGGATTCTGGCTTGGGATGCGCCTCTATATAGGAACGCGCACAAAGATCAAAAGAAATCGTGCATCAATTTGCATAGCGCAGCAATTCGTCAACACGTGCCCGCCCAAGATCAACGCGGCACGCAGTTATGGCAATGCCGGTGCCTGATCCACCACCAAACGACGCACCCACCGCTTCGCACTGTGCATCGCGATAAGCTGTCCACGCGTTTTGCGATGCCTCCAGCGCGGGCGTGGCAACAGCGCGGCCGGTGACGTCATCCAGTTCCCTTGCAGCGCCAAGTGCCAAGGAATAGCTGGAGTCTATCGCGGCATTCACGCGCGTTTCCATGTCCGAAACACAAGACCCAATCTCAACCTGCGATCCGGCGTCGATACACTCCAGTGTTGGGTCCGCAACTGCGGACATGGGAAACAGCAGAAAAACAATAGCCCATCGCATACCTCGATCCTCCTGACAGAGACACCTGTCTATTACAGATCAAAACCCACGCCCAATCAAGTTGGACCGCCAAGGCAGAAACCTCAGCGGTCCATTTTTGTCAGTTTACTGCAGGTGGGATGTAACAATCTTCTGCATCCAGAGTTTTTACGGGATCTTCCGGTCCACATTGCTCACCCGTAATTGGATAAGTTTCCGCTTCCTTCTCGCATCCTGCAAGGGTCACCGAAGACGCCACCAAAAGCGCGGACAGATATTTGTTTGGATTCATTGCCAACTCCTCAAATTGGTCTAAACTGATTAGTTCAGAAATTTGAGAAGTCGGCTTTGACACGGATCAAAAACACATTCTGACGTTGGATAAATTTCCAATAAACCCAAAAGATCTACCCATACGTAGAAAACCCCGCCGGATAGCGGGGTTTCGAGGTCATATCTGTGTGCACTTTAGTTCGTGCAGCGCCTTTCAGCGTCTTCGATCGCGGCCGTGAAACCCAGCAATGAGAACGTATCTTTGGTTTGTGTTCCACGTTCCGAACGGGCAGTCAGCACGGCTTCGCTTCCGCGCTTCATAGCCGTGACGATCTTGGCATCGTCCGAGGCAGTTGCAGGCCACGCCCATTCGCCATCCGTGAACAGTTCGAATTCGCTGCCATCGACAAGTAGATTGACAGTCGATCCAGAGGCAAACGGATAGCCGCCGGTAAAGGTCACTTGCCCTTTGACCTCAGCATTTGGGCGGTAGAACACAAACAGCAGGATATCGCTGCGCCGCACGGAAACGACGCGACCACCGCGTGTGTTCACTGTTTCCTTGGGCGCGGAAACGCTCCAGCATTCGGTGGGGTCTTCTTCGACAAACACGCTCCAATCGGTCTTTGCCGCGACGCGGTTCGTACTAGTCGCCTGCTGAGCGATTGCCGTTGTCGCCATTCCTGCCATACACAGGCCCGCGATCACGCGAACGAGCTTTAGTCCCATCTGTCCAGCCTCCTAGCCCGACCTAATACCTCATACCCATCGGACATGCGTGCGAACCCTGCCGGTTCGTCTGTTCAGTTGCGTATTCCGATGATTGTCGACATACACACACTAACGCAGGTTTCGCCACAGGCGAAAGGGCGATTGGCAGATTTTTGCGCATGATTTATGGGGTGGACATGACACAAGCCGTACCGATGACAGAACTCTGGCGCGGATCGCTATTAGAGAGCCTGCATCTGGGTCACGCAGTGATCTGTGACGATCGTGGTCAGATCGTGCGCAGTTGGGGGGATCCGAACGCGATAATCTACCCCCGATCCTCGGCCAAAATGATCCAGGCCCTGCCGTTGATCACCTCGGGTGCGGCGGCGAAATACGGTTTGAACAGCGAACATCTGGCACTGGCCTGTGCCTCGCATAACGGGGCGCATATCCATACCGATCGCGTGTCCGCATGGCTCGATCACCTCGGCCTGTCCGAGCTCGATCTGCGCTGCGGTCCGCAGGAACCCGCTGACATGGCAGCCCGAGACGGACTGATCCTGGCGGACGATACGCCCTGCCAGATACACAACAATTGCTCAGGCAAGCATAGCGGGTTCCTGACATTGGCACAGCATATGGGCGCCGGGCCGGAATACTTGGAAATCGACCATCCAGTTCAGCAGGCCTGTCTGTCTGCCATAGAAGAAACCACAGGCGAGACCAGCCCAACCTATGGGATCGATGGTTGCTCGGCCCCAAATTTTGCGACGTCACTGGTAGGGCTTGCACGATCGATGGCTTGGTTTGCCTCTGCCGCAGACCGTTCTGATCGCTCCAGCGAAGCGGCGGTGCAGCTTACGGCGGCGATGGTGAAGCACCCTGAACTTGTCGCCGGAGAAACCCGCGCCTGTACCGAATTAATGCGCGCGATGAATGGACGCGTGGCAATCAAAACAGGGGCCGAAGCCGTCTTTGTCGCCATCATTCCCGAGAAGAGGATGGGTGTGGCGTTGAAAATCACCGATGGCACGACCCGCGCCAGCGAATGCGCCATCGCGGCCATTCTGGTAAGCTTGGGCGTGCTGGCGGCCGATCACCCGGCCACCCGCAAATTCATGAACGCTACGCAATACAGCCGTCGCGGGCTGGAATGTGGTGTGATCAAGCCAGCGCCGGACTTCCCCGGCTAAGACTTACATCTCGATCTCGTGCACCTCGGCCACTTCGACCGAGCCTGAGCCGTTCACCACCATCGGGCAGCCCTTGGCCATCGCGGTTGCGGCTTCGATGCTATCAGCCTTTACAACCGTAAACCCCGAGGCCGGATTGGCGCCGCCATTATCTTCGACCCCGCCACTGCTGACCGTATAGGATTGACCCACGGGATTTCCGGGAATCTCAAGCGAACCGCCAATGTCCTGAAACCAGGCACCCCAAGCGGCCATGGTCGCCTCGACCTCAGCGGGATCGGTTGGGGTGTGGCCCCCGTGATAAACAAACAAATATTGCGGCATATCGCTCCTCCCTGATGAAAACCTATGTGCAAAGTGCTTCGAGCTTGCGCAGCGAAGATGTCCAGCCTTCGTTGTGGTTCGTGGCCGACTCGGCATCGACAAGCTCGCGATGATCGACCACCAGCCGTGATCCGCTGTCGGTTGCGGAAACCGAAAAGGTCACATGGCTTTCGGCACCGCGCTGATCCTGATCGTCGTGCCATGCCCATGTAAATCCAACCGATTTTGGCCGATCGATATGGGTGACGTGCCCCGAAACCTTGAATTGCTGGCCCTCGCCATTCTGCATCACCGAATACCACGGACCAATGCGCGAAAAATCGAGATCATGTTCCGGCACATGCAGACCCTCAGGCCCCCACCACTTCAGCAGCTTTGCGCCATCGCTAACCCATGCGAACAGGTCCTCGGGGCTGACGGGAAAATCTCGTTCCAGTTTCAGGTCGGCCATGATTTCTCCCTTTCGATGAGTTCGCCCAAACGGTCGAGACTGCTTTCCCAGAATTGTCGTTTTGAATTCGTCCACTCGGCAATCGCGCGCAGCCCCTCGGGCTGCACCGAATACATCCGCTGCGTGCCGCGCACCCGTTGTTGCACCAGCCCAGCCTCGCGCAGGACCTTCAGGTGACGCGAGATCGCAGCCCCTGACATGCCCTTGCCTTCAATCAGGTCGCCGACGGGCAGCTCGCCTTCGTCCATCAGTTGCTCGACAATCGAGAACCGAGTGGCATCAGACAAGGCGGAGAATGCGGTCAGCAGTGGCGTCATAAGTCTACTATTTAATTTTTTGGTTAAATAATCAAGTGGCCGGTCTATTCGATTGGGTTTCGCTGATAAATCACTAGCTTGCACCGGAAGATTCCACGACTTATTGCTTAGGAAAGAGTGGAGTTAAGAAACCAATATGGCGACCGTCAGATTTCTTCTTTCAACGGGTCGAACATCGACACAAAATCTGGCGTCGATACTGGCAGATTCATTGCCTCAAGTTACCGTTGAGCATGAAGGAATCGGCCCGGATTATCATTCCAGAAGGGTATTCCGTCGCCCAAGGAATTACTTTGGCGTTCTTGGCAAACATGTGCAGATCCAGCGCAAGCTGATCGAGATTGAAGATCTGCTTGCGGAAGACAAAAACTACATCGATGTAGGTTGGACAAGTTACGCATGGCTGCCTTATTTTGCGGCGCGTTTTGGTGAATCTCTGCGATTTGCGCATCTAGTTCGAAATCCATTTAGTGTCGCCGCGTCTCACGCCACCCATGGGATATTTGTTCCAAATGTCTCCAGAGGTAGGCGTACGGAAAGAATAGCTGCAATTCATCCGAACGACCCAACTGTCTATCACAAGGATGTGGCTAAGAATGCTGAGACCTTCTCGCCATTCGAGAAAAACTTGTTCAATTGGCTTGAGATCAACCAATTCGCTTTAGAACAGCACGATGTGCCAGGATTTTCGGGAATTTATAAGTTTGAGGACCTATACGCAGCTAACGATCCAAAGTTGAAATTATTTCTAAACAGGTTCGCTGGCCCGGCCCAGTACAACGTTTCGTCACCGCCTGTAGATAAAGTACAGCGAATCCTGCGAACAGATATTGGAGAGATTCAAGAGCCGCTTCTGAACGCGGTACTAAACTTGGCCATCAAACTTGGTTATTCGACCACCGAACTTGAAGCATTTTGGGACCCGGTAGCATTGCAGCAAAATTACTCTGCTCGCAGGCTTTGAGCAACCAAATTGAAAGGTGAATATACACGATCAGTAGCGATGAGACGCCTTAGCATATCCCTGCAAATATAACAGAGCAGTCAGATCGCCGTGATTTACGCGGACATCACATTCGGCAGCGACCGAGGGCTTGGCGTGCAGCGCTACACCCGTGCCCGCGCGGCCCAACATTCCCAGATCATTGGCCCCGTCACCAACGGCGATTGCATCACTTTCTGAAATGCCAAGGCTGGCCGTTATCTGCTCCAATGCCTCAATTTTGGCCTGTCGCCCAAGAATGGGCCGCTTCACGTCGCCGGTAAGCTTGCCATCCTCAGCCAGCAATGTATTCGCCCGGTTCTCATCGAACCCAAGCTCTTCGGCGACCTTGGCTGTAAAAGCGGTAAAACCACCCGATACCAAAGCGGCGTAGGCACCATTCGCGCGCATCGTGGAAAGTAAGGCCTTACCGCCGGGCATCAGCGTGATCCGTTCCTCAAGAACCTTGCCGATCACGCCTTCATCCAGCCCCTTCAACAGGCCGACGCGCTCGGTCAGCGCGCCTTCGAAATCCAGCTCGCCATTCATCGCGCGTGCGGTGATGTCCTTGACCCGATCGCCCACACCAGCCTCATCAGCCAGTTCGTCGATGCATTCCTGCTGGATCATCGTGCTGTCCATATCGGCCAACAGCATCTTTTTCCGGCGACCTTCGGCCTTTTGCACGACCAGATCCACGCCCATCTGCTGCAAGTCGGCCCATACGTCCCAGCGATTGTCGGGAATATGTCGCAAGGAAAACTCAGCCGCCTCATCGGGACACAGCCAGTTCGCATCACCCCCGCCCCAAGCATTCCGCAACGACTCGACCAGCGTTGCCTCTAGCGAAGGGGTCGCTGGGTTGGTCAGCAGAGTGGCTACGTACATGTCAGGCCTCCGATTTGCGCACCCGCGAGATATCGCAGGTGCAGCATTTTCACCAGAGGCAGTTTGGCCTAGCCCAGAATACCTGGCAGCCGTAGCCCATGTTCGCGGGCGCAGTCTTTGGCGATCTCGTACCCCGCATCCGCGTGGCGCCACACGCCCGAGGCGGGATCGTTCCACAACACCCGCTCCAGGCGCCGTGCGGCATCTTCGGTGCCATCTGCACAGATCACCACACCTGCGTGCTGGCTGAAACCCATGCCAACGCCGCCGCCATGATGCAACGAAACCCATGTCGCACCGCTCGCCGTATTGATCAGCGCGTTCAGCAGCGGCCAATCCGATACCGCATCCGATCCGTCCAGCATCGCCTCCGTCTCGCGGTTGGGGCTGGCTACCGAGCCCGAGTCCAGATGGTCTCGTCCAATGACAACTGGCGCTTTCAGCTCGCCATTGGCTACCATTTCGTTGAAGGCCAATCCGGCGCGATGGCGATCGCCGAGGCCGATCCAGCAAATACGTGCGGGCAGACCCTGAAACGCGATGCGTTCCTGCGCCATGTCCAGCCAGCGATGCAGGTGTTCGTTCTCGGGAAACAGCTCCTTCATCTTGGCGTCGGTCTTATAGATATCCTCGGGGTCACCAGACAGGGCGCACCAGCGGAAAGGGCCGATGCCCTTGCAGAACAACGGGCGGATATAGGCAGGGACAAAGCCGGGGAACGCAAAGGCATTCTCCAAGCCTTCGTCCTGCGCCACCTGCCGGATGTTGTTGCCATAGTCGAGCGTCGGAACGCCCGCGTTCCAGAAATCAACCATCGCAGCCACATGCTGTTTCATCGACGCACGCGCAGCCTTTTCAACCGCTTTGGGATCAGTCTCACGCTTGTCCTTCCACTGTGCCATGCTCCAACCGATCGGCAGGTACCCATTGATCGGGTCATGGGCGCTGGTTTGGTCAGTGACGATATCGGGGCGCATGCCACCGGCCTGCATCCGCGCGTAAATCTCGGGGAACACCTCCGCCGCATTGCCCAGCAGACCCACAGATTTCGCCTCGCCCGCCTTTGTCCAGCGGTCGATCATCTCAAGCGCTTCGTCCAGCGTTTCGGCTTTTTCGTCGAGATACTTGGTTCGCAGGCGGAAATCGATCGAGTCCGGATTGCACTCAACTGCCAGACAACTGGCCCCGGCAAACACCGCTGCTAGAGGCTGTGCGCCACCCATGCCGCCCAGACCACCGGTCAGAATCCACTTGCCAGTAAGGTCACCGCCATAGTGCTGACGACCTGCCTCGGCAAAGGTCTCATAGGTGCCCTGAACGATGCCCTGCGTACCGATATAGATCCACGAACCAGCCGTCATCTGGCCGTACATCATCAAGCCCTTCTTATCGAGCTCGTTAAAATGATCCCAATTGGCCCAATGCGGCACGATGTTCGAGTTGGCGATTAGAACGCGCGGTGCATCTTTATGAGTACGGATGATCGCCACCGGTTTGCCCGACTGGACAATCAGGGTTTCATCCTCTTCGAGATCCTTCAGCCCTGCGACGATCCGGTCGAAATCGTTCCATGTCCGCGCCGCGCGACCGATGCCGCCATAAACCACCAGCTCATGTGGGTTTTCGGCCACGTCCGGATGCAGGTTGTTCATCATCATCCGCAATGGTGCTTCGGTCACCCAGCTTTTTGCGTTCAGTTCAGGGCCGGTGGGCGGATAGATATCGCGGGTATTCTTGCGAGGATCGGTCATGTCAAAGCTCCAATGCGGTGTCTTGGATGGCGTCGAGAATATCCACCAGCCAGCGGCGCAGACGGCTGGCTTTCTTCTCGTCAAACGCCCACGGAGGGGTTTCGGTGGAAAGATACGTGGATTGCGCCAGCTCCATCTGGATCGCGTGCAGGCCTTCATTCGGGCGGCCATAGTGGCGGGTCGTCCAGCCCCCTCGGAATCGCCCGTTCAGGACGGTGCTGTAAGGGGAGGAATGCGAAAATTCGTAGGCCGCAGCCTCGATGCCAGATGCGCAGGTCACCCCACCATCGGTGCCGATGTTCATATCCGGCAGGGTGCCTTCGAACAGGAACGGGATCTTGCTGCGGATCGAGTGGCAGTCAAACAGGATCGCAACCCTGTGTTTTGCGCGCACCCTTTCAAGCTCTTGCTCAAGCGCGTTGTGGTAGGGCGCGTGGTAAGCGATGCGTCGCGCTTCAATCTCATCGGCTGAGGGCTCCTGTCCTTCTGCCCAGATCGTCTGACCGTCAAAATCGGTCAATGGCACCAGTGTTGTCGTATTCTGCCCCGGATATAATGATGCGCCCGCAGGGTCTCGGTTGGCGTCGATCACATAACGGTGGATATGGGATTGCACGACCGTCGCATTGGCCACCAGCCCATCGTAGAGCTTGTTGATGTGCCAATCCGTATCCGCCAGATTTTGCCCGTTCGCGTTCAATCGCGCGGCAATGTCGTCAGGTACAAACGTGCCGCCATGCGGCTGTCCCAGAACGATAGGCCCATCGCCACGCTGAACGCTGAAAACCTGCATCACGACAGCTCCGGCATAGTCAGAGCAGCCGCCTGTAGAACAGCGCCGCTTTCGACCAACGACTTCGCCGACTCCAACTCGGGCGCCAGATAGCGATCATCGCCTAGCGACGGAATATCCTCGCGCAAACGCCCAACGACGCTGATCAGCGACTTGCTGGTAGCCAGAGGCGCACGGAACTCGATGCCTTGTGCGGCACAGAGCAGTTCGATCCCCAAAATATAGTTCAGATTATCCACCATCCGGCCCAGCCGCCGCGCCCCGTGCGCAGCCATCGAGACGTGGTCTTCCTGGTTGGCCGATGTGGGCGTGCTGTCTGTCACGCAGGGGTTGG
Organism: Ruegeria sp. YTSA064; assembly: GCF_059610325.1. Lineage (NCBI taxonomy): Bacteria > Pseudomonadati > Pseudomonadota > Alphaproteobacteria > Rhodobacterales > Roseobacteraceae > Ruegeria > Ruegeria sp. YTSA064. The sequence goes on from NZ_JBXWNK010000008.1 coordinate 257,315, forward strand.
CCAGGTGCTTGTTTTCGCTCATCAGAGCGGCCGTAGTGACCTCGGCGATCATCAGGCCCGAGTTCAGCCCTGGCTCTGGCGTCAGGAATGGTGGCAGATCAAAGCTGAGCGCAGGATCGACCATCAGCGCAATCCGACGCTGTGCGATCGCTCCAATTTCAGACAGGGCCAGTGCGATCATATCCGCGGCAAAGCCCACCGGCTCGGCGTGGAAGTTCCCGCCCGATACGATGGTATCCGGATCGGTCAAAACCAGTGGATTGTCGGTGGCCGCGTTGGCCTCGATCACCAGTGTTGCGGCAGCTTGCCGGATTACGTCCATCGCCGCTCCCGTCACCTGTGGCTGGCAACGAATGCAGTATGGGTCCTGAACGCGAGTATCCCCATCGCGATGGCTTTCGCGGATTTCAGAGCCGTCCAGTGTGGCCCGCATCGCCGCTGCTGCCTCGATCTGGCCGCGATGCCCCCGCAGCGCGTGAATTTCGGGCTGCAGAGGGGCGGTGGATCCCATGATTGCATCCGTCGAGGCCGCCGATATCACCAGTGCGTTTTGCGCCGAACGCCAGCCCTCGAACAAACCGGCCAGCGCAAAGGCGGTCGAAAATTGCGTCCCGTTGATGAACGCGAGACCTTCCTTTGGGCCAAGTTGAATCGCCTCTAAGCCAACTGTTTTCAAGGCCGCCGCACCCGGCATAACGGAGCCATTTACCTCAGCCTCGCCCTCGCCAATCACAACTGCGGTCATATGGGCCAGCGGCGCAAGATCTCCTGATGCGCCGACCGAACCCTGCGCCGGGATCACAGGTGTCACACCGCGGGCCAGCATTTGTTGCAACAATTCGACAAGCTCCCAGCGAACCCCCGACGCTCCGCGCCCGAAGGACAGCAGCTTGAGCGACATCATCAGCCGCGCCAGACGACGCGGCACCGCAGGGCCCACCCCGCAACAATGGCTGAGGATCAGATTGCGCTGCAGGGTCGAGGTGTCCTTGGCCGCAATCTTATGGCTCGCCAGCTTACCGAAGCCGGTATTCACGCCATAGACGGGCTCAGTCCCTTCGGCGGCTTGCGCTATACGAGCCGCAGCGGCATCTACCTTTGGTCGGCAGGCATCATCCAGCGATATCGCAGCCTCGGTCCAATAAACCTCAGCCAATTGATCCAGCGACACCTGGCCCGGAGTGAGCGGTAGGGGAGTCATTCCTCACCTCCAAAAATACGTTTGTGCAACGGGTTGAAACCGATGCGATAGGACAGTTCGGCCGGATGGGAGATGTCCCAAACAGCGAGATCAGCACGTAAACCCGGTGCGATCATGCCCGTATCCTCCAGACCCAAGGCGCGGGCCGCGACGCGGGTGACACCTGCCAGGGCTTCCTCCGGCGTCATGCGAAACAGGGTGCATCCCATATTCATCGTCAAAAGCAGAGAGGTCAGCGGTGATGACCCTGGATTGCAATCGGTCGCCAGCGCCATTGGCACATTCTGCTGGCGCAACATCTCAACTGGCGGCATCTGCGCCTCGCGCAGCGTGTAGAATGCGCCGGGCAGAAGGACCGCAACCGTTCCGGCGGTGGCCATGGCGGCAACACCGTCGGCGTCCAGATACTCGATATGATCAGCGGACAGAGCCCCGTGGGCTGCCGCCAGCTTTGCCCCGCCGAGGTTAGACAACTGCTCAGCATGCAGCTTCACCGGCAAGTCAAGCCCTTGCGCGACAACAAAAACCCGTTCGATCTGTGTGGGGTCAAAGGCAATGCCTTCGCAGAACCCATCCACCGCGTCCACCAGTCCTTCGGCATGGGCCGCGCGTAGGGTCGGAATGCAAACCTCATCGATATAGGCATCGTCGCGGCCCGCATATTCCGGCGGAGTGGCATGTGCGCCCAGAAAGCTGGTCTTAACCCGAACGGGTCGCTCCTGCGCAATCCGGCGCGCGGCACGCAGCATGCGCAACTCGGTTTCGGTATCCAACCCATAGCCGGACTTCACTTCAATGCAGGATACACCTTCGGCCAACAGCGCATCCACGCGCGGAAGAGCACCTGCAAGCAGTTCATCTTCCGAGGCAGCTCGCGTCCCGTTTACGGTCGACAGGATGCCCCCGCCCGCGCGCGCGATTTCCTCGTAGGTCGCTCCGTTCAGGCGCATCTCGAACTCAACCGCGCGGTTACCTCCGAATACCACATGGGTGTGGGCATCAATCAGCCCGGGCGTGATCAGTCGGTCACCGTAATCAACACGCTGCCATTTAGCATAAGCTGCTGGAACTTCAGATTGACTGCCCACCCAGACGATCTGTGATCCTTCGACGGCTATCGCGCCATCCTCAATCATCCCACAGGGCTGGTCGCCCCCCATGGTGGCCACCTGTTTACAGCAAAGAACGGTTTTTTTTGTCATGGCGATTCTTTTGGGCTCCCCCTGCGCTTGATTTTTTCGTATACGGGTAAATACATAAAGTCTACACAAAATGGAATTGCGATGACGGTTCATGCCAAAACGGCCCTGTTAGGCTCTGACTGGGTTAGCGATCTTCGGGTTGAAATCGAACACGGCCGGATCACGAAGCTGGAACACGGGAAAGACGCCCATCCAAGCGACACCCGTGTCGATGTCCTGCTTCCCGCTTTGGCCAACCTGCACAGCCACGCCTTTCAGCGCGCCATGGCCGGTATGACCGAAACCCGCGCTGCCGGGCGCGAAAGCTTTTGGACCTGGCGCACCCTGATGTACCGCTTTCTGGATCGCCTCACCCCAGAGCACATCGAAGCCATCGCTGCACTGGTTTTCATGGAAATGCAGGAGGCCGGGTATGCCTCGGTCGGGGAATTTCACTATGTCCACCACCAACCCGGCGGTGCGCCCTATACGCAGCTTTCCGAGCTGAGCCAGCGCATCTTTTCGGCAGCAAGCCAAACCGGGATTGGCCTGACGCATCTGCCGGTGCTCTACACCTATGGCGGCGTCAAACAAGAGCCGCTGGCAGGGGGTCAGTTACGCTTCAGCAATGATGTGGATCGGTTTTTGCGGCTTACTGAAGAGTGCCAACCACTGCTGCCCCACGCAGATAGTCAGATTGGCATCGCGCCGCATTCCTTGCGCGCAACCTCACCGGATGACCTGCATCAGGTGCTCGAGGCAACTCCTAACGGTCCGGTGCACATCCACATCTCTGAGCAAGAGAAGGAGGTCGCGGATGTCGAGACCGCTCTGGGTCAGCGTCCGGTGGATTGGTTGCTGAACAACGCGGACGTGAACGAGCGCTGGTGCCTGATCCACGCCACCCACATGACCGATGATGAAACCCGCGCCCTCGCCCAATCCGGAGCGGTGGCAGGTCTCTGCCCGATCACCGAGGCCAATCTGGGCGATGGCATCTTCAATGGGGCTGTCTATACCGACGCCGGAGGTGCCTTTGGTGTCGGATCAGACTCGAATGTACGCATTTCACTGCCTGAGGAGTTGCGGACGCTGGAATATTCCCAAAGGTTGCGTGACAAAGCGCGCACGGTTTTGGTGCGCGGCGAAGGATCGATTGGTCAGGCTCTATATACCGGGGCCGCACGAGGTGGAGCGCAAGCCCTTGGGCGCGCGGCTGGAAATATAGCTGTGGGTCACCTTGCCGATCTGGTCGCAATCGATCGCAGCCACCCAACTCTGTGCAGTCTGCGCGACGATCAACTGCTTGACGGGCTCTGCTTTGCGGCGCCAGACGGAACTGTGACCGATTTGTGGTCTGCCGGGCGACATCAAGTGTGCGGCGGGCGGCACATCGCTCGCGATGCGATCCTGACCAATTATCGCGCGGCGATGAGTGACCTGCTGGCGGAACTTTGAATCATGACCCAGACAAGCGATACCACCAGCTACAAAGACATTAAGCAAACCGTCCTGCAACGCATCCGATCCGGCGAATGGCAACCGGATGCCCTGCTTCCCAATGAGCAAGAGCTTGCGGTGGAATTTTCGTGCACCCGCACCACAGTCAACCGTGCGCTGCGGGAATTGGCGGATGAAGGGTTTCTGGAAAGGCGTCGAAAGGCGGGCACCCGGGTTCTCAGCGCTCCGCAGCGTCAGGCACGATTCACCATTCCTCTGGTCCGTGATGAGATTGAAGCTGCGGGCGGCACCTATCGCTATGCTCTGGTATCGCAGGAAACACAGACCGCTCCCGATTGGCTGACGGCTCGTCTGGCCCTGCGCGTGGATCAGCGAGTCATGCATGTGCGATGCATGCATTTTTCCACCAACACACCCTTTCAGTTCGAGGACCGCTGGATCGTGATCGACAGCGTACCGCAAGTGGAACAGGCCGATTTCTCAAGTATCGGACCGAATGACTGGCTGGTGCAAACCGTCCCGTTCACAAATGTCGAGCTGACATTTCTAGCCAGCCGCGCTGACGCCACATTGGCCGGGTTTTTGGATGTGTCCGAAGGAGAGCCCGTCTTTACGGCAGAGCGCATCACATGGCTGCAAGGTCAGCCGGTGACCTTCGCCAAAATGTACTTTGCAGCGGGCTACCGGATGTCCACCGAATTCTGATTTTCCGGGCTTTACCCCCCGCCATTTACGAGACAGAATTCCAGCGTCGGATGGAAAGGAAACCGGGATGGGCAACCCGCTTTATGATCGTTTGTTTGGCATTCATGCGGGCAAGGACACGCCGTTTCTGCATCTCGCCGATGGTCAGACACTGACCCATGCCGCGTTTCTGGACATGGCCGCCCGTTTGGCCAATGCGCTGACCGGACTGGAACTGGAACCTGGCGACCGTGTCGCAGTGCAGGTGGAGAAGTCCGCCGAAGCACTGGCGCTTTATGCCGCCTGTGTCCAGGCGGGGCTGATCTTTCTACCCCTCAACACGGGCTACACGACGCAAGAGCTGAGCTATTTCATCGAAAACAGCGGCGCATCTCTGGTTGTCTGCGATGCAGCTAATGCGGCAGGGCTTGCTGATATCGCACAAAAGAACAACGCCCGGTTAGAGACGCTGAACGCGGACGGTTCGGGCAGCCTGACACGGCGTGCGTTGGGGATGCTTCCTGCCTTTGAACCGGTCCGCCGGACCGAGGACGATCTGGCCGCTTTCCTCTATACGTCGGGCACGACGGGACACTCGAAAGGGGCGATGCTGACGCAAGCCAATCTGCTATCGAACGCGGAGACTCTGGTAAACGAGTGGCGGTTTACCAACAGCGACGTGCTGCTCCACGCACTTCCGATTTTTCACACGCATGGGCTGTTTGTTGCGACCAATGTCATGCTCGCCTCGGGTGGATCGATGATCTTTCTGCCGAAATTCGATCTGGACGACATGGTGCGCCTGATGCCGCAGGCGACAACGATGATGGGCGTGCCTACCTTCTACACCCGGCTGCTAAGCGACGACCGGTTCACGCGGGAGCTGACGCAGGATATGAGGCTGTTCATTTCAGGATCGGCACCTTTGCTGGCAGACACGCATGTTCAATTCGAAGACCGGACCGGCCATCGCATTCTGGAACGCTACGGAATGACCGAAACCAACATGAATACGTCAAACCCATACGACGGCGAGCGCCGCGCAGGAACCGTTGGATTTCCCTTGCCAGATGTCGAATTGAAGGTCACGGACCCTGAATCGGGGGAGACTCTGCCAAGTGGTGGAATCGGGATCATCGAAGTACGCGGCCCCAACGTGTTTCAGGGCTATTGGCAAATGCCCGAGAAAACCGCCGCCGAACTGCGCGAAAATGGGTTCTTCATCACCGGTGATCTGGGACGGATCGACGAGGATGGATATGTCCACATCGTCGGACGCGGGAAGGACCTGATCATCTCAGGCGGGTACAACATTTACCCTAAAGAGATCGAGCTGCTGCTGGATGAACAACCCGGCGTGCTGGAGAGCGCGGTGATCGGCGTACCCCACCCGGATTTTGGAGAAACCCCGGTTGGCATTCTGGTTCCGACCCCCGGTCAGACGCCTGATATCGAAGCGATCATGGATACGATACAGGGTGCTTTGGCCCGTTTTAAACATCCCCGCCAACTGATCCTGCTTAACGAACTACCGCGCAATACCATGGGCAAGGTGCAAAAAAACATCCTGCGTGACCGCTGCAAAGACCTGTTCACAGAGTCCTGATCGTCAGGGCAAAAGCGCAACGCGGCCTTTATCCGTCAGCAACCAGCAATCCCGACCTTCAAACACCGCAACGCCTATCGGGCGGCCATACCCTGCACCGCTATCCAGATTGATGCGATTACCATAATGCGTCGCCCGATCCACAGGCGTATGTCCATGGACGATAAGCTTCGGATGCGGGCCACGGTGATTGTGAAAGCTCTGCCTGATCCACACCAGATCATTTTCCCGTTGTTCGCTCAGCGGTATTCCGGGCCGGATGCCTGCGTGAACAAACGCAATCTCTGGCGTTTGATGCATGGCCACGAGCCCCCGCAGAAACATCCGATGCGCCACAGGAACCGCGCCCCGTGCAATGGCATGTAGATCCTCTAGGCGCGTCTGCTGATCGAAGAACACGTCATAACTTTGAAGTGTTTCGACACCACCCAACCGCTCGTGCAGCCAATGATATCCTACCAACATATGCGGATCGTGACGTGGCACATCCTCCAGAAACCACGAAAACATCCGGTCATGATTGCCTAGCAGGGTGACCCAGCGCCTGCCCGCATCACGTCCTGCGATCAAACAGTCAATGACGCCCCTGCTATCTGGGCCTCGATCGACGTAATCACCCAAAAATACGATTTCGGCGTCCGGACCACCATCGTGCTCAATCAGCGACAATGCGCGGTCAAACTCGTCCACGCGCCCGTGCAAATCACCGATTGCGTAGATCGGGTTGGTCATCTGGTTCCCCTCGGGCATCTGCGATTGCTGCACTTCTGACGCAAATACGACTCTTTGAAAAGGCGGTGCCCGCGCTTTGCATAAGCCCGGGCATCAATCTGTTTCAGAAATTCAACAGCGACACTCAGGCCACCTCAAACTCCAGTGGCTTGATCTGGGTAAACAGACCGGTTTCCGCCAGCTGCGCGCGCGCTTCAGCCGGAACTGGTTCGTCGACGTATAACAGCGCGATCGCTTCGCCTCCCGCCTCAGCACGACCAAGGGTAAAGTTCGCGATGTTCACACCATGCGTGCCCATAGTTTGCCCCAAGGCACCGATGATACCCGGCACATCCTCGTTGGTGGTATAAAGCATGTGGGCACCAACCTCGGCATCGATATTGATGCCTTTGATCTGAATAAAGCGCGGCTTGCCGTCACTGAACACGGTTCCCCCGATCGAACGTTCGCGTTTCCCGGTCACGACGGTCACCTTGATATAGCCTTCAAAGGCTCCGGACTTATCCTGATTGGTGGTCGAGATTTGAATCCCCCGCTCTTTGGCCACGACCGGAGCAGAAACCATATTCACTTCGGGGTTGAATTTCTTCATGATCCCAGCGACCACCGAACAGTTCAGAGCCGCCAGGTTCATCTCGGCCGCAACGCCATCATAAAGGATGTTGATCGCCTTAATCGGTTCGTCCGTCATCTGACCAATGAAACTGCCCAAATGGCCGGCCAACTTGATCCACGGCCCCATGACCTTGGCCTCTTCTGCCGTAACGCTTGGCATGTTCAGCGCGTTTTCTACCGCGCCGGTCAGCAGGTAGTTCGAAATCTGCTCGGCCACCTGCAACGCCACGTTCTCCTGCGCTTCGGTCGTTGCCGCGCCAAGGTGAGGTGTGCACACAACATTGGGCAGATTGAACAGCGCGTTCTCTTTGGCAGGCTCCTCGCTGAACACATCAAAAGCCGCCCCAGCGACATGTCCCGACTGCAACGCCTCCGCCAGCGCGTCTTCGTCGACCAAACCGCCGCGCGCGCAATTGACAATGCGCACACCGGGTTTGGTTTTGGCAAGGTTCTCGCGGCTCAGAATGTTACGAGTCTGGTCGGTCAGCGGCACGTGCAGAGTAATAAAGTCAGCACGTGACAGCAGCTCGTCCAGCTCGACCTTTTCAACGCCCATCTTGGCGGCTTTCTCTTCGCCCAGATAGGGATCATAGGCGACAACCTTCATCTTTAGCCCCAGCGCACGCTCGCAAACGATGCCGCCGATATTACCCGCGCCGATCACGCCGAGTGTTTTGTTGGTCAGTTCGATCCCCATGAACTTGGATTTTTCCCACTTGCCAGCATGGGTCGAGGTGCTGGCCTCGGGAATTTGCCGTGCGACCGCGAACATCATCGCAATGGCGTGCTCGGCGGTGGTGATCATGTTTCCAAACGGCGTGTTCATCACGATCACGCCTTTTTTTGAAGCCGCATCCTTGTCGATATTATCGGTGCCGATCCCTGCACGGCCGATGACCTTCAGCTTGTCGGCTTTATCAAGAATGGTGGGCGTGACTTTGGTGGCCGAACGGATGGCGAGGCCGTCATACTGACCGATCACCTCGGCCAATTTGTCTTTGTCCTTACCCAGATCGGGCATGAAATCCACATCAATGCCGCGATCACGGAAGATCTGTACGGCGGTTTCGCTGAGTTTGTCAGATACGAGTACTTTGGGGGCCATATCTTTGGTCCTTGAATTGTATGGAAGCGCCGGGCCTTGGGTGGCCCGGCAATAACATCAGGCAGCTTCAGTCTGCGACGCGATCTCGGTCTCGAAGGCCCATGCGAGCCATGGCAACATCGCCTCGATATCCGAGGTCTCGACCGTGCCACCGCACCAGATGCGCAAACCCGCAGGGGCATCGCGATAGGCACCGATATCCAGTGCGATGTTTTCGGCTTCGAGCCGTTTGGCCACGGCCTTGGCAAAAGCCGAACCATCCTGAATACGCGCGTCGGTGAACTTAAGACAAACTGAAGTGTTCGAACGTGTCGCTGCGTCCTCGGCCAAATTGCCGATCCAGTCGTTTTGATCGCAGAACGCATGCACCGCACCCGCATTGGAATCCGCACGGGCGATCAGGCCTTGCAAGCCACCAACCGAGCGCGCCCAGTCCAAAGCGAACAAGTAGTCTTCGACCGCCAGCATCGAGGGCGTGTTGATCGTTGCTCCGGTGAAAATGCCCTCGATTAGCTTGCCCGCCTTGGTAAGTTGGAAAATCTTCGGCAATGGCCATGCCGGGGTATAATTTTCAAGCCGCTGAACAGCGCGGGGCGACAGGATTAGCATCCCATGCGCAGCCTCTCCACCCAGCACTTTCTGCCAACTAAAAGTGGTCACATCCAGCTTGTCCCAAGGCAGATCCATCGCAAACGCTGCCGAGGTCGCATCACAAATCGTCAGACCCTTACGGTCCTCGGCAATCCAGTCGCCATTCGGCACCCGCACACCCGAGGTGGTGCCGTTCCAGGTAAACACAACATCATTGGAGAAATCGATAGATGCCAGATCAACGATCTGACCGTAATCGGCGGTCTTCACCTCGGCATCGATCTTCAGCTGCTTTACAACGTCAGTGACCCAACCAGAACCAAAGCTTTCCCAGGCTAGCATCTCGACCTTGCGTTCGCCCAGCAGAGACCACAACGCCATTTCAACCGCGCCAGTGTCAGACGCAGGAACGATACCGATGCGGTAGTCAGCAGGTATGCCCAAAATCTCGCGCGTGCCTTCGATGGCTGCCTTCAGCTTGCCCTTGCCGACCGCAGCACGATGCGAACGACCCAAGGCAGCATCCGCCAGTTTGGTCAGATCAAATGTGGGGGGTTTGGCACAAGGGCCCGAGGAAAAACGCGGATTGGCCGGCCGCGTCGCCGGTTGTTCGATTGTCATCTGTATTACCCTTCCAGATACACGCCCCTCGTTGGGGAGGGGTGTCCCACGGGCAGAGGTACGGGGCCTTCGCACCTGCAGCAAGCAGAAAAGACGCTTCGCTGGGTAAAAACGACATCTAAAACAGGCTCAAATCAGAACACAGGTTTCCGATTGGCGAAACCCCCGCTTTTTTGGCGGGGGTTTTGAGAATTTACTCTGCGGCTTCTTCGTATTCTGACATTGGAGGGCATGTGCAGATGAGGTTTCGGTCTCCGTATGCGTTGTCGA